>CAYQAY010000034.1:17868-50873 GCA_964415585.1 uncultured Reyranella sp.
GCTGCCCGACGAGGAGGCGCTGACCTGGATAGAAGGCTGGAAGGCGCAGGTCTGAAGCACAGGCCGCTCTACCGGCTCACCAGCGTCCAGATTTCCCGACCGATCACACCGGCAAGCACAATCAACGCCAGGCCTGTCAGAACCTGCTGGCGGCTAAGGCGTGCTGGCAGGCAAGCCAGCAGCCAGAAGATCGCCGCAAGGACGATCGGCCAGATCCTTGCCGTATGCGTCCATTCGCCGATCTGCGCGGTCCAGACCGTGAGCCGATCGGGAAGATCGGCATAGCTGCGACGAACGAGGATTCCGGCCATTGCCGCAACCGCCAGGATCGACAAGGGCCATTGCCAGGCCTTGCCCGCAGTTTTCGCCAACCCGGTCAAGGCGACGGCACCGACACCGATCAGCCACAGCTTCGCGAAGAAGCCCGCGTAGTCGCCGAAAAGGCAGACATAGATGACGGTTGCGACAATCGCGGCAGCCAGGATGCCCGCCACGTTCTTCACCCAGTGCTTGGGATTGTCGCGCTCCTCCCAGAACAGCATCGAGACGCCGAACAACACGGCCGGCACCGCCAGCTTCAGGAAATCAGAGCCCTTCACCTGCCAGAACGGTCGGGCGGCGATCGCTGCGCCTGCGAGAATTGCCGTCACGACGAAGGCACCGATCGCATAGTGCCGTGGCGTTGCGACTCCGACGAATGCCATCATGATGCAGAGGACGACGATGACGGCAAGCCCGACATAGGCAGGCGGCGTCTGTACGATCGCCGCGACGACGGCGGAGCCGACAAAGACCAGTGCTGCGATGACGCGCAGCCAGGTCGAGGAGGAAGTCTCAGCCTGTCCCGGTTTGGCCCTCGATGCGCTGTCGCCGTCGGTCATCCGTGCCCCCGACCGTCAGTCGGGCAGAGTATAGATCTCCAAAGGCTCGCGCACACCGCGCAGCCGGTGCTTGCCCAGCGACTTCATGGGACGCGGGCAATTTTCGTTGAACTCGGCCGAGGCGCAGACCCGCACGCCCAGCGCCTTGGTGAGGCCCTCCAGCCGCGAGGCGCGGTTGACCGCCGAGCCGATCACCGTGAAGTCGAGCCGGTCCTCGGTGCCAATGTTGCCGAAGGTCACCGTCCCGACATGCAGACCGATGCCGAAACGCATCGGCTCGGCGCCGCCGGCGGCGCGCGCCTCGTTGGCGGCATCGGCGTCGGCGATGAGCTGGCGGGCGGCGTCGAGCGCGGCGGCCGTCACCATCGGCATGAACAGCGCGTCCTCGGCCGGGAAGTAGCCCATGATACCATCGCCGATGAACTTCAGGATCTCGCCGCCGTGCTTCGAGAGCGCGTCGCCCACGAGCTGGAAGTAGTTGTTGAGCAGCTCCAGCACCTGGTCCGGCGGCAGGCGCTCGTTGAGGCCGGTGAAGTCGCGCAGGTCGGAGAACCACAGCACGGCGCGGATCTCCTCGCCCTCGCCGCGGCGAATGGCACCGTTCAGCACGCGCTGGCCGATCTGGCGGCCGAGATAGGTGTCGGCGACGGTATGGGCGACGCTCTCCTCGATGTG
This sequence comes from uncultured Reyranella sp., assembly GCA_964415585.1. Classification (GTDB taxonomy): domain Bacteria; phylum Pseudomonadota; class Alphaproteobacteria; order Reyranellales; family Reyranellaceae; genus Reyranella. Next base: position 19,425 of record CAYQAY010000034.1, read on the forward strand.
CATCTCCGTCACCGCACCCATCATGTCGACGAGACGGGTGAGGTCACCGATATCCTGCTCGCTGAATCCGCCCCTCGCATCGGTGGCGAACGCCACCACCGGCATCGGCCCGTCACGGCGGATGTGCATGGGCAGCGAGAAGTAGTCGGTGCCGCCGCCCTCGCGGACCTCGTGCAGCACGACATGATGGCCGTCGGTCAGGCGATCGAGCCGGTAACGCACCGGCAGGCCGGTCTCGCGCACCTCCTTGAGCGGGCTGCCGATATAGGCCGGCGTGAACTGCACGCCGTAGGCGCGCGTAATCGTCTCGACCGGCGCCCCGCGTTTCCACAGGTAGCCCATCGCCTGGAGCTGCGGATGGACGAGCTGCAGGCCGACATACATGCGCCACAGCGGCAGGCCGACTGCCTGCACGCGGTCGACGAGCTGCTCGATGAAGGCGGCCGGCTTGGCGACGAGCCGGCCCTCGCGCTGCAGCCACTCGGCCACGGGCGCGAGGCGGTCGGTCACTGGCACCGCGCCGATCAGGAGCCGCTCACGACGGCGGCAACTTCCTCGCCGGAAGTGCGAAACACGCGGGACGCCGAGACGTCGGCGATCCGGTCGATGTTGTCCGCCACGTCCTCGACGGTCGGTGCACGGCCCGCGACACGCAAGCCCTCGGCCTCGCGATACTCGATGCGCGCGAAGGACCCGGCGCCCGCGCTCCAGATGTCACCGGTGCGCTGGCACTGCTCGCTGCACAGGTACGCCACCATCGGCGAGACATATTCGGGCCGCAACTTGGCCAGCGCTTCCGGCGTCATCAGGCTCTCGGTCATACGCGTGGCGGCGATCGGCGCCAGCGCGTTCACCATGATGTTGTACTTCTGGCCTTCCAGGCGCAGCGAGTTCATGAAGCCCACGACGGCGAGCTTGGCGCCGCCGTAGTTGGCCTGGCCGAACGTGCCGTAGATGCCGGAGTTCGACGAGGTGACGACGACGCGGCCATAGGCCTTGGCGCGCAGGATCGGCCAGGCGGCGTGCGTCACGTAGGCGGTGCCGAGGAAGTGGACCTTCACGACGAAGTCGAAATCCTCGGTCGTCATGTTGTGGAAAGTCTTGTCGCGCAGGACGCCGGCATTGTTCACGACGATGTCGACGGTGCCGAAGGAATCGACCGCGGTCTTGACGATGTTGGCCGCACTCTTCGGGTCGGCGACCGAGTCGTAGTTCGGCACGGCCTGGCCGCCCGCCGCCTTGATCTCGGCCACGACCTGGTCGGCAGCGGCATGGTCGCCGCCTTTCCCGTCGACCGCACCGCCCGGATCGTTCACCACCACCCTGGCGCCGCGGCTCGCCAGCAGCAGCGCATGCGCGCGGCCGAGCCCGTTACCCGCGCCCGTGACGATGGCGACGCGATTGTCGAAGCGGATGGTCATTCCGGTGTCTCCCCTTTTTCCTTACCGGGAGACACCATGTTGGAATTGGGCCGCCCGTTTCAAGGGCGCTGGAGAATCACCACGGAGGCTACGGCCTCTTCCATGCCGATGACGCCGCCACCGTTCTCGGCCAGTGCGACTTCCGCGCCCTTCACCTGGCGCGCGCCCGCCTCGCCGCGGAGCTGGGTCGTGAGTTCGGCCAGCATCGAGAGACCGGTCGCGCCCACCGGGTGGCCCTTGGAGACGAGCCCGCCCGAGGTGTTGACCGGCAGCTTGCCGCCGGGGCCGGTGGCGCCCGACTCGACGAACCTGCCGCCCTCGCCCTCGGGACAGAAGCGCAGCATCTCGCACTGGTAGATCTCGCAGAAGCTCGTGGCGTCGTGCACCTCCGCGACGTCGATGTCCTCGGGCCCCAGACCCGCCATCCTGTAGGCCTTGTCGCCGGCGGCACGCGTCAGTCCCGGCTCGTCGAGGCTGCGATACTTGCCGCCGGAGAAGCCGACGCCCGCGATCTTCACCGCGCGCTCGCGGACCTCCTTGGGCAGCTTCTCGAGATACTCCTTCGAGCAGAGCAGCGCGCCCGCCGCGCCGTCGCCGATCGGCGCGCACATGGCGCGCGTCAGCGGATACGACACCGGCCGGTCCTCCAGCACCGACTGCGTCGTCATCTGGAAGCGGTACTGCGCCTTCTCGTTCAGCGCGCCGTAATTGTGGTTCTTGGCCGCGCCGGCGGCGATCTGCGCCTGCGTCGTGCCGTACTTCCACATGTGCCACTTGGCCTGCATGGCGTAGGTGTCCATGAAGATCGTGCGGTCGTCGCCCGGCTTGAACTCCGAGCCGACCATCTTGCCCACCCGGTTCATCTCGTCGACCAGGCGGTCGTGCTGGCTGGTGATGTAGCCCTGGTTGAAGAGGCCCGCCGTGCGCTCCGGCGCATCGGGGCTGAAGAGTTTTTCGATTCCGATGCAGAAGGAGAGCTCGTGCGTGCCCGCCAGCACGTCTTTCCAGGCGCCCATGAAGGCGGTCGAGGCAGTGGCGCAGGCATTCTCGACGTTGAACATCGGCACGCGCTCGGGAAACAGCCCCTCTTCCACCAGCGGCTGGAACAGCGCCTGGCCGCGGATCGAGTTCTGGCCCCAGAAGCCCATGCCGCAATTGCCCAGCCAGCCCGACTCGATGTCGGCGCCGGTCTTCATGCCGGCGTCCCCGAGCGTGCCCATATAGGCCTCGCGCGCGAGGTCGCCGAAGCTCATGCCGGGATGTTTCTTGAAGGCGGTCGTATAGGCGCCGATCACATAGACGTCGCGCATGGGGCGGCTCCGCAGGTTGGCTTTGGCCGCATTTGAGCGTATCCAAACGGCTTACGCTAGGAGAACGAGCATGGCTGCAGCGGCCCAGGCGAGACCCCTCAACGTCGACGCCACCATCGCCGAGCTGAAGAGGCTCTACGGCGAGCGCGTGAGCACCGCGCACGCCGTGCGCGAGCAGCACGGCAAGGACATTTCGTACCACGAAGCGCACCTGCCCGACGCCGTGGTCTTCGCGGAGTCGGCCGAGGAGGTGCAGCAGATCGTGCAGCTCTGCGGCCGCCACAAGACGCCGATCATCCCGTTCGGCACCGGCACGTCGCTCGAGGGCCACATCAGCGCGCCGAACGGCGGCATCTCGCTCGATGTCAGCCGGATGAACCGGGTGCTGCAGGTCAACGAGGCCGATCTCGACGTGGTCGTGCAGCCGGGCGTAACGCGCAAGCAGCTCAACGAGTACATCCGCGCCACAGGCCTTTTCTTCCCGATCGATCCCGGCGCCGACGCCTCGATCGGCGGCATGACCAGCACCCGCGCCTCGGGCACCAACGCCGTGCGCTACGGCACGATGCGCGAGAACGTGCTGTCGTTGCAGGTCGTGACGCCGGACGGCCGGCTGATGCGGCTCGGCCGCCGCTCCCGCAAGTCGAGCGCGGGCTACGACCTGGTGAAGCTGTTCGTGGGCTCGGAAGGAACGCTGGGCGTCATCACCGAGATCACGCTGCGTCTCTACGGCATCCCCGAGTCGATGGTCGCCGCGACCTGCGCGTTCGACACGCTCGAGGGCGCGGTCAACACCGTGATCCAGACCATCCAGTCGGGCATTCCGGTGGCGCGCATCGAGCTGATGGACACCGAGACCGTCGACACGGTGAACAAGTATTCCAAGCTCACGCTGCCCGACAAGAACCTGCTGCTGCTCGAGTTCCACGGCACCGAGGCCGGCACCAAGGAGCAGGCCGAGATGGTGCAGGCGCTGGCCGCCGAGAATGGCGGCGGCGACTTCGCCTGGACCGGCCAGGCCGAGGAGCGCAGCAGGATGTGGCAGGCGCGCCACGACGCGGCCTGGGCGGCCAAGGCCGCACGGCCGGGCTGGGGCATGTGGGCGACCGACGTCTGCGTGCCGATCTCCAACCTCGCCGAATGCATCCTCGAGACCCAGAAGGACATCGTGAAGAGCGGCCTCTACGCGCCGATCGTGGGCCATGTCGGCGACGGCAACTTCCATCTCACCATGATGGTGAACCCGGACGATCCGACCTACCTGCCGCGTGCCGAGGCGCTCAACGACCGCATGATCGCCCGCGCGCAGAACCTCGGCGGCACCTGCACCGGCGAGCACGGCGTCGGCATCGGCAAGATCAAGTACCTCTACGAGGAGCACGGCGAGGCGATGTCGCTGATGCGCTCGATCAAGAAGGCGATCGACCCGGACAACATCATGAACCCGGGCAAGATCATGGGGCCGATCAACTAGCCCTCAGGACACACAGATAAAAAAGGGCCGGCGATTGCCGGCCCTTTTCCTTTTGCGGCGAAGAAGTCTTTAGAGAGCCGCCTGCACCATGATCTCGACAGAGAGCGCCGGGTTGGCGAGCTTGGCCTCGACGGTGGCGCGGGCCGGGGTGTTGCCGGGCGACACCCAGGCGTCCCACACCTCGTTCATCTGGCTCCAGGTCTTGATGTCGGTCAGCCAGATGTTGGCCGAGAGGATCTTCGACTTGTCGGTGCCGGCCTCCTTCAGGAACTTGTCGATCTTGTCGAGGATCTGCTTGGTCTGGCCCTTCACGTCGGCCTTGGTGTCGTCGGCGGTCAGGCCGGCGAGATAGACCGTGTTGCCGTGCACGACGGCGCTCGACATGCGCGGGCCGGCGTTGATGCGCTTGATGCTCATTGTCTTCTCCTCCGTTGAAATTCGCGTTGGAAACTGGCGGCGGCGGACCTTAGCAGACTAGATGGCTGCCACGACCATGATTTCTGCTTTCATCTTCGGATCCGTCAGCTTGGCCTCGACGGTGGCCCGCGCCGGCGTCAGGCCGGGCACGACCCAGGCGTCCCAGATCTCGTTCATGGCCGCGAAGTCGCGAATGTCCGCGAGCCAGACCACGGCGCTCAGGATCCTCGTCTTGTCGCTGCCGCCCCTGGCCAGCAGCGAATCGATTTCGCCCAGAACCTGCCGCACCTGGTCGCGGATGTCGGTCGAGGTGTCCTCCGGGATCATGCCCGAGCAGTGGATGCGGTCGTCGAGGATCGTGGCCTCGGAGAGGCGCGGCCCCGGATCGATGCGCTTCACGGCGGTCATGTCTTTTCTTTCCTTCTGTTGATGGCGATGACGTCGATCGGCGCCTCGTGGCCCGCGATCGGCAGGTAGCCGAGGTCGCGGCAGCGCGACCTGATCTCGGGCGGCAGCGGATTCGAGCGCTCTGCCGCCTCGAGCGTCTCGCGGCTGATCAGGATACCGGCCCCGTGCTGGCGGGTCATGCCTTCCAGCCGGCTCGCGAGGTTCACGGTGTCGCCGAGCGTCGTGAACTCCAGCCGGTCCTCGATGCCGACATTGCCCTGGATCACCGGGCCGTAGTGGATGCCGAGGCCGACCGTGACGGGGATGTAGCCCCGCGCCACGCGATCGACGCTCCAGCGGTCGACCGTGTCGAGCACCTCGACGGCGCAGAGCACGGCGTCGCGTGCGTCGTCAGGCTGCTTCTCGGGTGCGCCGAACACCGCCATGATGCCGTCGCCGAGGAACTTGTCGACCGCGCCGTTGTGGCGGAACACGATGGGCACGACCCGCTGGTGGAACGCACGCACCGCCTCGATCACCTGCTCGGGCGTGAAACTCTCCATGCGCCGCGTCGAGCCGATGATGTCGATGAACAGCACGGCGGCGTTCTGCGTCCGGCCGCCGTCGAGCGACGCCGCGTTTTCGGCAAGCCGCGTCACGACCTGGGGCGAGAAGAAGCGGCCGAGATTGGAGCGCTGAGCCTCGGCCTGCACGGCGCGTTCGACATGGCGGCGCGCGCGCCAGATGGCGCCGGCGATCAGGCCGGTGGTGATGGCGAGCAGCACCACCTGGTTCATCATGAACACCCAGGGCTCGACGTTCTGGATCTGCATGAGCTGGCGCAGCAGGTCGTAGGGCCCGTCGGAGATGAAGCCCTTGAATGAGTCGACATGGGCCGCGGCATAGAGCGCCCAGGCGAACGAGACGCAGAGGCCGAGCGTCGCGGCGAGGCCGGAGATCAGCACCACCTTGACCGAGAAGGTGAGCGCGCTGCTGGCGACGTAGGCGACCAAGTAGAGAAAGGCGGAGCGCCGGAGCCAGGTCTGCAGCGCCCATTCGTTCCAGTCGCCGTCGGGCATGTGGCTGGCCAGCACGATGATCGCCACGTCGACCGAGGCGCAGAGACCCTGGATCGCCAGCATCTGCTTGTGGTCGCGGGCACGATAGGCGACGAGGCCGACGCCGAAGAAGATCGCCGCGGCGGTCAGCAGGAAGGGCAGGCGCGACATCGAGGCCGAGAGCACGACCCAGAGCACGACGGCACCGAGCGCAATGGCGCGGGCCTTGAAGGCGAAGGCGAAGCCGTTCAGCTCCTCCCGGTGGAGGCGCTCGCGCCAGCCTTGCTCGGACGGTCGGACGGTCTCGTCGGCCACGGTCGGCGGTAGTTCCCCTTCCCCTCGCGAGCCGACGGTAAAGCACATTCCCGGGAGCCCCAACAAGCGTCGCTTCGCAGTACGATATGCGCTTCCGATCCCACGCGCCGCAGGTTCGCGATAGAGTCGGCCATGGAGGAAGCTACATGACCATTCGCCGCCCTCTCGACGGAATGCTCGTCCTCGACCTGGGGCAGATCTACAACGGCCCCTATTGTGGCCTGCAGCTCGCCTTCATGGGCGCGCGCGTCCTCAAGATCGAGCCGCCCGAGGGCGACGTGGTGCGCCGCCGCAAGCGCGAGGTCGAGCCCTACCCGCTGGTCATGCTGAACTCGAACAAGGAGTCGGTGGTTCTCGACCTCAAGCAGCCGCGCGGCAGGGAGATCTTCCTCGCCCTGGTCGAGAAGGCCGACGTGCTGATCGAGAACTTTGCGGCCGGCGTCATGGACCGTCTGGGCCTGGGCTACGATGCGCTGCGCACGCTCAACCCGCGTCTGGTCTACGGCGGCAGTTCGGGCTTCGGCCTCGACGGGCCCTACCGCGACCTGCCGGCCATGGACGTCACCGTGCAGGCGATGAGCGGCATCACCAATGCGACCGGCGACGCCGACGGGCCACCGACCAAGGCGGGCGCGGCCGTCTGCGACTTCCTCGCCGGCATCCATCTCTGTGCCGGCATCCTGGGCGCGCTGGTCCAGCGCGAGCGCACCGGCACGGGACAACGGGTCGAGGTCGCCATGCACGAAGCCGGCGCCGTCTCGATCGCCTCGGCGCTGGGCGCGGTGATGGACGGCGACCGGGTGCCCGACCGCACGGGCAACCGTCATCCGGCGCTGGCGATCGCGCCCTACAACACCTATCGCTGCCGCGACGGTTATGTCGCGATCTTCACCTCGGCCGAGCGGCACTGGGTCTCCCTGTGCGGGATGATGAATCGCGAGGACCTGCTGACGGATCCCGATTATGCGACGACGCCCGGTCGCGCCAGGAACATGCCGGCGATCGACGACATGGTGGGCGCCTGGACGGCCAGCCGCACCAAGGACGAGATCCTGGCCGCGCTGAACGACGCGCACATTCCCTGCGCTCCGGTGAAGACGGCGCGCGAGGTCGCCTACGATCCGCACCTCGAGGCGCGCGGCTACTGGGTCGACGTGCAGCATCCGCGCCGCGGCAAGACCCGCGTGCCGATCTCGGCCATCCGCCTGCACACCGGCGGCAAGAGCGAGATCAGGAGCCCTGCCCCGACGCTCGGCCAGCACACCGATGCGGTGCTGAGCGAGGTGCTGGGCCTGAAGGCCGACGAGCTGGCGCGGCTGCGCGCCGACGGAGTCACCGTACCGGCGACCGAGCGGAAGCCTTAGAGGCGGAACGAGCACACCACTGGAGTGGCGCCCTCCAATGCCTAGGCGCGCTCGCGGGTGTCCGAGAATTTGATCTTCGGGCTCTTCTCGGAGATGTAGCCCAACTCCCAGGCGTTGCGCGCCAGGAAGACCGGCGAACCGTCACGGTCTTCCGACATGCCGCCGCGATTGGCCGACATGAAGGCTTCGAGGTCGGCCTTGCTCTCGGCCGAGATCCAGCGCGCCGTCTCGAACGGCGCGACCTCGAGGTCGATGGCCACGGAATACTCCGCCTCGACGCGCGTCTTGAGCACGTCGAGCTGCAGCTCGCCCACGACGCCCACGATGTTGTCGCCGCCGATCACGCGCCGGAACACCTGGGTGACGCCCTCCTCCGCGAGGTCGTCGAGCGCACGCTTGAGCTGCTTGGACTTCATCGGGTCCTCCAGCCGCACGCGGCGCAGGATCTCCGGCGCGAAATTGGGGATGCCCGTGATCTTGATCGTCTCGCCCTCGGTCAACGTGTCGCCGACCCTAAGCACGCCGTGGTTGGGAATGCCGATGATGTCGCCCGGCCAGGCCTCGTCGACGATCTCGCGCTCGCGGGCGAAGAACAGGATCGGCGAGTTGACCGCCATGACCTTGGAGGTGCCCATCTGCGTGAGCTTCATGCCGCGACGGAACTTGCCCGAGCAGAGCCGCAGGAAGGCGATGCGGTCGCGGTGGTTGGGGTCCATGTTGGCCTGAACCTTGAACACGAAGCCCGAGACCTTGGGCTCCGTCGGCTCGATCGGCCGCGGCTCGGCCGGCTGCGGCCTGGGCGGCGGCGCCCAGGCGGCGATCGCGTCCAAGAGCTCCTTAACGCCGAAATTGTTGTAGGCCGAGCCGAAGAAGACCGGCGAGAGATGGCCGGCGCGATAGCTCTCGAGGTCGAACGCCGGATAACCCGCGCGCACCAGTTCGACCTCCTCCGCGAAGGCTGCGTCGGAGATCGTGTAGTTCTCGATAACCTCGCCGATGCGGCTACGGTCGGTGTTGTCGAACACCAGCATGCGGTTGTTGGCGAGATCGTAGGTGCCCTTGAAGTTCTGGCCCGAGCCGGTCGGCCAGGTCATGGGCGAGACGTCGAGCGCCAGCGTCGAGGCGACCTCGTCGAGCAGCTCGATCGGGTCCTTGGACTCGCGGTCCATCTTGTTGATGAAGGTGACGATCGGCACGTCGCGGAGCCGGCAGATCTCGAACAGCTTGCGGGTGCGCGCCTCGATGCCCTTGGCGGCGTCGATCACCATGACGGCCGAATCGACGGCGGTCAGGGTGCGGTAGGTGTCCTCGGAGAAGTCCTCGTGGCCCGGCGTGTCGAGCAGGTTGAAGACCGCGCCGCCATATTCGAAATGCATCACCGAGGTGGTCACCGAGATGCCGCGCTGCTGCTCGATCTTCATCCAGTCCGAGCGGGCGCGCCTGGCCTCGCCGCGCGCCTTCACGGCGCCCGCGACATGGATGGCGCCGCCGAACAGCAGCAGCTTCTCCGTCAGCGTGGTCTTGCCGGCATCGGGGTGCGAGATGATCGCGAAGGTGCGCCGCAGCCCGGCCGGATGGCCGGCCAGACGCGCGTCGAGATCGTGGGAAACGGCGGAATCGGGCACTTTTTTACGAGGTCCTCGGGGGTGCGTGGGGGTAGCCGAGGCGCGCCCGGGCGTCAACGTGCCCATGGCCGGACTTGTCCCGCCTACCCCGCTTGGTCGCCCTGCCGAGGTTTGTTAGTACGGCGGCGGTCTTTTGCTGGCGCGCCGGGGATTTTGGTTTGAATGGGTACGTTCTGGAAAGAGTTGATGATCCCCCTCGCCGGTGGCGCTGCCTACGGCGCGATCGTCGGACATCTCAAGCAAGCGCCTCTCGACGGGCTGACGGCCGGCGGCGTGGCGTTCCTGTGCCTGCTCGCGGTCCAGAGCCTGCTCTTGCGGAAGCCGGCGCCGGTGCGCGTTGACCGGCGGGACGACACACCCCCCGACAAGCCCGCACCCGCCCCGGAAACGGGCGACGATCTCATCAGCATCCGAAGCGGCATCGAGGAGCTGAAGGCGCAGGGTGCCCTGCCGGAGATCGCACAGGAGAAGCCGGCGGACGGGCAGAGGCCGCTGTTCCGCAACCTCGCCCAGACGCCGGCCCCGAGAGCACCCGTCGAAGCGCTCGCGCCCAGGCAGCTCCTCGAGCTCAAGATGCCGTACCAGGCCGTGCTGAACGCGGCAGTGAACTTCGAGCGCGAGGTCAGGCGCCGGGCCGACGTCCCGGGCGGACGGACGGTTCCCCTGGCGAGCCTGCTCAGCCAGCCGAAATTCAACCTGTCGAAAGAGAAGATCCAGCAGCTCGACACGCTGCGGCGGGTGCGGAACAGCATCCTCCACGGCTTCGAGACCCTGGTCGATCCGGTCGAGGCGGCGCAGCTCGTCGCTGCCTTCGACAGGGCCGCGTCGTGGTTCGACCCGGCCAAGGACGCTAAGGTGACGCCATGAACACCGAGCAGCTCAAGTCCTTCATCGGCGCCTTCTGGGACGACCAGATCGTCCCCTCCCTCGTCGACTACATCCGCATCCCTAACAAGTCGCCGGCTTTCGACCCCAAGTGGGAGGAGCACGGCTACATGGAGGACGCGGTGAAGCTCATGGAGTCCTGGGCGCGCCGGCACCTCTCCGCTTTCGCGAGCGCCACGCTCGAGGTGGTGCGCCTGCCCGGCCGCACGCCGCTGATCTTCATCGATGTGCCCGGCGACAGCGACGACACCGTGCTGCTCTACGGCCATCTCGACAAGCAGCCGGAGATGAAAGGCTGGGCCGAGGGCATGGGCCCGTGGATCCCGGTCCTGAAAGGCGACAAGCTCTACGGCCGCGGTGGCGCCGACGACGGCTATGCGATGTATGCCTGTTTCGCGGCGTTGCTGGCGCTGCAGGAGCAGAAGGTGGCCCGCGCCCGCTGCGTCATCATGATCGAGGGTTGTGAGGAGTCCGGCAGCTACGACCTGCCCTTCTACGTCGACCACCTGATCGACCGGATCGGCGACCCGTCGCTGGTGGTCTGCCTCGATTCAGGCTGCGGCGACTGGGACCGGATGTGGCTCACCACCTCGCTGCGCGGCATCGCGGCGGGCACGCTGAAGGTGCGCGTGCTGAACGAGGGCGTGCACTCGGGCGATGCGTCGGGGATCGTGCCCTCCTCGTTCCGCATCGTGCGCAGCCTGCTGACGCGGCTGGAAGACGAGGCGACCGGCGAGATGAAGCTGCCCGAGCTCTTCGTGCAGATCCCGCCGCAGCGCATCAAGCAGGCAGAGCAGGCCGCTCAGGTGCTGGGCGAGGAGGTCTATCGCAAGTTTCCCTTCGCCGGCACGACCAGGCCGATGGTCGAAGATCTCCCGCAGATGGTGCTGAACCGCACCTGGCGGCCACAGCTCGCGACCACCGGCATGGCGGGCTACCCCGAGCCGATCGACGCCGGCAACGTGCTGCTGCCCTACACCGAGGCCAAGATCAGCGTGCGCACACCGCCGACCCTCGACGCCAAGGAAGCCGTGAAGGCGATCAAGAAGGCACTGGAGTCGGACCCTCCCTATGGCGCGACCGTCGAATTCGACGCCGGCGAAGGCGGCCAGAGCGGCTGGCACGCGCCGCCACTGGCGCCGTGGCTGGAGAAGGCGGTGACAGAGGCCTCGCAGGAGGCGTTCGGCCAGCCGGTCGCCTACATGGGCGAAGGCGGCACGATCCCGTTCATGGGCATGCTGGGCGACAAGTTTCCCGACACCCAGTTCGTGATCACCGGCGTGCTGGGGCCGCACTCCAATGCGCACGGGCCCAACGAGTTCCTGCACATCCCGACCGGCAAGAAGGTGACGGTGGCGACGGCCCTGATGATCGCCTCGCACTTCAGGCGCAAGGGCTAGAATTTTCCTGTCGCCTCGAGCGGAGCGAAGCGCAGCCGAGAGGCCTTCTCTCCACCTGCAGTAGCCGTTCGTGGAGAGAGGGTCCCTCCACGCGGCCCTGCGGGCCTTGGTCGGGACGACGGAGTCAGCCGTTCAACTCTTCGCGCAGCATCTCGAGCTCCAGCCATTCGGTTTCGGCGGCGTCGAGCTCGGCTTGCGCCGCGCCGAGGCGCGCGGTCTTGGCGGCGAAGGCCTTCGGATCGCGGCCGTAGAGGCCGGCGTCGGTCAGCGCCTCGTTCAGCGTCGCCATCTCGGCCTGCAGCGCCTCGATCTTCTTTGGCAGCTCGGCGAGCTGACGCTCGCGCTTGTAGCCCAGCCGCTGTTTGGGCGTGGAAGTCTCGCGCGGCGGTGACGCCTTCTCCTTGCGCGGCGCTGCTGCGACAACCGGCGTCGCGCGCGGACCGCGCTGGGCGAGATAGTCGGTGTAGCCGCCGGCATATTCCGTGGCGCTGCCGTCGCCCTCGAGCGCGATGGTCGAGGTGACGAGGCGGTCGAGGAAGTCGCGGTCGTGGCTCACCAGCAGGACGGTGCCGTCATAGTCCGACAGTGCCTCCTGCAGAAGGTCGAGCGTGTCGGCATCGAGGTCGTTGGTCGGCTCGTCCAGCACGATCAGGTTGGAGGGCGCGGCCAGCGCCTTGGCGAGCAGCAGGCGGTTGCGCTCGCCGCCGGAGAGCGTGCGCACCGGCTGACGCGCCTGCTCGTCGCGGAACAGGTACTCGCGCAGGTAGGTCATGACGTGGCGCTGCTGGCCGCGCACCAGCACATGGTCGTTGCGGTCGGCGAGGATCTCCCACGGCGTCTTGTCGGGATCGAGCGCGATACGGCGCTGGTCGATCACCACCGCCATCAGGTTGGCGCCGAGCTTCACCGAGCCGGTGTCGGGCTGGAGATCGCCGATCAGCATGCGCAGCAAGGTCGTCTTGCCCGCACCGTTGGGGCCGATCAGGCCGATGCGATCCTTCCGAAAGATGCGGGTGGAGAAGTCGCGCACGATGGCGCGCCCGCCGTAGGACTTGGAGATGCCGCGCGCGGTGATGGCGAGGTTGCCCGACTGCTCGGCGGCGCCGGTCTCGATGGTGGCGCGGCCGACCGGGCCGATCTGCCGGCGGCGTTGCTTGCGGAGTTCGCCGAGCGCGCGCAGGCGGCCTTCGTTGCGCGTGCGGCGGGCGCGGATCGACTTGCCGGCCCATTCGGTCTCGCGCTCGATCAGCCGGTCGAGCTTGTGCCGCTCGGTCGCCTCGCGCTCCAGGATGTCCGACGACCAGGCGTCGAACTCGGCATAACCCTTGTCGAGGCGGCGCACGATGCCGCGGTCGAGCCACAGCACGGCGCGCGTCAGGTTGGCGAGAAAGCGGCGGTCGTGGCTCACCAGCACGTAGGCGCCGCGCCAGCTTCCGAGCTTCTCCTCCAGCCATTCGATGGTCGGCAGGTCGAGATGGTTGGTCGGCTCGTCGAGCAGCAGCACGTCGGGCTCGGCGACCAACGCCTGCGCGAGTGCGGCACGACGGACCTCGCCGCCCGACAGTCCCTGCGGCTCGCGCGTGCCGTCGAGCTTCAGCTCGGTGAGGAGTGCTGCCACGCGGTAGTCCGAGGGCCCGAGCGAATCTGGAAGTACGGAGGCCACATAGTGCGCCACCGTGGCATGGCCTCCGAAATCGGGCTCCTGCGGCAGCGTCGCGACCGTGGCGCCGGGCTGGGCGAAGCGCGTGCCGGAATCGGCGATCGGCGCGCCGGCCAGGATGCGCAGCAGCGTCGACTTGCCCGCGCCGTTGCGCCCGACCAGCGACAGCCGCTCGCCGGGCGCGATCGACAGCTCGACGCCGTCGAGGATCGTCTGGTCGCCCAGGTGGTAACGAATGCCGGCGAGCCCGAGGAGAGGTGGTTCAGCCATCAGTCCTGACAAGAATGGGAGCCGGCTCTCATGGCCGAACCTGTCCACTTGGGCAAGGGCCGGCGGCGGCAGTAGGATCGCACATGCTGCGGGTCGTCGGGGAGCCGAGGCGGATCGATCGCGCCATCAAGCGCCTGCAGGGCGCGTTGAAGGGCGTTCCCGTGCGCGCCGTGCGGCTCACCTGGCGTGGCGGCGAGCTGCGCACCACCATCCACTGGGCGCGCGACGATTCCTTCTGGTGGGCCTTCGAGCCGCGCCAGGCGCGCGAGAAGATCGCGGCGCGCCACGGACTCGTCCTCGGCCACGCGCCCGACGCACCGGCCAGGCGCGAGAGCATCACCTGCGAGATCAACCTGCCGCGCGAGGGGACGGACCGGAAGGTGGCGGGGCTGATCGTGGCCGACGATTCGGGTGCGCTCTACCTCGCCCATTCGGGCCGCATGGGCGGCGCGCGGCCTGGCCAGCGCAAGTCGGCCTTCCGGGAGTTCCTGGCCGACGGCGTGTGGCGTGCGGTGATGTGGCCCGACGGCGAGGAGCGCGAGGCGCTGATCGTGGCGCCGCTCGACAGCCCGCGGCTGACACGATTGCTGGGACGGTTCGTCGACGCCGTACGCGCCTTCAAGGCGGGCGAGCCGCGCGACCAAGGCACCGGCCTCTGCATCGCCTCGACGACGGCGCCGTCGGCGTCGGCCGCCTGCGACCGCCGGCTGGTCGATGTGGCGCTGCACGAGGAATTCGCCAAGCGCGGCCTGATGGGTGGCGCCGAGGACCTGTTCTCGCTGCGCGGCGAGCGTCCGCAGCCGCTGTTCGCCCTGGTCGCCGACGGCGGCGACGACGAACTCGAGCTGGCCGTGGGCTCGCTCTCGCTCGCCTCGGCGCGCGGCGGGCCCGACGTGCGGCCGATCCTGATCGCGCCGGCGAAGCTCGCCGACGGCGACACGGCGCTGAATGCGCTGCCGTTCGCCTGTGTGCGCTTCCGCTGGCGCGGTGCACGCGCGGTGTTTGACGGGCTGGACGACGCGCTGGCATGAAGGTGCCATCATGGTGATGGGCCTGACGACGGGATTGTGGGTGAGCGCGCAGGTGCGGCTGTGCGATCGCGCATTCATCCCGGCCGCCGTCGTGCGGCGCGGCGATCCCGATGCCGGTACGGTGCTGCTGAAGATCAACCGCTTCGAGGCGGGCGTCACGGTCTACACCCAGGCCAGCACGATGAACGACGAGCCGGCCTGGAGCCGCGGCACCGGCCCGACACCAGTCGACGAGGCGGCAGCCGATGCCTACATCGCCCGCCAGGTGGCGCGCGATCCTGATCTCTGGGTCCTTGAGATCGAGGACCGCAAGGGCGAGTACAAGATCGACGGCAAGGTCGTCTGAACGACCTTACTTCTTCGGCAGCGCCGACAGCGGGTCGATGGTCTTGCCGCCGCGGCGGACCTCGAAGTGCAGATAGGGCTCGGCCGAGCCGCCGGAGTTTCCGACCTTGGCGATGGTCTGGCCCTTCTTCACCTGGGCGCCCTTCTTGACCAACAGCTCCTCGTTGTTGCCGTAGGCGGTGATGTAGCCGCCGGAGTGCTGCACCAGCAGCAGGTTGCCCATCTTGGCGACGTCGCTGCCGGCGTAGATCACCTCGCCACCGTCGGCGGCATGCACGGGCGTACCCTTGGCGGCGGCGATGTCGATGCCGTCGTTCTTCTGGCCGCCCGAGGTGCCGTAGTTCGAGATGACCTTGCCGTTGACCGGCCAGGCGAGCCTGGGCGGCGGCGTGGCCGGCACGGTGACCGACTGCGAGGCTGGGCTGAGCGGTGTCGGCTCGCCGGCCGGGGCGGCCGAACGCGGCGCCTCCCCTTGGCTGGGGGCGGCCAGCGTCTCGCGCTTCACCGACGAGGTCGCGTTCGGGTTGGCCGCGGCGGTCTGCGCGCCAGGCACGTCGTCCGGCACGAAACGCGCGCCCGGCATCTGCAACGACTGGCCGGGCTTCAACGTGTAGGGCTGCTTCAGGTTGTTGCGGTCGATGATGGTCTGCGAAGGAACGCCGTAACGCTGGGACAGGCTGGAGACCGTGTCCTTTTCCTTCACGACGTAGACCGGAACGGCATTGGGGCCGGCGCCGGAGCCGGGATATTCCATGGTGCCTTCGCGGGCACCCATGACGGTGTTGCAGGCGCCGAGCGCGACCGACAGCGCCGCCAATGTACCCAGCGTGCGCATCCGGCCGGCCCATCGCGAGGGGAAGCGAGGGGCTCTTTTCATGGGCCCATTCTACTAGATCACGATTCCGGCGGGAATCGGGCTTCTGTCGATATCTGGCCCTATCTCAGCCCTGCCCCAGGACCGGCAGGGGCCCGGCCACCAGGGGCACGAATCGCACGGGCATCAGGGTGTCGCGCTGCAGCCCGCTGTCGCTCTTCACGATGCGTTCGACCACCTGGGCGGTGGGGTCGCGGCCCACCGGCACGATCAGGATGCCGCCGACGGCGAGCTGGTCGATCAGGGCCTGCGGCCGCTCCTCGGCGGCGGCGGTCACGATGATGCGGTCGAACGGCGCCTGGCCGGGCCAGCCCTTGCTGCCGTCGTTGACGTCGACCACCACGTTGTAGATGCCGAGGTCGAGCAGCAGGCGCTCGGCCTCCCGGGAGAGCGGCTTGTAGCGCTCGATCGAGTAGACGCGGCGCGCCAGCTTGGCGAGCACGGCGGCCTGGTAGCCGGAGCCGGTGCCGATCTCGAGCACCTTCATGCGCGGGCCGACGCGCAGCGCCTCGGTCATGGCCGCGACCACCAGCGGCTGGCTGATCGTCTGGCCGAAGGCGATGGGCAGCGCGGTGTTCTCCCAGGCGCGCTCGGCGAAGGTCGGCGAGACGAAACGCTCGCGATCGACGGCGGCGATGGCCGCCAGCACGGCCTCGTCCTCGATGCCCGAGTTGCGGAGCTCGGCGATCAGGCGCTGCATGGCCGGGACGTTCACGGCGCCCGCCCCGGTTCAGGTCGCGGGAAACAACGAGCCGAACTTGCGGCGCGTGGCCTCGTGCGTGAGGTCGAGGTGCAGCGGCGTCACCGAAACATAGCCCGAGCGCACCGCGGTGATGTCGCTCTCCTCGTCGCGCTCGTGCTCGCCGGGTGCATAGGCGATCCAGTAGTAGGTCCCGCCGCGCGGGTCGGTGCGTTCGACGATGTGGCCGCCGAAGCCGCGCACGCCCTGGCGCGTGACGCGGGTCCCCTTCACCGCAGCGGCGACGACGTCGGGGAAGTTCACGTTGACCAGGACGTTGCGCGGGATGCCGCCGGCCAGCACGCGGCGCGCGATGTCGGCGCCGAAATGCGTGGCGGTGTCCCACTTCAGCGGATGGGGATGGGTGTAGGCCTGGCTGAAGGCGATCGAGGGGATACCGAGCAGGCAGCCTTCCATGGCGCCGGCGATGGTGCCGGAATAGGTCACGTCGTCGGCCATGTTGGAGCCGCGGTTGACGCCCGACAGCACGATGTCGGGCTTGCGGTCCTTGAGCAGGTGCTTGACCGCGAACAGCACGCAGTCGGTCGGAGTCCCCTCCAGCGCGAACTTCTTCTCGGTGAGCTGGCGGGCGCGCACCGGATGGGTGAGCGACAGCGAATGGCCGGCGCCGCTCTGGTTGTATTCCGGCGCCACGATCCAGACGTCCTGCGAGAGCTGGCTCGCGATGTCGATCATGGCGTCGAGCCCGGGGGCGTTGATGCCGTCGTCGTTGGTGACGAGGACGCGCGCCCTGGCGATGTCGGCCGGCGTCACTTGGCCGGACCCGGGATGAACTTCAGTCCGCCCATGTAGGGCAGCAGCGCCTCGGGGATCGTCACCGAGCCGTCCTCGTTCTGGTAGTTCTCCAGCACGGCGATCAGCGTGCGGCCGACGGCGAGGCCGGAGCCGTTCAGCGTGTGCACGAAGCGCGTCCCTTTCCCTTCCTTTGGCCGGTAGCGCGCGTTCATGCGCCGGGCCTGGAAGTCGCCGCAGTTCGAGCAGCTCGAGATCTCGCGATAGGCGTTCTGCCCGGGCAACCAGACCTCGATGTCGTAGGTCTTGCGCGAGGCCGGCCCCATGTCGCCGCCGCACAGCACGATGGTGCGGAACGGCAGGCCGAGGCGCTTCAGCACCTCCTCGGCGCGGCCCGTCATGCGCTCGTGCTCCGCCGCAGACTGCTCGGGCGTGGTGATGCTCACCAGTTCGACCTTGGGGAACTGATGCTGGCGGATCATGCCGCGCGTGTCCTTGCCCGCCGCACCGGCCTCGGAGCGGAAGCACGGCGTCCAGGCGGTGAAGCGTAGCGGCAAGTCCTTCTCGTCCAGCACCGTGTCGTTCACCAGGTTGGTGAGCGGCAGCTCGGCGGTCGGGATCAACCAGAAGCCGTTGTCGGTGTGGAACATGTCTTCGGCGAAGCGCGGAAGTTGCCCGACACCGTAGGCGGCGTTGTCGCGCACCATGAAGGGCGGGTTGACCTCGGTATAGCCGCCCTCCTCGCTGGTGTGCAGGTCGAGCATGAACTGCGCGATCGCCCGCTCGAGCCGCGCCAGGTGCTTCTTCAGCACCACGAAGCGCGCGCCCGACATCTTGCCGGCGGCGGCGAAATCCATCTCGCCTGTCGCCTCGCCCAGCGCCACGTGGTCCTTGGGCGTAAAGCTGAAATTGCGCTGGCTGCCGACGCGGCGCAACTCGACGTTGCCGGCTTCGTCGGTGCCGTCGGGCACATCATCGAACGGCAGGTTGGGCAGCACCTCCAGCCGGCCCTTGAGCTCCTCGTCGAGGCGCTGGGCCTCGCGCTCGCCGGCCTTCAGGCTCTCTTCGAGGGAGGCGACCTCGGCCATCAGCGCCTCGGCGGGTTCGCCCTTGCGCTTGGCCATGCCGATCTGCTGGCTGAGGGCCCTGCGCCGGGCCTGGATCGCCTCGCTCTCGGTGATGGCGGCCCGGCGACGCTGGTCGATCTCGAGGATCTCGGCCGATAGCGGCGCCAGATTGCGCTTCTTGAGGCCTGCGTCGAACGCCTGCGGGCTCTCGCGGATGAAACGTATGTCGTGCATGGCTCAGCTGGCCGCTTCCTCGGCCTTCCTCTCGTCTTCCTCTGCCTTCTTGTCCTCGCGCTCGCGCTTCCGTTCGATCCATCCGCCTATGATGATGCTGAGCTCGTAGAATGCCATCAGCGGGATCGCCAAGGCGATCTGGCTGACCACGTCTGGAGGCGCGAGCACCGCGGCGATGACGAAAGCCACGACGATGGCGTAGCGACGCTTGGACCTCAATCCTTCGGTCGTGGCGATCCCCACCTGGATCAGCAACGTCAGCAGAACAGGAACCTCAAAAGCGAAACCGAAGGCAAAGACGAGCTGCAGGATGCGCTCGAGATAGTCCGAGGAGCGCAGCGTCTTCTCGATGTCGGCAGGGGCATACTGCGTCAACATGAAGTTGATTACGTATGGCAGCACGACGTAGTACATCAGCGCGCAGCCGGCATAGAACATGAACGGCGTAGCGACGAGGAACGGCACGAAGGCACGCTTCTCGTGCCGGTAGAGGCCTGGCGCCACGAACAGCCAGATCTGCACTGCGATCAGCGGGAAGCCGACGATCAGCGCCACGAACGCCGACAACTTCACCGTGACGAAAAAGAACTCGAAGATGTCGAGGACGATGACCTTGTAGCCGTCGGCCAGCGCCGGCTGGATCAGGAACGAGAAGATCGGCTTGGCGAAGTAGAACGTAACGAAGAAGACGAGGAAGAAGCAGACAAGCGCATAGATCAGCCGCTTGCGCAGCTCGATCAGGTGATCGAGCAGTGGCATCGGCTTGTCGTCTTCAGGACCGTCGTGCGTGGCCTGGGTCACGGGATGCATCGAAGCATGGGAGCCGCCTTATGCCGCCCTTTGCCAGTCAGTTCAAAGCGCTAATTGGCGCCCTCAGCCGGTCGCGACGGCCTTTGCCGGCTTCTCTTCTAGAGCAGGCGGTGCGGCGGGCGACGCCTCGACCAGCACGGCCGCCGGCTCGGCGGCAGGCGCAAGGGCGGGCTCGGCCGCGATTTGCGGCGCCGATTCGGGCTCGACCAACGGATTGTCGATCTGGGCCTTGGCGTCGGCCATGATCTTCTCGCCCTCGGCCATGCCCTCCTGGATGGCGTTCTTGATCTCCTTGGTGGGATCGAGCGCCTGGAGATCGAGGCCGGGCGCCGATTCGAGCTGCTTTTTCACCTCGTCCAGCTCGGACTGGCGTACCATGTCGTCGACATGGCCGCGGAACTCCGACGCCATGCCGCGCATCTGGGACATCCACTTGCCCCAGCTCCGCAGCATGTTCGGCAGTTCCTTGGGGCCGATGACGACCAGCGCCACGACCGCGATGACCAGAAGCTCCGGACTATCGATACCGAACATCGGGAGTCAGCCCCGGCCCGATCGGATCAGACTTTGGCGGCGGTGTCCTGGTGGACCGTCCCGCCGGCCGGAGTGCCCGATGAGCTGCCCGGGGGCGTGGTGGTGGCCTGCGCCGAGATCGGTTTGGCCGTGTCGCCGGGCTGGCCGGCTGTCTGGGCAGGCGGCGTCTCCTCGGCTCCGCCACCGACGCCCTTCTTGAAGGCCGACAGGCCCTTTCCGAAGTCGCCCATGAGCTGCGAGATCTTGCCGCGACCGCCGAACAGCAGCAGCACGACGGCCAGCACGATCAGCCAGTGCCATACGCTGAAGCTACCCATATGAAAATGCTCCCAGAAACGATTGCGATCGGCGTGTCGAAACGACGGAAGCCGATTATGGCATTCGCGCCGAAGGGCCGGCAACCAGTCGAATAAGACCGTTCTGGGGCGCCGACGCCTGTCAGCGACCCGTTTCCTCCGCCGCGAGAGGCTCGTCGGCCTCGTCCTCGGCGGGCTCGAGCGGCAGGTCCGGCTCTTCCGGCCGGAACATGGGGGGCTGAGAGCGGGGGTCCAAGAGGCCCGCAGCCTTCAATTCCTCCTGCCCTGGCAGGTCGTCGAGGCTCGGCAGGCCGAAATGCTCGAGGAAGAACTCGGTGGTACCCCAAGTCACGGGCTTGCCGGGCGCCCGGCGGCGGCCCATCGGCCTGATCCAGTTCTGCTCGAACAGCAGGTCGAGGGTGCCCTTGCTGAGGCCGACGCCGCGCACCTGTTCGATCTCGGCGCGCGTCACCGGCTGGTGATAGGCGATGATCGCCAGCGTCTCGACCGAGGCACGGCTGAGTTTGCGCGTCACCGGCCGCTCGATCTTTAGCTTCTCGGAGAGGTCGGGCGCGGTACGGAAGGCGTAGCCTCCAGCCACCTTCACGAGGTTCACGCCGCGGCCGGCGTAGAGCGCGGTGAGATCGGCGATGAGCTGCATCACATTGGCGTCGTTGGGCAGCCGCTCGGCCAGCTCCTTCTCGTCGAGCGCCTGCGTGCCGGCGAAAATCAAGGCCTCGAGCAGGCGCAGATGCTGCGGATGGTCGGGCGAGACCACGTCGGTCACCTGGGCGCCGGCGATCGCGGCAGCAGCCGTGCCCACGGCCTCGATCGGAACGTCTATCGCCTTGGACGACTCTTCCTCGCCGCCATCCTCCTCCTCATCATCGTCATCGTCGTCTTCGTCTTCGTCGTCGTCGTCATCGTCATCGTCGTCCGAGTCGTCATCATCAGACTCGTCGTCGTCGTCCTTCTCGACCTCGGCCTTCTCCTTGGCCGCCGACAGACCAGGTGTGTCCGACAGCCCGGCAAGGATCATCACCGCGAGGAAGGTCGGGTCTTCCGTGATCTTCGTGGCGTTCTGGATGTCTGACATATGAAGAACCGTCACCGTTGCTCGGTACGCTTGCGCAGATGGATGGGCCCGAAGCGCTCGGTCTGGCGCAACTCGATCTGGCCGTCCTTGGCGAGCTGCAGACCCGCGACGAAGGTCGAGGCGATCGCCGAACGGCGCTTGGTGGGATCGGTGAGACCGGCCGGAAGGAAGGCCTCGAGCGTCTGCCAGTCGATGGCGATGCCCAGCATGCGGCCGAGTCGTTCAGCCGCCTCCTCGACCGAGAAGAACTGCATCGGCTCGATCTGGTAGGTGTCGGCATCCTTGGGCCGCACCTGCGTGCCGTAGGCGCTGAGCAGGTCGTAAAGCTTGACGTCCCACACTGCACGCCGCACGACGATCACGCCTTCGGGCGCGCCGCGCGCGAAGATGTCCTTGCCGAGCTGCGGTCGCGCCATGAGCCGGGCGCCGGCCTCCTGCATCGCCTCGAGGCGGCGGAGTTGCCATTGCAGCGCATCGGCCATCTCCTGGCCCGACGGCTCTTCGCCGGCCGGCGGCTCGGGCAGCAGCAGCCGGGACTTAAGGTAGGCGAGCCACGCCGCCATCACGAGATAGTCGGCGGCGAGCTCCAGCCTGAGGCGGCGCGCCTGCGCGACGTGCGCCAGATACTGGTCGACCAGCGCCACCATCGAGATGCGGCGCAGATCGACCTTCTGATCGCGCGCCAAGGTGAGCAGCAGGTCGAGCGGGCCCTCGAAGCCCTCGATGTTGACGATCAGCTCGCCCTCGCCCGGCGCGATGACGTCGGGACCGCCGGCCGCGAAACTGTCGGCGGGCGGGGCCTCTGCAGTCGGTGTCTCGGCGGGCTTTTCGGGCTCGTTCATGTAGCCCCGGTTTAATCCAGTGGCAGCGCACACCGCCACTGGATTTGGCCCTGCCTTATCCCCATTCGGGCAGAAGCTCGGTGAGCCGTTTTTCGGCTTCCGAGAGGCCTTTCTTGCCGGCCGGATCGCGGTGCCGGGCGAGGAAGGCGCGGCCGACCTCGAAGCGCCGGAAGGCGGGCTCGGTCATGGAGGGTACCCGGCCGGCGATCTCGACCATCTCGTCCATGCGGCCATTGCAGTGAAGGGCGATGTCGCAACCCGCCGTCAGGGCGCGCGCCGCCCGATCGGCGAGCGAGCCGCCCAGTGCCTGCATGGAGAGATCGTCCGACAGGAGGAGCCCGTCGAAGCCGATGTGGCCGCGGATCACGTCCTGCACGGCAGCTGCCGAAACCGTGATGCAGTCCCGGGGGTCGATCGCCTCGAACAACAGGTGACCGGTCATCGCCCAGGGCAGGTCCGAAAGGAGCTTGAAGGGCACGAAATCGGTACGCTCCAGCTCGGCGCGCGAGGCGCTCACCCGGGGCAGCGCTTCGTGGCTGTCGACGGTCGCGCGGCCATGCCCGGGAATGTGCTTGATGACCGGCATCACGCCCTCCGCCAGGAGGCCCTCCGCAGCGGCGCGCCCGAGGGCGGCCACCGGCTCGGGCCGGTCGGCAAAGGCGCGATCGCCGATCACGGCGTGCGTCTCGGGGAAGGCGATGTCGAGGACCGGCACGCAGTCCACGTCGCATCCGATCGATGCGACGTCGGCTGCCAGCAGGCGCGCGTTGAGCTTGGCGGCTTCAAGGCCATGCCCGGCATCGCGGGCATAGAGCTCACCGAACACACGCGCTGCCGGCGCCTTGCGCCAGTACGGCGACCGCAGGCGGGCGACGCGACCACCTTCCTGGTCGATCAGCACCGGCGCGTCGGCGCGCGCCACGCTGGACCGCAGCTCGTCGACCAGACGGCGTGTGCGCTCCGGCGTGTCGACGTTGCGCGCAAACAGGATGAAACCCAGCGGATCGGCTTCGCGGAAGAACGCGCGCTCATCGGCCGAGAGGTCGGGACCGGCGCAGCCGAAGATAGCCGCGCGCGGCGCTCTCATCGCCAGAGCCTCACCGTGCGGGCGGAACGGCGACGCAGTCGGCCTTGCGGCTCTTCAGCGTGCTGCAGACCGACTGGGCCTGCCTCTCGTCGAGCGGGCCGGCCTGGACGCGATACCACACACCGCGGTCGCCGAGATCGACGCGGACCGGCTGCATGCGCAGGCTGGCCAGCACGTCGCCATGCGCGCTCTGGAGCCGTGCCCAGGTCGACTTGGCCACGTCCTCGTTCTTCACCGAAGCGATCTGCACGCGCCAGCCGCCGGTCGGTCCGGACATGTTCTCGATCAGGCTGGCGATGCTGGGGCCGCTCTCGGTGGAGGCGGGCGTTGCGGACGCCTGCTGAACGTTCGGCGGATTGGCCGGCACCTTGGGCTCGGCCGGCGCCGGGGCCGGGCTGGACGTGGCCGAAACCGGCGGGTTGGGTTGCAGCGGCGTCGGTGCCTTGGCGACCTCGGGCTCCCTGGGCGTCGCCGGCAGCGGCATGCCGCTTGCCGGCAGCTTGGGCGTCACCGCCGCAGGCAGAAGCTTCTCCGGCTGGCTGGGCACGGCACCCGGCGAGATGCGGTTGAAGACTTCCTTGTCCTGATTGGGTGGCACGAGGCCGCCGGCATTCTCGGGCTTGATCCGGGCCGGCGTGGTCGGCGCCTGGACGACCAGCGGCTCGAGGCCCTTTCCGCCCGCCTTGACGTCCTGGTTGTGGGCCCACCACACGACCGAGCCGAAGCTCGCGATGGCGGCGATCGAGACCATGACCGTGAGGATCTGGCCGCGCCGCCTGTTGACCCGCATGAGCAGCGAGTCCCGCGGCGGCGGCGGGATTGAATCGGGCTCGTGTGCGACGGGCCGGGGCGGAGGATCGAGCCGCACCGCAACCGACTCGTTAGGTCGGTAGATCGTAGGACCGTCGCCGGAGGGGGACCGGCGGATGTGCATTCGTTATCTCATTTCCTCGACGGGTGTTACGCCGAAGACCTTTAACCCTGATCCTATCACAAAACCGATTCCCTGTACCAATGCCAGTCTTGCCCGGGTGAGCCCGGGATCCCCCTCGACCACGAAGCGCAGCCCCGGCTCCTCCCGCCCCCGGTTCCAGTGGGCATGGAAGGCGGCCGCCAGGTCGTAGAGATAGAACGCTATCCGGTGCGGCTCGTGGGCGATCGCAGCAGCCTCGACCTGACGAGGCCATTGGGCGATCAGGCGGATCAACGCGAGTTCGCCGGCATCGCCCAGACGGTCGAGCGAGGTGCTGTCCAACCCCTCGACCGCGATGCCGGCGGCGCTCGCTTGCCGCAGAACGGAGCGGGTGCGCGCGTGGCCATACTGGACATACCAGACCGGGTTGTCCCGTGACTGATCTGTGGCCTTTGCGAGGTCGAAGTCGAACGGGGCGTCGTTCTTGCGGGTCAGCATGGTGAACCGCACAACATCTGGCCCCACCTCGTCGAGCAGGTCGCGCAGGGTCACGAAAGTGCCAGCCCGTTTGGACATGCGCACCAGCTCGCCGTTGCGCATGACGCGGACGAGCTGACAGAGCTTAACGTCGAGCTCGCCCTTGCGGTCGGTGATGGCGCTGACGGCCGCCTTCATGCGCTTGACGTAGCCGCCGTGGTCGGCGCCCCACACGTCGATCATGTCGACGAAACCGCGGCGGTACTTGTCGTGATGGTAGGCGATGTCGTTGGCGAAGTAGGTCCAGCTTCCGTCCGACTTCTTCAACGGACGGTCGACCTCGTCGCCGAACTTCGTCGCCCGGAAGAGCGTCTGCTCGCGATCCTCCCAGTCGTCGGGCTTCTGCCCCTTCGGAGGCTCGAGCCGGCCCCGGTAGATGAGGCCCTGGCGGCTGAGTTCCTGGAAGGCGCGATCGACGGCGCCGTTCTCGACCAGCGCCCGTTCCGACGAATAGACGTCGATGTGGACGCCGAGCGTTTCGAGGTCGGCCTTGATCTCGGCCATCAGCATGGCGATGGCGAAGCCGCGCATCTCCGGCAACCAGCCCGCCTCCGGCATGCCCACCCAGCGCGCGCCATCGCGCTTGGCGATCGCGGCGCCGACGTCCTTCAGATATTCTCCGGGGTAGAGACCCTCGGGAATCGACTCGATCTTCTCGCCCATCGCCTCGAGGTAGCGCAGGTAGGTCGACTGGCCGAGCTTGTCGACCTGGGCACCCGCGTCGTTGATGTAGTATTCCTTGGTTACGTCGTAGCCTGCCTTGGCGAGCAGGTTGGCGAGTGCGTCGCCCACCACCGCGCCGCGTGCGTGCGCCACGTGCAGCGGTCCGGTCGGATTGGCCGAGACGTACTCGACGTTCACCTTGGCGCCCTGCCCCATCGTCGAATCGCCGTAGGCAACGCCGGCCTTCAGGCAGTCGCGCAGGCGCTCGCGCCAAAAACCGTCGGCGATCTTGAGGTTGATGAACCCCGGCCCCGCCACCGCACCGTCGACCACGTCGGCGTTTGCCTTGAGGCGCGGCAGCAGCGCATCGGCGATCTCGCGTGGCTTCCGGGACGCCGCCTTGGCCAGCACCATGGCTGCGTTGGTCGCGATGTCGCCGTGCGCCGCATCACGCGGCGGCTCGGCGGTGATGGCCGAAAAATCGAGCTTTTCCGGCAATTCGCCGGCCGCCTGCATGGACTGCAGTGCGGCCACGATCTCGCCGATGAAGTGGCGGTAGGGATTCATGGGGCCGGGGTATTGCAGCTTTACTCGTAGAGATCAAAGAGCCGCTTGTGCTCGTCCAGCGCGAAGCGGTCGGTCATGCCGGCGATGTAGTCGGCGACCACGCGGGCGCGGGCGTGGGTGGTTGCCTGCTCGGCCTTCTCCCGCCACGGCGAGGGCAGGCAGTTGGGTTCGGCGAACAGGAGCTCGAACAGGTCGATCACGACGCGGCGCGCCTTGGAGTGCGAGCGATTGAGCTTCCAGTGTTCGTACATGCGCTTGTAGAGGAAGCCCTTCACCGTCTTGTCGGTGGCGGCCATGTGCTCGGAGAAGGCGACGACGGGCCGGCCCAGCGCGCGGATGTCGTCGACGGACTTCGGCACCGCCTCCTTCAGCCGCCGGCGCGTCTCGGTCAGCACGTCCTCGACCATGGCGTTGATCACACGTCGCACCGCCTCGTGGATCAGCCGGGTCTGGTCGATGCCGGGATACTTCTGCGTCACGATCGAGAACATCTCGCCGACCAGCGGCAGCTCGAGAAGGTCCTTCACCTCGAACAGGCCGGCGCGCAGCCCGTCGTCGATATCGTGGTTGTTGTAGGCGATGTCGTCGGAGAGGGCGGCGACCTGCGCCTCGGGACCGGCATGGCCGTCGAGCTCGAGATCGTGGTCCTGACAGTATTCGACGATGGCGGCCGGCAGGTCGGAGAGCTTGCGACCGGGCTTCAGCAGCGGGCCATTGTGCTTCACCGCGCCCTCGAGCGTCTCCCAGGTGAGGTTCAGGCCGTCGAACTCGGCATAGCGGTCCTCGAGCTTGGTGAGGATGCGGAGCGTCTGCGCGTTGTGGTCGAAGCCGGCATAGGGCTTCATCGCGCCGTGCAGCGCCTCCTCTCCGGCATGGCCGAACGGCGTGTGGCCGAGGTCGTGGGCGAGCGCCACGGCCTCCCCGAGATCCTCGTCGAGCCGCAGCACGCGGCAGATGGTGCGGGCGATCTGGGCGACCTCGAGCGAGTGCGTGAGGCGCGTCCGATAGTGGTCGCCCTCGTGATAGACGAAGACCTGCGTCTTGTGCTTCAGCCTCCGGAACGCCGTCGAGTGGATGATGCGGTCGCGATCGCGCTGGAAAGGGCTGCGGCTCGGGGCGTCGGGCTCGGGATGGCGGCGGCCGCGGCTCTTCCATGGCAGGGTCGCATAGGGCGCGAGCGCCTCGTGTCGCCACATCTCCTCGCCCAAACCCGCGGCCCTCCCGTCGGGCCGCGTTTTACGCCGTCCGGGCCGGAATGGCTACTTCACGAGCGTCACGGGCACTTCGGCATGGGCGATCACGTCCTGCGCGACCGAGCCCAGCAGGACCCCTGCGAGGCCGGTGTGCCCGCGCGTGCCCAACACGACGAGGCCGGCCCCGAGCTTGCGCGCGAAGTCGGCGACGACCTCGCCCTGGCGGCCGACACCGATATGCGTCTTCGCCGGCACTGACGCCTTCTTGGCGAGCGCGACGGCGGACGCCAGGCCCTTCTCGCCCTCCTCGCGGTGGTGCGCGTCGATCTGCTCCTTGGACACGAAGGCCGCGACCGCGCCGCCGAGGCTCGGTTGCACGTTCAGGAGATGGAGTTCGAGCGCGGCGCCGACGGCGATCAGGTCGAGCGCATGCCGGGTGGCGCGGTCGGAGTACTCCGAGCCGTCGACCGCGACGAGGATCGCTTTCATCTTGGCCATGACGCTACTCCTTGCCGTTGTCGGTTGCGAGATCGACCGGCTCCGCGTGGCGGCGCTGCCGGGCACGGTGTTGCAGGAAGTAGCCGATGGCCACGGTGACGACCGCGCCGCCGACCTCCAACACCGTCTTGGCGTGCGGGATCAGAGCGGCGAGCTTGTCGGCATAGGCAGGGTCGGTCGCAATGACCTCGCCCGCGATCCAGCCGAGCAACGCACCGCCGGCGATGACGATGATCGGGAAGCGGTTGAGCAACGCCATGATGAGCGTGGCGCCGAAGATGATGAGCGGAATGCTGATCAGCAACCCGAGGACGATGAGCGTAGTGTCGCCTTTCGCCGCCGCGGCAATGGCGATGGCGTTGTCGAGACTCATGACGGCGTCGGCGATGATGATGGTACGGATGGCGCCCCAGACGGAACCTGCGCCCTTCACGCCGTCGCCATGCTCCTCCTCGCCCTGCACCAACTTGATGCCGATCCACAGCAGCAGCAGGCCTCCGGCGAGCTTCAGGAACGAGATCTTGAGAAGCTGGTCGACGATCAGCACGAAGACGATGCGAAGGACGATCGCACCGGCGCTGCCGGCCAGGATCGCGGGCTTCTGGTGCTTCTTCTCGAGGTTCCGGCAGGCCAGGGCGATGACCAGGGCGTTGTCGCCCGACAGGACGATGTTCACCAGAACGATCTGGGTGAGGCCGCTCCAGAAGGCGGGCGTAAGCTCAAATCCCATTGTTCCCCGGACTCCGTGCCTGTTTTCCCTGAGGCCCGCGCTTCAATGCGCCGGTCGAAGGTGTTAGTGCAGCCCTTGCAAAGGGGCAAGCCAAACCGGACAGAGGCAGGGGCGAAATCGCATGGCGAGCAGTGCCGGCTACAACAAGATGTTTCCCGTGTCATGGACCGAACTTCACCGGGACGCGCGGGCACTCGCCTGGCGGCTGGCCGACATGGGGCCGTTCAAGGGACTGGTGGCGATCACCCGCGGCGGACTGGTGCCGGCAGCCATCGTCGCGCGCGAGCTGAACCTGCGCCTGATCGACACGGTCTGCTGTTCGACCTACGACCGCATGGAGCGCGGCGCCAAGGTCGAGCTGCTGAAGGGCACGTCGGCCGAAGCGGACAAGGGCAAGGACTGGCTGATCGTCGACGATCTGGTCGACACCGGCGTCACCGCCCGCGCGGTGCGCACGATGCTGCCGGAGGCGCATTTCGCCACGGTCTATGCCAAGCCCGCGGGCCGGCCGGTGGTCGACAGCTACATCACCGAAGTGAGCCAGGACACCTGGATTCTGTTCCCGTGGGATCAGGAAGCGGTCATGGCCAAGACCATCATCGAGCTGAAGGGCAACGGCAAATGAAGTGCTACGTCATCCCCTCGCCCAAGGGCATCGACTCGCTGATGCCGGCCGAGCGGCCCGATCCCACCCCCGGTCCGCGCCAGGTGCTGGTGCGCGTCAAGGCCTCTTCTCTCAACTACCGCGACCTGCTGACCATCGAGGCGCAGTATGCGCGCTCGGCGCCCAAGCCCGACCTGATCCCGCTGTCGGACGGTGCGGGCGAGGTGGTCGCGGTCGGCCCCGGCACGACGCGCGTGAAGGTCGGCGACCGCGTCGCCGGCTGCTTCATGCAGCGCTGGTTCGGCGGCGCGGTTCATGACGCAGCCTTCACCTCGGCGATGGGCGGCGCAATCGACGGCATGCTGACCGAACTCGCGGTCCTCGAAGAAGAAGGTGTCGTGAAGCTGCCGGCGCATCTCAGCTTCGAGGAAGGCGCGACGCTGCCCTGCGCTGCCGTCACCGCCTGGCACGCGCTGGTCGAGGTCGGCCATCTCAAGGCGGGCGACGTGGTGCAGATCCAGGGCACCGGCGGCGTCTCGATCTTCGCGCTGCAGTTCGCCAGGATGTTCGGCGCGCGCGTGATCGGCACGTCGAGCGTCGCGGCCAAGGCCGAGCGACTGAAGACGATGGGTGCCGAGGCGGTCATCGACTACAAGGCGACGCCCGACTGGCACGAGGAGACGTTGAAGCTGACCCAGGGCCGCGGCGCCGACATCACCGTCGAGGTCGGCGGTGCGGGCACGCTCCCCCGCTCGTTCATGGCGACGCGCATCGGCGGCACGATCGGCGTGATCGGGCTTCTCTCCGGCATGTCGACGCTCGACCCGATGCCGATCCTGCGCCGCAATCTGCGGCTCCAGGGAATCTATGTCGGCAGCACGCAGATGTTCGAGGCGATGAACCGCGCCATCGAGACGGCGAAGCTCAAGCCCGTCATCGACAGGGTGTTCCCCTTCGCCGAGGCGAAGGCCGCCTACCGCCACCTCAAGAGCCAGAGCCACTTCGGCAAGATCGTCATTTCCCACGCATAGGACCACGTCACCATGATCAACCGCCGCCTGTTCGGCGCCAGCCTGCTGGCTGCGCCCTTCGCATCTCGCGCCGCCCTCGCTCAGGCCTGGCAACCGTCCGGTCCGATCAAGATGGTCGTGGCCTATCCGGCCGGCGGCCCGACCGACGTCATCGCGCGCATCGTCGCCGCCGACATCGCCGGCCCGCTCGGCCCGCAGGTCGTGGTCGAGAACCTGTCGGGCGGCGCCGGCTCGGTCGGCACGCGCGCCGTCGCGAAAGCGAAGCCCGACGGTCTCACCATAACCTTCGGCAACAACCAGACGCACGGCAACAATATGTTCATGCTGAAGGAGCCGGGCTACGACGCGGTCAAGGACTTCGCGCCGCTGGCCGGCGCCGGCGCCTTCGAGCACGTTTTCGTGGTCAAGAACGAGCTGCCCGCCAAGACCATCCAGGAGGTCATCGCGCTCGCCAAGGCCAAGCCCGGCGAACTGAACTACGGCTCGACGGGGATCGGCTCGGGCTCGCATCTCTCGACCGAGCTTTTCATGGCGCGCACCGGCACCAAGATGACCCACGTGCCCTATCGCGGCGCGCCGCCGCTGGTGCAGGACCTGGTCGGCGGGCGCATCGATATCTCGAACTCGACGCTGCCCAGCGTGCTCGCCCAGATCAAGGCGGGCCAGGTGCGCGCCGTCGCGCTCGGCAGCACCAAGCGCAACCCGAAGCTCCCCGACGTCGCCACGCTCGAGGAGCAGGGCGTCACCGGCGCCAACGCCTCCTCGTGGGCGGCCTTCTTCGCGCCGGCAGGCACGCCGCAGCCCGCTCTCGACCGGCTCTCGGCCGAGATCCTGAAGAGCCTCCGGAACCCCGAGGTCGTGGCGAAGATCGACAATCTCGGCTTCACGGTCGAGCCGCGCGACCCAGCCGCCTTCAAGCCCTACCAGGCGCAGGAGATCGCGACCTGGGTGAAGATCGCCAAGGACGCCGGCATCCAGCCGGGCGAGTAGGCGGGCCCATGCAGAACCTCTGGTCCGACGCCGACGCCAAGGCCGCCGTCGCCGCCCATGCCAGGAAGGGGATCGGCGAGGACCTGGCGTTGCGCGTCTACACGACGCGGCTGCTGGGCGGCGAACCGAAGCTGGTGCTGCACGGCGGCGGCAATACGTCGGTCAAGACGCGCATGGCCGACATCACGGGCCGGACGATCGACGTGCTGTGCGTCAAGGGCAGCGGCTGGGACATGGGCACGATCGAGGCGCCCGGCCTGCCCGCGGTCCGTCTCGACCCGCTGCGCGAGCTCGAGGGCCTGCAGGCGCTCTCGGACGAGGACATGGTCAACGTCCAGCGTTCCAACCTGCTCGACGCCAAGTCGCCCAACCCCTCGGTCGAGACGCTGCTGCACGCCTTCCTGCCGCACAAGTTCATCGACCACACGC
>CAYQAY010000035.1:0-50544 GCA_964415585.1 uncultured Reyranella sp.
AATGCTCGATTTCATCGCCCGCCGCATCGTCGCCATCGTCCCCGTGCTCGCGGTGGTGGCGGTCTTCGTCTTCCTCATGCTGCGACTGACTCCCGGCGATCCCGCCGCGGTCATCGCCGGCGACAACGCCACCTCCGACCAGATCGCCGACATCCGTACCAAGCTCGGCCTCGACGAGCCGCTTTGGACGCAGTTCGTCATCTGGATCGGCAACATCCTCCAGGGCAATTTCGGCGAGAGCTACTTCTTCAAGAAGACCGTGGCCGAGCTGATCGCCCAGCGCATCGAGCCGACGCTCGCGCTTGCGACCTGCACACTGGTCTTCGCCGTCTGCCTCTCCGTGCCGATCGGCGTGCTCGCCGCCTACCGCCAGGGATCCCTGCTCGATCGCATGGTGATGGGCTTCGCGGTCATCGGTTTCTCGGTGCCGGGTTTCGTGATCGGCTACTGCCTGATCTACATCTTCGCCATCGAACTCGGCTGGCTGCCGGTGCAGGGCTATGTCCGCATCGGCGTCGACTTCTGGAAGTTCGCGGAGCGCATGGTGCTGCCGTCGCTCACCCTGTCGGTCGGCTTCATCGCCCTGATCTCGCGCATCACCCGCGCCTCGGTGCTCGAGGTCCTGAACGAGGACTATATCCGCACCGCGCGCGCCAAGGGCCTCTCGAACCGCGTCGTGCTGATGCGCCATGCGCTCAGGAATGCCGCCGTGCCGATCCTTACCGTGATCGGCCTCGGCATCGCCATCCTGATGGGTGGCGCCGTTGTGACCGAAAGCGTGTTCGGCCTGCCGGGGCTGGGCCGTCTCACCGTCGAGGCCGTGCTGTCCCGCGACTTCCCCACCATCCAGACCGTCATCCTGATGTTCTCGGTGGTCTATGTCGTGATCAACCTGATGATCGACATCAGCTACACCCTGTTCGACCCGAGGATCCGCTATTGAGCGCCGTCACCGAAGACATCGTCGACTCCGCCTCCATCGCGGCGGCATCGACAAAGCGCAAGAGCCTGTGGCTCGTTGCGATCAGGAATCCGAACGTGATCATCGGCGGCACGATCCTGCTGGTTATGCTCGCGATCGCGCTGCTGGCGCCGTTCCTCGGTACCGTCGACCCGACGCGCATCGATCCGGCGTCGCGCAACAAGAAACCGGGTACCGAGATCACCATGCGTCTCGACGACGGCCAGACCGTCAAGCGCGTGGCGCTGTTCGGCACCGACAGCCTGGGCCGCGATGTCTACAGCCGCGTGATCTACGGCACCCGCGTGTCGCTCGCGGTCGGCGTCGCCGTGGCGGTCATTTCGGTGGCCATCGGCACCGTGATCGGCCTGATCTCGGGCTACGTGCGATGGCTCGACGGGATCATCATGCGCATCATGGATGGGTTGATGGCGATCCCGGGCATATTGCTCGCGATCGCCCTCGTCTCGATCTGGCGCGCCGGCCTGGTCACCGTGATCTTCGCCATCGTGGTGCCCGACGTGCCGCGCGTCGTGCGCCTGGTGCGCTCGATCGTGCTGACGGTGCGCGAGGAACCCTATGTCGAGGGTGCCATCTCCGTCGGCACGCCGACCTGGATCCTGATGTTCCGCCATATCCTGCCCAACACCGTGGCGCCGTTGATCGTGCAGGGCACCTTCCTCGCCGCGGCCGCCATCCTGGTCGAGGCGGCGCTCTCCTTCCTCGGCATCGGCATCCCGCCGGAGATACCGAGCTGGGGCAACATCATGGCCGAGGGCCGCACGCTGTTCCGCGTGTTCCCGCACAACATCTTCTATCCCGCGATTTTCCTCGCCTTCACGGTGCTGGCGATCAACATCATGGGCGATGGTCTGCGCGACACGCTCGATCCAAAGATGAGCAAGAAGGTTTGACCGTCAGGTCAAACCCTGAGCGGAGCGGAGCGAAGTCGAAGGGTCTTTTCTCCGCGCTCGACGTAGTTGTTGTTGAAGCAAGGTCCCTCCACGCGGCCCTTCGGGCCTTGGTCGGGACGACAGTGGTGGTTTGATGTCGACTGAAGCCAAGAGCCCTGTCCTCGAAGTCCGCAACCTGGCCGTCACCTTGCCCAAGGGCGCCGATCGCGAGTTCGCGGTCGAGAAGGTGAGCTTCACCGTCAATCCGGGCGAGATCGTCTGCCTGGTGGGCGAGTCGGGATCGGGCAAGTCGGTGATCGCTTTCACCGTCATGGGCCTGCTGGCCAAAGCCCTGAAGCCCAGCTCGGGCGAGATCCTGCTGCAGGGCGAGAACATCCTCGCGGCCAGCGAGGAGCGGCTGCGCGAGCTGCGATGCTCGCGCATGTCGATGATCTTCCAAGAGCCGATGACCGCGCTCAATCCGGTCATGACCTGCGGCGAGCAGATCGACGAGGTGCTGAGCACCCACACCCAGCTCGATCCGACGCAACGCCGCGCCAAGATCCTGGGCATTCTGGAGCGTGTGAAGCTGCCCGAGCCGGAGCGCATCTACGCCTCCTATCCGCACCAGCTCTCGGGCGGCCAGCGTCAGCGCATCATGATCGCCATGGCGCTGGTGCTCGATCCGGTGCTGCTGATCGCCGACGAGCCGACCACCGCGCTCGACGTCACGACGCAGGCCGAGATCCTGAAGCTGATCGCCGAGCTGCAGGAAGGCCAGGGCACCGGCGTGCTGTTCATCACCCACGATTTCGGCGTGGTCGCCGAAATCGCCCATCGAGTCGCCGTGTTGCGCTGGGGCGAACTCGTCGAGATGGGCCCGACCGAGCAGATCCTGTCGCGTCCGGTCCAGAACTACACCAAGATGCTGATCTCCTCGGTGCCGTCGATCCACCCGCAGCATCGCGGCGTGCGGCGGGATGGCGTCACGGTGCTGCGGACCGAGAAGCTCGGCAAGATATACTCTGGCAGCGGCTTCTTCCAGAAGGCTCGCGTCGTGAAGGCTGCGGTCGACGTCGACCTCGACATCCGAAAGGGCGAGACACTCGGCATCGTCGGCGAGTCGGGTTCCGGCAAGTCGACGGTGGCGCGCTGCATCGCCCGCCTGATCGATCCGACCGAGGGCAAGGTGTTCCTGGGCGACACCGAGATCGCCACCATGTCGGCCGGCAAGCTGCGGCCGCACCGCCGCCGCGTGCAGATCGTCTTCCAGGATCCCTACCGCTCGATGAATCCGCGCATCACCGTGGGCGATTTCATCACCGAGGGCCCGATGAACTTCGGCCTCGGCAAGGACGAGGCGATGGCCCGCGCGCGCAAGCTGATGGAGACGGTGCGCCTCGACCCCAGTTCACTCGACCGCTACCCGCACCAGTTCTCGGGCGGCCAGCGCCAGCGCATCTGCATCGCCCGCGCGCTCGCCATGGAGCCCGAGCTGCTGATCGCCGACGAGGCCGTGTCGGCGCTCGACGTCTCGGTGCAGAAGCAGGTGCTCGAGCTTCTCGACGAGATCCGCCAGCGGCTCAACCTCGCGGTCCTGTTCATCACTCACGACCTGCGCGTCGCCGCCCAGATCTGCGACTATGTGGCGGTGATGAGCAAGGGTCGCGTCGTGGAGTATGGCGCCGCCGAGCAGGTCTTCGAGAACCCGACGCACGAGTACACCAAGTCCCTGTTCGCCGCCGCCCCCGGCCGCAACTGGGAATTCGGCAAGTTCGCCGCGGCGTGATAGACTCACGCCGCGACCAAGGAAAAGCCAGTTAGGCAGCCGCTGCCGAGCCTCCCCCTGACCCGGCGCCGGACGAAACGGCACACCCGTGTCCAGGGAGGAAGTCATGGCCGAGAGCGTCTACAAGGTGGTCGAGCTGGTCGGCACCAGCAGCGAGTCCTGGGAAAAGGCCGCCAAAGCGGCGGTCGAGCGCGCGGCGAAGTCGCTGCGCGACCTGCGCGTCGCGGAGATCGTCGAGCAGGACATGGTGATTGAGAAGGGCAAGGTCACCGCCTACCGCACCAAGGTGAAGCTCTCCTTCAAGTACGAAGGCGGCGGCTGACGCTGGCAGGCGGCGGGGGTGGGAGTAGACTGAGCTCCATGCCCTCCGGCTTTCTCGAAGACGCCTCCTTCAACCAGTCGCCGGCCTTCGGCGACGTGGACCTCTTCGCCGCCGACCGGCCGCTGGCGGACGCCGCGGCACGCGCCGGGCTCGATCCCGGCGCGCTGTCGGCCTGCGGCCGGGACTACGGCTCGGCCGCCACGCTCGATCTCGGCCGGCTCGCCAACGAGAACCCGCCCCGGCTCCGGCTGATGGACGGCAAGGGCAACCGGCTCGACCTCGTCGAGTTCCATCCCGCCTATCACGCGCTGATGCAGAAGAGCATCGGGTACGGCATCCACGCCTCCGCCCATGAGACCCCCCAGGGCGGCAGCGACAAGCCCGCGCCGATGACGGCGCGCGCCGTGCGTCTCTACCTCGCCACGCAGGCCGAGAGCGGGCACATGTGCCCGATCACCATGACGCATGCCTGCGTGGGCGCGCTGCGCGCCGAGCCGGGCCAGCTCGTGACGTGGCTGCCGAAGATCCGGACGCGGACCTACGATCCCCGGCCGCTGCCCTGGTGGGAGAAGGACGGCGTGACGCTCGGCATGGGCATGACCGAGCGCCAGGGCGGCACCGACGTGCGCGCCAACATCACGACTGCGAAGGGCCACGGCGAGCATGCCGAGATCACCGGCCACAAATGGTTCATGTCGGCGCCGATGTGCGACGCCTTCCTGGTGCTGGCGCAGGCAGAAGGCGGACTCACCTGCTATCTGATGCCGCGCCACCGGCCCGACGGCTCGCAGAACGCGATCCGCTTCCAGCGGCTCAAGGACAAGCTCGGCAACAGGTCGAACGCCTCCTCCGAGGTCGAGTTCCACGGCGCCTGGGCCGAGCGGGTCGGGCCCGAGGGCGCGGGCGTGCGCACCATCATCGAGATGGTGAACCTGACGCGGCTCGACTGCGCCATCGCCTCGGCCGGCCAGTCGCGCATCGCGCTCAGCCAGGCGATCCACCACATCCGCAACCGCTCCGTCTTCCAGCGCCGGCTGGTCGACCAGCCCTCGATGCGCGCCGTCGCGGCCGACATGGCGCTCGAGCTGGAGGCGCAGGTCGCGCTGGTGTTCCGCCTGTGCCGCGCCGCCGAGCATGCCGCCGACGATCCGCGCGAGGCGGCCTATGCGCGGCTGCTGACGCCGGCGGTCAAGTTCCTGGTCTGCAAGGCCACGCCGCAGCTCGTCTACGAGGCGTTGGAGTGTCTGGGCGGCAACGGCTACACCGAGGACTTGGCCATGGCGCGCTACTTCCGCGAATCGCCGCTCAACGCCATCTGGGAAGGCTCGGGCAACGTCATGGCGCTCGACGTGCTGCGCGCCGCCGGCCGCCATCCCGAAGCGGCCGCAGACACGCTCTCGCGTCTGGTGCGCACCGCCGACAAGGCCTTCAAGGTCGGGCCGCTCGCACAGGCGCTCGAACGCACCCTGAAGTCGGGCGACGCCGAGCGCCGCGCCCGCTTCCTCTGCGAGGGAATGGCGAAGATCGCGGCCGTCGCTGCCCTGGTCGAGGCCGGCTCGCCCTTCGCCGCGCTCTACGCCGAGACGCGACTGGGCGCGACGCACTTCGCCCAATACGGCGCCGCCGATCTCGGCGACGCCGGGACGGCCCTGATCGACCGCGCGCTGGCGGCGTAGTGCCAGCAATGCTGGCAGCCCTGCGACAACCTGTCCGGAAAATAGTCGATGCGTCTGCCCGCTTGGAAAAGATCGTTGCGACTCAGGCGCTTGCAGAGGCGAAGCCTGCAGAAGCGCGATTCGACTTTGCGCCGGCCGTTTTCGTATGCAGGGCGCATGACTCGCGACACCCTCCCCATGTCTTCGCGCCGGCGCGGCGCCCGGCGATGTCCCGGTGGGGCCCGGAATTCTGAAATGTCCCGTTCGGCGGGGCACGGGACATCCGTCGCGACAGGCGAAAAAGCGTGGGGGGACGGGCATTTGCCGGCATCCGGCCCGACGCTAGATTTGCGCCTTGGCTTCCGCGAAATGTCCCACTGAGTGGCCCCGCCGATGAAAAAGATCTTCACCGCCTGCCTCGGCACCGAGACCAACACTTTCGCCTCGATCCCGACCGGGCTCGGCCTGTTCGAGGAGACCTGCCTGTTCCGCAAGGGCAGCTACGGCAAGAACGTGCCGATGTTCGGCGCCCCGCTCGACGTCTGGCGCAAGCGCTCGGAGGCGAAGGGCTGGCAGGTGGTCGAGAGCCTCTGCGCCTTCGCCCAGCCCGCCGGCAGGACGGTGAAGAGGGTCTACGAGATGTTCCGCGACGAGATCGTGGCCGACCTCGAGGCCGCGATGCCGGTCGACGCCGTGCTGCTCTCCATGCACGGCGCCATGGTGGCCGAGGGCTACGACGACTGCGAAAGCGACCTGCTCGCCCATGTCCGGAAGGTGGTGGGACCGGACGTGTTCGTCGGCGCGGAGCTCGACCTCCACTGCAACATCGGCGAGGGCACGATGCGCGACGCCAACGCGCTGGTGCTGTTCAAGGAATATCCACACGTCGACGTCTCGGACCGCGCCGACGATCTCTTCACCGTGGCCGAAGGCGCGCTCGAGGGCCGCACCAGGCCGGTGATGGCCTCCTACGACTGCCGCATGATCGGAGTGTTCCACACCACACGCGAGCCGATGCGCGGCTTCGTCGACAAGCTGATGAGCATGGAGGGCAAGGACGGCGTCCTGTCGCTCTCGATCGCGCACGGCTTTCCGTGGTCGGACATCAAGGAGATGAGCAGCAAGGTCATCGCCGTCACCGACAACGACGAGGCCAAGGCCCGCAAGCTCGCGCGCGAGCTGGCGCTCGAGTTCTTCGCCATGCGCGACAGGACGCAACCGCCCTACGTCACGCTCGAGGCCGCCATGTCGCGCGTCTCCTCGCACAACCTGCCCAAGCCCATAGTGCTGGCCGACGTGTCCGACAATGCCGGCGGCGGGGCGGCCTCCGATTCGACCTTCATCCTGCAGGCGTTGCTCGACAGGAAGGTGAAGGACGCGGCGATCGCCATGTTCTGGGATCCCGGCGCCGTGAAGCTCGCCTTCGAAGTCGGCGAGGACGCCGAGCTCGACATCCGCCTCGGCGGCAAGCTCGGACCGCAATCCGGCCCGCCGATCGACGCCCGCGCCAGGGTGCTCAAGCTCGAGAAGGACGTCACCATCCAGTTCGGCGGCGCCCGCAAGGGCACCAACCCGATCGGCGACGTGGCGGCCCTGCAGATCGAGGGTGTGACGGTGATCGTCAACACCAAGCGCAGCCAGTGCCACAGCCTCGACTGCTTCACCAAGCTCGGCATCGATCCCTCGCAGAAGAAGGTCGTGGTGGTGAAGTCGATGCAGCACTTCCATGCCGCTTATGCGCCGATCGCCAGCGAGGTCGTCTATGTCGCCGCGCCCGGCGCGCTGGTGCCGGACTGGTCGCTGTTGCCCTACACCAAGGCCGACAAGACGCAGTGGCCCTTCGTGGCCGACCCGCACGCCTGAGGCCGGTGGCGCAGAAGCGCTGAAAAGCCTCGTGTTTCAGGGCGTTTACAGCGGCGGGGCCGGTTGGTATGTTCCGCCGCGTCGCGGCCGGGGGTGGCCGTTTTCTCTTTTGAGATCAACGGCTTAGCCATGAAAATCCTGACGGGCAACAGCAATCGACCGCTGGCGGAAGCCATTTCCGCCAAGCTGGCCTTGCCGTTGGTCAAGGCGAACATCCGTCGCTTTTCCGACAACGAGATCTTCGTCGAGATCCTGGAGAACGTGCGCGGCGAGGACGTCTTCGTCATCCAGTCGACGAGCTTCCCGGCCAACGACCATCTGATGGAGCTGCTGATCATCATCGACGCGCTGCGTCGCAGCTCCGCCCGCCGCATCACGGCGGTGATGCCCTACTACGGCTACGCCCGCCAGGACCGCAAGACCGGCTCGCGCACGCCGATCACGGCCAAGCTCGTCGCCAACCTGATCACCAATGCCGGCGCCCATCGCGTGCTGACCCTCGACCTGCACGCCGGCCAGATCCAGGGCTTCTTCGACATCCCGCTCGACAATCTCTATGCCGGCCCGGTCTTCTCCAAGGACATCAAGGAGACGCTGACCAACCGCAGCTACACCGTCGTGTCGCCCGATACCGGCGGCGTGGTGCGCGCCCGCGCCATCGCCAAGCGCATCGACGCCGATCTGGCCATCATCGACAAGCGCCGCGAGCAGGCGGGCGTCAGCGAGGTCATGAACGTGATCGGCGACGTGAAGAACCGCGACTGCATCCTGATCGACGACATCGTCGATTCGGCGGGTACCTTGTGCAACGCTTCGGTCGCCCTGATGGACCAGGGCGCCAAGTCGGTCTCGGCCTACGTCACGCACGGTGTTCTGTCGGGCGGGGCGGTTGCCCGCGTCGCGGCCTCGCCGATCGAGAAGATGGTGATCACCGATTCGATCACGCCGACCGAGGCGGTGCGCGTGTCGCCCAATATCCGGCCGCTCAGCATCGCCACCCTGATGGCCGAGGCGATGAAGCGCATCGCCGACGAGACGTCGGTTTCGAGCCTGTTCGACTAGAGTTTTCACGAGATCCGGCGATGGGCACCCCTGGAGGCCACGCCGCGATGAGAGAGCAACCTTAAGGAGATGAGAGATGGCAGAGACGACAAAGGTCGTCGCGAAGGCAAGGGACCGGGCCGGCAAAGGGGGCGCCCGTTCCAGCCGTCGTGATGGACTGATTCCGGCCGTGATCTACGGCGACAAGCAGCCCCCGGTGATGATCGCGGTCGAGCCGAAATCGATCGAGCGCGAGCTGCACAAGGAAGGCTACTTCAACCACCTGCTCAAGATCGCGGTCGACGGCAAGGACTTCGACGTCCTGCCGCGCGATGTCCAGGTCGATCCGGTCACGGACAAGCCTCTGCATCTCGACTTCCTGCGCATCGGACCGGACTCGGTCATCAGCGTGCAGGTCCCCGTCCACTTCAGGAACGAAGCGGCGTCTCCCGGCATCAAGCGCGGCGGCGTGCTGAACGTCGTGCTGCACGAAATCACCGTGCGCACCAAAGCCGACAAGATCCCGGAGTATTTCGAGGTCGACCTGACCGGCCTCGAGATCGGCCACTCGGTCCACATGTCGACGCTCGCGATTCCCGAGGGCGTGCGCGTGGTGACCCGCGACAAGAACGCCACCGTGGCGTCGATCGCCGCGCCGACCGTGGTGCGCGAGGCGGCGGCCCAGGCGGCGGCGGACGCGGCTGGCGCGGGCGCTCCGGCGACCGATGCGGCGGCTCCGGCGGCGGGTGCGGCTCCGGCGGCGGGCGCTGCCCCGGCGGCCGGCGCTGCGGCTCCGGCGGCGGGCGGCAAGGCGCCGGCTCCGGCCAAGAAGTAAGCGTTTCCGATGCTCCTGCTGGTCGGCCTCGGCAATCCCGGGCCGCGCTATTCGGGACATCGACACAATGTGGGATTCATGGCGGTGGACGAGATCGTCCGCCGCCGTGTCTTCTCTCCTTGGCGCACACGCTTCAACGGCGAGGTCGCCGAGGGGCATCTCGGCGGCGAGCGCACCATCGCATTGAAGCCGATGACCTACATGAACGACTCGAGCAAGGCGGTCGGCGAAGCCGTCCGCATGCTCAAGATCCCTCTCGACCGGGTCGTGGTGTTCCACGACGAGCTCGACATCGCGCCCGGCCGGGTGCGCATGAAGAAGGGCGGCGGCGCTGGCGGCCACAACGGCCTGCGCGACATCGACGCCCATGTCGGCAAGGACTATCGCCGCGTGCGCATCGGCATCGGCCATCCCGGCCACAAGGACCTGGTCCTGCACTGGGTGCTGCGCGATTTCGAGCCGGAGGAGCGCGACCCCACGACCGGCTGGGTTCCGAAGGTGCTGGCTGCGCTGGCCGAGGAAGCGGCGCTGCTGGTCGAGGGCGGCGCCAGGGGCGACGAGAAATACATGAGCCGGGTGGCGCATCTCGCGCCGCCTCCCGATCTTCCAGCGCGTCTGGACATCAAAGAGTAGAAGATGGGTTTCAACTGCGGAATCGTCGGCCTGCCCAATGTCGGCAAGTCGACCCTGTTCAACGCGCTCACCGCCACGCAGGCGGCGCAGGCGGCCAACTACCCGTTCTGCACCATCGAGCCGAACGTCGGCCGCGTCGCCGTGCCCGATCCGCGCCTCGACAGGCTCGCGGCCATCGCCAGCTCGGCCAAGATCGTGGCGACGCAGCTCGAGTTCGTCGACATCGCGGGCCTGGTGAAGGGCGCATCGAAGGGCGAAGGGCTCGGCAACCAGTTCCTCGGCAACATCCGCGAGGTCGACGCCATCGCGCACGTGCTGCGCTGCTTCGAGGACGGCGACGTCACCCACGTCTCGGGCAGCGTCGACCCGGTGCGCGATGCCGAGATCGTCGAGACCGAGCTGATGCTCGCCGACCTCGACAGCCTCGAGAAGCGCCTGCCCAACCTCGAGAAGAAGGCCAAGGGCGGCGACAAGGACTCGGCGGCCGAGGTGCCGGTGGTTAAGAAGGCGCTGGACGCGCTGCGCGACGGCAAGGCCGCCCGCGAGGCCGCGATCACCGCCGACGAACGCCCGGTCTTCGCCCGCCTGCAGCTCATCACGGCCAAGCCCATGATGTACGTGCTAAACGTCGAAGAGGGCTCGGCCGCGACCGGCAACGCCCACAGTGCCAGGGCCCAGGCCTGGGCCAGCTCGCGCGGCATGCCGTCGGTCGTGATCTCCGCCGCCATCGAGGCCGAGGTGGCTCAGCTTCCGGTCGAAGATCAGGCCGAGTATCTCGACTCGCTCGGCCTCAAGGAGACCGGCCTCGCGCGCGTCGTGCGCGCGGGCTATGCGCTGCTCGACCTCGTGACCTTCTTCACGGTCGGCCCGAAGGAGGCTCGCGCCTGGACGGTGCGTCGCGAGGCCCGCGCCCCCGAGGCCGCAGGCGTCATCCACACCGACTTCGAGAAGGGCTTCATTCGCGCCGAGACGATCGCCTACGACGACTATGTGGCGCTGAACGGCGAGGCCGGCGCGCGCGATGCCGGCAAGCTACGCCTCGAAGGCAAGGACTATCCGGTCAAGGACGGCGACGTCTTCCATTTCAGGTTCAACGTGTAACGTCGAACCTGGCGGGCGGCAGCGCTCGTACTCAAGCGCGAGAGCCGGCGCGGCGCAGACCAGAAGCCGCGTTTTGCTCGGCCTACGACCCGATCGTGCCGCCATCTTTCTTGGTGATGACGATCACCGAGGGGCGCGGCGGCACGCCGTCCTTGAAGTCCGGCCATCTCGTCGAGGGCCTCTCGAATGTCGAACCGGCATCCTCGCCCGGATGCTGGACAGCGAGGAAGATCGCCTTGTCGTCGGGCGTGAGGATCGGCCCGCAGACCTCGGCGCCGGTGGGTGCCTGGAAGAAGCAGCGCGTCAGGCCGCGACCATAGCCCGCCGTGTCGGCGCCGTAGAGGCCGTCGGCGACACCGGCTGCCGTCGGAGCTCCGTCGGTCGCGATCCAGATGCGGCCCTTGGCGTCGAACGTGCAGTTGTCGGGGCACGACAGCCAGCCATTGTCCGAGGTGGCGCGGTGATAGCGCGCGCCGACGTCGATCCCGGGCTTGCCGCCGACCAGGAAGATCGACCAGTTGCCCTCGGCGACCGCGTGGTCACCATCCTTTGGGACGATCTCGATGACGTGCCCGTGCGCGTTGCGGGCCAGCGGATTGGCGCGGTTGACCTGCTGCTCGGTGCGGCGTGTGTTGTTGGTCAGGAGCACATAGACATTGCCGCTTACCGGATTGGCTTCGACGTCCTCCGGACGATCCATCGGCGTCGGCTTCAGCAGATCTGCCGCCAGCCGGGCATTGATCACGACATCGGCCTGGCTTGCGAAGCCGTTCTCGGCCGTGAGCGGTCCCTGTCCCTGCACCAGCGGCAGCCACTCGACCTTGCCGTCGTCGCCGAAGCGGGCGACGAAGAGCGTGCCTTCGTCGAGAAGATCGCGATTGGCGGCCCGGTCCTGCCTGTTGAAGGGCTTGGCCGTCACGAACTTGTAGAGGTAGTCGAAACGCTCGTCGTCACCCATGTAGAAGACGACTCGGCCATCCCTGGCAAGGACGTGGTGGCAACCCTCGTGCTTGAAGCGGCCGAGCGCCGTGCGCTTGATCGGCGTCGACGTCGGATCGTAAGGGTCGATCTCGACGATCCAGCCGAAGCGGTTGGGCTCGTTCGGTTCCTTCTCCACGTTGAAACGGTCGACATGCTGCGCCCAGGCGTACCAGGTCGCCTTCGAGATGCCGTAGCGCTTGTAGGCCTTGGCGTCGGGCATTTTCTCGGCATCGCCACCGAAGTAACCGTTGAAGTTTTCTTCCGCGGTCAGCCAGGTGCCCCAGGGTGTCTCGCCGCCGGCACAGTTGTTCAGCATGCCGAGCACCTTGCGGCCGGTCGGATCGGCGGAGGTCTTGAGCTTGTCATGGCCGGCGGCGGGACCTGACACATCGAACGGCGTGTTGGCGGAGATGCGTCGCGCGAACTTGCTCTCCGGGACGATCTTCCAGCCGCCACCGTCGCGCGCGATCTCGATCACCGAACCGCCGTGAGCGGCCATCTCGACCTCCACCTGCGGCTTCGAAGCCTTGAGATTGACGTTCCGGCCGGCCCCCAGGCCGGCAAACATCAGCCCGGTATCGGTGTA
Organism: uncultured Reyranella sp.; assembly: GCA_964415585.1. Lineage (GTDB taxonomy): Bacteria > Pseudomonadota > Alphaproteobacteria > Reyranellales > Reyranellaceae > Reyranella. Next base: position 12,661 of record CAYQAY010000035.1, read on the forward strand.
CTCGTGGTTGACGACCATGAGGAAACGGTCGCCCGAGGTGCTGCCCGCCGGCAGGGCATGCAGGCCGATGAAGTCGCAGTTATAGCCGAACTGCTTTTCCTGCGACGCGGCCGTCAGGTTCGCCGGATCGAAGGGCGGAGCGCCGGCGACCACGCCGTCGCCCCAGCGTATCAATACCTGCGCTTCGTATCCGGACGGAACGTGGTGGGTCCTGTCGAGCCCGTGCGGCACCTCCTCGAAGGTAAGCGATGAGGGCCCGGCTGCTTGTGCCAGCGCCATTCCGCCGAGAAATCCGCTGCCGAGCGTCGCGGCAGCGCCCGCCCCCGCCAAGCCACTCATCGCGGCACGGCGCCCGAGACGACGCTCGATCAGATCTCCAACCGAAGGCTCCTGGGTGGGATTTGATCCAACGTCTTCGGGATCGACGGTGCCGAGACTGCGCGGGTCCATCCCAATCTCCTTGTTCTGTTCAGGCCCTGACTAGCGGCCTTTCGCGATAGTCACGCAACGCTTGTGCTTCAGTTTAGTGTCAGTCCCTTGTCGCCATCCACAGGAGCCGTCGGCAAACCGTAGCGGCCGAAGTGTAGCCCGCCAGTGTCACATCCGATGAAGGGACGACACATGCGAACTCATCTGCTCCTTGCCACTTCTGCGACTTCCCTTCTTCTGGCCCTTCCGGGATTTGCCCAGACCAAGTATCCAGCCACGCTTCAGAGCCATGCCATCCTGCCGGCCATGACCCTGGTATCCCCGCCGGGGGATGCGCCGAAGGAACTCCAGATCTCCGGCCGCTACTCCGGCCCACCGGGCCAGCGCGTCGACACGCCGGAGAGCGTGCCGGCTATGTCGGCCCTATCGGATAAAACCGCACCGCGGCCGACCGGCCTCTACAAGATCGACACGGCCCAGGCCGATGCCGACGGCTTCGTGAAGAAGATCGGCTACATTGACCTGATGGATATCCAGGACCCCGACAAGGTTTCGCGCCAGGGCGGCAGGGACGGCAAGTTCACTTTCCCATTCTTCACCATCGAGAACGTCGACCTGGTGAACGCCGATCACATCGTCGTCGGCAACGACAACAACCTGCCCTTCTCGTCGGGCCGGGCGCTGGACAAGGCTGACGACAACGAGCTGATCCTGCTCAAGGCCACCGACTTGCTGAAGGCGAAGTAGCCGTCACTCGGTCCGGCGCTAGCTCGTCAAGGCAGCACCCGCTTCATCCAGGCAGCGGTCGCCTGCGCGTCCTGTCCGTCGCTCGCCTCGAGCCTAGCGATGACCCGGTGGCGGTCTTCGAGGTCGCGGTTCTGGCTGAGCTTGATCTTGGTTTCGACCCGCGAGAGCGGCATGCGGAAGGCGACGATGCCCTCCGTCTGCGCCTCGGCATTGCCCGGTGGCAGCGCACCCAGGTTCCATTCGCCTGCACCGGATTCGTAGACTTTCGCAAGCTCCGACAGGACGCGCAGCACCAGCGGCGTCTCCGTGATCACTTGGGGCCGGCCGTAGGCATGGACGGTCACGTAGTTCCAGGTCGGCACCTTGGGGCCGGGCGCGTACCAGGTCGGCGAGACATACGCATGAGGGCCCCAGAACAGGGCGAGCGAGTCGGCCGGCCGCTCGAACAGCTTCCAGTGCGCGTTGGCGCGCGCCATGTGGCCGATCAGCGAGCCGTGCGGCGTGCCATCGTTGCGCCAGATCAGCGAGAGATGGGTGGCAAGCGGCGCGCCCTGCTCGTCGGAGGTCATCAGAAGGGCCCAGCTATGGGCCTTCATGATCTCCTGTCCCGTGGCTTCGTCGCCTGCGAAATGGCTCGGTATGTACATGGCTCGGATTCCTTGAACGGCGCGCCTCTACCATGCTCCTATGGTCCGGTAACCGGGAGGAATTTTCATGGCCGAGGATATCCGTCTTAAGTCTGCCGCCGGCGAGATCGGCGCCTATCTGGCCAGCCCGCAGGGTGCGGCCAAGGGCGGCATCGTGGTCGTTCAGGAGATCTTCGGCGTCAACCAGCACATCCGGAAAGTGACCGACAGCTTCGCCGCACAGGGCTATCTCGCCCTGGCTCCCCGCTTCTTCGACCACATCAAGCCGGGCATCGAGCTCGGCTATACGCCCGACACGATCGCCGAGGGCCGCGGCTACGTGATGACGCCGGGCTTCACCGACAAGGCCGTTCAGGATGTCGAGGCGGCGATCGCCGAGTTGAAGAAGCGCGGCGCCAGGAAGGTCGGCGTGACCGGCTACTGCTGGGGCGGCACGATCTCGTGGCTGGCCGCAACGCGGCTGAAGCCGGATGCGGTGTCGGGCTACTACGGCGGCGGCATCCATGGCGCGAAGGCCGAGAAGCCAACCGTGCCGACGCAGCTCCATTTCGGCGACAAGGACATGCACATCCCGATGACGCACGTGAACGAACTGCGCCAACTCCATCCCAACGTACAGATCTTCGACTACCCGGCCGACCACGGCTTCCACTGCGACGAGCGCGGCTCGTACGATGCCGCCGCCTCGAAGAAGGCGATGGAGCGGACGCTGGAGCATTTCGCGAAGTACGTTGGCTAAGCGACCCTCCAAGAAGTCCTTCACCCCTGAAGCGCGCGGCCCCCTGAACGGGGTCCGCGTCGTTGACTTGTCGCGCCTGGTTGCGGGCAACGTTCTGACCCTGCAGCTCGCCGACTTCGGCGCCGAAGTCATCAAGATCGAGCCGCCCGAGGGCGACACGCTGAGGTCATGGCGCGTGAAAGGCGTCGAGACGGCGTGGAAGGTCTACAGTCGCAACAAGAAGAGTGTGGCGCTGGACCTGCGCTCCGATGCCGGCCGCACCATCGTTCGCGAGCTCACCAAGACCGCGGCCATCCTGGTCGAGAGCTTCCGGCCCGGCGTCCTGGAGGACATGGGCCTCTCGCCTGCCGAGCTGCACGCGGTCAATCCCAAGCTGGTGATCGTGCGCATCTCCGGCTGGGGCCAGGACGGCCGCTATCGCCACAAGCCGGGCTTCGGCACGCTGATCGAGGGCTATAGCGGCTTCGCCTCGATGAACGGCTTCGCCGACCGCGAGCCGGTCCTGCCGCCGATGTATCTCGCAGATTGCATGGCCGCGCTGAACGGCTACGGCGCGGTGATGGTGGCGTTGCGCGAGGTCGAAATGAACGGCGGCACGGGCCAGGTGATGGACCTGCCGCTCTTCGATCCGCTCTACTCCATGCTCGGCCCACAGGCGGCCAACTACAGGCTGACCGGCGAGGTGAAGGTCCGCACCGGCAGCCGTTCGACCAACGCCGCCCCACGCAACGTCTACCGGACGAAGGATGGCCACTGGGTCTGCCTGTCGGCCTCGACCCAGGGAATGGCCGAACGGGTGCTGGTCAAGATCGGCCGGCCGGAGCTGGTGAAGGACCCGCGCTTCTCGACCAACATCGAGCGGGTGAGGAACGGCGTCGAGCTCGATGCCATCATCGGCGGCTTCGTCGGTGCCCGCGATCTCGACGAGAACCTGCGCTATTTCGACGAGGCCGGCGTCACGATCGGGCCGGTCTACGACATCTCGCAGATCGTCCAGGACGACTACGTCCTCGAACGCGAAGCGCTGATCGAGATCGACGATGAGGAGATGGGCCAGATTCCGACCCATCCCATAGTGCCGCGCCTGTCCGGCACGCCGGGCGCGCTGAAGAGCGCCGCACCCAAGGTCGGCGAACACAACGAGGCCCTGCTTAGGCCGTTGTTGGGGGAGGCCGAGTACGCGAGGCTCGCCGTCTCCGGTGTCATCTCCGGCGGCAAGGCGAAGAAGTAGCCAGGACGAAAAAGCCGCGGCCTGGCGGCCGCGGCTTCGTGTTCGTTCGATGGGCCCGAGAAGCTCAGTGCTTGTCCGACCACACCATACGCTTCACGGCGTACATCAGGCCGGCCAGGGCCAGCAGGAACAGGATGACGCGGACGCCGGTGCGCTTGCGATCCTCCATGTGCGGCTCCGCCGCCCAGGCGAGAAACTCGGTGACGTCGGACGCCTGCTGCGAGACCGTGGACTTGGTGTTGTCGGCGTAGGTCACCTTGTCGTCGGCCAGGGGTGGCGCCATGGCGATCTTGTGTCCGGGGAAATACGTGTTGAAGTAGTCGTCCTTCTTCACGTCGAACGCCTTGATCTGCTCCGGCGTCAGCTTGTCGAACGGCACGTAGCCTGTGAGCAGGGCGTAGAGATAGTCCGGGCCGTTCTCGCGCGCCTTGGCGATGACGCTGAGATCGGGCGGCGCCTTGCCGTTGTTGGCGGCCGCGGCAGCAGCCATGTTCGGGAAGGGCTTCTTGAAGCGATCCGAGGGACGCGCCGGGCGATCGACCGGCGCACCGTCGTCATTCAGGTCGGGGACCTGGATGTCCTTGATCAGATCCTTCACCTGGTTCTCGGTCAGGCCGAGCTCCATCAGGTTGCGATAGGCCAGCAGCGACAGCGAATGACAGGCCGCACAGACCTCCTGGTACACCTGGTAGCCGCGCTGGGCGGCGGCACGGTCGTAGGTGCCGAACGGCCCCTGGAAGTGCCACTGCTTCTTCGGCGGCGTGGGCGTGGTACCGGCGGCGATGGCGACCGCGCCGGTGGCGAGGGCTGCGAGCGCGACCGCGCCTGTGGCGATTAGCTTACGCATGGCCCTTACACCGCCTTCTTCTTGAGCACCGCGTCGGCGATGCTGGGCGGCAATGGCAACGGCCGTTCGATCTTGCCCAGGACCGGTAGCAGAATGAGGAAGTGGAAGAAATAGTAGAGCGTGGCGACCTGGGAAAGCGGCACCCAGAAGCCTTCCGGCGGCTTCGCACCGCAGATCCCGAGTACGATCACGTCGACAACCAGCACCAGCATGAACCACTTGTAGATCGGCCGGAACGTGGCCGAGCGGACGCGGCTGGTGTCGAGCCAGGGCAGGACGAACAGCACCGCGATGGCGCCGAACATCGCCAGCACGCCGCCCAGCTTGTCGGGGATGGCGCGCAGGATCGCGTAGAACGGCAGGAAGTACCATTCGGGCACGATGTGCGCCGGCGTCACCAGCGGGTCGGCCGGGATATAGTTGTCCGGGTGGCCGAGATAGTCGGGCGCGAAGAAGACGAAGCCCGCGAAGATGATCAGGAAGATCATGACGCCGAAGCCGTCCTTCATCGTGTAGTAGGGATGGAACGGCACCGTGTCCTGCGGCCCCTTGGGATCGATGCCCAGCGGGTTGTTCGAGCCGTGGACGTGCAGCGCCACGACGTGCAGCGCGACGACCGCGACGATGATGAACGGCAGCAGGTAGTGCAGCGCGAAGAAGCGGTTGAGCGTCGGGTTGTCGACAGCGAAGCCGCCCCATAGCCAGGTGACGATCGACTCGCCCACGACCGGGATGGCCGAGAACAGGTTGGTGATGACGGTGGCGCCCCAGAAACTCATCTGGCCCCACGGCAGCACGTAGCCCATGAACGCCGTCGCCATCATCAGCAGGAAGATGACCACGCCCAGGATCCACAGCAGTTCGCGCGGCGCCTTGTAGGAACCGTAGTACATGCCGCGGAAGATGTGGATGTAGACGGCGATGAAGAAGAACGACGCGCCGTTCATGTGCAGGTCGCGGATCAGCCAGCCCTGCGGCACGTCACGGTCGATGCGCTCCACGGAGTCGAAGGCCATCAGCACGTGCGGCGTGTAGTTGGTTGCCAGCACGACACCCGTCGCGATCATGAGGACCAGCATCACCGTGGCGATCGCGCCGAAATTCCAGAAGTAGTTGAAATTCCGGGGCGTCGGGAAGGTGTGATACTCCTTCTCGATGTACGAGAAGATCGGCAGGCGATGATCGATCCAGGCGATCACCTTGTTGTTGAAGACCGGCGGCGTGCCGTGAGACGAGGCCATTCTGGAACTCCTGAGGCGATCGACGTCGATCAGCCGATGCGAACGAGGCTGTCGGTAGTGAACAGGTACTCGGGAACCTCGAGGTTCTTCGGTGCCGGTCCCTTACGGATGCGCCCTGAAGTGTCGTAGCTCGAGCCGTGGCAGGGACAGAACCAGCCGCCGTACTCGCCCTTGGGATCGCCGGGCTTGTTGCCCAGCGGCACGCAGCCGAGATGGGTGCAGACGCCGATCATGACCAGCCACTCCGGGCGGACCTTCTTGGCGCTGTCGGTCACGCGCTTCTTGTCGGTCTCCGGATCGGGCAGCGCCGACATCGGCACGGCCTCCGCCTCCTTGATCTCCTCCGGCGTACGGTGCCGGATGAAGACCGGCTTGCCGCGCCACTTCACGGTGACGGCCTGGCCGACCTGGATCGGCTGCACGTTCACCTCGACCGTGGACAGCGCCAGGGTGTCCGCGGCGGGATTGAGATTGTTGATGAACGGCCACGCGGTGGCCGCGGCACCGACGCCCGCAAGGGCGCCCGTGGCGACCATGAGGAAGTCGCGCCGGGTCGGATCGCCGTGCCCGCTGGCCGGGATGCTTGAAGAAGCCATTGATTACTCTCTTCCGTCCCCCCGAGGAGATGGCGGGTATATAGCCGGGAAAGCCCCTTTTGTTTCAAGGCTCTGTTGGTCGCAGGCGCTTTGGGCGGCATTCTGTGACAGCGTGCCGCACGGACGAGGCCGACGGGCACTTCCGCGACGCGGACGGGGATGGAAAAGACCATGCGACTGGCCCTCTTCGAACCCGATATCCCGCAGAACCTGGGGGCCTTCATCCGCCTGTCGGCGGGTCTCGGCCTCCCCCTCGACATCATCGAGCCCTGCGGCTTTCCGGTGGACGACAAGCGGATCCGGCGGGCGGCCATGGACTATTACGACCTCGCCCGGGTGGTCCGGCACGGCTCATGGGCCGCCTTCCGCCGCGACCGGGCCCCCGGCCGGCTGGTCCTGCTGACCACGGCCGGCGCCATACGGCTCCCGCAGGCGCAGTTCCAACCGGACGACATCCTGCTGATGGGCCGCGAAAGCGCGGGGGTACCGGCCGAGGTCCATGCCGCCGCCGATCTCCGGGTCCGCATCCCGCTGCAATCCGGCGCACGGTCGCTCAATGTCGCCTTGGCCGCCGCGATGGTATTGAGCGAGGCGCTTCGCCAGACCTCGGGATTCGACACGCTTTCATGACCGCCAAACCCGCCCGCACGGCCACCGGCCCCGCCGGCCCGTCCCCGTTGCCCGACGACGCGACGATCGACCGGCGCAAGCAGGACGCGAAGATCTGGTTCGAGGGCCTGCGCGACCGGATTTGCGCCGCGTTCGAGAAGATCGAGGACGAGTCGCAGGGGGCGAAGCCCGCCGGCCGCTTCGAGCGCAAGGCCTGGCAGCGCGACAAGGGGCCGGCCGGCGAGGATCGCGGCGGCGGCACGATGGCCATCATGCGCGGGCGGGTCTTCGAGAAGGTCGGCGTCAACGTTTCGACCGTGTTCGGCGAGTTCAGCCCGGAGTTCCGCAGCCAGATCCCGGGCGCGGCGCAGGATCCGCGCTTCTTCGCTTCGGGCATCTCCCTGGTCGCCCATCTGCAGTCGCCCAAGGTGCCGGCGGTGCACATGAACACCCGCTACATCGTGACCACGCGCGCCTGGTTCGGCGGCGGCGCCGACCTGACGCCGATGGTGCCTCACGAGCCGGACACGAAGGAATTCCATGCCGCGTTACGGGCGGCCTGCGACGGCGCCGATGCCTCGTACTATCCTCGCTTCAAGGAGTGGTGCGACGAGTACTTCTTCCTGCCGCATCGCGGCGAGCCGCGCGGCGTCGGCGGCATCTTCTACGACTATCTCGACAGCGGCAGCCACGACCGCGACTTCGCCTTCACGCGCGCCGTCGGCGAGGCCTTCCTCGACATCTACCCCAAGCTGGTCCGGCGCCACATGCACGAGCCGTGGACCGACGCCGACCGCGCCCATCAGCTCGCGCGACGCGGCCGCTACGTCGAGTTCAACCTGCTGCACGACCGCGGCACCAAGTTCGGCCTGATGACCGGAGGCAATGTCGAGGCGATCCTGATGTCCCTGCCGCCCGAGGTCCGCTGGCCTTAGCGCCGCGCGAAGGCCCTGCCGGCGAGCAGCGGCGCAAGGAACAGAACGAGCACCAGCAACGGGTAAGGCGCGCCCCACCAGACGCCGAAGCGATCGAGGAACGCCTCCGCATCCGCCCCATAGGTCAGCCGCATATAGAAGAAGTCGATCAGCACCGTGGAGGTCGGCCACAGGAGCGCGGCGACGAGCGCGCCGTCGAACCATTTCGGGCCCGCGGTCCGGCGCGCGTGGATGATCGCCACCAGCGCGACATAGGGGATCGGCACGAGCACCTTGTACCACTCGACGGCGCGCACCGAGAGCGTGGCCGCGATCCAGGTATCGCCGACGACGTCGTTCAGCACGACGACGGCCGCGATCGCCAGCCACAGCACAAAGGAGAGACCGGGACGGATCATGCCGGGGGCATGCGCCGCTCGAGCTCGGCGAGGCAGGCCGCGCGGTCGGCGCCGAAGTCGCCATCGATCCACCACTGCTCGATTTCCTCGATCAGCGCACCGACCTTGGGGCCGGGCTTGAGGCCGAGCTTCAGCGCGTCGCCGCCACTCACCGGCAGTTCCGGTGGACTCCAGTTTCGCGCCGTCGCGAGCGCTGCCTTCCAGTCGCCTGCGGCCGTCGTCGCGAGCAGCAGGCGGTCGGCGTAGAGGCCGTTGCCGAGCCGGTAGATCTGCGCCCGCCAGGCCTTCGGCCCGCCCGCCACGTCGATCGCAGGCTCCGGCGCCAGCATCACCTCGAGCCGCAGCGCCTCCTGCGTCGAAAGCTTCAGACGCTTGCCGATCGCCGTGGCGTCGGCATCGGGCGACAGGACCGACGCGAGGCGACGCAAGGCGTCGGACTTGTCCTCGCGCTGGATCAGCTCGCGCAGATGCGCCGCGCCGACGCACTCCGGCAGCCACTGATCGAGGATCGCGGCCTCGACCATCGCGGCGACCGTATCGGCGGGCGCCGGCGCCTCGAGCAGGCGCAGCAACTCCTTGCGCACGCGCTCACCCGAGAGGCCGCGCAGCGTGCCGGCGTTGCGGCGGCAGGCATCGAAGCCCGCCGCGTCGAACGGCGGCCGGCCGTACCAGGCATGGAAGCGGAAGAAGCGCAGCACGCGCAGCCGGTCCTCGGCGATGCGCGTGTCGGCATCGCCGATGAAGCGGACGCGCGCGTCTGCGAGGTCGCGGCGGCCGTCGAACGGGTCGTAGAGCGTGCCGTCGAGATCGGCATACATGGCATTGAATGTGAAGTCGCGGCGGCCGGCATCCTCCAGCCAGTCGTCGGTGAAGGCCACGACGGCACGGCGACCGTCGGTCTCGACGTCGCGGCGCAGCGAGGTGAGCTCGAACGGCCGGCCGGCGACGACCGCCGTCACCGTGCCGTGCTTCAGTCCGGTCGGCACGACCTTGATGCGTGCCGATTCGAGCGTGCGCATCACCGTCTCCGGCGGCATGTTCACCGCGATGTCGTGATCGTCGATCGGACTCTTCAGCACGGCGTTGCGCACGCAGCCGCCGACGAAACGCGCACCGATGCCGGCAGCGGCCAATGCATCGAACAGCGCGCGCACGGCCTGGTCGTTCGCCCAAGGCACGTCATCCAGACGGCCGCATGGCTTCATGATGCGAAGAGCCCGCCGTAACCCTGGTTCTGGGTGAAGAACATGACGATGAAGCCCACGATCGCACAGGCGAAGCCTGCGATGCCGAGCCAGGTCATCGGCAGGTCCTGCCACGACGGCAGCGTACCGGCGATCCTGCGCTCCTGCTTGATCTTCACTGCCCACGCCCAGAGGAAGAAGGCGACGGTGGGGGCCAGCACCAGAGCGAGGACCAGAAGGACGATGCGCATGCAGGCTCCCGTCCGGCGTCAACCGGCCGCTGTCAGGACGAAGTGCAGATTCTTCAGCATACCGGCGGTGGCGCCCCAGATGTAGCGCTCGCCGTAGGGCATCGCGTAGTAGCGCCGCTCCCGTCCCTGCCATACCCGGCTGTCGATGCGGTGATTACGTTCGTCGAGGAAGTGCTCCAGCGGCACCTCGAACACGTCGGCGACCTCGCGCGGATCCGCACGGGGGATGAAGCCCGGGTTCACGATGCCCACGATCGGCGTGATCTCGTAGCCGGTTCCGGTCCGGTAATGGTCGACCGGCCCGATCACCTCGATGAATTCGCGGCTGAGACCGACTTCCTCCTCGGTTTCGCGCAGCGCCGTTGCGATCGCGTCGACATCCTCGGCCTGCCGGCGGCCGCCCGGGAAGGCGATCTGGCCGGCGTGGCTCGGCATATCCTCGGTGCGCTGGGTCAACAGAACGGTGAGTCCGGGGTCTCGCCGGACGAGCGGAACCAGCACCGCAGCCGGCCGCCACGCCTCCGGCGTCGACACGACGCCGTTCAGCGAAAAGTCGCTGCCGAGCGGCGGCTGGGCGACGGGCAAACCGGATGCCAAACGTCTGCTGCGTTCTCCGATCCGCCGCACAATTTCGTCAACCGTCATGCCCTTGTTCCGGCCTCAATTCTGGGCTTCCCTCAATCATATTCCCCCGACACAGGAGCGCCCTGGTGGCCCCCGACACATCCACAGCTACCGACGCCGACGCCCAGGCCGCCCTGGCCGACATCGAGCGGCTCGGCGGACAGCTCCAAGCCGCGCGCGCGTCCATCGGCAAGGTCATTTATGGCCAGCAGGACGTGATCGATCAAACGCTGGTTGCGCTCCTCTCGGGCGGCCATCTGCTGCTGATCGGCGTGCCAGGCCTCGCCAAGACCAAGCTGGTCGACACGCTCGGGATCGTGCTGGGCATGGACGCCAAGCGCATCCAGTTCACACCCGACCTCATGCCGGCCGACATCCTGGGGTCGGAAGTACTCGAGGAGACCGACGGCGGCCGGCGCTCCTTCCGGTTCCTTCAGGGTCCGGTCTTCGCCCAGCTCCTGATGGCCGACGAAATCAACCGCGCGAGCCCGCGCACCCAGTCCGCGCTTCTGCAGAGCATGCAGGAGAAGCACGTGACGGTCGCCGGCAAGCGCTACGACCTGCCGGCACCCTTCCACGTACTGGCGACGCAGAACCCGCTGGAGCAAGAGGGCACCTATCCGCTGCCCGAGGCGCAGCTCGACCGCTTCCTGCTGCAGATCGACGTGGGCTATCCCGACGAGGAGGCCGAACGCCAGATCATGATCGGCACCACCGGCGCCACCATGCCGACGCCCGTGCAAGCGCTGACGCCCGCCGACCTGATGGCGGCGCAGGCCCTCGTCCGGCGCCTGCCGATCGGCGAGAGCGTGGTCGACGCGATCCTCAAGCTCGTGCGGGCCGGCCGTCCCGAGCACAGCGACCTCGACGTCGTGCGCCAGCGTGTCGCCTGGGGTCCCGGCCCGCGCGCCAGCCAGGCCTTCATGCTGGCCTGCCGCGCCCGGGCGATCATCCAGGGCCGCCTCGCGCCGTCGGTCGACGACGTCGTGGCGCTCGCCGGACCGATCCTGCGGCACCGCATGGCGGTGAATTTCTCGGCCCGTGCAGAGGGTGTGACCGTGGAGTCCGTGATCGCCCAGATGTGCGCGCGGCTGGCCTGATGCTGGCTTGAGTTGCGCGTCGGGAGCCCATGGCCGCCCCCACCATCCTACATCGCTCCCTCGATCTCGCGAGCACCCTGCCCGCGCTGATGGTCGCTGCCGACCGTGTCGCGGCGACCGTGATCCAGGGCGTGCACGGAAGGCGTCGGGTCGGCCAGGGCGATGCGTTCTGGCAGTACCGCCCGTATCGCGACGGCGACAGCGCCAGCCAGATCGACTGGCGCCAGAGCGCGCGCAGCCGCCACCTCTTCGTCCGCGAGACCGAATGGGAAGCCGCAGCCAGCGTCTGGCTGTGGCGCGACGCCTCGCCCTCGATGCAGTATGCCTCCCTGCGCAACCACGACACCAAGGCGCTGCGTGCCGAGCTGATCACGCTGGCCTTGGCGAGCCTGCTGACCGACGCCGCCGAGCGGGTCGCGGTCCTCGGCACCGGGATGCGACCCATCTCCGGGCGAATCGCGGTGCGCCGGGTGGCTGAAACTTTGTTCGACGAGGTACGTGACGGCGCACGCACGCCGCCCAGCCTGCCGCCCATGATGCCGCTGCCGGCGCACGGTACGGTCGTGCTGGTCTCCGACTGGCTCGACCCGCTCGAGAAGATCGAGGAGATCGTTCGCTACTACGCGAGCGTCGGCGTGCGCGGGCACCTCGTGCAGGTTCTGGATCCCGCCGAGGAAGACCTGCCGTTCGACGGCCACGTGAAATTCGAGGGCCTCGAAGCCGAGGGCCAGCACACGATCCGCCGCGTCGAGGCCGTCCGCGGCGCCTACGGCGCGCGGCTCGCCGCTCAGAAGGAAGGCCTGCAGCGCCTCGCGCGGCCGGCCAACTGGACGGTGCATCTCCACCGTACCGACCGGCCGCCGCAGACCGTTCTCCTGTCGCTCTACCTCGCCATGGCCGACCTGCGTCGGCTGAACGCGGCCTGACGGTATGCTCAGCCTCGGTGCCTTCGCTTTCGCCGCCCCGGGCATGCTGGGGCTACTGCTCGCGCTGCCGGTCATCTACTGGCTGCTGCGACTGATCCCGCCGCTGCCCAAACTCGTGCGCTTTCCGGCGATACGCCTGCTGATCGGCCTCGAACCGTCGGAACAGACGCCGATGAAGATGCCGTGGTGGCTGCTGCTGCTGCGCCTGCTGCTGGCGACCGCGCTGATCCTCGCCGTCGCGCGCCCGCTGCTCAACCCGCAGGCCGACTTACCCGGCCGCGGCCCGCTGCTCCTGGTCGTCGACGACGGCTGGGCGTCGGCACCGGGCTGGTCGACGCGCACCGCCCATGCGGAGCGCCTGATCCAGCGCGCCGAGCGCGCCAACCGGCCGGTCGTGCTCGTGGGCACCGCGCCCCCGCCGCTCGACGCGCCCGCGGTGCGCCGCGGCGCCATGCGCCCCGACGAGGCACGCACCGTGCTGCGCGCCTTCCGCCCCAAGCCCTGGCCGACCGATCGAGCCGCCGCCACGACCGCCATCGACCAGATGCAGGTCGATCCCGGTGCCTATGCCGTGTGGCTGAGCGACGGGCTCGAGGATGAAGGTGCGACACGGCTCGCCGAGCGGTTGCGCCGCTTCGACGGCCTGCAGGTGCTGCTGCCAGACCAGGCCACGACACCGCTGTTGCTGTTGCCGCCGGCCGCCGAAGGGCGCGACCTCAAGGTGCGCGCGTTGCGCGCCGTGGCCGATGGGCCGCGCAAAGCCGCTGTCCAGGCGTCCGACGAGCAGGGCCGCGTGGTGGCGCGCATCGACCTCGATTTCGCGGCGTCGGCGACGCAGGGCGAAGGCGTGCTGGCGGCGCCCGCCGAGCTGCGCAACCGCATGGCCCGTCTCGACATCGAGACGCAGGGCGGAGCCGGCAGCGCGATCCTGCTCGACGAGCGTCACCGCCGCCGTCCCGTCGCGATCCTCGGCGAGCGCGCTGCGGCGACCGGCCAGCCGCTCCTGCAGGAAGTCTACTTCCTCGAACGTGCGCTCGACCCATACGTCAGCCTCAGCATCGGCGATCGCGAGTCGGTCCTGACGCGCAACACCGCCGTGCTGCTGATCCCCGACGGCGCCGCTCCCTCGGCGAACGACCGCGAGGAGATCGCCAAGTGGATCGAGCGCGGAGGCGTGGCTGTGCGGTTCGCAGGCCCGAACCTCGCGCAAGGAGCCGACACCCTGGTGCCGACGCCGCTCCGCCTCGGCGATCGCGCCCTGGGCGGCATCATGAGTTGGGGCCAGCCGAGTGCGCTGGCCGAATTCCCGCCCAACAGCCCCTTCCTCGGCATTGCGATCCCGAGGGACGTGCGCATTTCGCAGCAGGTGCTGGCCGAGCCGACGCCGGACCTCGCGGACAAGACCTGGGCACGGCTGGCCGACGGAACGCCGCTCGTGACGGCGGAGAAGCGCGGCCAGGGCTATCTCGTGCTGATCCACACCACGGCAAACACCGGCTGGAGCAACATGGCGCTCTCGGGACTGTTCGTGAACATGCTGCAGCGGCTGGTGACGCTGTCGCGCGGCGTCGCAGGCGACGGCGTCAACAAGGCGCTGAAGCCGTGGCGCACGCTCGACGGTTTCGGTCGCCTCGGCGCACCACCGGCCGGCATCCAGATGCTGCCGGCCGATGCCGGCGAGACCTTCGTGCCGAAGCCCGCCTCGCCGCCGGGCCTTTACGGCGACGAGAACGCCCAGGTCGCGTTCAACATAGGAGGCCGCATCGCACCGCCCAAGCCGCTTGCCCTACCGGGCGGCATCGCTACCGACAAGCTCTCGGAGGGCGGCGAGACCGATCTCTCCAAGTGGTTCCTGCTGGCGGCGCTGCTGCTGCTGCTGGCTGACCTGCTGATCTCGCTGTGGCTGCGCGGCTTGCTGCCCAAAGCGGTAAAGTTGGGACGCGCGGCCCCGGCCGCGCTGCTCTTCGCCGTCGCCATGCTTGGCTGGCCCGACGTGAAGGCCCAGCAGCCGCAACGTTCCGGAGCGAATGGAGCGGCGCCGGCCGCCTCGGAGCGGCCGGCACCGCCCCCGCTCACCGACGAGCAGGCACTCAAGGGCTCGCTCGACATCCGCCTCGCCTACATCGTCACCGGCGACAAGGAAATCGACGACATCAGCAAGGCGGGGCTCGAGGGTCTGAGCGAGATCCTTCGCAACCGCACCTCGGTTGAGCCCGCCGACCCGGTCGGCCTCGACCTCGAGCGTGACGAGCCGCGTCTCTATCCCTTCATCTACTGGCCAGTGACCCCGACGCAGCCGGCACTCTCGCCGCGCGCGCAGGCGGCGCTCGACCGCTACCTGCGTACCGGCGGCATCATCTTCATCGATACGCGCGACCAGCACATGACGTTCGATCGTCCGGCGGGCGGAAATCCCGACCTCAAGCGCCTGCTGGCGGGCGTCGAGACGCCACCGCTTGTGTCGATGCCGTCGGACCACGTGCTGACCAAGGCGTTCTATCTCCTATCGGATGTTCCCGGGCGCTGGCAGGGCGGCAAGCTCTGGATCGAGGCGGGTGGGGGGCGCGTCAATGACGGCGTCACCACCGTCGTGATCGGCTCCAACGACTATGCCGGCGCCTGGGCGACCGACCAGCGCGGTCGTGGCCTGATGCCGGTCTCGCCGGGCGGCGAGACGCAGCGCGAGATGTCCTTCCGCTTCGGCGTGAACCTCGTGATGCACGCGCTCACCGGGAACTACAAGGACGACCAGGTCCATCTCCAGGACATCATGCAGAGGCTGCGGCGATGAACACGACCTCCGCCGTCTCGATCGCCTTCGATCCGCTGCTGCCGTGGACGGTGCTGGCCGTGCTGGGCGCGATCGGTCTCGTGCTGGTCGTGCTCGGCCTGCGCGCCGGGGCGCGCGGCGCGATGTGGCGGTTGGGCTCGCTCGTCGTGGTGATCGCCGCCCTCGCCAATCCCTCGCTGATCGAGGAGCAGCGGAAGCCCATCGCCGACGTGGCCCTCGTCGTCGTCGATGACAGCGACTCCATGGCGATCGGCGAGCGGCGCCAGCAGGTCCAGGCCGCGCGCGAGGCGCTGAAGCGTAGGCTCGGCCAGCAGGAGGGGCTCGAGGTCCGCGAGGCCGTGCTGCCGCCGTCGCAGATCCAGCTCGGCAGCGAGCGGCCGGGCGGCACGCGGCTGATCGACACGATGCGTTCGGCGCTGGTCGAGATCCCGCCCGAGCGGTTGGCGGGCGTCGTCCTGCTGAGCGACGGCCAGGTCCACGACGTGCCGACCGGCGTCCCGCCTGAGCTCGGCGGCGCGCCCCTGCATGCGCTGATCGCCGGCCGGAAGAACGAGCGCGACAGGCTGATCGTGCTCGAACAGTCTCCGCGCTTCGGCGTGGTCGGCCGTGAGGTCATGGCCAAGTTCCGGATCGAGGATCCGGCCGGCGGCACCGCGCCGGTGACGCTGTCGGTCAATGGCGAGGTGACTCGCCGGCTCGATGTACCGGTCGGCCGTGCCGTCGAGGTGCCGATCACCGTAGGCAATCCCGGTGCCAACGTCGTGGAACTCGAGGTCGGTGCGGGCCCGAGCGAGCTCACGCTCGACAACAACCGCGCCCTCTTCACGATCAACGGCGTGCGCGACCGGCTGCGCGTACTGCTGGTGTCGGGCGAGCCCTACCAGGGTGAGCGGGCCTGGCGGAACCTGCTCAAGAGCGACCCCGCCGTCGACCTCGTTCACTTCACCATCCTGCGTACGCCGCAGAAGGACGACTTCACGCCGGTGCGCGAGCTGTCGCTGATCGTCTTCCCGATGCGCGAGCTCTTCGAGCAGAAGCTGAAGGAATTCGACCTCATCATCTTCGACCGCTACGAGTCGGGAAACCTGATCACGCGCGAATATTTCCGCAACATCGCGGAGTACGTGAAGAGCGGCGGCGCGCTGCTGGTCTCGGTCGGTCCGGTGTTCGCCACCCAGCGTTCGCTCTATCGCACACCGCTCGGCGCCGTACTGCCGGCAGCCCCGCTCGGCGATGTGCTGGAGACGCCGTTCAAGCCCAAGGTCAGCGAAGTCGGCCAGCGCCACCCGGTTACTGCCAACCTGCCGCAGGCCGGCGCGCCCACCGGGGATCCCGAGTGGGGCCGCTGGTTCCGCCTCGTCACCTCGCGCACCGAGCGCGGCAATGCCGTCCTGTCGGGCGCCGAGGAGCGGCCGCTGGTGATCCTCGACCGCGTCGGCGAGGGCCGCGTCGCGCAGCTGATGTCGGATCATCTGTGGCTGTGGAACCGCGGCATCGACGGCGGCGGCCCGCAGCCGGAACTGGTCCGCCGTGTGGCTCACTGGCTGATGAAGGAACCGGACCTCGAGGAAGAAGCGCTGCGCGCAACTGCAGTCGGTGGCCGCATCGAGATTTCACGCCGCACGCTGGCGACCACGTTCCCACAGGTAACGATGACCTCGCCGGGCGGCGCGACCCGCACGCTCGACCTGCGTCAGACCGCGCCGGGCCTGGGCACGGCGATCGTGGATGTAGACAAGCCGGGCCTCTATCGCTTCGACGACGGCACGCTCCGCACCGTCGCCGCCGTCGGCAGCCCCGACCCGCTCGAATTCGCCGACGTGCGCGCCACGGACGCCAAGCTGAAGCCGCTCGTCGAAGCGACCAATGGCAGCCTGATGTGGCTCGCCGACCAGTCGGAGCCCGACATCCGCGCCGTGCGGCCGGGCCGTGCGGCGGGAGGTTCGGACTGGATCGGGCTGCGCCGCAACGAGGGCTACACGGTGGCCGGCATCAACCAGCTCCCGTTGCTTCCCGGCATCCTGGTGGCGCTCGCCTTCCTGATGGCCATCGCCAGCGCCTGGTGGCGCGAGGGTCGCTAGTTTCCCGTTACCAACCGGAAACTTGATCCCGCGGCTCGTGGGGCCATTTTGCGGGCCACAAGGAGTGATCCAATGATCGAGCTCAGACCGTTCGAGAAGTTGGGCAAGTCGGACCACGGCTGGCTCAAGGCGAACTTCCATTTCAGCTTCGCCGACTATCGCAACAACGACCGCGTGCACTGGGGTGCGCTGCGCGTGTGGAACAACGACCGCATCGCGCCGCAGTCCGGCTTTCCGTCGCATCCTCACCGCGACATGGAGATCGTGACCTACGTCATCCGGGGCGCGATCACCCACAAGGATCATCTCGGCAACGAGGGCCGAACCGAAGCCGGCCAGATCCAGGTGATGAGCGCGGGCGCGGGCATCCAGCATGCCGAGTACAACATGGAGCAGGCCGAGACGGAGCTGTTCCAGATCTGGATCCTGCCCAACAAGCAGGGGGTGCCGGCGCGCTGGGAGACGGTGCAGTTCCCGGCCGACAGGCGCGACGGCAAGCTCGTTCCGCTGGCGTCAGGCCGCGGCGACGACGGTGCCATCCCGCTCCATGCCGACGGCTCGCTGCTGGCAGGCACGCTGAAGGCGGGCCAGACGATCCGTCAGACGCTGGGCGGCAAGCCCGCCTACCTCGTGCCGGCCAAGGGCAAGATCGAGGTGAAGGGCGGCGACGGCAAGGCCGTGGCAGCGAATGCCCGCGACGGCGTGGCCGTGGTCGACCAGGACGAGATCGAGATCACGGCCCTGGAAGATGCCGAGATCGTGCTGGTCGAAACTGACCGGTTGAACTGAGGCCTTCTGTCCGGCCGCTCTCCCCCGCTAGGATGCTGGGACATCCGAAGGGGGAGAGCGTGCAGAGCATCGAATATTTTTACGCCGCGCACTCCGCCTTCGCCTATCTCGGCTCGGCGCGCTTCATGGCGATCGCGGCGGCGGCCGGACGGAAGATCGTGCACAAGCCTGTCGACCTGCGCCGGGTGGTGGCCGAGGCCGGCGCCGTGCCATTCGGCCGCCGCAGCCGCGCCCATGCCGCCTACTTCTTCGGCCGCGAGATCGAGCGCTGGAGCGAGCAACGCGGCGTCCCCTGGATCGGCCGCATACCGACCCATCACGCCAACGATATCGCCCTGCCCAACGGCATGCTGATCGCGGGCCTTACCCTTGGCCTCGATATCGACGGCCTGGCCCACGCGTTGCTGGAGGCGCACTGGCGGGACGATGCCGACCTGGCCGACCGATCGACACTGGCCGAGATCGGGCAACGCGCGGGCATCGATCCCGCACCGCTTCTCGATGCAGCCCTCTCGGCGGACGTGCAGGCGATCTACCAGGCCAATACCGAGGAGGCGATCCGCCGGTCGGTGTTCGGCGCGCCGACCTACTTCGTGGACGGCGACATGTTCTATGGCCAAGACCGCCTGGAAATGGTCGAGCGGGCGCTCGCCACGCCCTACGCCGGAAAGTGGCCGCGCTCGTGAATTGACGATGCGGGCCGGGCGCGGTCTTATCCCGGCCGATTTTTCAGGGGGAACGCTGATGGCCTACAAGGGCTTCGATCTGACAGGCAAGGTGTCGCTGGTCACCGGTGGCAACGGCGGCATCGGCTTGGGCATGGCGGACGCCATGGCCGAGGCGGGCGCCGACGTCTGCATCTGGGGCACGCGCAAGGAGAAGAACGACAAGGCCGTCGAACAGCTCAAACGCCATGGCCGCAAGGTCCACGCTCAGATCGTCGATGTCGGCGACGAGAAGCAGGTCCAAGACGCCTTCGCCGAGACGTTGAAGGTGATGGGTCATGTCGACAACTGTGTCGCCAACGCCGGCGTCTCGGGCCGCGGCAAGGGCTCGATCCTGGAGATGGACTACGAGGAATGGCGGCGCGTCATGCGCATCAACCTCGACGGTGTGTTCTTCACCTTCCGGGCGGCGGCCAAGCACATGGTCGAGCGCGGCAAGGGGGGCTCGCTGGTAGCCATGGCCAGCACGGCGGCCATCGAGGGCGCCGCCCGCTCCAGCCACTACGGTGCCAGCAAGGGCGGCGTCACCGCCATGGTGCGCGCGCTCGCCGTCGAGCTCGCCCGCTACAAGATCACGGTGAACTCGATCCTGCCGGGCTGGATCGAGACCGAGATGACGGCCAATGCGGTCGCCAACCCCAAGTTCGCAGGCAACGTCCTCCCACGCATTCCCGAACGCCGCTGGGGCACTGGGGCCGATTTCGGCCCGATCGCCGTCTATCTTGCCAGCGGCGCCACCGGCTACACGACGGGGCGCGACTTCGTCATCGATGGCGGCTATACCTTGTTCTAGCCTGTTGCCGCCCACCCCCTCCGACGCTCAAAGGGAACGAACAATGACGAACCGGTTTGCTGCCAGCCTCGCCCTCCTCGTCGCCTTCGGCGTCCTGCCGGCGGTCGCACAGCAGCAACAGCCCAAGGCCGCGGCGACGCCGAAGCCCGCCGCGGCGGCTCCGGCCGAGGAAGACCGCTACATCGGCTACTACTATCCGAAGCCCGCGACGGTCGAGAACTACACCTCGCCGATGCAGACGGTTCAGGGTGCCGAGCGTCCGCAGCGCGTGCAGTTCGCCACCGTCGTCTCGCAGGGCACGATCCAGTCGGCCTATCGCGTTCCCTACGCGGTGTTCGTGAAGGGCGAGAAGGCCGACAAGATGATCATCGTCGGCCTGCAGCCGGGCGAGATGGCCACCGTCTACCGGGCCCGCGCGATCCTAGCCAACATGACGACCATGTCGCGCCTCTCGCCGTTCTTTCAGGAGCGCACGGTCGCCGAGGACGCCAATTTCTTCGACCTGCTGAAGCTCCTGGGCTTCAAACAACTGACCATCACCGACGGCGACAAGTTCAGCCATCAGGTGAACATCAAGTAAGCCGAAGGCTCGGGCGGGCCGCAGTCAACGGCTCGTCTGCCTGACCTTCTCGAGCGGGCCGAACGCCGGCTTGTCGACGGGCCACCGGAAGGTGCCCGTGCTCAGGCATGCTTGCGCCCCTCCTTCGAGGCGACCGTCGCAGTTGGCCCGGCATTCGGGCGAATCCTGACGTCGTTCGGCGCAGAACTGCAGACAGGCGCGATGGCCATCTCCGCAGGTTTTCCACTCCTCGCGGAGCAGTTGCGCGCCAGCGCCGCCGGAGGTTGCGCCGAAGAGCCCGATCGAAAGCAGAAGGATGAGTGCAGCCGACTTCATGGTGACCTCGTCGAAGCACGCCACCAACTATACGCACATAATACGCCGATTGTTTCGACTGTCAAGCCTGCCCGGCGGAGTGCCTCAAATCGCGTTCATGCCGCCGTCGATCACCAGCTCGGCGCCGGTCATGAAACGAGACTCGTCGGAGACCAGATAGAGCACGCCCCAGGCGATGTCCTGCGGCGTGCCGAACTCACCGACCGGCACGCGCTGGCGCGTGCGTTCGCGCGCCTTCTCGGTCGGCAGGATGCTTTCGCCCATCGGCGTCAGGATGATGCCCGGATGGATCGAGTTGCAGCGCACCTTGTAGCCTTTGCGCGCGCAATCGATCGCCACCGTCTTGGTGAACTGCCGCACTGCGCCCTTGCTGGCGCCGTAGGCCGAGAGGTCGGGCGTGCCGAGGAAGGCCGCCAGTGAGGAGAGGTTCACGATCGAGCCGCCGCCCGAGGACCTGATCGCCGGCACCCCGTACTTGCAGCCGAGGAACACGCCCTCGACGTTGATGGCGAGGATGCGCTTCCACTGCTCCAGGCTCTCGCTCTCGAAGGTGGACGGGAAGGGACCCGAGATGCCGGCATTGTTCACGAGGCCGTCGAGACGCCCTTCGCGCGTCAGGACATCGTCGATCACGCGCTTCCAGTCGGCTTCCTTCGAGGTGTCCTGCTCCTCGAAGCGCGCCCTGCCGCCTATCCGCTGCACCGTTTCCAGACCGCCCGGCCGGTTGATGTCGGTGACGATCACCGTAGCCCCTTCGGCTGCCAACAGCTCGGCGCTGGCACGACCGATGCCGGAGCCCGCCCCCGTGACGAGCACCACCTTGCCTGCAACCCGGCCCATGCGTTCCTTCCCTTGATCTTCTTGTCGTCAGCGTAGAAGCGCTGCAGGCTCGCGAAAAGCAAGGAGGAACACATGACCCGCACGCTGGAATTCTACTTCGACTACGGCAGTCCCTACTCCTATCTGGCCGATACGCAGGTCGAGGCGATCGCCCGGCGCGCCGGCGCCACGCTGGCGCGAAAGCCGATGTTGCTGGGTGGCGTGTTCAAGGCGACGGGCAACCACTCGCCGGCCGAGATGCCGCAGAAGTCGCAATGGAGCGGCTTCGACATGCCGATGTGGGCGCGGCACTACGGCGTCCCTTTCCAGCGCAATCCGTTCTTTCCAGTAAACACGCTCGCCCTGATGCGCGGTGCGGCGGCGGCGCAGATCGACGGGCTGTTCGAGCGGTATCATCCGGCGATCTACAGGGCGATGTGGGTCGACGGCCGCAACCTGAACGACATCAACGAGATCGCCGAGGTACTGACGGCCGCCGGGCTGGACGCAGCGAAGTTCGGCAAGAGGATCCAGGACCAGGATGTGAAGGACCGGCTCAAGGCCACGACCGACGAGGCTGTGGCGCGTGGCGTGTTCGGCGCGCCGACCTCCTTCGTGGACAACATGATGTTCTTCGGCAACGATCGGCTCCCCTTCGTCGAAATGGCCCTCAAGGGAGAGCTCAAGTGAACAAGAAGATCGGCCTGCTGGCCGCGACCGGACTCCTTCTCCTGGCGACCCCTTCGTTCGCCCAGACCGTCGGCACCTGTCCGCGCGGTGGCGGCGGCAACCAGCCGCAGCCGGTGCGTGTGCTGTTCGATCTCGGCAGCTCGCAGATCCGGGCGGCCGAGAAGGCCGCCATCGCGCAGGCCGTGAAGACGGCGAAGGACCGGCAGGTCTCGGCGATCTGCCTGATCGGCCACACCGACAAACTCGGCGACAAGGCCTACAATGAGCGGTTGGCGCGGGCGCGCGCCCAGGCGGTCGCCGCCCAGATGATCCACGACGGCTATCCGGGCAAGAACATCACGATCGTGGCCGACCCCGAAGCCTTCGGGAACATGAGCCTCGGCAAGGAGAACGCGTCGGAGATCGACCGCAAGGTGACGATCTTCTACGCGCGCTGAAGCGCGGCCTTCTACGTGCGCTAGATCGGACCCATTTCGATCACGGCCTTGCCGACCACCTTGCGGTCGATCAAGGCACGGAAGGCATCGGCCACCTGCTCCATCGAAAAACGGTGCGAGATGTTGGGCCGCATGACACCGAGCGCGGCGAGCCGCGGCAGTTCCTCGACATAGTCGCGGCCGAGTTCGGGCGAGAGGCGCAGGATCGTCTCGCCGGCACGCACGCCCAGCACCGACAGGCCCTTGATCAGGATGTGGTTGGACATCAGTTTGCTCGGCCCGCCCGAGGTGAAACCCACGACCAGAAGCCGCGCTCCATAGGCCGCGGCACGCACCGATTTCTCGAGAACCTCGCCGCCGACCGGATCGTAGATCACGTCGGCGCCCTTCCCGTCCGTCAGTCCCTTCACGGCGGCGACGAAATCGCCGGTGCGATAGTTCACGACCTCATCGGCGCCGTTCGCGCGCACCACCGACAGCCGGGCAGCGTCGCTGCCGGTCGCGATGACGCGGGCACCGAGATGCCTGCCGAGCTGCACGGCGGCGAGTCCGACGCCGCCCGACGCACCGTGGACCAGCAGCGTCTCGCCTTTCTTCAGCGCGGCACGATGGACCAGCGAGTGATAGGCGGTCTGTGCGGCGACGCGGAAACCCGCGCCCTCGGCGAACGACCAGCCGGCCGGGAGCTTCATCAGGTTGCCGGTCGCCTCGAGCTTCACGAACTCGGCGAAGGCGCCGGGACGAACACCGAAGATGACGCGATCGCCGGGTGCCCACTTGGTCACGTCCGGGCCAACCGCATGGACGATGCCCGCGCCTTCCATGCCCGGCACGAAAGGCAACTCTGGCTTGTGTTGGTACTCTCCCGATACCGTAAGGACGTCGGGGAAATTGACCGAAGCGGCGCCAACCTTGACGACGATCTCGCCCGGTCCCACGACGGGGACCGGGCGCTCCTCTATCTTCAAGACGGAAGGATCGCCGAGGCGATCGCACACCACGGCCCGCATGGGCCTAGTCGAGCTCGAAAGCGTTCTTGTAGTCGAGCTTGAGTGCCGGATCCTGGTCTTCCTTGCGCAGGAAGCAATTACCGACGACCAGCACTTCGATCTCGCTGCCCATGAAGCAGCGGAACGCGTCCTCCGGCGTACAGACGATCGGCTCGCCGCGTACGTTGAACGAAGTGTTCACCACCACTGAGCTGCCCGTCTTCGCCTTGAAGGACGAGATCAGATCGTAGAACGGCTTGTTGGTCTCCTCGTGCACCGTCTGGATGCGGCCCGAGTAGTCGATGTGCGTCACCGCCGGAATGTCCGAGCGCGGCACGTTGAGCTTGTCGATGCCAAACAGCTTCTCCTCGTCAGCCGTCATCGCACGGCGACGGCCTTCGACGACCGGCGCCACCATCAACATGTAGGGACTATCGGTGTTGAACTCGAAATACTTGTCGACGTCTTCGCGCAGTACCGCCGGCGCAAAGGGACGGAACGACTCGCGGTACTTCACCTTGAGATTCAACGTCTTCTGCATCGAAGGCGAACGCGCATCGCCAAGGATCGAGCGGGCGCCGAGCGAGCGCGGGCCGAACTCCATGCGGCCCTGCATCCAGCCGACGGCCTTCTCATCGGCCAGTGCTTGTGCCGTCTGGTCGATCGTCTGCTCGCGCGTGAGCCGCGTGAACCTAGCGCCGACGGCCGTCAGCCGCTCGGCGATCTCGTCGTCGTTGAAGTCCGGGCCGAGATAGGAGCCGGCCATGCCGTCCATGTGGCCGTTGAGCTTGCGCGGCTGGCCGAGGAAGCCGTGGTAGGCGGCGTAGGCCGCGCCCACCGCGCCGCCGGCGTCGCCAGCGGCCGGCTGAACCCAGATGCCGTCGAACACCTTCTCGCGCAGCAGCTTGCCGTTGGCGACGCAGTTCAATGCCACGCCACCCGCGAGGCAGATGTTCTTGGCGCCCGTCTCCTTCTTCACCGACTTGCCGAGACGGATCACGATCTCCTCGGTGACGGCCTGGACCGACGCCGCGAGGTCCATGTGCTCCTGCGTCAGCATCTGCTCGGGCGTACGCGCCGGCGCGCCGAACAGGTCGGCGAACTTCTCGTTCGTCATGCGCAGGCCGGTGCAATAGTCGAAGTACGACTGGTCGAGCCGGAACGTGCCGTCTTCCTTGAGGTCGACGATCTTGTCGAGGATCAGGTTCTTGTACTTGGGCTCGCCGTAGGGCGCGAGGCCCATGACCTTGTACTCGCCGGAGTTGACCTTGAAGCCGGTGTAGTAGGTGAACGCCGAATAGAGCAGGCCGATCGAGTGCGGAAAGTGGATTTCGCGCAGCATCTCGAGCTTGTTGCCCTGGCCCCAGGCGAGCGACGTGGTCGCCCACTCTCCGACGCCGTCCATGCACAGCACGGCTGCCTCTTCGTACGGCGACGGGAAGAACGCCGAGGCGGCGTGGCTCTGGTGGTGCTCGCCGAACAGCAGGCGCTTCTGCCAATCGAAGTCCGGCTGCCACTTCTTCATCTCGTCGCGCAGCAGCGTCTTCTGGAAGAGCTTCTCCTTCAGCCACAGCGGCATGGCCATGCGGAAGGAGGTGAAACCGCGCGGCGCATAGGCGAGATAGGTCTCGAGCAGGCGCTCGAACTTCAGGAACGGCTTGTCGTAGAAGGCGACATAGTCGACGTCCTGAAGCTTGATGCCGGCACGATCCAGGCAGAACTGAACCGCGTTCTGCGGGAAGCCTGCATCATGCTTCTTTCGGGTGAATCGTTCCTCCTGCGCGGCGCTCGCCAGGTGGCCATCCTCGATCAGCGCGGCCGCGCTGTCGTGATAGAAGGCCGAGATGCCGAGCACCCGCATGGAACGCTCCTTACCGGACTAGAACAGCGTGTAGATGAACGGCGCGATCGCCGAGCCCTTGGTGAGCACGATCAGGCCACCGAAGATCACCATCATGACCAGGATCGGCAGCAGCCAGAACTTCTTGCGTTCCTTCATGAACGCCCAGAGTTCGACGATGATGGAGCCCATGGATCGGTCCTTCTTTCGGAATCAGAACTGGCGGAATCAGAACTGGTTTTTCATCGATTGTGGCGGCGGACCCGGCGGCGTGCGGTCAATCCAGTAGCTCTTGGCGTTGCGGTCGAGCTTCAGCCGCAGGAAGTCCTTGCCGAAGGCCCGCATGACGAGCCCGATCGGCATGATGGTGACGAAGAACAGCAGCCCGAGGATGAGCGGGTTCATCACCTTGTACAAAAGGAGGCCGAACTTCAGCCACAGCCGGTTCAGCGGGCCCAATATCTTCGGGTAGACGAGGGCGACGAGAAGGAACGCCGCCGCGACGGGAAGCGCCCAGTGCCAAGCGGTCCCATGCCGCCACAGGGAGATCACCGTGACGATGCCGAAGACACCGGCGAATACGAGACCGAAGCCGCGATCGGAGCCCGCTTGAACGTGCTCCTCACGCGAAAGGTCCTCATGAAGCTGGCTGGTCGCCATTTACCGAGCGTCTGGAAAGTGAATTTGGGGCCCTTAACTCTCTGATCCCAAACGCCAAGTCAATTGGAGACCGGTGCCTCCTTAGGCCGCGGCTGCCGCCGGACCATGCGCCAGCAGGGCCGCCAGGGTCAGACGCCACACGGCGGTCGCCCGCTCGTAGGACAGGCCGTCCCGACGACGGAGCACGATCCAGGCATCCAGGGACAGGGCGGCGCCGATCGCGTCGGCCAGCTCTTCGCGCGCCGGCTCGTTCAGCAAGGCGAACTCGGGGGCGAAAGCCTCCATGGTGCGCTCCCGCAGCTCGCGCTTGGACGCCAGACCGCGCTCGATCAGGGCTGGATGGTCCACGAACTGGCCGGCTGCCACGCGCAGCGGGACGATCTTGTCGAACACCTCGGCGAGGTTCCGAACCACCGAGGCGACCCGGTCCTCGAGCGGCTGGGTGTTCGCAGTCGGCGGCGGAACGACGATGTCCTGGCGGATGGCGTCCATGACAGTTACGAAAAGTGACTCAACATCGCCGAAATGCTGGAACACCGAGCGGACCGACACGTCGGCCCGGCGGGCGACGGCCACCACGGTCGGCGCAGTGGAGGTCTCGGCGATCATGGCCTTGGCGGCCTCGATGATCTTCCGACGGGTCTCGGCGGCGCGCCGATTGCGACCGTCGGGACGGGCGGTCCCGGTGTTGTTCACGTCCGCCGCCATCGCCGCCACTGCGTTGCCGCGCGGCATCACCGCTGCTTCGCTCATGTACACTTTCCCAATCCGAAGTGAAAGCTGACGTGGTCAACGCACGACCCGTCGCCTATGGAGGGCGTGAGATAAGGGCCGACTGAGGCAGGAACAAGGTAGAGTCCGTCGCACCGTCATGAATACGAGCCATGCAAAAACCCCGCTCGCCGTCCTCTGGGACTTCGGCGGCGTGATCCTTTCGTCGCCCTTCGAGGCCTTCAACCGTTACGAGGCCGAGGCCGGTCTTCCCAAAGATTTCATCCGCAGCCTGAATGCGCGCAATCCGGACGCGAATGCCTGGGCAAAGATGGAACGAAGCGAGGTTTCCCTCGATGGCTTCGTACAACTCTTCGAGGCCGAAGCGCGCGCCCAAGGCCACAAAGTCGACGGCTGGAGGATCTTGCAGGCACTGAGCGGCGACATTCGGCCGCAGATGGTCGAGGCCCTGCGGCGCTGCAGATCGGCGTTCCGGGTGGCTTGCATCACAAACAACATGAAGTCGGGCGAGGGCCCCGGCATGGCGCGCAGCCCGGACAAGGCCAAGGCCGTCGCGGAGATCATGTCGTTGTTCGAGCATGTCGTGGAATCGAGCAAGCTCGGCCTGCGCAAGCCCGACCCCAAGATCTACCGCCATGCCTGCGACCTGCTGGGCGTGCCCCCGGAGCGCTGCATCTATCTCGACGATCTCGGCATCAACCTGAAGCCGGCACGCGCGATGGGCATGCGGACGATCAAGGTCGTCGATCCCGACAAGGCGATCGACGAGCTGCAGGCGATGGTGGGAATCAAGCTGCGAGGCTGATGCCTTGAAGCGCACTGCCACCCGAACGGCGCGTCCGATCACGGCGAAATATCTCCAGAACGCCGCGACGTTCTATCTCGAGCGCTACGCGAGCTCGGCGGAGGGACTCCGCCGCATCCTGCGCCGCCGCGTTCGAAAAGCCGAGGTGCTCGAAGCGCCGATCATGGACAACGTAGAGCAGGCCATCGAGGCAGTGGTGCAGAAGTTCGTCTCCGCCGGCCTGCTCGACGACAGGGCATTCGCGCAGACCAAGGCGAGGTCGCTCCATCGCCGCGGGATGTCGGGGCGGCTGACGCGGCAGAGGTTGCAGGCAGCCGGTGTCGACGGCGAAACCGTGGACAAGGCGATGGCGGGGCTCGACGACGAGTTGGGTACCGATCCCGCCACGCGCGAACTCCAGGCCGCCGCTGCTTTCGCGCGCCGCCGGCGGTTGGGGCCCTGGCGGGCAAAGGATCGCGAGGAGAGCCGGACGCGCGATCTTGCATCCCTGGCCCGCGCCGGCTTCGCCTACGATCTTGCCAGAAAGGTGATCGACGCCAAGGATACGGATGCTCTGGACGAAGTGTGAGTGCCTCGCCATGGTTCGCGACAGGGAGAGAAGATGACCGTCACGATCTGGCACAATCCACGCTGCAGCAAGTCGCGGCAGACACTCGACCTCCTGAAGAGCAAAGGCTTGGAGCCGAAAGTTCGCGAGTACCTCAAGGAGCCGCCGAGTAAGGCCGAGGTGGAGAAGCTACTCGACCAGGTCGGTGGCGATCCAAAGGAGCTGATCCGCGACGGCGAGGCCGAGTTCAAGGCGCTGAAGCTCAAGAAGGCAGATCTGTCGAGAACCGACATCGTGAAGGCGATCGTCGCGCATCCCATGCTGCTCCAGCGACCGGTCGTCGTGAAGGGCACGCGCGCTGCGATCGGACGGCCGCCCGAAGCGGTCCTCGCCGTCCTGAAATGACGTCGTGATCGCCTAGCCATGGTCGGGCGTCTTCGCCTCTGGTCGGGCTACGTTCTCTTCTTCTATGTCGTCACCCATCTGCTCAACCATGCGCTCGGCCTGATCTCGCTGCGTGTCCTGGAAGCGGGCCGCGTCTGGTTCGTCTTCATCTGGCACAATCCGCTCGGCCAGACCGTGCTGTATGGTGCGCTGTTCGGCCACTTCTTCCTCGCCCTCTGGTCGCTCTACCGGCGCCGCGCCCTGCGCCTGTCGCGCTGGGAATGGGCCCAGTGGATCCTCGGCATCCTGGTCGTGCCGCTCGCGACCATCCACATCGTCGGTACACGCCTTGCCCACGAGCTCTATGGCGTGGACGCCGGTTACCCGTGGGTTCTGGGGTCGCTCGTCGCGGGCGGCTGGGAAGGCGTCGCGCGCCAATTCTCGCTGCCGCTCGTGGTCTGGCTGCATGCCTGCATCGGCCTGCACTTCGCTTGGCGCCTGAAGCCCTGGTATCGGGACTGGCTGCCGTATCTCTACGCCTTGGCGTTGCTGGTACCCGTCGCGGGGATCGCCGGCGCCGCCATCGGGCTGCGGGATGTGGCCGATCTGGCGCAGCGTCCCGGTTTTCTCGAAGCGCTGTTCGAGCGCGCCCGGGTTCCCCAGCCGTCCGAGATTGCCACGCTCTATGCGATCTCAAGCGATCTCCAGATCGGCGCACTCGCCTTCCTCGTGGCCGCGCTCGCCGCGCGACCTCTGCGCGATCTGTGGGAGAGACGCGCGGGCGTGGTGCGGCTGGACTACGGCGAACGAAAGAGCGTGACCCAGCCAGCGGGTCTGTCGATCCTTGAAATGAGCCGGATCGCCGGTATCCCGCATGCCTCCGTCTGTGGCGGACGCGGCCGCTGCTCGACCTGACGTGTCCGGATCGGCGGCGACGATCGCGCGCGGCTGCCGGCCGCCTCTTCCGAAGAAGCGAAAGTGCTGGCGCGGGTCGGTGCTCCGGCCAATGTGCGACTTGCCTGCCAGCTCCGTCCGCCGCCCGGCCACTACCGCGTCACGCCGCTGCTGCCGGCGGGGGTCGGACCGATCGAGGCCTACCGCCGGCAACCGCAGGCGCATGGCGGCGAGCACTATGTCGCCCTGCTGTTCGCCGACATCAGGGGCTTTACGTCGATCTCCGAAGGCAAGCTGCCCTACGACGTCGTCTTCCTGCTCAACCGCTATTTCCGCGCCACCGGCCAGGCGATCGAGGCAGCGGGTGGCAGACTCGACAAGTTCATCGGCGATGGCGTGATGGCGATCTTCGGCCTGAACAGCGATCCCAAGACCGCTTGCCGACAGGCCCTCGAGGCGGCGCGGCGCATGGCGCTCGCCCTCGACGATCTCAACGAGGCGCTGTCGGGCGACCTCGACCTGCCCCTGCGTATCGGCATCGGCCTGCACGCCGGTCCGGCGATCGTGGGTGAGATGGGCTACGAACGCGCCGCCCAGATCACCGCAATCGGCGACACGGTGAACACGGCGAGCCGCCTGGAAGCTCTCACCAAGGAGTTCGCGGTCGAGCTGGTCGTTTCACAGGAACTGCTCGACCGCGCCGAGGTCGATCTCGGCGATGCCCCGCGCCACGAGGTCGATATCCGCGGACGGCAGGGTCGTCTCGCCGTACGTGCCATCGGGCGTGCCACCGATCTCACGGCAATGTCATGAGAATTTCGTTGCTCGGCGAGCCTCGCGAGCAAGAATCGACGTCCTCAAGGAGGTGATCCATGCGGCCTACCCTGTTTGCAACCGTAACGGCGACAGCCCTTGCTCTCTCGATGCCCGTGCTCGCCGCAGGCGGCGGGGGCAGCATGGAGACGACCCCAGCTAGGCAGGTCGATCCGAACTTCACGCGCGCCAAGGCCATGATCGAGGCACGCGACTACCAGAACGCGATGCCGCTCCTGCAGCAGGTCGTGCAGAAGGATCCGAAGAACGCCGACGCCTACAACCTGATGGGCTTCGCGACGCGCAGCTCGGGCAACGCGCAGGGTTCGCTGCAGTACTACCAGCAGGCCCTCGCCATCGACCCCCGTCACATCGGCGCGCTCGAATATGCCGGCACGGCGTATCTGATCCTCGGGCAACTGCCGGCGGCCGAACAGAACCTCGCGCGCCTCGACCAGCTCTGCACGTTCGGCTGCGCCGAATACCGCACGCTCAAGGCCAAGATCGCCGACTACAAGGCGGGCAAGCGCCCGACGAACTGACGTTCACTGTCCTGACTGGGTGCTGGCGCCGCACACGCGGCGTCTGGTACGGCTCCTCGACGCGTCTCACGCATTGGGGAGATGAGAATCATGGCTGAGAAGGTTGCGGTCGTCACGGCGGGCGGCAGTGGCATGGGTGCGGCAGCGGCGCGCCGGCTCGCAAAGGACGGCTTCAAGGTCGCGATCCTCTCCTCGTCCGGCAAGGGCGAGACATTGGCCCGCGAGCTGAGTGGCTTCGGCGTCACCGGATCCAATCAGTCCGCCGACGATCTCGGCCGGCTGGTCGACGGCGCCATGAAGCAGTGGGGCCGTATCGACGTCTTGGTGAACAGTGCCGGCCACGGGCCGCGTGCGCCCATCGTCGAGATCACCGACGCGCAGTGGCACCAGGGCCTGGACGTCTACCTGCTGAACGTCGTGCGCCCGACCCGCCTGGTCGCGCCCATCATGCAGGCGCAGAAATCCGGATCGATCGTCAACATCTCGACGGCCTGGGCATTCGAGCCCAGCCCGATGTTCCCGACCTCGGCCGTGTTCCGCGCGGGCCTCGCGGCCTACACCAAGCTCTTCGCCGATGCCTACGCCGCGGACAATGTGCGGATGAACAACGTGTTGCCCGGCTGGATCGACAGCCTTCCGGCCACCGAGGAACGCCGCAAGAGCGTGCCGATGGGCCGCTATGGCCGCATGGAAGAGATCGCCGCGACCGTCGCGTTCCTCGCCTCGGACGGCGCGGGCTACATCACCGGCCAGAATCTGCGCGTCGACGGCGGCCTCATGCGCTCGTTGTGACCGAGGCCCGCGAAATTCGGGCCCGCAAGGGCGCCGACGGCCTTTTCCCGTGGCTCGCTCACCCGCTATGCTGCCGGCTATAAACGCCCGTTTACGCCGCCGCATCCAGAGGGCACGCCCGCCATGAGCACCGCCGCCACACCTCTTCCTCTCGTTTTCGGCGACTACGCGCTCGAAGACCGCTACCGGCTGGGCAGGGGCCGCGTTTACATGACGGGCATTCAGGCGCTGGTGCGCCTGCCGATGATGCAGCGCCAGCGCGACCTGGCAGCCGGCCTCAACACGGGCGGCTTCATCTCCGGCTATCGCGGCTCGCCGCTGGGCATGTACGACAACGCGCTCTGGACGGCGAAGCGCTACCTGAAAGAGAACAACATCCACTTCCAGCCCGGCCTCAACGAGGACCTCGCGGCAACGGCGGTGTGGGGCAGCCAGCAGACCAACCTCTTCCCCGGCGCCACCGTCGATGGCGTGTTCTCGATCTGGTACGGCAAGGGCCCCGGCGTCGACCGCTCGATGGACGTGCTGAAGCACGGCAACGCCGCCGGCACCTCGCCGCACGGCGGCGTCATTGCGCTGGCCGGCGACGATCACGGTTGCCAGTCCTCGACGCTGCCGCACCAGAGCGAGCAGGTCTTTTCTGCCGCGATGATCCCGGTCGTGAATCCGGCGACCGTCCAGGAGTATCTCGACTTCGGCATCCTGGGCTTCGCGCTCTCGCGCTACTCCGGCTGCTGGGTGGGCTTCAAGGCGATCTCCGAGACGGTCGAGAGCGGCGCGTCCGTCTGGGTCGACCCCGAACGCATCCAGATCGTCATGCCGACCGACTTCCAGCTTCCGCCGGGCGGGCTCGGCATCCGCAATCCCGATCCGCCGCTGGAAGCCGAAAAGCGCCTGCATGGACCGAAGATGGCCGCGGTCGCCGCTTTCGTGCGCGCCAACCGCTTCGATCGCACGGTCATCGATCCGCCGCGTGCGCGCATCGGCATCATGACGACGGGCAAGGCGTACCTCGACACGCGACAGGCCCTCGAGGATCTCGGCATCGACGAGGAGCGCGCCAAAGCGCTCGGCATCCGCCTCTACAAGGTCGGCGTCACCTGGCCGCTCGAGGCGGAAGGCGCGCGGCGCTTCGCCGAAGGCCTGCAGGAGGTTATCGTCGTCGAGGAGAAGCGCTCCAACCTCGAGGACCAGCTCCTGCGTATCCTCTATCACCTGCCGGCCGACCGCCGGCCGGTGGTGATCGGCAAGGCCGACGAAACCGGCCGCATCATCCTGCCGAGCGAGGGCGAACTGACGCCGACCGGTGTCGCCATGGTGATCGCGGGCCGCCTGATGAAACACCAGGGCGACTCGCCCGAGCTGCGCCAGCGTCTGGCCCGCCTCGAGGCCAAGGAAAAGCTGCTCAACGCACCGCCGCCCAAGGTGGCGCGCACGCCGTTCTTCTGCTCGGGCTGCCCGCACAACACCTCGACGCGGGTGCCCGAAGGCAGCCGCGCCATGGCCGGCATCGGCTGCCACGGCATGGCGATCTGGATGCCCGAGCGCCGCACCTCGCTGATCAGCCACATGGGCGGCGAGGGCGTGGGCTGGGTCGGCCAGGCGCCGTTCCACTCCGACAAGCACATCTTCCAGAACCTGGGCGATGGCACCTACTACCATTCGGGCCTGATGGCGATCCGCCAGTCGGCCGCCGCCGGCGTCAACATCACCTACAAGATCCTGTTCAACGACGCGGTCGCCATGACCGGCGGCCAGCCGCACGACGGACCGCTCACCGTTCCGGAGATCACGCGGCAGGTCGAAGCCGAGGGGGCGAAGAAGGTCGTCGTCGTCACCGACGAGCCCGACAAGTACCCGATGAACGCCGGTTTCGCGCACGGTGTCACGATCCGCCACCGCGACGACCTCGACGCCGTGCAGCGCGAGCTGCGCGACATTCCGGGCCTAACCGTCATCGTCTACGACCAGACCTGCGCAGCCGAGAAGCGTCGCCGCCGCAAGCGCGGCACCTTCCCCGATCCGGCCAAGCGCGTGTTCATCAACGATGCGGTCTGCGAAGGCTGTGGCGATTGTTCCGACAAGAGCAACTGCGTGTCGGTGAAGCCGCTCGAGACCGAGCTCGGCCGCAAGCGCCAGATCGACCAGAGCAACTGCAACAAGGACTTCTCCTGCCTGAACGGCTTCTGCCCGTCCTTCGTGTCGGTGCACGGCGGTACCCCCGCCAAGGCCAAGCGCCCGCAGCTCAAGGTCGTGGCCGACGATCCGTTCGCCTCGCTGCCCATGCCGACCCAGCGCCCTCTGTCCGAGGCCTACGGCATTCTGGTCACCGGCATCGGCGGCACCGGCGTGATCACCGTCGGCGCGCTGATCGGCATGGCGGCGCACCTCGAAGGCAAGGGATGCACCGTCCTCGACTTCACGGGCCTCGCGCAGAAGAACGGCGCGGTGATGAGCCATGTGCGTCTCGCGCCCAAGCCCGAGGACCTGCATGCGGTCCGCATCGCCGCCGGCGGTGCCAACCTCGTGCTCGGCTGCGACATGGTGGTGGCCGCCTCGCCCGCCGCCCTGTCCCGCATCGAGCAGGGCGTGACCAAGGCCGTGATCAACGGCCATGTCCAGCCGGTCGCGGCGTTCGTGATGAACGGCGACATGGATCTCGGCGCCGAGGCGATGATGAAGTCGATCCGCGACGCCGCGGGCGACGAGGCCACCTCGTTCATCGACGGCACCGGGCTCGCCACCGCGATCATGGGCGATTCGATCGCCACCAACCTCTTCATGCTGGGCCATGCCTGGCAGAAGGGCCTGATCCCGCTGTCGCTGCAGGCGATCGAACGGGCGATCGAACTGAACGGCGTCGCCGTCGAGAGCAGCAAGCGCACCTTCGCCTGGGGTCGCCTCGCCGCCCACAACCTCGCGGCCGTGCAGGCTGCCGCCAAGCCGACGCTGCGAATCGAGAAGCCGGTGGCGCGCACGCTGTCCGAGATCGTGTCCAAGCGCGTCGAGCTTCTGACCGCCTACCAGGACGCGGCTTACGCCGAGCGCTATCGGGCACTGGTCGACAAGGTCGCCAGGGCCGAGAAGGACAAGGCGCCCGGCCGCAAGGGGCTCGCCGAGGCCGTCGCCAAGTCGCTCTACAAGCTGATGGCCTACAAGGACGAGTACGAGGTGGCGCGCCTCTACAGCGACGGCGAGTTCCACAAGAAGCTCAGCCAGCAGTTCGAGGGCGACTACAGGATCACCTTCCACCTGGCGCCGCCGCTGTTCGCCGATCGCGATCCGGAGACAGGCCAGCTCAAGAAGAGCGAGTTCGGGAGCTGGATGATGCCGGCCCTCCGCTTCCTCGCCTCGCTGAAGAAGCTGCGCGGCACCAGGTTCGACGTCTTCGGCTACACCGAGGAGCGTCGCATGGAGCGCCGCCTGATCGGCGAATACGAGGCCACGATCGATACGCTGCTCGCCACGCTCGGCCAGGACAATCACGCGATGGCGCTGCAGATCGCGGCGCTGCCCGAGTCGATGCGCGGCTTCGGCCACGTCAAGGAGAAGAACGTGAAGGCGGCGAAGGAGAAGGAAGCCTCGCTGGTCGCCGCCTATCGCTCGCCCGCCGCCGCGAAGGTCGCCGCTGAATAGGACTCCCCAAACGAGGACGGGACGCCCGCGCTCCCGATAGGGGTTGGGGAAGGAGCGCGAACGTCCCGGGTACGCGCGCCGTCCGCGAAGGGAGGATTGCGGTCGACGTATCGTTCGCTATAGGCCCGTTCGCCTGGGGAACGTAACCACAATCGGACGTCGAGAATTGCACACCTGAAGCACAACTCGCCGTGCAGCGGTCAGGCGCGGCCGGACTGGTGCGAGAAGGAGGCGAGATCGAACCTGCCGCCCGGACCGCCCCTGCCGAGCTTGTCGAGCGCGCGCTGCCACTTGGCGGCGAGGTCGCCGTCGAACACCAGGTCGGCGTCGGCGTCGACGACCAGCCAGGCATTGTCCTGCATCTCGCGGTCGAGCTGGCCGGGCGCCCAGCCGGAATGGCCGAGCGCCAGCCAGGCGTTCTTCGGGCCGCTGCCACCCGCCATGTCCTTCAGGATCTCGAGCGAGGCGGTCAGCGCCATGCCGCCCTCGATCAGCAGGGTCTCGTCGCGCTTGTAGTCCGCCGAGTGCAGGACCAGTCCGCGCGACGTCTCGACCGGGCCACCGAACAGCACCGGCTTCTCGGCCGCCGTTTGCGGCACCTCGATGCCGAGCTGCTTGTAGACCTGCCCCAGGGGGAGATCGTCGACCTTGTTGTTCACGATGATGCCGAGCGCGCCGTCGTCGTCGTGTTTGCAGATGAACACGACGCTTTTCTGGAAACGCTCGTCGGGCATGGACGGCGCAGCGACCAGGAAGCGGCCGACCAGCGTGGCGGCAGGGGAGCTAGACCCGGACATGGCGAATCATCTCCTAAATCCATGGGGATTGTCCGGTCAAAACACAAGGCCTCGACCGCCCCGCGCCCTCGCATGGACAACGACCCCACCCCGGCCTAGGGTCCGCCGGTTCGATGAAGCCGCGCTTGGGCGGCGTATTGGAGGAGTAAATAATGGCGAAAGTCGGCGACAAGGTGCCCAGCGCCACGTTGCGCACGATGGGCCCGGAGGGCCCGAAGGCGGTCACCACCGAAGAACTTTTCGCGCCCGGCAAGAAGGTCGTCGCCTTCGCGCTGCCGGGCGCCTTCACCCCCACTTGTTCAGCAAAACACGTGCCCGGGTTCGTGGCCGAAGCTGACAAGTTCAAGGCGAAGGGTATCGACACCATCGCGTGCATCTCCGTCAACGACGCCTTCGTCATGGGCGCCTGGGGCAAGGACCAGAAGGCCGGCGACAAGGTGATGATGCTGGGCGACGGCAACGGCGAGTTCACCCAGGCGATGGGCCTCACCATGGACGGCTCCAAGTTCGGCCTCGGCACGCGCAGCCAGCGCTACGCCATGGTCGTCGACGGCGGCGTCATCAAGCACCTGTTCGTCGAGAAGCCGGGCGCCTTCGAAGTGTCCTCGGCCGAGCACGTGCTGAAGAACCTCTGATCGAAGTACCTCTGGCGTCGGGCACGGCCCGCGGCCAAGATCGACGGCGGAGCGCAAGCTCCGCCGTTTTCTTTCGGGGCGTCATGAACCAGACCGATCCGTCCCTCCACACCGGCACGTTCCACGTGAACGGCGCCACGCGCCTCTACGGCACGATCGGCGACCCGATCCGCCAGCTCCGCGCCACCGGGGTGATGGCGCAGGTCTTCGCCGCGGTCGGTGCCAACGCGGTGTGGCTGCCCTTCGAGGGCGGGCCCGAACTCCTGCCGCTGATGCTCGAGGCGCTCGGCAAGATGCGCAATCTCGGCGGCTTCACCGTCACCATCCCGCACAAGACCGCCATCCTCGGGCTGCTGACGCGCGCCACGCCGCGCGCCCAGGCCGCCGGCAGCGTCAACCTGGTGCGCCGCGAGCCCGACGGCACGCTCAGCGGCGACAATGTCGACGGCGTGGGCTTCGTGCGCGGCCTGGAGGCGCAGGGCCACCGGGTGCGCGGCGCCAGCGTCTGGCTGGTCGGCCTCGGCGGCGCCGGCGGCGGCATCGCCGCGGCGCTGTGCGAGGCGGGCGTCGGCCGCCTGCTGGTCACCGAGATCCAGGAGGCGCGGGCCGCCACGGCGATCGACCGCCTGACCGAGCACTATCCCGACGTGCCGGTGGCCGAGGTCGCGACGCCGCCCAAGGGCATCCACATCGCCATCAACGCCACGCCGCTCGGTCTCAGGCCCAGCGACCCGCAGTCGTTCGACCCCACCATCCTCGACCCCGACACGGTGGTGGCCGACGTGATCATGGCGCCGGCCGAGACCGCGCTGCTGACCCGCGCGCGCATGCACGGCAGGCGCATCCACCACGGCCGCCACATGCTCGACCACCAGGTGCCGCTCTACCTCGACTGGTTCGGCATCGACGCCAGGGGCGTCGACATCGTCCGCCTGGTGCGCTCGATCGGCTGACGAAGAGGGGCAGCGGCACACGAAACGTGCCGCTGAACCCCGCCAGGTGTGCCGCTGCCTGTGCCGCGGGCCGATGAACCGCCCGGGGATTCAACGGCTTGGCGGAACCCCGCGGCACACCGTCGAGGCCCGTCCGGCAGGGCGCCGAATCGCGGCGCTGTGCCGGTACATACACCCCGCGACCGGGCTTCGCCCGGCGGATGCTCCGCCGCGACGTACCGTTTTGTAGCAGTTGTCGCATGTCGCACATCGGGCCGGCGTATGGGTCGCCGGTCGTTTCGTCTTTCATTCGAGCAGGGAGCGCAGCACGCTCCAGGGACGCCTCCGGGCTGCCAGCAGTG
>CAYQAY010000036.1:0-1745 GCA_964415585.1 uncultured Reyranella sp.
CTTCACGGGCTACCGGCGCATCGCCGCCGCCCTGAAGACCAGGATCGTCGGCGGCGAGAGCCACTTCACGCGCAACGACCTGCGTCCCTTCTTCGAGGCGCCGCACCCCGTGCCGATCCTGCAGCCCGACCCGATGCGCGGCGGCTACACCGAGCTGCGCAAGATCGCGGCCGCGGCCGAACCGTGGGGCATCCGCATCGCGCCGCATCTCTTTCACGAGACGATGGTCCACCTGCTGGCATCGATCCCCAACGCGAGCTGGCTCGAGTACATGGACTGGAACGACGATCTGTGGATCGAGCCGATCCTGCCCTCCAAGGACGGCACGATGAGCCCGCCCGAGCGGCCGGGCCACGGCCTCGCCTTCCGACCCGAGATCCTGAAGGATCACCGGGTCGGCGGGCAGCGGCTCACGGGCTGATGTCGCGCAGAACGCGAAAAATAAAAAATCCGGATCGCGTGCGCCTCCGGCCCCCCGCCGCGATCCGCAAGGCCCTGTTCCTGTTCACCTTTTCCTGCCCGGCGGTGATCCCGCCCTGTCGCCCCAACCGCGACATTCGAAAAAACGGATCGAAGCTCCTTTTTCTCAGTCCCGTCGGATCGACGAGCGGACGCGGGAATCGTCTCGGCAGAATATAGGATATGATTTCTATACTGTCAAGACCTATATCCTATTTGGCGCGTCTTCAGCTCCGCGGGCGGCGCGGACAGGGAAAGGCCTCGGCCATGGCCAGCAGATAGAGGTCGGCAGTGCGCTCGCCGAGCCTGGCCTGGTTCCGCTTCAGGTACTCGATGAAGATCGTCACCGTCTCGTGCGGCTCGCCGTCGAAGCAGATCTGCACCCGCGCCCTATCGGCGAGGGAGCGCACGGCCTCGTGCATGCCGAGGGCGAAGGTCATGCAGGTCGTCATCTGGCCGACGGCGTCGCCGCGCGACACGCAGCGCTGGTAGTAGCCCCAGCCACTTTCCAGCGGATTCATTGCCTGCGCGTGCGCCTGCGGCGCCGCCAGCAGCGCCGCCGCCGCGATCCCCCACATCCATCCCCTCATGCAATCACACTACCTTCGGCGAGTCGCGCCGTCGACACGCCACTGTCGCCACCGGCGCACACGATGCCGCTGACATGGGCATCGAACCGCAACTCCGGCGGGACCAAGGCCGCATATCGCAGATGTTGGCGCACGTCTTGCACGCAGTCGAGCATGCCGCCGCCCTTCATCGTCTCTTTCGCCGCCGGCTCGACGGGCGAGTGGCAGGTCCACGACATCTCGACAATCGTCGGCGACGGCCTGAAGCGGATGCCCCGCCTTGCCGTCACAACGGGCGAGGCGTCGCTTCCCGCGGGCGGGTGGGTGCTGCGCGGCGTCGTCAGCCATGCTCGCTACACCACGGCCTCCGAACTGAAAGACCTGGCTGCCGTGCAGGCGGGCCTCGGCCGCCCCGAGGCGACCTGTGCCGCGTTGATCCCGATCCGCAAGTCCGAGGCATGGTGGTCGATGGCGCAGGACGAACGCCGGGCGATCTTCGAGGACAGGTCGCGGCATATCGCTCTCTCGATGAAGTACCTGCCGGCCATCGCGCGGCGGCTTCACCACGCGCGCGATCTCGGCGAGCCTTTCGACTTTCTCACCTGGTTCGAGTTCGCGCCCGAGCACGAAACGGCGTTCGACGCCTTGCTGGCCGAACTGCGCGCCAGCGAGGAGTGGCGCCATGTCGAACGCGAAGTGGAAATCAGGCTGCGGCGC
>CAYQAY010000036.1:1845-38659 GCA_964415585.1 uncultured Reyranella sp.
CGCCAGCGAGGAGTGGCGCCATGTCGAACGCGAAGTGGAAATCAGGCTGCGGCGCGACTGACCGGCGCCAGAGCCTCGGGCATTCGATTGGCATCGGTCGAATGCTCGATGCCGAGAGTCTGTCCGAACGGGCGTAGGCCGCACTATTTGCAGACGTTCCTGAGCGCCAGCCACTCTGCGTTGGAAAAGGCCGGCCGGCCCGTCGGGGGCCGCCGCGTGGCGGCGATGCGCTCGGCCGTCGGCGGATGGCTCGACCAGATTCCGGCAGCCGCGGCCGCGTCCGTCGGCTCCTTTTCCAGCATCTGCTCGAAGAAGCTCGACACGCCGTCGGCGCGCAGGCCGCGCTGCTCGAGCAGTCGCACGCCGGTCGCGTCGGCCTCGCGCTCGAAGGCGCGGCCGTTGCGCAGGGCCAGCAGCACGCCGCCGCCCGACCCCACCGTGTTGAGGATGTCGGAGTAACCGCCGCTCAGGATCTTCAGCAGGAGGTCGATGCCGTAGGCCTTGACGAGGCCTCGGGTCGGATGCTCGTGGACGACGTGGCCGATCTCGTGTGCCAGGACGCCCGCGACCTGCGAGCTGTCCTTCGCCTGGGCGATCAGGTCGGAATAGAAGACCAGGATCGAGCCCGGCAGCGTGAAGGCGTTGACCGGCCCGCCCTCGACGATGTGCACCCGCACCTCGTGCTTGTAGCCCGCTTCCTTGGCGAGATCGTTGGCCAGGCGGGTGATCGCGGCGAGGCCCGCCTTGCCGGTGCACTCCTCCTTGTCGGCCAGAAGCTCGTCCAGCACCGATTCGCCCAGCTTCGCCTGCAGGCTGTAGGGCAGAAGCGGCGCGGCGTACTCGGTGCCGTACTCGACGGCGCCCCAGAACAGGCCGATCAGCGCGACCAGGGCCGCCGAGAAGCCTGCGAGGTGCCGGCGGATCTGCACCGGCGGCATCGCAAGCGGCGCCAATGCCGGCACCAGCGAGGCCAGCCGTGCTCGCAGGTCCGCGTCCTCGACGACGAGACGCGCCTCGCTGCCGCGCAACACCACGGGCGGCGCGGCCTCGTGGTTCGAATCGCCCAGCACCGAGACGTCATTCACCGGCCAGCGCGCCACGACGGTGGAGTCGCCCGGCCGGTAGATCACCAGCTCGTGGGTGGTGACGCGCAGCGCCACTTCTTCGACCGCCGCATTCAGGCCGTTGTAGTAGCGGGCGACCATCCTAGACTCCGCTCACATCGAACATGTCGAGCAGGCCTTCGCCGTAGCCCGGCCCGCGATCGGCAGGCTGCTGCACCGCCGCACCGTCGGGCGCGCCGTAGATCCAGAGCTGAGCCGCAATCAGTTTCATCGTGCGGTGCATCACCCACGGCCAGCCGATGCCGAGAGTCAGGAGCACGATCAGGTAGTTCAGCACCAGGAAGCCCCACATCTGGCGCGTCGTGATGGCGGTGGCGAACAGCACGTTGCCGGCGCGGCTGTGGCTCACGAGGTAGCGCAGCAGATAAGCCTGCCACCAGCAGCGCAGCGGCAGGATCAGCAGGCCGAACAGGATGTAGGCGGCGAAGGCAGCCAGGAGGACGAGCAGCACCGTCCGGGCAGTGGGTTCGGCGAGGTGCCGCAGCAGGTCGTCGAACGAGAGGCCGGAACTCTCGAGCGTGCCCCCCACCGCGATCACGACGGCCGCGATCGCGGCCACCCAGGCGACGATGTTCAGGAAATAGTAGCCGAGGAAGCGCCCGTAGATGTCGCCGGCGCTGCCCGCGAAGGCGAACGGCAAGGTGCCGACGCGGGCGTTGCCGATGCGTGGCCGCGCAAGGTTCACCGATACGACCGGCGTCAGCAAGTAGGCGGTGATCGCGTTGGCGAAGCTCAGGAAGGTGGCGATCGCGCCGTAGCGCCAGGCCGACCCCGCCATGCCGCAACGGATGCCGCGCCAGCGCGTGCGCGAGAGCTTGTAGCGCAGGCCGGCATAGTGGCCGACATAGGCGAGCGGAAAACCGATCAGCGCGACCGACAGCGAGAACATGTCGAACAGACCGAAGGTCGCGAACGGCTTCGCATCGAAGACATAGATCCACATCAGGTACATCGCACCGGCCCACGAGCCGATCAACACGAGCGCGAACACGAAACCGATCAGCAGCTCGAGACCTCGGCCGCGATACTCGAAGCGATCGCCGAGGACCGAGAGATGGTTCCAGACATAGCGGCGGATACGCGTGCGGCCCCAGAAGCGCGACCAGCCGAGCGTCAGCAGCATCAGGACGAGGTGGCGCAGGTAGATCGCGTAGAGCTCGCCGAGCTTGCCGTCGTAGACCGGTCGGCCAGGCGTCGGAACCGGCGCCGACCACAGGCCGCCGGGTGCTGTCGCCCGCGACCAGGAAGAAGAAGCGTCGCTCAACGGTCCTCAATCCCTCGGCCGCATTGCGGAAATTTCCATGCTGCAACGCAACATGGTTTGGTGTAGGCAGTTTACGTCACCGGAGCCGCGAACCGCCACAATGACCGCACCGAACGGCAACGCCCCCCAGAAAGCCGCCAACAAGGATCGACCCTGGCTGATCCGCACCTACGCCGGCCATTCGACGGCGGCGAAGTCGAACGAGCTTTACCGGACCAACCTGGCGCGCGGCCAGACCGGCCTGTCGGTGGCCTTCGACCTGCCGACGCAGACCGGCTACGACAGCGACCATCCGCTGGCCAAGGGCGAGGTCGGCAAGGTCGGCGTGCCGATCTGCCATCTCGGCGACATGCGCACCCTGTTCGACGGCATCCCGCTCGACCGCATGAACACGTCGATGACGATCAATGCGCCGGCGGCGTGGCTGCTCTCCCTCTACATCGCGACCGCCGAGGCGCAGGGCGTGGTGCGTACCAAGCTGCAGGGCACGACGCAGAACGACATCATCAAGGAATACCTCTCGCGCGGGACCTACATCTTTCCGCCCGAGCCCTCGCTGCGGCTCACCGCCGACACGATCGGCTTCACCTATCGCGAGGTTCCCAAGTGGAACCCGATGAACGTCTGCAGCTATCACCTGCAGGAAGCCGGCGCGACACCGGTGCAGGAGCTTGCTTTCGCGCTGGTCAACGCCATAGCCGTGCTCGACGCGGTCAAGGCGCGCGGCCAGGTGCCCGACGCCGATTTCCCTCAGGTCGTGGGCCGCATCTCCTTCTTCGTCAATGCCGGCATCCGCTTCATCACCGAGATGTGCAAGATGCGGGCGTTCTCCGAGCTGTGGGAGGACATCACGCTCAACCGCTATGGCGTGCAGGATCCCAAGCAGCGCCTCTTCCGCTACGGCGTGCAGGTGAACTCGCTCGGCCTCACCGAGCAGCAGCCCGAGA
Organism: uncultured Reyranella sp.; assembly: GCA_964415585.1. Classification (GTDB taxonomy): domain Bacteria; phylum Pseudomonadota; class Alphaproteobacteria; order Reyranellales; family Reyranellaceae; genus Reyranella. The sequence continues at coordinate 5,181 of CAYQAY010000036.1, forward strand.
ACAACGTCTATCGCATCCTGCTCGAGATGCTGGCCGTGGTGATGAGCAAGAACGCGCGCGCCCGCTCGGTGCAGCTCCCGGCATGGAACGAGGCACTCGGCCTGCCGCGGCCGTGGGACCAGCAATGGTCGCTCAGGCTGCAGCAGATCGTGGCTTTCGAGACCGATCTTCTCGAATATGCCGACATCTTCGACGGCAGCACCGAAATCGCGGCCAAGGTCGAGGCGCTGAAGCAGGAGGCGCTCGCCGAGATGGGCCGCATCGCCGACATGGGCGGCGCGGTGGCCGCGATCGACGCGGCCTACATGAAGCAGCGCCTGGTCGAATCCAACCTCAAGCGGCTCGCCGCCATCGAAGCGGGCGAGCAGACCGTGGTCGGCGTCAACGCCTACACCGAGGGCGAGCCCTCGCCGCTCTCCGCCGGCGACGGCGCGATCCTGACGGTCGAGGACTCGGTCGAGCGCGACCAGGTCGAGCGGCTGAATGCCTGGCGCGCCGCGCGCGACGGCGCCGCCGTGAAGAAGGCGCTTGCCGAACTGACGTCCGCAGCCAAGGAAGACCGCAACGTGATGCCCGCCTCGATCGCCTGCGCGCAAGCCGGCGTCACGACCGGCGAGTGGACCGAGACGCTGCGCGCGGTGTTCGGCGAGTACCGCGCCCCGACCGGGGTCGCGCGCGCCGCCGGCGTGACCGACGGCCGCCTCGAGGCGGCGCGGCGCGAGGTCGACACGGTGTCGCGCCGCCTCGGCCGGCGCATCAAGATGCTGGTCGGCAAGCCCGGCCTCGACGGCCACTCCAATGGTGCCGAGCAGATCGCCGTGCGCGCCCGCGACTGCGGCATGGAGGTCGTCTACGAGGGTATCCGTCTGACACCCGAGCGCATCGTCAACGCCGCCCTCGAGGAGAGCGTTCACGTCGTCGGCCTCTCGATCCTGTCGGGCGGCCATGTTTCGCTGGTCGCCGACGTCATGAAGGGCATGCGCGCGGCCGGCATCGGCGACATACCCGTCGTGGTGGGCGGCATCATACCGCCGGCCGACGCGGAAGCACTGGTCGCCGCCGGCGTGGCGCGCGTCTACACGCCCAAGGACTTCGACCTGACGCAGATCATGCGCGACGTCGTGACGGTGGTGGACGGCGCCTGGAAGGAAGCCGCCTAGAGGCGTCTGAGCGTCGCCGTCGCGTGCAGCATCGGATCGACGACGGCGTGGCTGAACAGCCAGGCCTCGGCATGCAACGTATCGCGGTCGCGGCGGATCACGCGAGCCAGTGCGATCACGTCGGCAACGTGTGCGGCTTTCAGCACCGAAACGTTGAGATGGGTGATGGTCGCGTCGAGGCCGGACGCGGCACGCAGCGAGGTATCGACGAGCGAGAGCAGCGCCGAGGTCGGCCACCTCCCGTCCGGCCCGGGGGAGAAGCGCAGCCGCACGTCGTCCTGGCACTCCTCGACGAAAAGACCGTGGAGATCGGCCGTCGGCAGCGTCTTCTCGAGCAGCTTCTGAAGTTCGTCTTCGGTCATCGCCGTCACTCTATGCTATCTCCCGGACACATGTCCTTCCTCGACCACATCCGCCGCTGCAACAACGCCGACCTCGCGGACTTCGAGCCGTGGTTCGTCGGGCGGCATCGTGCCGGCTTCCTGCATCGCGACTTCGCGGCCGACGCGGTGAAGGGCTCGGGCCTGTTCGCGCATCGCAACGGCGCCTGGCATCTCGACCCCGGTCTCGACACGCCGGCCCGGCGCACGGCGGCGATGCGCGACTTCCTGCTGGGCCTGCGCGAGCACGGCCACTTCAAGGGCCTGTGGCGCGAGGAGGAATACGCCGTGGCACCTCACGAAGGCACGCCGGTGCTGATGGCGATGGAGCGTTCCGCGGTGCCGTGGTTCGGCGTGCGCGCCGGCGGGCCGCACATGACGGGCTTCGTCCGCAAAGAGGACGGCATCCATGTCTGGGTGCCGCGCCGCTCCTACGAGAAGCCGACCTTCCCCGGGCAGCTCGACAACACGGTGGCGGGTGGCCAGCCGGCAGGGCTCGGACTGCACGAGAACCTCGTCAAGGAATGCCGCGAGGAAGCCTCCATTCCGCCCGCGCTCGCGGAACAGGCGAAGGCCGTCTCCATCGTGGCGTACTGGAACCAGTCGGGCATGCAGCTCAAGCCCGACATCATGACCTGCTTCGATCTCGAGCTGCCGACGGACTTCACGCCTCGCGCCAACGACGGCGAGGTCCATTCGTTCGAGCTCTGGCCGCTGCAGCGCGTGTTCGAGACGGTGCGCGACACGACGGAGTTCAAGTACAACTGCAATCTGGTGCTGATCGATTTCTTCGTTCGTCACGGCCTGCTGTCGGCCGACGATCCGGATTTCGTCCCCATCGTCTCCGGCCTTCGGATGATGTACACTCCAGGCAACGGATCGGGCTGAGCGACGGCACGTCGTTCCGGATGCGCTGCCGGCTCGGTCGACACAGCGAAAGGTGGCGGCCCCCATGCCACGTCGTTTGCTGATCGCGGCGTCTGTCATCGCCGCCCTCTCCTGGCTTCCTGCGTCGGCGCAGGACCATTCCGGCCATTACGGCCAGGGCCACGCCGAGAACCATGACTGGTACGAGAAACTGAAGCAGCCGGGCAGCAATGCCTCGTGCTGCAATGCGCAGAAGAAACGGCCCGATGGCCAACTCGAAGGCGACTGCCGTCCGACGCGCGCCTACCAGAAGGACGACGGCGTGTGGTATGCGCTGCTCAACGGCCGCTGGGTGCCGGTGCCGCCGCGCGTCGTGCTGAAGGATCTCTCGCCCGACGGCAACAGCCATATCTGCGCGGGCCCCAGCGGCGTGATCTTCTGCTTCCTCGGCGGCTCGCCCAAGAGCTGATCTTCTTCCCTTGTCTTTGCCCAACGTCGCACGGCATGCGAAGCTCGGTCGGCGACGAAAAAGGGAGCGGGGTTTGCCGCGCGACTTGCAGGGTTTGGAGTTGAGCAACGCCGATGCGGGCGCGGTCGCGGCGCTCGATTTCGTCACCCAGGAGTGGCTGGCCTTCGGCAGCCGCTTCGGCGAATTCATCTCGGCCGCCGACAAGGAAGAGAAGTGCCTGCTCTTGCCGTTGGTCGCGGCGAGCCTCAACCTTTCCATGTATTCGCCCGAGGGCCATGCCGCCGCGACGCGCTACGCCCAGCGGGCGAGGAGGATGTCCGCCGGCGCCAATCCGCGCGAGCAGGCCTGGCTCGCGGCCATCGACGGATGGATCGCGGGCGACCTCGAACAGAGCGCGCGTCACTTCGAGAGGATCGTCACGGAATGGCCGCGCGACCTGCTGGCGGCGAAGCTCGCCCAGCTCCTGGCCTTCTCGCGTGGCGATTCCGAGACGCTGCTGAAGGTCGGCGAGCAGGCGGCGAGCGCCAATCCCGACAACCGGTTCGTCCGCGGCATGCACGCGTTCGGGTTGGAGGAGTGCAATCGCCTCGACGAGGCCGAGCGGCTCGCCCGCCAGGCGGTGGCCGTGGACCGTCGCGATCCTTGGGCGCATCACGTGATCGCCCATTGCCTCGAAGCGCGCGGCCGGATGCTGGAGGGTGCGGCGTTCCTGCGGTCGATGTCCGACACGTGGGAGGGCTGCAATTCCTTCATGTACACCCACAACTGGTGGCACCTCGCACTGTTCCTGATCGACCTCGATCGCACCGACGAGGCGCTGCAGCTTCACGATCGGAGGGTCTGGGGGGTCTGGAAGGAGTTCTGCGAGGACCAGGCGAATGCCGTTTCCCTGCTGGTGCGACTGGAGCTGCGCGGTGTCGACGTAGGCAGCCGCTGGGCCGACCTGGCGACCTATCTGAAACCACGCACCGCCGAGCATCTCTCCGCCTTCCACGACCTGCACTATCTCTACGGCCTCGGGCGTGCCGGCGATCGGAGCGCCGTGACCGAGATGCTGGCGAGCCTCGAGGATCGTGCCGAGCGCGCCCGGCCGTTCGAGCGTGAGACCTGGGCCGACTGCGCCGTGCCGCTGGCACACGGCCTCGCCGCCCACGCCATGGGCGATCACGCCGATGCCGCCCGCCTGATCGGCCAGGCGATGCCGCATCTCAGGACGATCGGCGGCTCGATCGCACAGCGCGCCTTGTTCGGTGCGATCCATCTCGACGCGTTGACGCGGTCGGGCTGGAACGACAAGGCGCTGGCGATCCTGCAGTCCGAGGAGCGCGAACGGCCGACGGTCGCCGCCACCAAGCGCGCACTGGCGGAGGTCTACAGGAGGCTCGGCCGCACCGAGCAGGCGCTGGCCGCCGAATATCAGGCCGAGCAACTCGCACGCCGGTATCGGGCCACCGGGGAGGAAGCTGCATGACCACCGATCTGACGCGGGCGACGGCCGCGGAGCTCGGCAAGCTCTATGGCAAGCGCAGGGCCTCGCCGGTCGAAACGATGAAGGCGGTGCTGGCGCGCGCCGACGCGCTCACCTCCACCGTGAACGCCTTCTGCACCATGGAAACCGATGCCGCGATCGCCGCCGCCCGCGCCAGCGAGAAGCGCTGGAAGAAGGGTGAGCCGCTGTCGCCGCTCGACGGCGTGCCGGTGTCGATCAAGGAGCTGGTGCGCGTGAAGGGCTGGCCGGCCTCGATGGGCAGCAGGCTCACCGACAAGAGCCCGGCCGATGCCGACGCGCCTGCGGTTGCGCGGCTGCGCGAGGCGGGCGCCATCGTGTTCGCGCAGAGCACCAGCTCCGAGTACGGCCACAAGGGCGTGACCGACAGCCCGCTGCACGGCATCACGCGCAATCCGTGGAACATGGAACGCACGTCCGGCGGCTCGTCGGGCGGCGCGGGTGCTGCCGTTGCGGCGGGCCTCGGCCCGATCGCCATCGGCACCGACGGCGGCGGCTCGGTGCGCATTCCCGCGAGCTTCAACGGGCTCGTCGGCTTCAAGGCGACGTTCGGCCGGGTGCCGGCGTGGCCGCCCTCCCTCACCGGCGATCTCGGCAACACCGGCCCGATGGCGCGCACCGCGCTCGACTGCGCGCTGATGATGAACGCGATCGCCCGGCGCGACGCGCGCGACGCCGCCTCGCTGCCCGACGACGGCACCGACTACACGAACAAGCTCGGCAAGCTGCCGAAGAAGCTCAAGGTGGGCTTCGCGCTGCGCCTCGGCGACCATCCGCTCGACATCGAAGTGGCGGCGCTCGTCACCAGGGCGGCGAAGCAGTTCGAGGCGCTGGGCTGCACCGTCGAGGATGTCGAGGCGCCCTTCGCTTTCGGCGACGCCAGCCGCTGCTTCGTGATCCACTGGCTCTCGGCATTGCAGCGCCTGCTGCAGATATTCCCCGAGGAGCGCCACCACGAGTTCGATCCCAACCTGCTGGCCGGCGCCAAGGCGGGGCTGCGCTACACGCTGCAGGATCTGGTCACTGCACAGGCGACGCGGCGCGAGCTCTCGATCGCCTGGAACCTGTTCTTCGAGACATACGATCTGCTGCTGACGCCGACCGTCGCCGTGCAGCCCTTCGAGGCCGGCAAGAACCTGCCGGTCGGCGCCGACGGCAAGGGCAACGTCATGTGGTCGCCCTACACGCCGCAGTTCAACCTGACGCGCCATCCCGCGGCGTCCGTGCCCTGCGGCCTCAGCCGCGACGGCCTGCCGGTCGGCCTGCAGATCGTGTCCGGCCACTACAAGGACGCGCTGGTGCTGCGCGCGGCCGCGGTTTATGCCGACGCCCATCCTCTCGAGTTTCCCGTCCTGCCGGAGAAGAAGTAGATGACCGCCGACCTCGCGATGATGCCGGCCCATGAGCTGGTGAAGCTGTTCAAGTCCCGCAAGGCGTCGCCGGTCGAAGCCACGAAGTCGGCATTGGCCCGCATCGATGCCTTCAACCCGCAGCTCAACGCCTTCCAGCATCTCGATCCCGACTCGGCGCTGCGCCAGGCGCGCGCCTCGGAGAAGCGCTGGAAGAAGGGGGGCAAGCGATTCTCCGATCTCGATGGCGTGCCGATCACCATCAAGGACATGGTGCTGACCAAGGGCATGCCGACACGCATGGGCAGCCTCGCGACCGACCCCGACGGGCCGTGGAACGTCGACGCTCCGGCCGCCCAGCGGCTGCGCGAGGCGGGTACCGTGCTGCTCGGCAAGACGACCTCGCCCGAATACGGCTGGAAGGGTGTCACCGATTCCGCGCTCTACGGCGCCACGCACAATCCCTGGAAGATCGGCCGCACGCCGGGCGGCTCTTCGGGCGGCGGAGCCGCGGCCGAGGCGGTCGGCATGGGCAACCTCGCGGTCGGTACCGACGGAGCGGGCTCTGTCCGCATCCCCTGCTCCTTCTCCGGCCTCTTCGGCCTCAAACCCACGCAGGCGCGCGTCCCGCTGTGGCCGCCCTCGGCCCAGGGCACGCTCTCGCATGTCGGGCCGATGACACGCACGGTGCGCGACGCCGCCATGATGATGAATGTGATGGCACGCCCCGACCCGCGCGATCCCTACGGCCGTCCCGACGATGCCGAGGATTACCTCAAGGGCTTCGAGAAGGGCGTGAAGGGCCTCAGGATCGCCTACTCGCCCAACCTGGGATTCGTCGAGCGCGAGAAGATCGATCGCGACGTCGCGGTCGCCGTCGAAAACGCGGTGAAGGTGTTCAAGACGCTGGGCGCCAGGATCGTCGAGGATTCGCCAGACTTCATGGGCCTCGATCCACGCAGGATCCTGAACGCCCACTGGCAGTCGAACGTGGCGATCCTGGTGAAGGGCTTCAGCCAGGAGAAGCGCGCCCTGATGGACCCAGGCCTGCTGAAGGCCGCCGAGCACGGCGCCAACCTCGGCCAGGAGACGGTCGTGACCGCCATCCACCAGCGCCAGACGGTGGCCACGATCATGAACGCGTTCATGGCCAAGCACGACCTGCTGCTGACGCCCACCATGCCGATGACCGCTTTCGCGGTGAACGAGAACGCAGCCTGGGGTGGCGACGGCGTCGACATCGGCTGGACGCCGTTCACGCTCACCTTCAACCTGACGCGCCAGCCGGCCGCGACGCTTCCCTGCGGCCTCGACCGCGAGGGCATGCCGATCGGTCTGCAGATCGTGGGCGGCCACGCGCGTGACGCGCTGGTGCTGCGCGCCGCCGTGGCCTACGAGCGCGTCCGTCCGATCCCCGCGCCGCCGATGGCGCACCAGATCTGACGGCGGTCCCGCGCCGATGGCCATCAGCCGCCAGACGCGCAGCTACATCTTCTGGGCGCTGCTGCAGGTCGCGGCGCTGGTCGGCATCGCCTGGTGGGCGGAGCGGCAGATCACCCTCGGCCCGACCGACTCGAAGGGCTGGCGGCCGTTCTCCTGGCCGCTCTTCGAGAGGGATGTTCCGAAGGGCCGCGCCTACAGCGGCGACGATCACGACGTCTATGTCTGGCTGACTCTCCGCGACGGCGACTGCCCCGGGGGCATCGCGAGCGACGAGGCGCTGGAGCGCGAGGTCGACATACGCTGGCTCGACCCGCGTTTCGAGCCGGTCGGCCCGGGCGAGCCCGTGCGAGTCACCGACCTCAGCGGCCGTGCCCGCGTCTATGTCCATCGACGCAACAACAAGTCGTTGCGCTACGGCGAGGCCGTCGCGATCGCGCACAATTGCGACGTCATCACCGCGATCATCGACGGCGACGCGCGGGAGCCCGCGATGCGCCGAACGGCCCGCGAGTTCCTCGAATCGAACACCGTGCAGGTCTGGATCCTCAAGGCCCTCGAGGAGCGACTGTTGCAGCCAAGCAAGTAGCGACGAGGCCCCTATAGTGCATAGCCGCCATCGACCATCAGGGTCTGGCCGGTGATCCAGCGCGCCCGATGCGAGGCGAGGAACACGACGCCCTCGGCGACCTCGTCGGCGGTGCCCAGCCGCTTCAGCGCCTTGGCCTGTCGCGAGGCCTCGCGGAAACGCTCGTCGAAGTCGCCGCGCTCGACCAGCGTATGATAGAGCCCGTCGGTGATGACGCCGACGCCGACGGCGTTGGCGCGCACGCCGAATCGGCCCTCCTCCGCGGCCACCGCCTTCACGAGCTGCTCGATCGCGGCCTTCGGCGCGGCGCTCAGAATGTCCTTGCTCGCGTAGCGGCGGATGGCGGGCGTCACGATGGCGGTGAAACTGCCCTTGGAGGTCCTGAGATGCGGCAGCGCGGCCTGGATCAGGTGGTAGCAGCCGAAGGCGTCGTGCTCCATGACCTCGCGGAACGCCGACGACGGCTGCCTGCTGACGAACCGCATCGGGATGTAGGGGCCGGCGGCGTAGATCGCGGTGTGTACACCGCCGAAATGCTCCGCCGCATCGTCGATGAACTCCCTGACCACGGCCTCGTCGCGCAGGTCGACCTTGGCGACATGGACCTCGCGGCCGGCGCCGCGCACCAGCGCAGCCGTCTCCTCGGCGCGGGCCGGCCCGCTGAAGTAGTTGAGCGCGACGTCGCAGCCATGCCTGGCGAGATGGATGGCGACCGATCGTCCGATGCCGCCGGAGCCGCCGATCACCACGGCACAGCCGCCGGACGGGAAATCGGCCGGCCGCGCGGCCGCGGTCATGCCGCGACGCCGAGAGCGCTGCGGATCGAGCTGTGGAAGTGCACCAGCGACGGCTCATTGCGGCCGTAGATCACCTCGCGCGTGGCGCCGGACTCGAAGCCGATCTGCATGCGCTCGCCCAGCGGGAAGTCCTCCTCCATCACGGTGCGAATCGCGATGTCGCGGTTCTTCTCCCAGTAGGCATCCGGCCGGTCGCTGTCGGCCGGACGGTAGAGCGTGAACTCGATGTCGCAGCGGCTGGGATCGTCGCGATCGGGGAAGGCACGCCAGATCTCGATATGGTCGAGCTGCCACACGACGATGGTGTTGGGGAATATCTGGTAGATCGCGAGCATGTGCGGCGTGAAGTTGCGCTCGCCCTCGGGCAGCGGACGCACCGCGTCGATCGAGGTGCGTGCCACGCACATGCGGCCGTGCCGTCCCGCGCCGTCGAACGTGCCGCAATTGCCGATGAAGTAGGGTCCGATCGTCTTCCGGTGCAGGTGCGGGATGTGATAGCCCTCGAGGAAGGTGTCGACCGCGAACTTCCAGTTGATGCGCGGTGCCACACGATCGACCGAGAAGATCGGAAAGGTTGCGGGCTCGAGCGCCGCGAAATCGGGCGCGAAGCGTCCGAGCACCGCATCGACGTCGATCTCCAGGTTCTCGCCGTCGCGGGCCGCGGCGGCGCGCACGAAGATCATGCCGTGCTTCTCGCCCGCCGGCAGGCGCACCAGCCCGTGCGCGCCGAGGTCGAGGCCCGCGAAGCCCACCTTGTCGGTGACGCCGAGCAGCCTGCCGTGCCCATCGTAGGTCCAGCCATGATAGGGGCAGACGAAGGCGCGGGCGTTGCCGCACCCTTCGGCCACCGGAGCGCCGCGATGGCGGCAGATGTTGGCGAAGGCCCGCACCCCGCCGTCGGTGCCGCGCGTCAGCAGCACCGGCATGCCGGCGACGTCCTCGGTCAGGAAGTCGCCCGGCTTGGGCAGCCGCGAGGAGAGACCCATGAAGAGCGGCAGGCTGCGGAACAGCTCGTCGCGCTCTCGGGTCGCGCGCTCGCGGCAGGAATAGGCGTCGACCCGGTTGCGGAACAGCGAGTCGGCGAGATCGGTGGTGCGGCCGTCGATATGGCCGAGCAGCCGCCTCCCGACGGCCAGTCGTTCGTTTCGGTCCATGTCCGAATGTTAGGCGTTCACCGGGTAGGCATCAATCAGCGCGAACACCTCGGCCGGAGTCCTGCCGCTTTCCCGCAGGGCTCGGATCGTGAGATCCCGGTCGCGCTTGGCGAAACGACGGCCGCTGGGATCGGTCAGCAGCGGATGGTGCGCATATTGCGGCGCAGCGTAGCCCAGCAGTTTCTGCAGCAGGCCATGCGCATGCGTCGACGCCAGCAGGTCCTCGCCGCGTGTCACCAGGGTGACGCCCTGCAGATGATCGTCGACCGTCACGGCGAGATGGTAGCTGGTCGGCGTGTCCTTGCGCGCGATCACGAAGTCGCCGAGCAGCAGCGGCTGGCCCTCGATGCGACCCCGCGTCTCGTCGACGAACGCGTAAGGCCCTGCCTCCTCTGCCGCACGCGCCGCGTCGAGCCGCATGCAGTGCTCGCGGCCGGCGGCCAGGCGCGCGCGCCGCTCCTCGGCCGGGAGGTGGCGGCAGGTGCCGGGATAGAGCGGGCCATCCGGGCCGTGAGGCGCACTGGCCGATGCCGCCATGTCGGCCCGCGTGCAGAAACAGGGGTAGATCAGCCCCCTCGCATCGAGCAGGTCGAGCACGCGGCCATAGTCGGCAAAGTGATCGGACTGGCGGCGAACCTCGCCGTCCCAGGCGAGGCCGAGCCAGCGCAGGTCGTCGAGCATCGCCGTCTCGAACTCGCGCCGGCAGCGCCGGATGTCGATGTCCTCGATGCGCACCAGGAAGCTGCCGCCGGCCTCGCGCGCCCGCCGCCAGGCCACCCGTGCCGAATAGGCGCTGCCGAGATGGAGTTCGCCTGTCGGGCTGGGGGCAAAACGCGTCACGATCGACATGATCCGACGTTACAGCGCGCCCTCGCTGCGTGCTATGGCGGGTGGATCATGGCCAGGGCCGCTTCCCGGATCGTCCTCGACAAGAAGAACCTCAAGAAGGCGCTGCGCGAGCTGGCGGATGCCGACCCCGACATCGCCCGCGCGCTGGCCGAAGCAGGTCATCCCGAATTGCGCGAGATGCCGCCCGGCTACGGCGGGTTGATGCGATCGATCGTGGGCCAGCAGGTCTCGGTCCATGCCGCGCGCTCCATCTGGCTGCGCCTCGAGGCTGCCGTGCCGTCGATGGAGCCGGCGGCGTTCCTCGAGAAGACCGACGACGAGCTGCGGGCCGTCGGTCTCTCCGGCGCCAAGATGAAGTACGGCCGCAGCCTGGCGACCGACATCGTCGAGGGCCGCATCGATTTCGACGCCCTGGACGATCTCGACGATCCAGCGGCCATCGCCATGCTGACGCAGGCCAAGGGCATCGGACCGTGGACGGCCGAGATCTACCTGATGTTCGCGCACGGCCGCCCCGACATCATGCCGGGCCTCGACCTCGGCCTGGTGGTGGCGGCCCAGCACCTGAAGCGGCTGCGCAAGCGGCCGGACGCAAAGCGGCTTCTCAAAATCGCCGAGGCCTGGCGGCCCTGGCGCAGCGCGGCGGCGCTGGTGCTCTGGCACTATCGCCGCAACATGCCCGACTGGAGCGCGAGGGAGAAGAAAGCATGACCAAGCTCGAGGGCCCCAGCCACGGCCCGCACGGCGGCGGCAGGCCCGGCCACCTCGTGGTCCTGCTGCACGGCTACGGCGCCGACGGCAACGACCTGATCGGGCTGGCGCCGCTGCTCGGTCAGCTCATGCCCGATGTGGTGTTCCACGCTCCCAACGCGCCGCACCCTTGCGAGGGCAATCCGTTCGGCTACCAGTGGTTCGGCATCTCCCGCCTCGATCCCTCGATCGCACTGGCGGGTGTGCAGTCCGCGGCGCCAGCGCTCGACGCATATCTCGACGAGACGATGGCCGCGCACGGGCTCGACGAATCGAAGACCGCGCTGGTGGGCTTCAGCCAGGGCACGATGATGGCGCTGCATGTCGGGCTGCGCCGCCGCAAGCAGCTCGCGGGCATCATCGGCTTCTCGGGCATGCTGGCGGGTGCGGAGCTCCTGCAGTCCGAAGTGAAACACAAGCCGGCGGTGTTGCTGATCCACGGCGACGCCGACGAGATGCTGCCGCATACGCTGACGCAGCGCGCCGCACAGGCGCTGCAGGCCGCCGGCCTCCAAGTCGGCATGCACATCGCCCGGGGCGTCGGCCACAGCATCGACGACACGGGCCTGCAGCTCGCCGCACGCTTCCTGCTGAACGTCTTTGAACTGCCGGAGCCGCAATGACCGATGGCCTCGTGAAACCCGGCTTCGAGCGCGTCGCCGAAGCCTTCACTCGGAACTTCGACAGGAAGGGCGAGATCGGCGCGTCGGTTTGCCTGACAGTCGGCGGCGAGACCGTCGTCGACCTGTGGGGCGGCGTCGCCGACCAGAAGACCAACGCGCCGTGGACGCGCGACACGGTGTCGATCGTCTTCTCCTGCACCAAGGGCGCGACCGCGATCTGCGCCCATGTGCTGGCGAGCCGCGGCAAGCTCGACATCGATGCGCCGGTCGCCGAGATGTGGCCGGAGTTCGCGCAGCACGGCAAGGAGCGCGTCACCACGCGCATGATGCTCGACCATTCCTCCGCCGTGCCCGCGGTGCGCGCCAGGGTGAAGGAGGACGGACCCTACGACTGGCACTACATGACCGGCCGCCTCGCCGACGAGGTGCCGTTCTGGGAGCCGGGCACGCGCAACGGCTATCACGGCTTCACCTTCGGCTGGACGGTGGGCGAAATGGTGCGGCGCGCGAGCGGCAAGTCGCTCGGCACCTTCTTCAGGGACGAGATCGCAAGACCGCTGGGCCTCGACTTCTGGATCGGCCTGCCCGAAGAGATCGAGCCGCGCGTCGCGCCGATCGTGCCGCACGTCTACAAGGCGGCCGATGCGGTGACGCCTTTCATGCGCGATCTCGCGACGAGCAAGGAGTCGATCCCCGCCCTCTTCTACTTCAACAACGGCGCGTGGCGCTCGGGCGGCGCCAACAGCCGCGCCGGTCATGCCGCCGAGATCGGCGCGGCCAACGGCGTCACCAATGCACGCGGCCTCGCTGGCCTCTATGCCCCGCTGGCCGCAGACGGGTCGATGAGGGGCGGCGGCAAGCTGGTCGACGCGAAGACGCTCGCGCGCATGGGCGAGGTCTCGATGGCCACGCACGACGACGCCACATTGCGCATCCCGACGCGCTTCGCGCTGGGTTTCATGAAGTCGATGGACAACAGGAAGCGCAGCATGGCCGCGAAACTGTGGGGCGAGGACTGCGACAGCGTGATCCTGGGCAGCGCCGCCTTCGGCCATGTCGGCGCCGGCGGCTCGCTGGGCTTCGCCGATCCCGTGGCAGGGCTTTCCTTCGGGTACACCATGAACCGCATGGGCCCCGGCCTTCTGATGAACGAGCGTGGCCAGGCGCTGGTCGACGCGGCCTATCTCTCGCTCGGCTACCGGAACAAGGACGGCGGGGTGTGGGTGAAGTGATGCCGGCCCGAACGCTGGCGCGATGATTCCGGTCTTCCGCCCGCTCAAGGATCCTGCCGTGGCCACGGTCTGGTCGGGGCTCGCGGCCTCGACGATCGGCGAGGACCTGTTCCGCGTCGCCGTCGTCTGGATCGCCGCCGAGCAGATCGGCAACGCCGCTGGCTACGTCAATGCCACGCAGTACGCCGCCATGCTGGTGGTCGGGCTACTGGGCGCTTCGGCCTTCGACCGCTGGCGCGCCGACCGCGCCATGATGGGCGCGAAGTATGCAAGCGCCGTGCTGGCGGTGCTGCCGGTGGCGGGCTTCTACCTCTGGGGCGTCTCGATCCCGCTGCTGGTGCTGTCCGTCATGGGACTGGCCGGGCTGCGCATGGTGTTCACGCCGGCATTGCAGTCGGCGGTGCCCGTGCTGGTCACCAACCGTGACGCCCTGCAGGCGATCAACGGCCTGTTCGACGCGACGTGGCGGCTGGCGCGCCTGATCGGTCCCATGATGGCGGCGGCCCTGAACACGATTCTGCCGGTGATCCACTTCCTCTCCGTCACCGCGGTCGGGTTCATCCTGTCGGCCGTCGCTGTCTGGGCGGTGCGCGACCGGCTGGTCGACCCTGCGCACAAGCCACGGCCCGGGCGCGGCGGCTGGAGAGGCGCCTGGGACGCCCTGCTCGACGGCGCGCGGCTGATGCTGTCCGAACGCACGACGGGCGCGCTGCTTCTGATCAATGCCCTCGCCAACGGACCGTGGAGCGTTGCCCTGCAGCTCTGCATCGCCCTGATGGTGGTCGAGCACGATCCCCACCTGTTCGGACTGCACGGGCTTGCCGCGCTGGGCCTGATCGTCGGCACTTGCGGCATGGGCGACGTGATCGGCAACCTGGTGGCGGGCAGCGTGCGCTTCCGCCGGCCGCTTTCCACCATGTTCCTCGGCTATGTCGCCATGGGCTCGGGCTTCGCCCTGATCGCGGTGGCGGCCTGGCTGGTCGACAATCCCTACAAGCTGCCGGCGATGATGGCGGCAGGTTTCGTCTCCGGCATCGGCGCGCCGTTCTATTTCATCCCGATGATCACGCGCATGCAGACGGTGTTCCGCGGGGCCGAGATCGCCCGCGTGTTCCGGCTGCGGCTGGCCGTGATGGCCGGGTCCATGCTGTTCTTCAACCTCGTCGCCACGCCGATGTTCGACTGGATCGGCCCGACCCACACCGAGTTCTATTTCGGGCTGTTTCTGCTTGCCCTCGGCCTCGGCGGCTACGCCTACTTCCGGGCCCGAGAAAATATCCCCTGAAACGGTCTTGCGGGGAACGCTGTGTATTGATAGCCTCCGTTAGATACACAGCGTTACCCATTACAGAGGAACACGCGATGGCCAAGGCATTCCCGACCGACAACCCGTTTCTAAGGGGCTACTACGCGCCGGTGAACACCGAGGCGGACGCCGCCCACCTGCACATAACGGGCGAGATGCCGAAGGAGCTCTGCGGCACGCTCTACCGCAACGGTCCCAATCCGCAGTTCGCACCGCGTGGGCCTTACCATTGGTTCGGCGGCGACGGCATGATCCACGCCTTCCACATCGAGAACGGCAACGTCTCCTACAAGAACCGCTGGGTGCGGACTCCCAAGTGGAAGGTCGAGAACGAGGAAGGCGAAGGGCTCTCCGGCACCTTCGGCAACCCCCGCTACACCGACCCGCGCGTGTTCACCCTGAACTCTACGATCGCCAACACCAACATCGTCTGGCACGGCGGCAAGCTGCTGGCGCTCGAGGAGGCGCATGCACCCTTCGCGCTCGATCCGGCGAGCCTGATGCCCGCCACGGACAAGGGCTACGAGACCTGGGGCGACAAGCTCTGCGGCCCCTTCACCGCCCACCCGAAGATTGACCCGGCGACCGGCGAGATGGTGTTCTTCGGCTACTCCGCGAAGGGCCGCTTCACCAGGGAAGTGAGCATCCAGAGCGTGACCGCCGACGGCAAGGTGACGCGGGCGGAGATCCTCGACGGGCCCTTCCCCTCGATGGTCCACGACTTCGCCGTGACCAAGAACTGGATCGTGCTGCCGATCTTCCCGCTCACTTCCTCGATGGAACGCGCCATGGGCGGCCTGCCGCCCTTCGCCTGGGAGCCGGAGAAGGGCACGCACATCGCCTTCATCCCGAGGAACGGCACGGTCGCCGATGTGAAGTGGGTCAGTGCGCCCGCCTCCTACGTCTTCCATCCGATGAACCATTTCGAGACGGCGGACGGCAAGGTCGTGGTCGACGTCATGAAATACGACATCGCCCCCCTTTTTCCGCTGCCCGACGGCTCGCCGTCGAGCAAGACGCCTCCGGCGGCACGGCTGTTCCGCTGGACTTTCGATCTCTCCGGCCAGGCGAATACTTTCAGGGAGGAGCAGCTCGACGACCGCGCCGGCGAGTTCCCGCGATTCGACGAGCGCTACTGCATGAGCGACTACCGCCACGGCTGGATCGTGTCGGGCAACGTCACCGAGGCGGGCGTCCGCCGCAGCGAGGGCGTCACCCACTACGACCTCAAGACCGGCCGCAATGCGACCTGGAGTGCCGGCGAGGATGACCGCTTCGGCGAGCCGGTCTTCGTGCCGCGCAGCGATGATGCGGCCGAGGGCGATGGCTGGGTGCTGTGCACGATCTACCGTTCGGGCGAGGGCCGCAGCGACCTCGCAGTGTTCGACGCCACCGAGATCGCCCGCGGACCGGTCGCGCTCGCCCACTTGAGCAGCCGGGTCCCGGCGGGCTTTCATGGCAACTGGCGGCCCGGCCCGCTCTAGGGAGACCTCGATGATCGTCGTCCATCACCTGAACAACTCGCGCTCGCAGCGCATCCTCTGGATGCTGGAGGAGCTGGGCCTCGCATACGAGATCAAGCCCTACCAACGGAAGCCCAGCATGCAGGCGCCGGACGAGTTGCGCGCCGTGCATCCGCTCGGCAAGTCGCCGGTCATCACCGACGGCGACCAGACCATCGCGGAGTCGGGCGCGATCATCGAGTATCTCTGCGAGGCCTATGGCGGCGGCCGGCTGACGCCGGCGGTCGGCACACCGGAGAGGCTCCGCTACACCTACTTCATGCACTATGCGGAGGGCTCGTTGATGCCGCTTCTGTTCATGAAGCTGGTTTTCGGCCGGCTGCCGACACGGGTGCCGTTCTTCATGCGGCCGGTGGCACGCGCCATTTCGTCAGGTGCCGACAAGACACTGCTCAACCCGCAGATCGGCAACCACTTCTTCTTCCTCGAAGGCGAGCTTGCCAAGCGCGACTGGTTCGCGGGCGACGCCTTCACCGCCGCCGACATCCAGATGAGCTTTCCGCTCGAGGCTGCTTCGGCGCGCTCGCCGGTGATCAAGCAGATGCCGCGGCTCAACGCCTGGCTCGGCCGCATCCAGGCGCGGCCGGCCTACAAGCGCGCCCTCGAGAAGGGCGGCGCCTACGAGCTGATGAAGTAGCGACGGAGGCGGCGGACCGTGCTAGGTCCGGCGCAACACAGCGAACGAGCCTTCCAAGGAGCGAAACGATGAGCCTTCCTGCCCTGCTACGCGACAATCTCTCGATTCCGGTGGTCGGTGCGCCGCTGTTCATCGTCTCCAATCCGGACCTCGTGATCGAGCAGTGCAAGGCGGGTGTCGTCGGCTCCTTCCCGGCACTGAACGCGCGGCCGAAGGAAGTGCTCGAGGAGTGGCTGAAGCGCATCACCTCGGAGCTCGCCGAATACAAGGCCAAGCATCCCGAGAAAAAGGTGGCGCCCTTCGCGGTGAACCAGATCGTGCACAGTTCCAACGACCGGCTGCAGCACGACATCGACCTCTGCGAGAAGTACAAGGTGCCGATCCAGATCACCTCGTTACGCGCGCCCGACGACGTGGTGAAGTCGGCGCATCGCTACGGCTGCCTGGTGTTCCATGACGTCACGAACGTCAAACACGCAAAGCGCGCGCTGCAGGCGGGCGTCGACGGCCTGATCCTGGTCTGTGCCGGTGCCGGCGGCCATGCAGGCGCGCTGTCGCCTTTCGCGCTCGTTCCGGAGATCCGTCAGTTCTACGACGGCACGATCCTGCTCTCGGGTTCGATCTCCAACGGCGCGTCGGTGCTGGCGGCCCAGGCGATGGGCGCCGATCTCGCCTATCTCGGCACGCGCTTCACGGCGAGCAAGGAAGGCAATGCCACGGACGCCAACAAGCAGTGCATTATCGACTCGACAGGCGAGGAGATCGTCTACACCAACCTCTTCACCGGCGTGCACGGCAACTACCTCAAGCGCTCCGTGGCGGCGGCCGGCCTGGACCCCGACGCGCTGCCCCAAGCCGACAAGAGCAAGATGAATTTCGGCTCGGGCGGCAACATGAAGACCAAGGCGTGGCGCGACATCTGGGGCGCGGGTCAAGGTGTCGGCCAGATCTTCGACGCACCGCCCGCCGCCGAGATCGTGGCGCGGCTCAAGGCCGAGTACGAGGCCGCGCGCGCCGCCTTGTTCGCCGGCGAGACGGTGCCGACGCGGATGAAGCAGGCGGCGGAATAACGTCGCTTTGCCAAGCCGGCGGCCCGCCTGCTAGGGAAAGGGCCACATGATCAGAAGCCTGTACGACTGGGTGATCCGCCTCGCCCAGCACAAGCGCGCCATTCCCGCGATGGGGGCCGTCTCCTTCATGGAGAGCTCCTTTTTCCCCATCCCGCCGGACGTGATGCTGGTACCCATGGTGCTGGCCAACCGGCAGAAGGCTTTCACGATCGCGGCGGTTTGCACCGTCACCTCGGTGTTGGGCGGACTCTTCGGCTACGCCATCGGCTACTACTTCTTCGAGACGATCGGCGAATGGGTCGTCAGGACCTATGGCATGCAGGCCGGCCTCGAGAAGTTCCGCGCCGGCTTCGACGAGTACGGAACCTGGATCATCCTGATCAAGGGCCTGACGCCGATCCCCTACAAGCTGGTTACGATCGCCTCCGGGGCCGCCCATTTCGACCTTTTTACGTTCGTCTGGGCGTCCATCGTGACGCGTGGCGCGCGCTTCTTCCTCGTGGCAGCCTTGCTGTGGAAGTTCGGCGAGCCGATCCGGACTTTCATCGAGAAACGCCTGACCCTGCTCACCTGGCTGTTTCTGATCGCGCTGATCGGCGGGTTCGTCGCGTTCCGCTATCTCTTCTGAGGTCGGCTCATGGCTTCGTTGCAGGCCCTCCCCCGTTCCAGCCAGCTCGGCCTGCTCGCCGCGCTGGGCAGCGGGGCGCT
Organism: uncultured Reyranella sp.; assembly: GCA_964415585.1. Lineage (GTDB taxonomy): Bacteria > Pseudomonadota > Alphaproteobacteria > Reyranellales > Reyranellaceae > Reyranella. The sequence continues at coordinate 23,591 of CAYQAY010000036.1, forward strand.
GCTGGGCGGGGCGCTGTGGTTCCAGTACGGCATGGGCCTCGCCCCTTGCGAGATGTGCCACTGGCAACGCTGGCCACACATGGTCGCCATCGGCTCCGGGATACTGGCACTCGCCACCCTGGCTTGGCCGCGCGTCGCGCTCGTGTTCGTCCTGATCGCCATCACCGCGCTTTTGGCCACGGCGGCGATCGGCGTTTTTCATGCCGGTGTCGAGTACCGCTGGTGGGAGGGCCCACAGGCCTGTTCGGGCAACATTCCGCGCGGCCTGACCGCGGAACAGCTCAAGAAGTACCTGTTCGGCCAACGCATGATCCGCTGCGACGAGACCGTGTGGTCGTTGTGGGGCATCTCGATGGCCGGCTGGAACGCCATCTTCTCCGGAGCGTTGGCCTTCGTCCTCGCGTCCGGCGTGGCGCGCATCGTGCGGGGCGAACGACATGAAGACCGGTGAAATCCGCAATCCGGGCGACCCCGACGCTCGCGAGCTGGTCGAGCGCACGATCCGCGTCGACCAGGCCGGCGAGTTCGGTGCCGTGCGCATCTACGAAGGCCAGCTCGCGGCGCTCCGCTGGACCGGCCGCACCAACAGCGAGGTCGGCCGCAAGATCGCCCAAATGGCGCGCCATGAGCGCGAGCACAACAAGGTGTTCGATCGCCTCCTGGTGGAGCGCCGCGTGCGTCCGACGGCACTGTCGCCGTTGTGGAGCGTCGCCGGCTTCGCGCTGGGCGCCGCGACGGCCCTGATGGGCGACAAGGCCGCCATGGCCTGTACCGTTGCCGTCGAGGAGACGATCGAGGAGCACTATGCGGGCCAGGCCGCGAAGCTCGGCGACGACGAAGACGAGCTGCGCTCGACGATCGAGAAGTTTCGCGCCGAGGAGATGGAGCATCGCGACGAGGCGCTTGCCTCGGGAGCCGAGCAGGCGCCAGCCTATGAGGCCCTGTCGGCCGCGATAAAGGCGGGCTCGCGGCTCGCCATCTGGCTCTCGACCAGGATTTGAAGCCCGCCTTCAGTTCTGGTCGAGCTCGCTGTCCCAGTAGAGGAAGTCGCGCCAACTCTCGTGCAGGTAGCCCGGCGGGAAGGCGCGACCGTTCTCCTGCAGGAGCTGCGTCGAGGGCTCTACCGGCGCACAGCGCAGCGTGAGCGTGGTCTCGCGCAGGAGGTGGTTGCCCTTCAGGAGGTTGCACGGACTACAGGCGGTAACGACGTTGCTCCAGCTCGTGCGACCGCCCCGCGACTTGGGCACGACATGGTCGAATGTCAGCTCGTTGGTCGCGAAATCGCCGTTGCAATACTGGCAGGTGAAGCGGTCGCGCAGGAACACATTGAACCGCGTGAAGGCCGGACGGCGCGCCGCCGGTACATATTCCTTGAGGGCGATGACGCTCGGCAGCCGCATCTCGAAGGACGGGCTATGGATCCTGCGATCATATTCGGAGATGACGCTGACGCGATCGAGGAAGACCGCCTTTACGGCATCCTGCCACGACCAGATCGACAACGGAAAATACGACAGGGGCCGAAAGTCGGCGTTGAGCACCAGAGCGTGGCAGGACTCAAGGCCGGGCGTCACGGTCAGGCCCGCCGCCGAGGGTTGGGACTACTGGGAAAATCCATCCGGTCCAGCATGCCGCGCATTGTGGCCAAGCTTTCCCAGAAACACAATATGTCGGAGAAACCCGACCCGATGGGGCATACTGTCGCCACCAAACAATGACAGTCTGGTGACCAGCAAGAAGCCGGGAACGAAAGCGTAGGCTCGGATATCCGATGATGAAGTACGGCAAAGCCATAGCTTCTGTTGTCCTGCTGCTGGCCGCGGGTGGCGGTGCCTATTGGTATTTCCAGATGGGCCCGGGTCGCGGAACCAGCCTGACCTCGGCCGGCGTTGCTCTGGCGCCATCGGGCGCCGCACCGCCGGTAGCGGCGGCCACGCCGGCACGTCCGCCCGGCGGGATGCCGGCGGCCATGGTCGAGGCCACCAAACCGCGGATCGGCCAGAGCCGCGAGACCGTAACAGCCGTCGGCACCTTCCGGTCCAACGAATCGGTCGTGCTGCGTCCCGAGGTGGCGAGCCGCGTCAAGGCGATCAATTTCGAGGAGGGTCAGAAGGTCAGCAAAGGCCAAGTGCTGGTCCAGCTCGACGCCGCCACCGAAGAGGCGACCGTGGCGCAAGCCGAGGCAGCCTATGCCCTCTCCAAGGCCAACAACGAGCGGCAGGTCGCGCTGGGCGCCCGCCAGGTCGCGGCCGAACGCACGGTCGACGAAGCGCGCGCCGCGTTGCGGCGCGACGAGGCGACTCTGCAGATGGCCAGGGCCCGGCTCGAGAAGTTCACCCTGACCGCGCCATGGGACGGCATCGTCGGCCTGCGTAAGGTGAGCGTCGGCGCCTACATCAACGTCGGCCAGGAGATCGTGAACATCGAGCAGATCGATCCGCTCAAGGTCGACTTCCGCATTCCCGAGAACTTCCTCGCAGCCGTTCGCGTCGGACAGGAGATCACTGTCACCGCCGATGCCTTCCCCGGCCGGAGCTTCCCCGGCAAGGTCTTCGCCATCGACCCGCTGGTCGACGAGCTCGGCCGCGCCGTCGTGGTGCGGGCGCTGATCGCCAATTCCGACGAGCTGATGCGGCCGGGCGTTTTCGCCCGTGTGACGCTCACCCTCGCCACCAGGGACAATGCCTTGTTCCTGCCCGAGCAGGCACTGATGCCGGTCGGCGAGCGGCACAGCGTGTTCAAGGTGGTCGATGGCAAGGCGCAGATCGCGAGCGTCGAAATCGGCCGCCGCCAGGGCGGCGAGGTCGAGGTGGTCAAGGGCGTCGGCCCCGACGATCTCGTGGTGTCCGCCGGCCAGATCAAGCTGCGCAACGGTGCGCCGGTCCAGGTCGTACCCAAGGACTTCCAGCCCGGCGGCCGCGCGCCTGCCGCTACACCGGGCAAGTAGACCATGACCTTGCCCGAGCTCTCCATCCGACGGCCGGTGCTGGCCACGGTGATGAGCCTGGCGCTGGTGCTGATCGGGCTGGTGAGTTACCAGCGCCTGGCCGTCCGCGAGTACCCAAAGATCGACGAGCCGCAGGTCACGGTCGAGACTACCTACCGCGGCGCCTCGGCGGAGATCATCGAGAGCCGTGTGACGACTCCGCTCGAGGATTCGATATCCGGCATCGAAGGCGTCGAGCTGATCCAGTCCTTCAGTCGCGCCGAAAGAAGCCAGGTCACGGTGCGCTTCAACATAAACCGCAACGTCGACGACGCCGCCTCCGACGTTCGCGATCGCGTCAGCCGCGTGCGCGCCCAACTTCCGACCGAGATCGACGAACCGGTGATCGCCAAGGTCGAGGCCGACGCCTTCCCGATCATCTTTCTCTCCTTCCTCAGCCCGACGCTGACCGCCGTGGAGGTGACCGACATCATCGACCGTGTGGTCAAGGACAAGCTGCAGACCATCGACGGCGTCTCGGCCATCCGCATCTTCGGCGAGCGCCGCTTCGCCATGCGCATCTGGCTCGACAAGGCGCGGCTCGCCGCCTACCGGCTGACGGTCCAGGAGGTGGAGGCCGCGCTGCGACGGCAGAACGTCGAGATTCCGTCGGGCCGGATCGAGAGCGCCGACCGCGAATTCACCGTCGTGTCGGAAACGGACCTCCGGACCGCCGCGCAGTTCAACGAGATGATCCTGCGCGAGAACGAGGGTTACCTGGTGCGCCTGAAGGACGTCGGACGCGCCGTCCTCGACGCCCAGGACGTCCGTGTCATCGCCCGGGTCAGCATGCCGGCGCGCGACGGCAGGCCGGCGGTGATCGGCGCCAGTTCGGTCAATGTCGGGCTGATCCGTACGTCTACCGCCAATCCCCTGGCCATCGTCGAGGAGGCGCGCAAGCGGCTCGCCCAGCTCGAGACCGAGCTGGCGCCGCTCGGAGTCCGTGGCGACATCACCTACGACACCACCGTCTTCATCGACCGGTCGATCAAGAACGTGTTCCGCACGATCGCCGAGGCGGTGGTGCTGGTCGTGCTGGTGATCTTCCTGTTCCTGCGCTCGGTCCGCGCGACGCTGATTCCGCTGGTCACCATTCCGGTGTCGCTGATCGGCGCTTTTGCGCTCATGCTGCTGTTCGGCTTCTCGATCAACACGCTGAGCCTGCTCGCCATGGTGCTGGCGATCGGGCTGGTGGTCGACGACGCCATCGTGGTGCTCGAGAACATCTCCCGGCACATCGAGGACGGCATGAAGCCGCTCGATGCGGCGCTGCAGGGATCGCGCGAGATCGCCTTCGCCGTCGTCGCCATGACGGCGACGCTGGCCGCCGTCTACGCCCCGATGGCCTTCCAGACCGGCCGCACCGGCAAACTGTTCACCGAGTTCGCGCTGACGCTCGCCGGCGCCGTCGTCGTCTCGGGCTTCGTCGCGCTCACGCTGACGCCGATGATGTGCGCCAAGATGCTGCGCCACAACCCCAGGCCAGGCCGCTTCTACCTCGCCGGCGAGAAGGCGCTCGACGCGATGGAGCGAGGCTACCGCGCGCTGCTGCGCGGCGCCATGCGCGGCCGGGTGGCGGTGCTGCTGTTCGGGCTTGCCGTGGCGGCCTTCGGCGGTTGGCTGTTCGCCAAGCTGCCGTCGGAGCTGACGCCGATCGAGGATCGCGGCATCGTCATGAACATCCTGGTCGGACCCGAAGGCGCCACACCCGAGTACACGCTACGCTACGCCCAGATGATGGAACAGATCTACATGGGCGACGATCCGGCGACCGGGCAGCCGCGCTTCCCGCACGTCGAGCGCGTGCTGGTGATCGTAGGCTTCCCGGACGTGACGCGCGGGCTGGCTTTCGTGCGCCTGAAGCCGTGGGAGGAGCGCGACGTCAAGCAGCAGGAATACACCAACAAGGCGCGGCCGCTGGCGATGCAGATCCCCGGTACGCTCGCCTTCCCGATCAATCCGCCTTCGCTCGGCCAGCGTTCGATCGACAAACCGGTACAGTTCGTGCTGCAGACCTCGCGGCCTTTCCAGGAGCTCGACCAGGTCTCCGAACAGTTCCTCGGGCTGGTGCGCGCCCATCCGCGGCTCAGCACCGGCCTCACCAACATCGAGTCCGACCTCAAGCTCAACAAGCCCGAGATCAAGGTCAACATCGACCGCGAGAAGGCGGCCAATCTCGGGATCGACATCGACACCATCGGCCGCACGCTGGAGACGATGCTGGGCGGCCGCCAGGTCACACGCTTCAAGAAGGACGGCAAGCAGTACGACGTGATCGTGCAGATCGAGGGCCAGGAGCGGTCGCGACCGCAGCAACTCTCGGAGATCTACGTGCGTGCCCGCTCCGGCCAGATGGTGCCGCTGGCATCGCTGGTCAGCCACGTCGAGCGCGTGGCGCCGCGCGAGCTGAACCACTTCAACAAGCTGCGGGCTGCCATCATCTCCGGCAACCTCAATCCGGGCTACGCGCTGGGCGACGCGCTGGCCGACATGCGCGAACTCGCCAAGCAGCTTCCGAGCCATGTCAGCGTCGACTATGCCGGCGTCAGCCGGGAGTTCATGCAATCCTCGCGCGGCCTCTACGAAGTCTTCCTGATGGCGCTGCTGTTCATCTTCCTGGTGCTGGCCGCGCAGTTCGAAAGTTTCGCCGACCCGCTGGTCATCATGCTGACCGTGCCGATCACCATGACGGGCGCCCTGGTGGCGCTGTGGCTGACCGGCAACACGCTGAACGTATACAGCCAGATCGGTCTCGTGACCCTGGTCGGGCTGATCACCAAACACGGCATCCTGATCGTCGAGTTCGCCAACCAGCTCCAGGAGGCCGGCAAGAGCAAGGTCGAGGCGGTCCAGGAGGCGGCGGTGCTCCGCCTGCGTCCCATCCTGATGACGACCGGCGCGATGGTGCTGGGCGCCATCCCGCTTGCCCTGGCGACCGGTGCCGGGGGCGAGAGCCGGCAGGCGATCGGCTGGGTGATCGTGGGCGGCATGACGGTGGGAACGCTGCTGACACTTTTCGTGGTGCCGACCGCTTACTCATACCTCGCCCGCAGCAACCGCACGGCGCTTCACGCCGAGCCGCCCAAGACGCCCATACCACCGGCACCCGCGCACCCCGCCGAATAGGCGCTATCGGCCAAGCCGCTCGCGCGCGCCGGCCTCCGAGCCGAGCGAGACCGCCGCCAGAGCAAGTGCTGCCACCGACAGCACCATGACCGCGGCATAACCGCCGGTGAGATCGTGCAGCACGCCACCGATCCAGGCACCGAGGAAGCCGCCCAGGCCCATGCCGATGGCGATCAGCCCGTAGATCTTGCCGAAATGCGCGCCCCGATAGCGGAGCGTCGCCAGGGTCGAGATCATCGGACCGCGCGAGCCCATGCTGCCACCGAACAACAGCACATAGAGCCACAGGAAGAGATCGTCGTCCGGCTCCTGCACCAGCGCCAACGCGCCGACGCCCGCGATCGAGCAGCCATAGGCCAGGATGGCGGCGCGGCGGCGCCCGCCGCGGTCGGCGAGCCAGCTGAAGCCCACCATGCCGAGAGGCGTCAGCAATCCGGCGACGGCCAGGGCCTTCGCCGCGTAGGCGCCGTCGATGCCGCGCTCAAGCAGGTAGACCATGGTCTGCGGCACGAGGCTGAAGATGCCGACGGATGTGAGGGCGAAGGAGGAGGTGAGCGCCCAGAAGGGCCAATCGCGTACCGCTTCGCCGACCGTCGGGCCGGGGGGAGCCACGGCGCGTGCCGGCCCGAGGCCTGGCGTGCCACGCTCGATGCGCCGCCACGGCAGGGCCAGCAGCAGGGGCAGGAAGATTGCGCTCGCGCCGGCAAACACGAGGTAGGCGCGCCGCCAGCCCTCTGTCTCGATAAGATGCTGTGCTATCGGAAACGTCGCCATCGCGCCAACGCCGGCGGCAGACCAGGCGATGCCGAGCGGAACGCCCAGCCGGTCGGGCGGGAACCAGCGCCCGATCAGCGAGGAACTCAGTACGCCGGAGAGCGAAGCCGAACCGAAGCCCATCAGCACACCGAGGCTGGCATAGAGATGCCAGAGCTGCGTGGCCTGCGAGCCGACCGCCGTCGCGAGCGCGGTCGCGCTTATTCCGACGATGGTGAGCGCGCGCAGACCGAACCGGTCGAGAATCCAGCCGGCGATCGGTGCCGCGGTGCCGCCCAGCAGCAGTGCGAAGGAGTAGATCAGCGTCACCGAACCGCGATTGGCGTCAAAAGCGTCCTGTAGGGCGGGCACGAAGACGACGAAGGTATCGCTGATCGCGCGGCTTGCGACGCCGAGCGCAAAGCAAAGCGCCACCAGCGCCCACGGCAGAGCCGATCCCATCGCCTCAACCTCGTCGAGCGGCACTCGACGCGCAAGCCGCTTGGCGGGCCGACAGGCTTGCATTCGCCGCATGCACGCGCCACGTTCCGCGCCGCGGAGGACAGCCGTGCAGGACACTCTCATCATCCCCCGGGGCTTCAACGGCCCCCGCCTTTCCGGCAACGGCGGCTACGTCGGCGGCGTGCTGGCGGGGCGTTACCTAGACGCGTTCGGCGGGGACGGCGCCGTGGAGATCACCCTGCGCGCACCGATACCGATCGACACGAAGCTCAAGATCACGCTCGAAGGTCAGGCATTGATGCTGCGCGATGGCGAGACGCTGGTCTGCGAAGCCCGCGCCGGCAGGGTCGACCATCTCGATCCGCCCGGCGCGCCAGTCGACTGGGCGGAAGTGATGCGCCGCGGCGCGACCGGCGGCAGCCCCGAGGACAGCGACTTTCACATGTGTATCGTCTGCGGCCGCGGCCGCGCCGTCGGCGACGGCCTGCGCGTGTTCGGCCTGCATGGGCCGGGACAGGGACGCTCCCTCTCCTGCTATCTGCCGCACGCCAACCATGCCGACGCCGAGGGCCGCATCAGGCCGGAGTTCCTGTGGGGCACGCTCGATTGCCCGGGCGCCTGGGCGGCGCAAGACCCCGACGACTGGCGACCGGCGCTGACAGGACGCATGACGGCGAAAGTGATCGAAGCTCCCAAGGTCGGCGAGCGTTGCGCGGTGGTCGGCTGGCGCATCGGAGCCGAGGGCCGCAAGCTCTACTCCGGCACCGCGCTCTACACCGAGAGCGGCCGCCTCTGCGCGATCGGCCATTGCACGTGGATCGTCCTGAAGGACTAGCAGGCTAGGGACGCTGGCGTACGAAGATGACCGCCGCCTCGTCGGCATAGGCGCGGCGCCAGGCCGGCAGGTGCGACAGCAGGCGGTTGCTGGGATGGTCGGCCGGCATCAGCGTCCACTCGATGCGGTGCTGCTCGAGAAGCTGCTCCAGCGGCTCACCCTGCAGCAGACTGATCGTGTGCACGTACTTCCTGATGAAATCACCGCCATAGAGCTCGCCGCGGCCGTCGATGTAGGTCGGTACGCCGGCGTGGATCAGGTAGCCACCGAAATTGTAGTGATTGAGCACGCGGCCGGTCAGGCCCGTCTGCTTGGCGAAGGCCATGGCGGCCGAGGGCATCGTCGAGGGCGGTGGCGCGATTCCGGCGTAGCGCACCATGAACACGCCGAACATCGCAGCGAACGCCATCGAGAGTGCGATCGCGGCGGCACCCGCCGGGCGGGCGAGCGCCAACGCCTGGTCGGCAACCGAGGTGCCGCGACCGGCGACAGGATCGGATCTGAGGGCCGGCCACTGCAGGGCGAGCAGCGGAGCGATCACCAGAGGCACCAACATGGCAAGCTGCTCGGCATTGCGCGAATGGCGCAGGTAGAGGTGCAGCAGGCCGAGGACGATCAGCAACCGGATCAGCGGCAGCTTCAGGCCGCGCGACAGTGCCGCATAGAGCGCAATCATCAGGATCAGCTCCTGCATCGGCTGCTGCTGGAAGTTGGGCGACTTCCACTCCGCGATCAGTCCGAGCGTCTCGCCGATGCCGAAGATGCGCAAAGTCACCAGGATCGATTCGGGTCCATAGGGCGTGATGCAGGCGACGAGGACCGCACCGAGGCCGAACTTGACCCAGGCGATGAACAAGGCCCTGCGCTCGGCACTGTCGCGCGCCCCGAGCAGCGCCTCGAGGCCGAAGGCGCCGCCCAGCAGCAGGCCGAGCGTGAAGCCGCCATGCAGGTTGGCCCACAACAGCATGCAGAGCAGCAGGCGCGGATCGGGCGCGCGACGCTCCTCGACGGCGCGCACCAGTCCGGCCACCCAGAGCAGCATGAGCGGGAAGGCGAGCACATGCGGACGCGCGAGGAAGTGTGGCAGCGCCATCACGATTGCCGCCACGACGAACATCGCCGCCGGGAAGGGTTTCAGGTCGCGCAGCAGGAGCCGCAGCATGAGTGCGAAGCTCACACCCAGCGCTGTCGCCGCCAGCAGCGTGACGCCGCCCCAGCCGCCGGCCTTGAAGGCGACCGCCATCAGGACTTGCGAAAGCCACTCCTTGGCGATCCATGGCTGCCCCGTGAAGGTGAAGGAGAACGGGTCGGCTGTCGGTACGGCACCGTGTGCCAGAATCCAGTTGCCGACCGCGATGTGCCAGTGACTGTCCGGATCGCTGAGCAGGGGCAGGCCGCTGCCGTTCATCAGGCAGATGAAGATCACCAGCCCGAGCACGAGCGGCCACGACAGCGACAAGGTCGAGCGCGGGCGCATGAGCGCTACACCTGCCTCGGGATACTCGCGTGAAACCGAAAGGCCGGAAGTGACGGCCATGCAGATGCTCCGATGGAATGGGAAGAACGATCTTTAATATATTGATATACAATATTATTTGGCAAAGTACCAGACGCCCTTTCGATGGGCTATAGGGGGTGCGATGCAGGCCGCGCCACTCCTCAAGGACCTCGTGCTGGTTGGCGGCGGCCATGCGCACGTCCATGTCCTGAAGAGCTTCGGCATGAAGCCGATGCCCGGCGTGCGGCTGACCCTGATCGGCCGGGACATCGAGACGCCCTACTCCGGCATGATCCCGGGCTTCGTCGCCGGTCACTACTCGTTCGACGAGTGCCATATCGATCTCGCACGGCTGGCCGCATGGACCGGCGCGCGCCTGATCCACGCCGAGGCGACCGGCCTCGACCGCGCCAATCGCCAGGTGCTGCTGAAGGACAGGCCGCCGGTCTCTTACGGCATCGTCTCGATCGACGTGGGCTCATCGCCCAGCGTCACGACGATCCCGGGCGCGGCCGAACATGCAACGCCCGTGAAGCCGATCGCCGAGCTGGGCCGCCGTTGGCTCGGCTTCATCGACCGCGTGAAAGACTGGCATGGCCCGCTCAGAATCGCGGTGATCGGCGGCGGCGCGGGCGGCGTCGAGCTGTCGCTGGCGATCGATCATCGCCTGCGCGAGGTCGCCCGCCAGGCAGAGGTTTCCGTCACCCTCGCAACCAAGGGCGCGATCCTGGACGGTCAGGCGCCAGCGGCTCGCCGGAAGATGCGGGCCATCTTCGCTCGCCGCGGCGTGCGCCTGCTGGAGAACGCCGCGACCAGGCGCATCGATGCCAGCGCCGTACACCTGGAAACCGGCGAGTGCCTGTCAGCCGACGAGGTATTCGTTGTCACCGAGGCGAGCGCCGCCAAATGGTTCGCCGACACCGGCCTCGCACTCGACCCGCGCGGCTTCATCGCCATAGAGTCGACGCTCCGCTCCACCAATGACGATCAGGTCTTCGCTGCGGGCGATTGCGCCACCGTAGCAGCCCACCCAAGGCCCAAAGCCGGAGTCTTCGCGGTGCGCCAGGGTCCGCCGCTCGCCGACAACCTGCGGCGTGCCCTCCTTGGCCAGGCACCAAAGCCTTTCACACCGCAAAGCCGCCATCTCTCGATTCTCGGGAGCGGCGACGGCCATGCCGTGGCAACACGCGGGAGCTGGGCGGTCGAAGGAGCGTGGGTGTGGCGCTGGAAGGACCACATCGACCGCAAGTGGATGCGCATGTACCGCGAGCCACCCAGCCGGCCGATGGACATGGCCGCGCGCATCGCGCCGCCCGATCCTGCTCTGGCCGACGCCGAAGCGAGGCGCCTTCTGGCCGACATCGGCATGCGCTGCGGCGGCTGTGGAGCCAAAGTGGGTGCCGATACGCTGACGCGCGTCCTGATGCGGCTCGGCCCTTCAGCCGCAAACGGCGTCATGATCGGCCTCGCCACGCCCGACGATGCGGCGATGATCGAGGTGCCGGCCGGTCAAGCGCTGGTCCAGTCGGTCGACTTTTTCCGGACCTTCGTCGGCGATCCTTTCGTCTTCGGCGAGGTCGCAGCGGTCCATGCGCTGGGCGATGTCTGGGCGATGGGCGCCAGGCCGCACAGCGCCCTGGCGCTTGCCGTCGTGCCCGCGGCAGCGGAGCGCCTCATGGAAGAAGATCTCTTCCAGATGCTGTCTGGTGCGCGCTCCGTGCTCGACAAGGCCGGGTGTGCGCTGATCGGCGGCCATTCCGGCGAGGGCCCCGAGGCGGCACTGGGCTTCTCGGTGAACGGCCTGGTCGTGGCCGCGCTGGCGCTGCGCAAAGGCGGACTCAGGCCGGGCGACAGGCTCGTCCTGTCGAAAAAGCTCGGGACGGGCGTGATCTTTGCTGCGGCGATGCGCGGCGCGGCGCGGGGGGGCTGGATCTCGGATGCGCTGGCCTCCATGCGCACGCCCTCCTCCAATGCCGCCCGCACCCTGGTCGAAGCTGGCGCGCATGCCTGCACGGACGTGACCGGGTTCGGTCTGGCGGGGCACCTCGCGGAGATGGTGCGGGCGAGCGGCGAGGTCGCCGTCGACATCGATCTCGACGCCCTGCCCGTTCTGAACGGTGCGGCGGAGCTGTTCGCGCAGGGCTTCGCGAGCTCGCTGCAGCCCGAGAACCTGCGCGCGCGCCATCTGATCGACGGCCTGGACCAAGCGGCGACGCATGCCAACCTGCCGCTCCTGTTCGATCCCCAGACCGCCGGCGGGCTGCTCGCCGCGGTCCCTGCCGACGCGACACTCGGCGGCGAGTTCATCGAGATCGGCAGCGTGCACGCGCGCGGCGACCGACCGACGATGATCCGCATTCGTCACTGATCGTCGACTTCCCGGCCAGTGCACGCGGCGTCAATGCCGGTGCCCGCAAAGTCGGCATAGCGAAGAGGAAGGCCGCGAAGAGGGCAGCAAAGAAAGTCCACCGCCGCTAGACTGATGCCGGCGCCCGGCCGGGTGCACAGTATCGGGAGGCGAATTTGGCGCACGCGCGGGCGAGCATCGAGACGAAGAACTACCAGACCGCCATAGCCACCGGACGCCGGGGCCATCACAAGCTCACGGCCGACGAAGGACCGGAACTCGGCGGCAAGGATGCCGGCCCCGCTCCCTACGATCTCCTGACCTCCGCCCTCGGCGCCTGCACCGTGATCACGCTCCGCATGTATGCCGAGCGCAAGGGTTGGCCGGTGACGGCCGTGCATGCCGACATTCACTTCTCACGCGACGGCGACAAGCAACACATCGACCGCGTGCTCACAATCGAAGGCCAGGTCGACGGCGAGCAGAAGAAGCGCATGGCCGACATCGCCGAGCGCACACCCGTGACGCTCACGCTGAAGGGCGGTCTCGAGATCCGGACGACGCTGGCCTAGCGGCCACGCTTCTTCCATTCCTCGTAGTCGCGCCTGGCCTCTTCGCCCTGCACCGGGAACAGACCCTTGAGCGAGCGACCCTTGGCGACCTCGAGCTCGGCCCAGCTCTCGTACTCGTAGTTCTTCATCGCTTCCTCGGCCACGGCCTCGACGATGTCGGGCGGGATCACGAGGACGGCATCGCGGTCGCCCACCACGATGTCGCCGGGATAGACGGCAACGCCGCCGCAGGAGATCGGCAACTGCAAATCGATCGGACGATGCACGATGGGCGACGGTGGCGAAGATGGGCGGCGGTGATAGGCGGGCAGCCCGGTCTTGAAAACGCCGTTGGTGTCGCGAAAGCCGCCGTCCGTGACGATCCCCGCCGCGCCACGCGCCTTCAGCCGGCCGATGTAGAGGTCGCCGGCCGATGCGGCGCGGGAATCTCCCCGTGAATCGATCATGAGCACATGGCCTGGTGGGCATTCTTCCATCGCTTGAGGCTGGACCATGCTGCGGTTGGTCGAGGTCGGGCCGTCCTTGTCCTCGCGCGAGGGAATGAAGCGCATGGTGAAGGCGATACCCACCATGGCCGGCTGCTCGGGCCGTAGCGGCCAGACGTCGAACAAGGTCATGCTGCGCAGGCCGCGGCGGTTCAGCACGCCGGTCAGAGTCGACGTACCGACCTTGGCAAGCGCCTCACGGAGGTCAGACGAAAGGGTTGTCATTCGACGGTTCTCTCCCTCGATTTCCGCAGAACGTTAGCCGATAATCCCGCGAATGCGCGTGGAAATCCTCTGTACCGGTGACGAGATCCTCACCGGCAAGACCGTCAACACCAATTACAGCCATATCGCTCGCCGTCTCGTCGATGTCGGGTTGGGCGTCCACTGGGGTACCACGGTCGGCGACGACCGCGAGAGCTTGCTGCTGGCGTTCCGCCAAGCCGGCGAGCGCGCCGACGCGGTGATCGTCAACGGCGGGCTCGGCCCCACCGTCGACGACCTCTCGCAGGAGGTGGCGGCGCAGGCGGCCGGCGTCGAGCTGGTGCTGAGCGACTACTGGATGAAGCGCATGGAGGAATCCTATGCGCGGCGCGGGCGCGTGATGCCGCCCAACAACAGGAAGCAGGCCATGCTGCCGGCGAGCGCCGAGTTCATCGACAACCCAATCGGCACGGCCTGCGGCTTTGCCGTGACCATCGGCAAGGCACGTTTTTTCTTCACGCCCGGCGTGCCGCGCGAGATGCGTCGCATGGTCGACGAACAGGTGATCCCGCGCCTGCTGGCACTGGGCGGCATCAAGGGTGTCTCGAAGCTCAAGCGCTTCCATACGTTCGGCATCGGCGAATCGCGTGCAGACCAGATGCTGGGCGACATCGAGGCGTTCAAGGACGGCGGCGGCATCAAGCTCGGCTTCCAGGCGCACTACCCGCAGCTCGAGACCAAGCTCGCCGTACGCGGCGAGGACGAGGCCGATGTCGCCACCCGCCTGGCGCCGATCGAGGCCGAAGTGCGCCGCCGGCTCGGCAACTTCATCATCGCCGAAGACCATGAGACGCTGGAGGGCGTGATCCTCGCCAAACTCGGTGAGCGTGGCCTGACCCTCGCCGTGGCCGAGACCTTCACCAGCGGCAACATCGCCTCGCGCATCGCGCCTCTGCCCGGCTCCGAGACCGTCTTCAGGAAGGGCGTGATCTCGCGCAACGGATCGATCGATGCAGGCGATCTCCTGAAAGAAAGCGGCGCCGGCGTCGCCCTGAGCGTCGCCGTGCAGCTCGACGAGGGACCGGACAGGCCGGAATTCGGGGCGACGATCGATGTGGGCATCGCCGACGCGACCGGTACCGTCACGCGGCGTGCCCGCCTTCTGGGCGGCCGCGATTGGGTTCGCGTCGGCGCCACCGAGCTCGGCCTCGACTGCCTGCGCCGTCATCTGCTCGGCCTGCCGGTCGACGAACGTATCGATTTCGAACGGCGCTAGATGCGGCGACTTTCCGCAGCAAGGCGGACTTGCAGTGCCCTTCCTCGCGACGCGCGACGGGACGGAGATCTTATGTAAGGAGCGGGGTACGGGTCAGCCGATCGGTGAAGAGCGAGCAACCCCGGCGGACTGCCCAAGGAAGTCTTCGACGGCTTCCAGGCGGAGGTCGCGAACAATCGCGCGCAGTTCTACTACGATGTCCCGGCCGGACCCCTCTACGGCTACGACCGGCCCGGCGCGAAGCCGGCACAGGGCCTGATCTGGAACTGGTGGCGTCAGGGAATGATGGGCGGCGCAAAGGTCCACTACGACGGCATCGTGGTGTTCTCGCAGACCGACTTCACCGAGGACCTGAAGAAGATCACCGTACCCGTGCTGGTGATGCACGGCGACGACGACCAGATCGTGCAATACGCCGACTCCGCGCCGCTGTCGGCCAAGCTACTGAAGAAAGGCGTGTCGAAGACCTACAAGGGCTTCCCTCACGGCATGCCCACGACCGAGGCAAAGACGATCAAGGCCGAC
>CAYQAY010000036.1:38759-49118 GCA_964415585.1 uncultured Reyranella sp.
CAAGGGCTTCCCTCACGGCATGCCCACGACCGAGGCAAAGACGATCAAGGCCGACCTGCTTGCGTTCATCAAGGGCCGACGGCGAGCCGGATCGGCGCCGACAGGCGTAAGAACTCGGAGGCGCGGCCCGACTTTGGCCGAAGTAAAGGCACACTCTCAACGGCCACGGGCGCGCCTTGTCGCAGTGCACATGGGCTGGCGAATGGAGCATGGAATTGGTACGAATCCGCATCGGGGAGGGCAGCCCTTGGAGGCTGCCAAAGGGATGATGCGGTGGCGGGCGTCAGCGATGAAGCGTCGATAGTTTCGGGTGGCAACAGGTGTATTTCTCTCCCGCCGGCGGAAGCGCGGGCGGCCCTTCTATCCGAGTACGTGCTGCGGCCGCGAGGCAAAAGTTCCCGTGGCGATGACATAGGTTTCCCAGTCAGCTTCACCGCTGGGCGGGACTACTGGTCAACGCCCGGCGCGCAGTCGCCTTGGATCTCTGGGACGGAAATCGCCGTGTGGCAGCGACTGATCGTCCATTACGGCCTGAACCTGTACTGCGCCGCTTGCCGGCAGATTGCCCTGGCGAGCACCGGGGCGGCTGCCGCTCTGGCAGCCGCCCGCGAGCACACGGCGATGCTGCTGTCAGACCGGGCCGGGCAGATGCACCCGCTCAGAGCCTGGTCAGGCGGCAAAGAAGATTGGCGCTACGGCGACGGCGAGACGAGTCTGGAAGCGGAGGGAGAAAGCGCCTTCTTCTTCGGCGCAATCTCCGAGCACTACGAGCTGACCGATCCGCTGACCGGCGGCTCGCGCCTTCCTTCAGAACTTGGCGGCGGCAAGCTGGTTTGGAATTTCTACGACCCGTTCCTGGGCGAGAATAGCTGGGCGGCCCTTATCGGGCCTCTGCAGGTTGCCCATCGGTCGAATGGGACCGATCGCTGGAGCTCCGCTAACCCGGCCGTGTGTCTTGCCAAGTCGATAGTTCCGGCCTGCAAGGCCATGCAAAGCACGATCGGCGGAGTGTATGCGCGCCCGTCTGCGAAGGGCCGGCCGCAGGAGCGGCTCATCTCCAATGAGACGAATCTCACTCTATTCGCGGGCTTGGCGATGCTCCGTCAGGTCCTGCAGAAGATCCCCGAACTGGCGAACTGCCTGCCCGAAGTCGACGGGCTGCTCAGCGGGCTTCTTTCGTACTTCCGCAGTCACCTCGCCGGGGTCGTCGACGGTGAGCTGCGGTTCCACGCCTGCGGCTCGTTTGGCGAAGGAGGCTTCCGGCCCGGCGTCATGTCGAATGGCCGGCCAGCGCCTTTCGCAGCGGATGTACACACCTGGGGACTAAGCGTTCTCGGTGTCGAAGAGGTGGATTCGCGTCACGGCCACGGCGCCTGCCTGGCGCTTTGGGAGGCCGTGAAGCGCCATACCGGCTTCTACGACAACTGTGGGCAACAGATTCTCAAGGGTATCGGATTTTCTTCCGGGCCGGGTGGCGAGCCGGTGCACGATGTATGTTCACCCGAGTGGACGTTCGGCGCGATCAACATGTGCCGGATCATTGCAGCCGAGTACGAATTGCCCGGCAGGCACAGAGACCCCGTTCTCGCGCAGATGCTGCGGCGAGACGAACGAAGCATGATCGAGGGCGTATCGAAGTTCGCCACCAACGCGAGTGCCGAAGCGACAGCACTTGCCTACCTGTACGCCAGTCGCCGGACTGAGACGGGATTCGGCTGGGACGCATTGCCGGTGCCCAGCCTCTGTGCGACGGCGTGGGCGTTAATGATCGAAAACAATTTCAATCCCTTCTGCCTCGGCGGTAGCACCTTCAGCGCCAACCGCGGGCTTGACCTTTCATCGAACTAGAGAGCGCACGCGCATGTTCAGCCTTCTTCGAAGCACGCTGGGCGATCGGATCGACTTCGACCTGCTCGATGCCGGTGGCGCGCGGGTCGGCCGCATGGAACTCGAGGCCGACGGGGTGGTGCGCGTTCGGCCGGACCCATACGGACTATCCGGCTCCTGGCGACGTGACGGGCAAGTGGTGCGCCTGACGGATGGCCAAGGACGCGTGGTCGCAAACTTCGACTCGGAAGGCCTCGATGGGCAGGGTCGGAAGCTGATCTGGGGCCATCTGAAGATCGGATCGCACTGGATCGAGCACTGCCTGCGCCAAACCCAGCAGGCAAAACCCAAAATCTCCTTCTGTGTGACGTCGCGAAACCGGTTGCATCACATGCAGCAGACGTTCATCCGCAACATCGAGGACAACCGGGACTATCCTGACCTGGAGTTCGTCCTTCTCGACTACAACTCCTCCGACGGGCTCTCCGACTGGGTGAAAAGCGAATTGAGCGGCGAGATCGCGGCCGGCCGCCTCAACTACTACTGGACATCGCAACCGGCGCATTTTCATCCGACCCATGCGCGCAACATGTCGATCCGGCTCGCCCGGGGCGACATCGTCTGCGTGGTCGATGCCGACAACTTCACCGGCCGCGGATTTGCCTCCTATATCGCCGACAACGTTCAGCCGGATACCTTCCTTGTCGGTTGCCGGATGATCGGCGAACGTTTCGAACCCCTGTGGGACGAAGGCTGCGTGGGCCGTTTCGCCATCTACAAATCGACGTTTCTCGACGTCGGCGGAATGGACGAGGAACACGTCGGCTGGGGATACGACGACTTGGACCTCTACGAAAGGCTGCGTGCGAAAGGTTATCGCTGCCAATCGATCGATCCGCGATACACGAAGTGCATCGCTCATGACGATTCGGAACGCCGCAAGGAGCTCCGTGAGCAGCATATCGGCCGCGACTCCACCACGGGCGAGGGTAGCGTCTGGGTCAATGCCCGACGCAGCGAACGGAATCTGAAGGCAAACCGGATTGTTCTCAACGACGGGCGCATCGGGTGCGGGGGTGTCGTGAGGAACCTCGGCCAGGATGCCCAGGTCGTGCGCGAGCGCAGGCTTCCGCGCATTTCGGTATGCATCGCCGTCGGCGAGCAGTCCGAAGAGATACGTCGTTCGCTTCCCGACAATCTTCATTCGACACGACACTACCCTCACATGGAATTCGTCGTGCTGGATCGACCCGGCGGATCGATGGGCAAATGGTTGCGGGAGAACCTCGCCTCGGAGATGTCCGCAGGAAGGGTCGTCCACAGCGAGTTGTCACTGCCCTTCCCGTCCTGCGGGCCGGACTCCACCGTGCATCATCGCAACATGGCGGCTCGCTTGGCCGGCGGCGAGGTCCTCTGTCTTGTATCGCCAGAACAGAAACTACCCGCCAATTTCACAAGCGAAATTCTCCGGAAGTTTCACGAGGGCTGGATCTGTGAGCCTCTGGATGAGGCCGGAGCAATCCTGTCGAAACACCTGTTCTACCTCGAGGAGGGCCTCGATCAGGGCCTCGACCGAAGCCATGCGATCTGCGACCTGCTCGAGCGGACACGGCGCCGTCTCTCCGCAGCGTCGAAGGGCAACATCAGCCGAAGCGGTCTCGAGACGCGCGACTTTGGCGGCGGCACGGCCATACGCAACGGCGAGCATGTCATCGTGTCGCCGCATCGGTTCCCGCGCGTCACTCTTACGACGATGTGCATGAACCGGCTCTATCACCTGAAGCAGACGCTGCCGAAGAACCTGGCCGACAACCTGGATTATCCGAACCTCGAGTACCTTCTGTTGAATTACGGCGATCAGGACGGACTGGACGAATGGGTCCGGACCGAGATGAAGGAACACATCGATTCGGGTCGCCTCGTCTACTACAGAAGCCCGGAACAGCATCGATTCCACTGTGCCCACGCCAAGAACATGGCGACGCGTCTCGCCACCGGCGAACTGATCTGCAACGTCGATGCCGACAACATCACCGGCCATCACTTCGCCTTCCATGTCGCCGAGCGACTGCAGACGTACGACTTCCTCGTCGGATGTCTCTATCCGAACGAAGAGCTCGACTCGTACTGCGACCAGGGCATGGCGGGACGCAGCGCCGTCCGGCGTGCCGCGTTCTACGATGCCGGAGGCTTCGACGAAGCCATGGTCGGATGGGGGCACGACGATCTGGACTTCTATGCCCGGCTCAAGGGCCTGGGCTACAAGGGCGCCCCGATCGACGGCAGATTCCTCCACTGCATCGCCCACGGCGACGCCGAGCGGGCGGCGCACACCGGCGTCGAGGACATTGGCGGTGTAATGAACCCCGATCGGGGAACAGCGCGTGAGAATCGGGAGCGCAGCGACCGCAACGTCGCCGAAGGCAACCTCGCCCTGAACGACGGCAACTTCGGTTGCGGCACGGCATACGAGAAATTCGGCGCCGCTCCGATAACGCTGGCGAAGACCGTGTTCAACAAGATCTCGATCTGCGTCACGTCGATGAACCGCCTTCATCACCTGGCCCAGACGCTTCCGCAAAATCTCGCCGACAACCGGAGCTATCCGAATCTGGAGATCGTGCTGCTGGACTACAATTCGTCGGACGGTCTCGAAGGATGGGCACAGGCGCATCTAGGGGACTGGATCGAGGCCGGACGGCTTGTGTACTTCAAGACCACAGAACCAGCGCACTTCAAGCGCAGCCATGCCCGTAACCTGGCGATCCGGCTGGCGAGCGGCGACATCGTCTGCACGGTCGATGCCGACAATTTCACGGGCCGCGGCTTCGCGCACTACGTCAACGAGCGCTTCAATCGCTATCCCTGCATCTACCTACGGCCCGACTTCGATGGCACACACGTCAGGCTTCGCGATGCATTCGGCCGTATCTGCATGCGGAAGGACGACTTCCTGAATGTAGAAGGCTACGACGAGCGGCTTGTGGAGTACGGGTACGAGGATGTCGATCTCTGCGCCCGCCTCGAGAAGTTGCCGCTGAAGGCCAGGTTCATCGAGGACGATCGGTTCCTCCGCTACATCAGCCACAGCAACATCGAGCGGGTCGGGAACGGCCCCATCCTCAGTCAGGTTGCCGAACTCCTGAGAGGCAAGGAGCGCGATCAGAAGGACGAGTCGCTGCTCTATCTCCTGCGGGACAACAGCTTTCTCTGGCTCGGATTCCGGGTCGACGGCCTCTCGATGCAAGGTCAGTGGACGCAGCAAGACGGCCAGCTTCGCCTGGTCTGCGAGCAGGGCGTGACGGCATCGCTCGAGATCGAGAAGAGCGGCGGCTCCTATACCATCACGAAATCGGCCTCCAAGCTCCGATTGCAGCCCTCGAACGACATCGAATTCTCGTCGAACGTCATACTGGAGCATGTGATCCAGAGGAACGAACAGCGACACCTCGGCAATCTGGGACTGGCCGACTACCGGGTAAACGCGGGAAGCTTCGGAGAAGCAAAGGTAAGTCGCAACTTCGGCCCGGAGAAACTCGAAGTGGAGAGGGCAAGCGGCGAGCTCGGAAAGCGCCCGTGAGTGCCTCCCGGCGGTGCCTGTTGATCGAGGCCCTTCCGCAGCATTGGGAGGTCTTGCCCCATTGGGTCGCGATGCTGAACGCCATTGGCTACGAGGTGGAAGTCGCGACGGACCCGGGCGTCGCAGGCCACGAGCAGACCCTTGCCCAACTGAAGTTTCGGTGCCGGGTCCACGACGTCGCGGACATCGATGCTCGAACTGCCGCCGCCTTCAGTTTCGTCGTCCTGAACAGCACGGTGCACGAAGGCTACTTCTACAAGCGCCCCCCGGCAACGCGGCCCAATTTGCCATGGCTTCGCAGCCTCGACCGCCCGTCGATCAGCGTCGTTCACGAGCCCGTCCATTGGGTCGAGAAGAGCGTGACGGCATCGTTTCTCGAGTTCGACGGGGCGCGCTCCCGCATTCTGAACCTGCTTGGCGACGGCTGCTTCCAGTACGAGCACGGATTCTGGTCGGCCCGGAAATGGTCGATCGTGGCCGACACGCTTTCGCTTCCCGAGCAAGACCGTGTTCGCAGGTTCCACACCGCCGATCAAGGCCGGACCTATTCGGAGGTCGGGGCCCTAGAAGGTTCGACGCTCGTCAGGCGGGATCTGCCGGACGAAGATCCGGCGAATCACGTCAGTGACGGAAGGCATGCCATCGTGACGCTCACCGAGAGCGGAGCGGAGCACTTGAAGAAGGCCACCGGATCCGTGCCGTGGATTCTTCCGCTCGCCATCGAGCCACGCGCCGAGAACAGAGCCGAGGGTGCGATCTCCTTCGCCGGCCTTCTCGACTACGACCGCAAGTCTCTTCATTCGCTGTTGCGGGACTGCCACGCGCTGGGCGACGGCAGGACCATCGAAATCATCGGCGGCAGTCTGAGCTCCGACTTCGAGAACGACCACTTCGTGCAGGTCTTCAAAGGCCAGCTTCGGGAGAAAAACCTCGAATCAAGGTTCTCATTTACCGGCTACCTCCCGTACGGCGAATACCTCGCAAGGGTCAGGCAGGCACGCTTCTTGATTCCGCTTGTGGACGACGTCGTCGATTCCGGCTCCTACCTCGTCAAGCTGCCCGCTGCCATTTCCTGCTCGCTGGGCTTCGGCATTCCGCTGATCGTCAATCGGGACATCGCCGAGCGATTCGGCATGGAATACATGATCTGCTATGCAAAGGATGATCTGGCGTCCGGCCTGATGCAGGAACGTCAGCTGACGAAGACGCAGTATGAGGCGATGCTGGCGACGCTCGATCGCCATGCCCAGGCGATCTACAGGCGCAACCTCGATGAGTTGCGACGGCTGGTGGATCGCATCACAAGACAAGAGGGGAAACGGACGGATGCGGCAGCGCAGTAGGGAACTCGACCTCGGCAAGTACGATACCGACAAGATTCCGAACAACTACCTTGCCGTCTATGACCGTCTTTTCGAACCGCTGATCGACCGACCGGTCAAACTCCTGGAACTCGGTGTCCGGACGGGCGGTTCGCTGCGCCTGTGGCGCGACTACTTTCCGCACTCGACCATCGCCGGTCTGGATCTGGAGCCACAGGGCGGCGCGAGACGGGAAGAGCGGCTTCACGTCTACCAGGGCGCGCAGGAAGACGTCTCGCTGCTGTCCCGGATCGCCGCCGAAGTCGCTCCCGATGGTTTCGACATCGTGATCGACGATGCCTCGCATGTCGCTGCGCCGACGCGAACGAGCTTCTGGCACCTGTTCGACAACCATCTGAAGGCAGGCGGTCTGTTCGCGATCGAAGACTGGGGTACCGGATACTGGGAGCGTTGGCCGGATGGGCAGGCGCTGCGGCCGGGCCAGCCGCACAACGCCGGGATGGTCGGGCTCATCAAGGAACTGGTGGACGAACAGGGTGCGCACGACGCCACGCGCGGCTGGTACGACGAGCCATGGGAGCGAGACTCGCGCTTCGAGTCGATCTTCCTCGTCTCTTCGATCGCTGTCGTTACGCGCAGGCGCTGATTCGAACCGGGAGAACCATATGTCTGTCGTCGAAACCGAGATCCACGGACAGGTGCTCGTCGTCCGGATGAACAGACCGGACCGGCTGAATGCGCTGAACCACGAGATGCGCACCGAGCTGTCGCGCATCTGGAACGAGTTCCGCCACAGCAAGGACCTCGAGGTCGCCATCTTCACCGGCACCGGCCGCGGCTTCTGTGCTGGCGAAGACATGAAGGAGTCGCTGAAGGACGGCGCGCCTGGCGGCCGGCGGCCGGCGATCGAGGATCCGTTCATGTCGGGCAAGCTCGAGAAACCGGTCATCGCCGCGATCAACGGCTTCGCCATGGGAGGCGGCTTCATGCTGGTGGAACGCACCGACCTGCGCGTCGCCGTGCGCGAGGCGGTGTTCGAGGTCTCCGAAGCCAAGCGCTGGCTGCTCGGCGGCTACAACCACGGCCACATCGCCAACCTCCCCTATCCGGTGGCGATGGAGATGGCGCTGGGTTTCCGCTTCACCGCCCAACGCTTCTACGAGATCGGCTTCGTGAACCGCCTGGTCGACGCCGCCGACCTGATGCCGACGGCACTGTCGATGGCCGAGCATCTCCTTACCCTGCCCCCGGCGAGCCGCGTCAACACCGTCCACATGATGCGCCAGATGCGGCCCAGCCCCGGGCCGGACATGGAACGGCTGGCCAAGGCCCTGCACGAGCATGGAGCCAAGAGCGACCTGATGGAGTCGCGCGCAGCCTTCGCCGAGAAGCGCAGGCCGAACTTCAAGGGGTGGAACGATCCCGACGACCGCTACAAGCTGCCGACACTCGAGACGCTGAAGTAGCCTCGGGTCGGACCTCAGTAGGCCAGCCCTTCGCACTTGGCACCGACCGGTTTGCCGAAATTGCCGGCGGCGTCGGCATGGAAGAGCAGCGTGCCTTCCTCGTCGCCGCGCGTGAGACCGATCATCACCGAATCGTTTGCGACGATATTGGTCAGGAGCACCATCGACCGGCCGGCATACTGGATCGAAGGCCGAACGGCGTTGGAGTTGTTGTAGACGACGCTGATCGATCCGTTGCGGTTGATGATCGAGAACCTGATGCCGCTATCGCTGACGCACAAAGACTGGCCCGAGCTCGCCTCGATCGGCGGTGCCCGCAACACCCTGGCACCTGCACCCGCGCCGACCGGGCCCGACGGCTGCAGGCGGCCCGGCTGACTGGGCTGGCTGCCCAGCAGGATCGTGGGTCGCTCGACCTTTGCTTCCGGTGTCGGCGGCGTCTCTACGGGCCGCGGCGCCTCGAATGCCATCGCTTCCAGCGCCGGCGGCGACAGAGCCCTGATCACCAGGAAGCCGATCAGCACCAGGAAGGCCGCCGCCACGGCCGAGACGCCGACGATCCTTCGGCGGCGGTCGCGCGCGGCGACGTATTGCAGGTACTCGGCCGGTGGCGAGATGCGCTGCACCGCCGTGGTGATCTTCGAATCGTAGGCCGTCCGCCTGTCGGGATCGGCCAGCGTCTCGTAGGCCTCGGTGATCTGGCGAAAGTTGGCAGCGGCCAGCGCCGCATCGCCGGTCGCAATGTCGGGATGATAGCGCTTGGCCAGGCCCACATAGGCGGCACGGATCATCGCCGCGTCGGCGGTCCGCGGCACACCCAGCACGACATAGTGGTCGAGGTTCGACATCGGTTCTGCGGTGCCGGTTTTAAGCCCGAACGCCGGGTCTTGTCACATCACAGACTGGGCAGGTTCAGGCCCTTCTCCCGAGCGCAGGCGATGGCGTCCTCGTAGCCCGCATCGGCGTGGCGCATCACGCCGGTCGCCGGGTCGTTCCAGAGGACCCGCTCGACCCGCTTCGCGGCCTCCGGCGTGCCGTCGCACACGATGACCATGCCGGCATGCTGGGAGAATCCCATGCCGACGCCGCCCCCGTGATGCAGCGACACCCAGGTGGCCCCCGACGCGCAGTTCAGGAGCGCATTGAGCAGCGGCCAGTCCGACACCGCGTCGGTGCCGTCGCGCATGCCCTCGGTCTCGCGGTTGGGGCTGGCGACCGAGCCGGAGTCGAGATGATCGCGGCCGATCACGACCGGTGCCTCGAGCTCGCCCTTCGCCACCATCTCGTTGAAGGCGAGCCCAAGCCGATGGCGATCGCCCAGGCCCACCCAGCAGATGCGCGCCGGCAGGCCCTGGAACTTGATGCGCTTCTTCGCCATGTCGAGCCAATTGTGGAGATGCTTGTTGTCCGGCAGCAGCTCCTTCACCTTTTCGTCGGTGCGGTAGATGTCCTCCGGATCGCCCGACAGCGCGGCCCAGCGGAACGGACCGATGCCGCGGCAGAACAGCGGGCGGATATAGGCCGGCACGAATCCCGGGAAGGCGAAGGCATCGGCCACGCCCTCCTCCAGCGCCATCTGCCGGATGTTGTTGCCGTAGTCGACCGTCGGCACGCCGAGCTTGTGGAACTCGAGCATGGCGCGCACATGGCCCGCCATCGACTGCCTGGCGGCTTTGGAGACTGCTGTCGGGTCGCTGGCGCGCCGGGCCTCCCAGTCGGCGAGCGTCCAGCCTTTGGGCAGGTAGCCATTGACCGGGTCGTGCGCCGAGGTCTGATCGGTCAGGCAATCGGGCCGCACCCCGCGACGCAGCAGTTCGGGCAGGATGTCGGCAGCGTTACCGAGCAGGCCGACCGAGACGGCCTTCTTCTCCGCCACGGCCTTGCCGATGATCGCGAGCGCGTCGTCGAGATCGCTGGCCTGTACGTCGAGGTAGCCGGTGCGCAGGCGGAACTCGATGCTGCTGGGGCGGCATTCGATGGCGAGACAGGACGCGCCGGCCATGGTCGCCGCCAGCGGCTGTGCGCCACCCATGCCGCCCAGCCCTGCGGTCAAAATCCAGCGGCCGGCGAGGCTGCCACCATAGTGCTGGCGCGCCATCTCGACGAACGTCTCGTAGGTGCCCTGCACGATGCCCTGGCTGCCGATGTAGATCCACGAGCCGGC
>CAYQAY010000037.1:0-25695 GCA_964415585.1 uncultured Reyranella sp.
ACACCAACAAGATGTTCGCCGCGAACGTGACGCTCTACCTGGCGCTCGGCTACCGCATCGACCGCGAGGAGGAATCCGACCTCGGCGTCACGGTCTACATGAGCAAGCCGCTCGCGCCGTGAGGCAGCAAGGCTGTTGCATATGGCTTTTTCTTTGCCTCCCCGTTTTTCGGGATTCGATCTGGCGAGGCGACCATTTCACCTGCGGAAACGCAGGGCAGCCTTGCAATAGGAGACTTGCAGGTTCAGCAGGATTATGCCTATACTTCCTATAGACTGTCGCGACGAGCGACCGCCGCCCGCCCGCTTCCACCAGGCCGCCTCTCCCGGGCGGCTTTTTCTTTGAGAAATCGCCATGACCGCGTTCGCCCGATCCGTCGCCGCCTCCACCACCGGCCGTCACGAAACCGCAACGCGGCGCGGCCCGGGAGGGGCGATGGTGTTCGACATTCCCGCCCTCGCCGGGACCGCGTTGCGCCTCGGGGTCGCGCTGCTGCTGGGCTCGGCGATCGGCTTCGCGCGGCAGTGGAACCGGAGGATGGCGGGCCTGCGCACCAACGCGCTGGTGGCGCTGGGCGCGGCGGGGTTCGTGGCCTTCTCCGGCCTGGTGCGGCGCGTCGACGCCCGGCTGCCGGTCGCCACCGACGGCGAGACGCACTACACGGTCGAGATCGTCTGCCGCGGCGCCGAGAAGGCGCGCATGCGCTCGCTGCTGCTGCACGGCCGGCTCGGCCTCGGGCCCGACGTCACGGCGGCGACCGGCAGATCGGCCGCGCGGTGCCCGAGTCCTGAGCGGGAATTCTGGACACCATTTCTGGACAGGTCGGCAATTCTGGACAGTCGCTGTCCAGAAATGGTCGGAAACCTCAACGATTCCAACGGTCCGATTTCTGGACACCTATTTCTGGACAGCGCAGGCGTCCAGAAATGCCGCTCCGGGCCGGCCGTTCAGGCGATCGCGCCGGCCGCCCGCAGCGCGGCGATCTCCCGCTCGCCGTAGCCCAGCTCGGCCAGCACCTCGTCGGTGTGGGCGCCGTGGTCGGGGCCGGCGCCGGGCGTCACCGGCTCCGGGGCGAAGGAGAGGCGGATCGGCGCGGAGATGGTGCGCGGCATGTCGGGCTGGCGGCTGGCGACGACGGTGCCGTTGGCCACCGCCTGCTCGTCCTCGGGCACGTCCTTCAGGATGCCGAGCAGGCCGAAGGTGATCTCGTGGCGGCGCAGCCGCGTGCGCCATTCCGGCCAGGGCCGGCCGGCGAACACCGGATCGAGGATCGCCGCCAGCTCCGGCGCATGCGCGCGGCGCTTCTCCGTCGTCTCGAAGCGCGGATCGTCCAGCAGGTCGGTGCGCTCGATGGCCTCGCACAGTTCGGGCCACAGCTTGTCCTCGCGCACGATGGTGAGCTGGATCCAGCGCCCGTCGGAAGTGCGGTACTGGTTGGCGAGCGCGCTTCTGGGCTTGGTGCGCGGCGGCCGGGGCGCCACGTAGGCGCCGAGCAGCGCGCCCTGGGCCAGGATCGCGTTCGACCACAGGCCGCTCGCGTGCAGCGAGGTGCCGACCTCGCTGCCCTCGCCGGTGCGCTCCCTGTGGAGCAGCGCCATGGCGATGGCCGCGAACAGGTTCATGCCGGTCATCTGGTCGCCCTGCGCCGGCAGCGAGAAGGCGGGCGGGCCGCCTTCGTAGGTGAGGCCGTCGAGCAGGCCGGAGCGGGCGAAGAAGGCCGTCGAGTCGAAGCCCGGCTGGTCGGCGTCGGGCCCGTGCTCGCCGTAGCCCGTCATCGAGGCGTAGATCAGCTTCGGGTTGACGTGCTTCACGTCCTCGTAGCGCATCCTGAGGCGCGCGCGCACTTTCAGCGGAAAGTTCACGACCATCACGTCGGCGGTCGCCAGCAGCCGGTCGAAGGCGGCGCGGCCGTCGGCGTGCTTGAGGTCGAGCACCACCGAGCGCTTGTTGCGGTTGGTCATGTGCCAGCAGTAGTTGACCGGGTGCTGCGGCACCGAATGGGCCTGGCCGAGCTTGCGCTGCGGGTCGCCCTCGCCGGGCGGCTCGATCTTGATGACCTCGGCGCCGTAGTCGCCCATCACGGTGGTGGCCACGGGGCCGGCGATGAAGCTCGCCAGGTCGAGCACGCGCAGGCCCTGCAGCGGCAACGGACCGCTCATTGAGTTTTTCCTTTCGAACGCCTACACCCAGCCTACTCCGGAGGGACGCCTCGAGGTCAATGGCCGGCAAGCTTCGCAATTTCGCTGTCGCGGGCGCGTTCCTCCTCGCGATCGTCCTGGTAGGCGTTCTTCTGAAATCGGCGCTGTGGGCCATGGTCGCCGCGGCGGTGCTGGGCGTCGCCGGCGTGGTGCTGCTGCGCGGCAACCGCTGGCGGACCGGCGCGCTGCTCGCCGCCGCGTTCGCGTTCAGCCTCGTGATGCTCGACCTCGTCGCCGGGCTGCTGTCGCCGACGGCCCGCAATGCCGGGCTGGTCTACGTGACGGATCCCAAATGGTGGCCGCCGCCCGATCCCGTCCTGGGCTTCCGGCCGCAGCCCGATACGAAGGTGCTGGCGACGGCGACTTTCGACGACACGCTGGTCTATCGCCAGACCTACCATTTCGACGCCACCGCCGCGCGCGTGACGCCGCCCGCGCCGGCCGGCGCCGACACCTATCTCTTCGTCGGTGACTCCTTCGTGTTCGGCCAGGGCCTGTCGGACGGCGAGACGCTCGCCTCGCAGTTCGCCAAGCTGAACGGACAGCGCCAGCACAGCGTCAATCTCGGCGTGCCGGGCTACGGTCCCAACCATCTCGTGCGCATGTTCGAGGCCGGGCTGGTCGACCGCTACAAGGACAAGAAGGTGAAGGCGGTGGTCACCTGGATCATCCCGGCGCATCTCGCGCGCGTCACCGGCGACGGCGCCTGGCTCGGCTCCTCGCCGCGCTACGTGCTCGAGGACGGCAAGCTGCGCTTCACCGGCACCTTCAACGAGCATCGCTGGCGCGATCCGGTCGCGGGGCTCAGGTATCTGCTGGGCGAGGAGTTCGCCTTCGTCGACGCGATCGGCCAGAAGCAGCGGCAGGACGAGCAGGTCGAGCTGTTCGTGGCGCTGCTCGCCCGGCTGCAGGGGCAGGTCCGCGAGACTTTCGGCGCGCCGCTGGTCGTCGTCTATTCCTGGCCGGACGAGCAGACGCAGAGGGCCTACGGCTCGAAGCAGTCGCACGAGCTGCTGGTGTCGATCATCGGACGCATCCGCCGCCTCGGCACGCCGCTGCTGAGCGTCGATAGCCAGACCGAACGGTTCGACGTGTCGCAGCTCCTCATTCCGCACGACGGTCATCCCAACGCCTTTTCCAACGAGCTGATCGCCGAAGGCCTGAAGAAGCTGCTCGACCGGCCCTGACGCCGAGGTTTCGGCTGCCGCCGTTTCAATTGACAGTGCGGCTGCATTGCCTGCAGCCTGTCGGCAACGAGATCGCCTGCGCGCACGGGCGACCGGGGGAAACGTCTTTCGCGGGAGGATGGATCGGGGTGAGCCATGTGGCGCCCATGCGGACGCTCAATCGGCCCGAGCCGACGGTCGCCGTCGAGCGGCGGGCCGACGGCACGCTGATCCTTTCCGCCGGCCGGACGCTGCCGTCCGACCTGCCGCTGACCATCGACTGGCTGGAACGCGCCGCGCTCAGGCGGCCCGACGTCACCTTCCTCGCCGAACGCCGCGGCCCCGACCGCGCCTGGCAGCGCCTCTCCTATGCCGAGGCCTGGGCCAAGACAGGGGCGGTCGCCTCCTGGCTGATCGCGCAGGGTTTCGGACCCGCCTCCAAGCCGGTGGCGATCCTGTCCGACAACAGCCTGGAGAACGCCCTCCTTCTTTTCGGCGCGCTGCGGGCAGGCGTCCTGGTGGCGCCGATCTCGCCCAACTTCTCGCTGTCGGGCGATTTCGCCCGGCTCGACCACGCGCTCGGCCTCGTCGAGCCGGCCCTCGTCTTCGCCCAGGACTCCGTCCGCTACGCCGGCGCCCTCGATCGCGCCGAGCGCCTGGGCGCGCGCCCGGTCACGGCCGACGGCAAGCGCGGCCTGCCGTTCGGCGCGTTGACGGCCTGCTCGGTCGACGCGGCGGTGGCGGAGCGGCGCCGGCACATCGCCGCCGATACGCCCGCCAAGATCCTCTTCACCTCGGGATCGACCGGCCTGCCCAAGGGCGTGCTCAACACGCACGGCAATCTCGCCGCCGCCACGGAGATGATCCGCGCCGTCGGCGAGCCGCTCGACGAGCGGCGCGTCGCCGTCTCGCTCGACTGGTTGCCCTGGCATCACACCTGGGGCGGCAACGCCAATCTCAACGGCATCGTCCGTGTCGCCGGTTCGCTCTACATCGACGGCGGCCGGCCGATCCCCGGCCGCTTCGAGGAGACGCTGGAGAACCTGCGCGAGCTCTCGCCCTCCGGCTTCGGCACGGTGCCGGCCGCCTATCCGATGCTGCTGGAGGCGCTCGAGCGCGATGCCGACCTGCGCGAGAAGTTCTTCAGGAACATGCGGGGCCTGGGCTACGGCGGCGCGCTGCTGCCGCAGGAGAGCTTCGATCGGCTGCAGGGCATCGCCACCGAACAGCTCGGCGAGCGTCTTCCGTTCGGTTGCGGCTGGGGCATGACCGAGACCACCAGCACCGGGCTGATGGTCTACTGGAACGTCGACCGCGCCGGCCTGCTCGGCCTACCGCAGCCCGGCATGCTGGCCAAGCTGGTGCCGGCGGGCGACCGCTACGAGCTGCGCGTGAAGGGCCCCAACGTCATGCCGGGCTACTGGCGGAACGAAGCCGCCAGCCGCGAGGCCTTCGACGAGGAGGGCTTCTTCCGCACCGGCGACGCCGCACGCTGGGTCGACCCCGAGCGGCCCGAGGCCGGCATCCTGTTCGCCGGCCGGCTGTCCGAGGAGTTCAAGCTGGCGTCGGGGACCTGGGTGCGGGCGACGACGTTGCGGACGCAGCTCATCGACGCGCTGCAGCCCTATGTCCGCGATCTCGTGATCGCCGCTCCCGACCGGCCGTGGCTCGGCGCGTTGGTGTGGCTCGACGCGGCGGCGTGCGCGGAGGCCGGCGGGCCCGCGCAGTGGCGGGCGGCGCTTGCGCGGCTGCTGGCGGCTTTCAACAACAGGCCGGAAGGTGCGATGGGCGGCTCGAGCACGCGCGTGATGCGGCTGCTGCCGCTCGACGCGCCGCCGTCTCCGGCGGCGGGCGAGGTGACCGACAAGCGCTCCCTCAACGCCCGCAAGGTTCTCGAGCACCGCGCCGCCGACGTGGCGCGGCTTTTCGCCGACCCGGTCGACCCGGCGGCGATCGTGGCAGGAGGAAGCGGCTGATGCAGGCCTATATCATCAGGCGCGTGCTGGCGCTGATCCCGACGCTGATCTTCGCCAGCCTGATCGTGTTCGTGACCGTCCGGCTGATCCCCGGCGACGTGATCGACATGATGCTGTCGACCAACGACATCGGTGCCGACAAGAAGAGTCGCGAGCAGCTCGAGGCGGCGCTCGGCCTCGACCAGCCGATGTGGAGCCAGTACTTCCGCTGGATCGGCGCGATCGTCTTCGAGGGCAGCCTCGGCATGTCGCTCTGGCAGAACACGTCGGTCATGGAGGATATCCTTCATCGCCTGCCGCTCACCTTCGAGCTCGGTCTCATGGCGCTGATCGTGGCGCTGATCGTCGGCATTCCGATTGGTGTCTATTCCGCGGTCTCGCAGGACACGATCGGCGACTACGTCACGCGCTCGTTCGCCATCCTCGCGCTGGCGTTGCCCGGCTTCTGGGTCGGCACCCTGGTGATGGTCTTCCCGTCGATCTGGTGGGGCTGGTCGCCTGACGTGAAGCTGACGCCCTTCACCGAGGACCCGTTGCGCCACATGGGGCAAATGCTGATCCCCGCTTTGATCCTCGGCAAGGCGTTCTCGGCCGTGGTGATGCGGCTCACGCGCACCATGATGCTCGAGGTGATGCGACAGGACTATATCCGCACCGCGCTCGCCAAGGGGCTGGCGAGCCGTACCACCATCCTGCGCCACGCGCTGCGCAACGCGCTGATCCCGGTGGTGACGCTGGTCGGCCTGCAGGCGCCCGTGCTGTTCGGCGGCGCGGTGATCCTGGAGCAGATCTTCGTCATTCCCGGCATGGGCCTGCTGCTGCTCGAGGCGGTCAGCCAGCGCGACTATCCGATCATCACGGGCGTCTTCCTGATCGTCGGCGTGGCCGTCGTGTTCATCAACCTGCTGGTCGATCTCAGCTACGGGCTGCTCGATCCCAAGGTGAGGTACCGCTGATGGTCGCCGTCACCGACACCGCAGGCGCGCCGCGCCCCATCCGCCCCGCCGCGCCGCTCGGCTTCATCGGCCGCCTGTTCCGCGACAAGCCGCTCGGCGCCTTCGGTTTCGTCGTCTGCGTGATCTTCCTGTTCTGCGGCATCTTCGCCGACGTCCTGGCGCCTTACGGCTACAACCAGATCAGCCCGCTCAACCGGCTGAAACCGCCCAGCGCGACGTTCTGGCTGGGCACCGACAATCTCGGTCGCGACATGCTCTCGCGCTGTCTCTACGGCGCGCAGATCTCGGTGATCATCGGCCTGTCGGCCGCCGCGCTCGCCACCGTGGTCTCGGTCTTCATCGGCATCGTCTCGGGCTACCTCGGCGGCAAGTTCGACATGATCATGCAGCGCTTCGTCGATGCCTGGATGAGCTTCCCCGACCTGATCATCCTGATCGTCGTGGTCTCGGTCGTCGGGCCGGGCATGGGGCCGGTGATCGTGATCCTGGGCCTCCTCTATGGGATCGGCGGCAGTCGCATCATTCGCGGCGCCGTCCTGTCGGTGCGCGAGAACGCCTACGTCCACGCCGCGCAATCGACGGGCGCCTCGCTGCCGCGCATCCTCTGGAAGCACATCCTGCCGAACGTCATGGCGCCGGTGATCGTGCTGTTCACCACCCGCGTCGGCGCCGTCATCCTGGCCGAGTCCGGCCTCGCCTTCCTCGGCCTCGGCGTGCCGCCACCGGCACCGACCTGGGGCGGCATGCTGTCGGGCTCGGGCCGCTCGTTCATGTACCTCGCGCCGTGGCTCGCGCTGGCGCCCGGCCTCTGCATCACCATCGTGGTCTATGCCATCAACGTCTTCGGCGACGCGCTGCGCGATCTCCTCGATCCGCGCATGCGCGGCAGCCGCTGATCGGTCGACAAGAAGCCAAGGGAGGAAGGAAGATGAAGCACCTGAAATCGGCACTGCTCGCGGGAGCGCTCGCCTTTGCGGCATCCGGCTCCGCCATCGCCAACGACGAGAAGCCGAAGTACGGCGGCAGCGTCGAGATCGGCACGGTCTACGTCACGCTTTCGGCCCTGTCGTGGGACGCCAACGACTTCAACTGGAAGCACAACCACGATACCGGCCTGGTCTACGAACAGCTCTTCGCCGCTGACCTGAACAAGAGCGTGAAGGCGGGCGGCAAGCATCCGTTCATCGCCGATGCCTGGCTGCCCAGCGACGCCATGCGCGGCGAACTGGCCGAGAGCTGGGAGTGGAAGGAAAATCCGCTTCGCGTCGAGATCAAGCTGCGCAAGGGCATCATGTGGCCGGAAAAACCCGGCGTCATGAAAAGCCGCGAATTCGTGGCCGACGACGTGATCTTCGCCTACACCCGTCTCGACGCCAGCCCGCGCAAGATCAAGGGCTACTTCGACCACGTCGCCAAGGCCCACGCGCCCGACAAGCACACGGTGGTCTTCGAGTTCAAGGACTATTTCGCCGAATGGGACTACCGCTTCGGCTACGGCTACTTCTCCGCGATCTACCCCAAGGAAGTTGTCGAGGCCGGCGCCAACAACTGGAAGAACGTGACCGGCACCGGTCCCTACCAGCTCACCGACTTCGTGTCGGGCAATTCCAACGTCTATACGAAGAACCCGGATTACTGGGACAAGGACAAGATCGGCGGCCAGGAGTACAAGCTGCCCTTCATCGACAAGATCACCTACCGCACCATCAAGGACGAGGCGACCTTCATCACCGCCCTCCGCACCGGCAAGCTCGACATCCTGGAGGCGATCCGCTGGCAGAATGTCGATTCGCTGAAGAAGAGCGTTCCGCAACTCAAGTGGAACCGCTGGCTCAACATGAGCGGCACGTTCCTCTCGTTCCGCGTCGATGTCGACAGCCCCTTCAAAGACGTGCGGGTGCGGCGCGCCATGAACATGGCGGTGAACAAGGAGGAGATCGTCAAGGCCTACTACAACGGCAATGCCGAGCTCTTCGCCTATCCCATGCATCCCGACTATGTCGGTTACTTCCAGCCGCTCGCCGAGATGCCGGCGTCGGTTCAGGAGCTCTTTAAGTACGATCCGGCCAAGGCCAAGAAGCTGCTGGCCGAGGCCGGTCACGCCAAGGGCTTTACCTTCAAGGTCCAGGTGTGCTCGTGCAGCCCCGACCACATGGACCTGCTGCCGCTGGTCGCCGCCTACCTCGAGCAGGTCGGCGTCAAGATGGAGATCCAGCCGATGGAGTATGGCGCGTTCCTGAGCGCCATGACCTCGCGCACCCTGTCGGTCGGCTACATGATGAACAACGGCCACACCAACCCGACGACGACCATTCGCAAGAGCTTCACCACCGGCCAGCAGTGGAACCCGTCCGGTTGGTCGGATCCGAAGTACGACGCGAAGATGGACGAGGTCTATCGCACCAGGGACGAAGCGACGCGCATGAAGATGCTGCGCGAGATGACGGTCGAGATCCTCGATCTCGCGCCCTACATCTGGCTGCCTACCCCGTACGTCTACACGGCCTGGTGGCCGTGGGTGAAGAACTATGCCGGCGAGCTGCGTGCCGGCGCCGTCCGGCCCGGCCCGATCTACGCCCGCATGTGGGTCGACCAGGAGATGAAGAAGAAGATGGGACACTGAGCGTGGCCGATTGCGCACAGGGGCGCACCGGATGAGTGCGCCCCTGCTCAGCGTCAAGCACCTGTCGACCGAGTTCCGCACCGAGCGCGGAACCGTCAAGGCGGTCGACGACGTCTCCTTCGATCTCAAGGCCGGAGAAACCCTCGCCATCGTAGGCGAGTCGGGCTCCGGCAAGAGCGTCACGGCGATGTCGATCCTGCGGCTGATCCCCAATCCGCCGGGGCGGATCACCTCGGGCGAAGTCGTGTTCGACGGCCAGGATCTCCTGAAGCTCGACGACCAGGCGATCCGCGCGATCCGCGGCAACCGGATCGCCATGATCTTCCAGGAGCCGATGAGCTCGCTGAATCCGTCGCTGACGGTGGGGCTGCAGATCGCCGAGCCGATCAACCTGCACCGCAAGACCCCGTGGGCAAAGGCGATGGACATGGCGGCCGATCTGCTGGCCCGCGTGCGCCTGCCCGACGCCAAGAGTCGCGTGAAGTCCTATCCGCACCAGTTCTCCGGCGGCATGCGCCAGCGCGCCATGATCGCCATGGCGCTGGCCTGCCAGCCGCAGCTCATCATCGCCGACGAGCCGACGACCGCGCTCGACGTCACGGTGCAGGCGCAGATCCTCGCGCTGCTCAAGGAGGTGACGCGGGCGGCCAACTCGGCGCTGATCCTGATCACCCACGATCTCGGCGTCGTGGCCCGCTATGCCGACCGCGTCTGCGTCATGTACGGTGGTCGCATCGTCGAGGCCGGGCCGGCGCGCGAGATCTACGCCCGGCCCAAGCATCCCTACACGATCGGCCTGATGGCCTCGATCCCGCGGCTCGACCAGGAAGCCGGCCAGCGCCTCGTGCCGATCGAGGGCCAGCCGCCCAACCTCGCCAAGCTGCCGCCCGGCTGCGCCTTCGCGCCGCGCTGCCGCCGCGCCGCCGACGTCTGCCGCACCGAGCGGCCGCCGCTGGTGCAGAGCGCTCCCGACCATCTCTCGGCTTGTCATTTCCATGCCCAGCTCGCCTGAAACCGTTCTCCCCGAGCGCGTCCTGGAGGTCCGCGACCTAAAGGTCCATTTCCCGGTGATGGCGGGCGCCGTCGTGCGCAAGCAGGTCGGCAGCGTGAAGGCGGTCGACGGCGTGTCGTTCAACGTCCGTCGCGGCGAGACGCTCGGCCTGGTGGGCGAGTCGGGCTGCGGCAAGAGCACGACCGGCTTGGCCGTGCTCAGGATGATCGACATCACCTCGGGCCAGGTCGTTTTCGAGGGGCAGGACATCACCGGCGCCGACCGCGCCGAGATGCGGCCCATCCGGCGGCGCATGCAGATGGTCTACCAGGATCCGTTCGGCTCGCTGAACCCGCGGATGAAGGTGTCGCAGATCGTGGGCGAGCCGCTCGAGGTGCACGGCCTCGCCGGCAACCGCGCCGCCTACAACGAGCGCGTGGCGAGCCTGCTCGACATGGTGGGCCTGCTGCCCGACATGGCCGACCGCTATCCGCATGAGTTCTCCGGCGGCCAGCGCCAGAGGATCGGCATCGCCCGCGCGCTGGCCCTGGAGCCGTCGCTGATCATCTGCGACGAGCCGGTATCGGCGCTCGACGTGTCGATCCAGGCGCAGGTCGTGAATCTCTTCCAGGAGATCCAGGAGCGGATGGGGCTGACCTATGTCTTCATCGCCCACGATCTCGCCGTGGTGCGCCACATCAGCCACCGCATCGCCGTGATGTATCTCGGCCGCATCGTCGAGATCGCCTCGCGCGCCGAGCTCTACAAGGAGCCGCTGCATCCCTACACGCAGGCGTTGCTGGCGGCGATCCCGATCCCGGACCCCGAGGTCGAGGCGAGCCGGCCGCAGCAGATCATCACCGGCGAGGTGCCCTCGGCCATGCGCCCGCCCGCCGGCTGCCGCTTCCACACGCGCTGTCCCAAGGTCATGGACGTCTGCAAGACGGAAATCCCGCCGATGCGGGAGATGCCCGGCGGCCGCGCCGTCGCCTGCCACCTCTACGATTGACCGTTTGCAACCGAAGATTGATTTACATGTGATCAAATCGTTCTAGGATTGTTCCCGTCTCGAACGGGAGCAATGCATGCAGGCGAAGGTCAGGACGGTGGCATTCCAGGGCATCGACGTCCTGCCGGTCGACGTCCAGGTACTCGTGGCACCGGGCACTATGGCTTTCGCCATGGTCGGCTTGGCCGACAAGGCCGTCGGCGAGAGTCGCGAGAGGGTGCGAGCCTGCTTCCGGGCCCTGGGACTGGCGCTGCCGCCGCAACGTATCACCGTGAATCTATCGCCGGCCGATCTGGCCAAGGAAGGCAGTCACTACGACCTGCCGATCGCGCTCGGCCTGCTGGCGGCGATGGGCGTGATCCCGCGCGAAAGCATCGAGGGCATGGTCGTGCTGGGCGAGCTGGCGCTCGACGGTTCGTTGAGCCGCGTGCCGGGCGTGTTGCCCGCGGCGATCGCTGCCCGCGCCGCGGACTGTGGCGTGATCTGCCCTGCGGCATGTGGCGGCGAGGCAGCGTGGGCAGGGCTTGGGGCGGCGAACGACGGTGAGCAGCCCACCGCCGTTGCCGCGCCCTCGCTGCTCTCGCTGATCAACCATCTGCGGGGGCAGCAGGTCCTGCCATCGCCGGAGGCCCTGATGGCAGAGGATCGCGCGACCTATCCCGACCTCGCCGAGATCAAGGGTCAGGAGAGCGCCAAGCGCGTTCTCGAGATTGCCGCCGCGGGTGGCCACAACCTGCTGATGATCGGCCCGCCCGGTTCCGGCAAGTCGATGCTGGCCGCGCGACTGCCGGGCCTGCTGCCGCCGCTCGAGCCCGAGGAGGCGCTGGAAGCCTCGATGGTGCGCTCGCTGGCGGGCGATCTCGGCGAAGGCAAATTGAGTCGTCGTCGCACGTTCCGCGATCCGCACCACTCGGCGACCCTGCAGGCGCTGATCGGTGGCGGCGCGCGAGCCAAGCCCGGCGAGGTCTCGCTCGCCCATCACGGCGTCCTCTTCCTCGACGAGCTGCCGGAGTTCGCGCGCAGCACGCTCGAGGCGCTGCGCCAGCCGCTCGAGACAGGCCGCGTGACCGTCGCCCGTGCCAACGCGCACGTGACCTATCCTGCGCGCTTCCAGCTCGTCGCCGCCATGAACCCTTGCCGCTGCGGCCATCTCATGGAGCCGGGGCGGTCGTGCGGGCGCGCGCCGCGTTGCGGTCTCGACTACCAGGGCAAACTCTCCGGTCCGCTGCTCGATCGCATCGATCTCGCCATCGACGTGCCGGCCGTCGCGGCGGCCGATCTAGCGCTGCCGCCGCCGGCCGAGAGTTCTGCCGACATCGCGGCCCGCGTCGCCGCGGCCCGCGCCGTCCAGCGTGACCGCCTGGCCGAGCTGGACGCCAAGGGCAAGCTTGTCGCCGTCGAGCCCGACCCCGCCGCTGGCCTGCTGGCCGACCGGGCGCGCCACTGGCTGAAGCCGCGCTGCAATGCCGATACCGATGGCGCGCTGCTGGCGGCCATCGCCGAACCCGACGCCGAGGGCCGGGCCTTGCTCGCTCGGGCTGCCGAGCGACTGGGCCTCTCAGCCCGTGCCTGGCATCGCACCCTGCGCGTCGCCCGCACCTTGGCCGATCTCGACGGCTCTGACGCCGTGCGTCGCCTCCACATTGCCGAGGCGCTGAGCTATCGCCGGCCGCAACAGCGGGCCGCGATGGCGGCTTAGGGATCGATCAGCACGCCGGGATTCATCATCCCCTTGGGATCTAGCTCGCGCTTGGCACCGCGAAGCGCCCTGGCGAACAGCTCGGGGCGCTGCATGTCGTAGAAGGGCCGGTGGAAGCGTCCGACGGCGTGGTGATGCGTGGTCGTGCCGCCGTGCTCGACTGTCGCTGCCGTGCAGGTCGACAGCACCTCCATAAACTGCTCGAGCTGCTTGTTCTTGTCGAGGATGCCGCCGAAGGTGAAGTAGAGGCAGGGCCCGTCGGGATAGACGTGGGTGAAGCGGCAGGTCACGGTGCCCTCGCGTCCGGTGACGCTCTTGATCGTCTCCCGTGTCAGCTTTGTGATCTTCGCATGGAAGTCGCGGTAGCGCTCCCAGGTCATCGAGGTCTCGAAGGTCGAGGAGAGGATTCCGCGCGCCACGGCGTGCTCGCTGTAGTGCGGGGCGCGGATGAATCGATTGCGCCAGGCGCCGGCGGCGCCCGAGCGATGCGCATTCTCGTCGTCGCCGCCTGACGCGTCCGGCGCGCCGCCGTGCTCGGCACAGATCTCGAGCGCGCGCTTCATCCAGGCGTCGAGCGGGTGGTCGGCCGACTCGAAGGCCAGCACGAGAACCGCCTCCTCGTTGGTCCACGGGATGCCGGGCAGTGCTTCGCGCGCTTCGAGCAGCCGGCAGTTGGCGGGATAGAGGCCGGCCTGCGTGATGTCGCGCACCGCGTCGGCGCCCGCATGGAAGTCCTTGAAGCGCACCGAGGCCGAGGCACGGAAGGTCGGCTTCTTGCGCAGCCGCACCCAGGCCTCGGTGATGATGCCCAGGATGCCCTCGGAACCGATGAACAGGCGGTCGGGCGAGGGGCCGGCACCGGAGCCGGGCAGGCGGCGCGTCTCCAGCGTGCCGGCCGGCGTCACGACGCGGGTGCTCTCCACGAAGTCGTCGATGTGGGTGTAGAGCGTGGCGTAGTGGCCACCGGAGCGCGTCGCGATCCAGCCGCCCAGTGTCGAGCAGCGATAGGCCTGCATGTAGTGGCGCATCGTGAAGGGCCCGTCGCGCAGCGCATCCTCGATCGCGGGCCCATAGATGCCGCCCTGGATACGCGCGGCCTGGCTGACCGGGTCGACTTCCAGCACCTTGTCCATGTGGCGCATGGAGATCGTCACGACCTTGTCGAACGAAGCGGCGGGCTCGATGCCTTTGACCACCGACGAGCCGCCGCCATAGGGGATCGCCTTGGCGCCGATGCGGTCGCACCAGTCCAGCACCTTCACGACGTCCTGCTCGGTCTCCGGAAAGGCCACCGCATCGGGTGGGTTGGGCACGGAACGCATGAACATGCGCGTCACGTCGAAGCCCGCTTTGCCGTAGCTGTGCTCGAGCCGCGTCAGATGATCGGTGCGCACCATCGACTGCAACGCCGTCGGCACGTCGACGCGGCTCTTGCGCAGCGTTATCTCGTCGGCCTTGGGCGGCGGCGTCACGTCGAAACCGGTCACGCCGTAGCGCTGGGCGACCTCGGCCTCCCAAGGCTTGATCTCGTCCGGAGTCAGGTCCTCGTCGGCGTAACCCCAGGCATAGAACTTCTTTTGCCGCCTCATGCCGCCGCTCCATAGGCTTCGGGCCGGTGCGAGCCCTTGATCTGCGTGCGATGCATGATGCGCCGCGCCTCGCCGTCGAACGGTGCGCGGCGGTGCATGGTCGAGCGGTTGTCCCACATCACGAGGTCGCCCAGTTTCCAGACATGCTCGTAGAGGAAACGTGGCTCGATCACGTGCGACCACAGCGCCGCCAGGATCGCGTCGGACTCCTCGCGATCGTAGCCCTCGACATAGGAATTGCGGCGGCGACCGAGATAGAGCGTCTGCCGGCCGTTCACTGGATGGCGCAGGATCGCGGGATGCCAGGCGCCCGGCGCGGCCAGTGGATCGTCGGTCGGCGTCACGCCCTGCCGCAGGTAGCCGCCGGAGTTGTAGGTACCGTCGTGCTTGATGCGACGGCCCTCGATCTTTCGACGCAGGTCGGCCGGCAGCGCGTCGCATGCGGCCTGCATGCCGCAGAACCAGGTGTTGCCGCCGCTCGGCGGCAGCTCGAGTGAGTAGAGCATCGAGGCGTCCGGCGGCAGGTCGAGGTAGCTCATGTCGGTGTGCCAGGCCGCCTCGCCGGCGCCCAGCGCGCCGATCGGATCGCCTTTGGCGTCGAGCACGTTGGAGACGACGTAGATGTCGGGATAGCCCGGCGGGCTGATGCGGCCGCGTTCCTGGTTGGGCGGTGGGTCGAGCTCGCCGAAGCGCCGGCTGAAGGCCAGCAGGTCGTCGTCGCTGAGCTGCTGGCCGCGCAGCAGGATCATCGAGTGCTCGTACCAGGCCCGCTCGATGAGGGCGAACTCCTGCTCGGTGAACTTCCTGAGATCGATTCCGGAGATTTCCGCGCCGACCGCCGCCGTCACCGGCCGCACCGTAACGCTCATGCCGTTTCCTCCACTCTTGTCGGCATGATCGGCCTGGGAGGGGGGCGGATCAAGCACCCAGCGCTGGCACCAGCCACGTTAGAAGTACATCGGCAACGGCGGGCGAGAGCGGTCCAGCGAAGCCGGGATCGGTTGGGCTCGTGACGTTCTTCAGATTGTGGCTGACCTGCGCAATCACTGCGGCCTCGCCCGCCGCGCCCCGGGCGCTGAGCGCATCGACCAGCGGCTGCACGTCTTCCATGGGGACGATCTGGCGGTCGGCGCCACCCTGTATCATCAGGCAGCTCGTCGGGATCGCCGACAGGATCGGTGCCGGCTCGAACGAGAGCAGGCTCTTCAGGAACGGGCCGGCGTGGCGCGGGAACAGCACCGACAGCTCGGGCGGCAGATCGGCCGGCACGCGGCCGGTTGCGAGGATCTTGTCGATCACGCGGTCGACCGCCGGGCCGAGTGTCGGTGCGTCGCGCGCCACCTGGCTTCGCAGGATGCCGTCGAACCGGCGGCCGGGCGTCGCGGCCAGCACCAAAGCATGGACCCGCTTGCCGAGCATGTGGGCGGCGTCGAGCGCCAGCAGGCCGCCCTCGCTGTGGCCAAGCAGCGCCGTGGCATGGGACTTGATCTCGCCGTGCCGCAGCAGCTCGGCGTGCGCGGCCACGACATCGCCCGTGAAATTGTCCCATGTGAAGAACGTTTCCTGTGTCTCCAGTGAGCCTTTTGCGGGAGTCGACTGCCCGATGCCGCGCTTGTCGTAGCGCAGCGAGGCGATGCCGTTCCGTGCCAGAAGCTCGGCGATCTCCTTCAGGAGGTCGATGCGCACCGGCACCAGCGGGTTGTTGCCGTCCCGGTCGGTCGGGCCGCTGCCGGCGACCAGCACGATACCGGGCACGGCCTGGATCTCGCTGTAGAGCGGCAGCAACAGGGTGCCGGCAAGTGTCACACCGCCGCGTCCTTCGAAGCGGACGTCGCGTTGCTTGGTCCTGCCTTTGGCGTACCAGTCGCTCTGCGGCAGGCGTTTCTGGGCATGCGCTGTGGCCGGCGCCAGTGCGCCAGCGACCAGCAAGGCCCGGCGCCCGATCAATCGGCGCTACCCGCTTTTGACCTGGGATCCGGCATGTTGCCCATCGAGTGGCTCATCGTCCGACCGCCGAAGATGTGGACGTGGAAATGGAAGACGAGCTGGCCGCCGTTCGGCCCGTGGTTGGCCACGATGCGATAGCCGGCAGGATCGAGGCCGAGTTCGTTGGCCACCTTCGACACGGCGCGCCAGAAGCCCACGATCAGCTCGGCGGGCGCCGACGCCCCGAAGTCCGCTTGGCTCACATACTCGCCTTTCGGGATCACCAGCACGTGGACCGGCGCCAGCGGGTTGATGTCGTGGAAGGCCAGCGAGAACTCGTCCTCGTAGACCTTCCTGCACGGCAGCTCGCCGCGCAGGATGCGCGCGAAGACGTTGTTGCGGTCGTAGGCCGACATGGGGAACTCCGAATTATGCGAGGCGCGCGTTGGCAATCGATGATAGTGAATTCCCGTACAGGGAGGTGGGCATCATGGCAGAATTCGAGAAGCGGCTGGCCTGTGTCATCAGGGCCGACGGTTCGATCGCGCGCGGCTACAAGATCGAAAAATGCGAGCTCGTGGGCGCCAACGAGTATGTCATCACCTGGCAGCTTCCGCTGCAGAAAGAAGCCAAGACCAACTTCTCCTGCGTGATCGGCAGCGCCGAACAGGAGCCCGTTGAGCCCGGCTTCTGCACGGTCGGCCTGATGGC
Source organism: uncultured Reyranella sp. (assembly GCA_964415585.1). Classification (GTDB taxonomy): domain Bacteria; phylum Pseudomonadota; class Alphaproteobacteria; order Reyranellales; family Reyranellaceae; genus Reyranella. Next base: position 16,845 of record CAYQAY010000037.1, read on the forward strand.
CGACCCCATGAAGATGCACGTTCATACCTACGACATCGCCGGCCGGCCGGCGAAGCGGCCGTTCCATCTCGCCGTGTTCCGGGACTAGCCGTTCGACAGCCGCGGCCGGCTTGCCGTTTCGACGACGGCAGGTTTCGCAGGTCGACGAAGGGCGCCGGCCAGCACGTCGCGCGCCTCGTCGATCTTGGCCGCCAGGTAAGGCGAGCCTCCGGCGTCGGGATCGGCGCCGCGCATCAGACGGCGATGGGCGGCGTGGACGCAAGCGAGATCGGCGCCGTCGGGCAGGCCGAGCACGTCGAGTGCCTCCTTGACGGACATGCCGTCATCGTCGCCGACCGGGGCATCTATCTGCCGTTGCGATGAAGCAATGGGTGCCGCTTGCCGCACATAGGCTTCGAGCAGGGCGGCGGCATGCTGTATGGCGCGCGGATCGATCGGCGAGCCCGGCTCCTGCCACACCGGCGGCATCTCGAACGGTCGCGGCTTGCGCTTGAATTGATCGAGCATGGCGCGAAGCGGTGCGAGTACAGCTCGCCACTTGAGCAGCGTCGGCACGATCAGCATTGCCGAGGCCAGCAGCATCGCGCCGACCCATTGCTCGCGCATGATCATCATGACCAGCAGGGGAATGCCTGCGAGCACAAGCAGCAACAGCATCCAGCGGATGGTGCGTACCATCGTCCTGGGATCGGAATGGAGGAACCAGTCGAGGAACTTCGCCGCCGTGGCGAGCACAGAGAGGCCTAGCACGATGGCGCTGATGATGACGACGTAGTCCATCGGCGAACTCCTTTCGCGGAAGGATAGCTGCGCCGCAGCAAGAAAACAGCGGCCATCGACGCAAATTTCCGAATGCGTTTCGGAACGACTCATGCCTACACTTCGCGGCGACGAGATGGGGGAGTAAAGTGCATGACCAAGCCAGCCGGAGAAACGCCTTCCTCCAAGGTTTCGACGGAAGCGAAGCCTTCCCCCCTGATCACACCCATTGCCGAGCCGGGCTCGCCGTCGAACGTTCCCGCGCGCAACGCATCGATCGACGAATTCCTCAGGCGCAACGAAGAGGTCCTCGAGAAGGATCGCGAAGAGTTCAAGACCTACCTCGTCGCGAAGCATGAGGAGGCGACTCGCAAGGCCAGGGCCGAGGCGGCCAAACCCAAGACCAAGACGAGGATGAGCCGCCGCACGATGCTGAACGTCGCCGTCGGCACCGCGGCCACCGCCGAGGTCGCCGTGCTTGGCTACAGCGCAATGAACGGCGGCTCGTCGTCCGACTCCGGCATCGTCCAGGCCGTCGGCACGGGCGCTCAGCAATCTCCGATCGCGCGCGAGGTCGTCGACTCGCGCGCCGACATCAAGGGCCGCAGCCTCGGCCAATGGGTCGCGCTGCTGCCGACCAAGATGGGCGGTGGTACCTATGCCATCGATCTCAATTCGAATCGCGTGCTGGGCTCGATCTGGTACTGGAACTACGGCGACTACAATCCGATCAGCCACCATCTCTGCGCTTTCCCGAGTTCGGATCCCTATCACGGCTTCGAGTTCGTCAACTCGACGCAGGGCGGCCAGAACTCGCTGATCTACGGCATCCCGACTAGCGTGACGGCGGAGAATGCGCCGGGCGGCACCAACATCTATCGCGTGCGCTACGACGGTACGCAGATGCAGATGATCGAAAACGTGTCGGAGACGACCGGGCTCGGGCTCGGCGTTCACGTCACCGTCAACCCGAAGGATGCGCAGTCCTACTTCGTGACCGACGGGCAGAAGGACATCGCCGCCTGCTTCGACCGCACGACGTCGAAGGTGAAGGCTGCGTTGCGATTCGACTGGACGCCCAACGTTCCCGACCTGCGCGACGCCTGGATCAAAGGCGGCACGCTGACGATCAAGAAGATTTATCCCGACGCAGCGACCGGCCTCTACAACTACCGCGGCACCAAGGGCAACAAGATCGATTGGGAAATGGTGCCGATGGGCGAATTGTTCGTCGAGGAGGGTTCGTTGCCCGGCGAGGCGCCGCTCACCCTTACCGGCGCGGATGGCACGATCTGGCACCCCGAGGGCCGCTGGGCCGCCACCGTCGTGCGCCTGTGCGGCGGCATCGCGATCCTCGATCCAGAGAAGAATTTCGAGCCCGCGGCCTTCCTCCAGTTCAACAAGGATTCGCAGGATCAGTATCCCGTGCAGCAGGTCGACAAGGACACCTGGAAAGTGGTCTTCGACAAGATCCACTCGCCCGGGCACGAGATCGGCTTCTCGCCCGACGGCAAGTTCCTGGTGATGATGAACAATCTCCGGGAGAACAACTGCTCGATCTTCTCCTGCAGCGATCCCGACCCGAGGAAGTGGCGCAAGGTCGCCCATGTCGAGGATCCGCTGTGGCGCGGCAAGTATCCGAACCCGTTCCATATGGTCTTCTCGATGGACAGCTCGAAGCTCTATCTGTCCATCCTCCACCCCTCTCCCGCCTACAGCGGCCTCATGGTGGTCGACACCAAGACCTGGACGATCAAGAAGGAGATCCAGGGCATCGGCCCCGACCTGCAGACGCCGGCGATCACCTACGACGGAAAGTACGTGCTCACGCCGTTCAGCGGCTTCCAACGACAGTCGAGCGGCATCGCCGTCGTCGACACCTCGACCGACACGCTGGTCGGCATCCTGCCGAGCAACGGCGGGCATCATGACTGCGTGATCATCCCGACCAAGCTGGAGCATATGAAGCACACGCGCTCCTGTACGCTTTAGACTGGTACGCCTTGAGGCTGCTCGCGAGCCTCGCGCTCCAGAATCTCGGGCGCCGTAAGGCGCGTAGCCTGCTGCTGGTGGCGGCCGTGGCGGTCGCGAGCGGCGTCGTCTTCACCGGCGCCACGCTCATGCGCAGCATCGACCGGAGCATGGCGGTGGGCTTCTCCCGCCTCGGCGCCGACTTGATGGTGGTGCCGGAGGGCGCACTGACCAACATTACGGCCGCTCTGTTGACCGTCGAGCCTACCGACCTCGTGCTCGATGCGGACGCCTTCGCCACGGCGAACATCGCGGCCGTGGGCCGTGCGGCGCCGCAGAAGATCGCGCGGGTCGAGCATTCGGGCATCGGCAGCCACCACGAGCCGGCCGACCTGATCGGCTTCGATCCGGCGCTCGACTTCACGGTGAGGCCATGGCTCGTCGAGAAGCTCAATCGCGACATGCGGGCGGGCGACGTCGTCCTGGGCGCGGCCCGCGAGGCGCCGCTCGGCGCGGAGCTGTTGATTTTCGGCAAGCCGCACATCGTCTATGGCCGGCTGGGGCGCACGGGGGTCGGCACGCACGAACGTGGCGTATTCATGAGCTTCGGCACGCTGGAAGCACTGGCGCCTTCGGTACATGGCCACGGCAGCGGTCCGCCGGCCGCGTTGCAGAAGGGCAAGGTGAGCGGCTTCCTGGTCGACCTGGCGCCCGGCGCCACGCCGCTGCAGGCACGTTTCGCAATCCTGTCGACGCTGAAGGGCGTCAAGGTCGTGACCGGCGACTCGACGATGAGCGGCATACGTCAAGGGCTCGCGGCGCTGCTCGACGGCATCCTGGGGCTGATGGTCCTGATGTTCGTCAGCACTGCGCTGATGGTGAGTGTGCTGTTCTCGGCGATCGTCACCGAGCGGCGCGCCGAGCTGGGGCTCCTCAAGGCGATCGGCGCTCGGCGCGGGCAGGTCGTCGGCATGATGGTCAGCGAAGCGGTGATCGCCACCGGCGCCGGTGGCGTGCTGGGTGTCGTACTGGGGATTCTCGTCATGCGGCTCTACGAGCGCTCGCTGGTTTATTGGCTGGAGAATGTCGGCGTGCCCTTCGTCTGGCTCGACACGCCGCGCATGATCGCGGTCGCGGTCGCGGCAATCGTGCTGGCGTCGGTCATCGGCGCGCTCGGCGCGCTCTATCCGGCGTGGCGCGCCAGCCGGCACGATCCCTACGATCTCGTGCGCGGCGAGGGCTGAACCGTGCTGTCCTGCCGCGGCCTTCGCAAGGACTACGTCACCGAGCGCGGCGAGGTGGCGGCCGTGGCCGGCATCGATCTCGACGTGGCCGCCGGCCGCTATGCCGCGATCATCGGACGGTCGGGATCGGGCAAGTCCTCGCTAATGGCCATGATCGGCGGCCTCAGCCGGCCGTCGCACGGCAAGGTGACGGTCGACGCCATCGACATCTGGAGCCTGTCGGAGAACGACCTCGCGGCGTTCCGCAATCGGCGCATCGGCTATGTCTTCCAGTTCGCGAGCCTGTTGCCGACGTTGCGCCTGATCGACAATGTCGCGCTGCCGGCACTGCTGCACCGCGACAGGGTGCGCAAGGAGACCTATGTCCGCGCCGCCACGCTGCTGGGCCAGATGGGCCTCGGCGACCATCTCGACGCCTATCCTTCGGAAGTCTCGGCCGGGGAGCAGCGCCGGGCGGTGATCGCCCGCGCGCTGATCAACGAGCCGGCGCTGATCCTGGCAGACGAGCCGACCTCCGATCTCGACGAGCAGACCGAGATCGAGATCATGGACGAGCTGCTGGCGGTCAATCGCGAGCGCGGCACGACACTGATTCTGGTGACCCACAATCTCGCCCTGGCGCAGCAGGCCGAGCAGATCGTGCACATCGCTCACGGTGCGATCGTCGCATGACCACTCCGCACGCGGATCCCGACAAGGACGCTCTGATCGTCGACCTGCGCCGACAACTGGCAGTCGCGCAATCCGAGGTGCGTTTGCTGAAGCGGCGACTCGGCGAACCGGGGGCGACGCGGGACCTGCGTGCGGACATTCGCGATGCCGCGCCGCGCAGGACCACGGCGCCCGCTTCTGAAGTCGCCGTTAAGCTCGGCCGCCGCTTCGATCTCTGGCGATCGCCGGTCGTCGTGGGTGTCGCCATGGTGGTGCTGACCGCCTTCGCAGTCGACGCCGCCGTCGGCCTGTCCCAGACGCGCGCGCTCAGAGAGGCGCGCCAGGCCCGGCTGCTCCTCGAGAACACGGCGATGCGCTCGCTCTATGTCGAGCTGAAGGCCATCGCCTACGAGCCCGACGGAAAGTCGTATCGCATGACGCTGTTCCTGCAGAACACCAGTCCGAAGGGGCCGCTCTACGTGATGCTGAATGCCGTGGGAGTCTACGTGCAGGCCGGCATGGTCTGGCAGCAGGTTCCGTCACGGCCCGTGGAGGGCGTGAGCTGGGGCGTCGTGAAGGTCGTCGACGGTTATTCCTATGACGTCGTGTTCACGCCCGAGGTCGCGAACTGGGCCGAGCTGATCCCGGGCTACATGCACGTGCGCATCCAGTCGGACCTGCTGGTGAGCGAGAAGGCCCAGCCGGGCAACGACGTCGTCGAGCGGCGCACGCCTTTCTACGTCTATCTGAAGCCGCACGGCGCCAACGACGACGACATCCGGGCACGCGGCCGACGGACCGGCACGCCGCCGGTCTTCATCCCGATGCCGCCGCACTGACGGCAGTCAGCGCTTGCGACTTGCCTTTTCGGCGATGCCGGACAGGCCCTCGCGGCGGGCGAGTTCGGCCCACACCGCCTGTGGCTTGACGTTGGTCGCGGCCCACAGCGTCAGCAGGTGATAGAGCATGTCGGCGCTTTCGCCCACCAGCTTGGGCTTGTCGCCGCGGATGCCTTCGATCAGCGCCTCTACCGCCTCTTCGCCCAGCTTCTTGGCGATCTGCTGGCGGCCGCGGCTGAACAGGCGGGCGGTGTAGGAGGTTTCGGGGTCGGCGCCCTTGCGGCCGTCGATCACGTGATAGAGCCGGTCGAGAACGTGCTCGTCGACGCTCGTGGCGCCATTCTTCTTGTGCGCCTTCTTGGCTTTTTTCTTCTTGGCCATCCGGGGAACTCCGCCGCCCATCGGGGGAGAGGGCGATCGAACACTCAGCTCGCGCCTCTTGAGCGGGCGCGGTGGCGATCCTACGCCAAAATCACGCCGGGTGCGAGATTTGTCGCACCGGAACGCCGGCCGCGGCGAGGTGCACTTTGGCTTGCGCGATGGTGAACTCGCCGAAATGGAAGATCGACGCCGCCAGCACGGCCGACGCGCCGCCCCTGGTCACGCCGTCGAGCAGGTCGTCCAGCGACCCCACGCCGCCCGAGGCGATGACCGGCACCGGCACCGCGTCCGAGATGGCGCGAGTGAGTTCGAGGTCGAAACCCGACCGGGTGCCGTCGCGGTCCATCGAGGTGATCAGCAGCTCCCCCGCCCCCGACTGAGCCATGCGGCGCGCCCAGTCGAGCGTGTCGAGGCCCGTGCCCTTTCGTCCGCCGTGGGTGAAGACCTCCCATTTGCCGGGAGCGGTCTGCCGGGAGTCGATCGACACCACGATGCACTGGTCGCCGTACTTCTCGGCGGCTTCCTTGACGAATTCCGGCCGCGTCACGGCCGCGGAATTGATACCCACCTTGTCGGCGCCGGCCAGCAGCAGGCGGCGGATGTCCTCGATGGTGCGCACGCCGCCGCCTACGGTCAGCGGCATGAAGCACTGCTCGGCCGTGCGTCCGACCACATCGAGGATGGTGTCGCGGTTCTCGTGAGACGCAGTGATGTCGAGGAAGGTGAGTTCGTCCGCCCCGGCCCTGTCGTAGACCCGCGCCTGCTCCACGGGATCGCCGGCGTCGCGCAGGCTCTCGAACTGCACGCCCTTCACGACGCGGCCGTCCTTCACGTCGAGGCAGGGGATGATGCGGACCTTGAGCATCGTCTGCTCACTCGCCCTTCAGCACGCGGATCGCATCGGGCACCGTCACGCGGCCGTCATAAAGCGCGCGGCCGACGATGGCGCCCACGATGCCGTGCTCCTCGGCGGGCCTGAGCTCGCGCAGGTCGTCGAGCGAGCTGACGCCGCCCGAAGCGATGACCGGTGTGGTAAGGTGCTGCGCCAGCGTCACGGTGGCATCGACGTTGACGCCGCCCATCGCGCCGTCGCGGTCGATGTCGGTGTAGATGACGGCTGCGACGCCGGCATCCTCGAAGCGCAGCGCCAGGTCGAGGGCGCGCATCGCGCTCTGCCTGGTCCAGCCGTCGACCGCCACGATGCCGTCGCGCGCATCGATGCCGACGGCGATCTGGCCGGGCCACTGCTTGCAGGCCGCCTTCACCAAGCCGGGCTCCTTGACTGCGATGGTTCCCAGGATGACACGCTTCACGCCGGCCTCGAACCATTGCGCGATGCTCTCGATGGTCCGGATGCCGCCGCCGAGCTGGGTCGGCACGGAGACCTCCCCGAGGATCGCTTCGACCGCCGCGCGGTTGACCGGATGGCCCTCGACAGCGCCGTTCAGGTCGACCAGATGGAGCCACTCGCAGCCGGCATTGGCGAAGGCCTTGGCCTGCGCGGCCGGGCTGTCGTTGAACACGGTCGCGCGCGCCATGTCGCCGCGCAACAGCCGCACGCACTTGCCGTCCTTGAGGTCGATGGCGGGGAAAAGAATCATGGCGGCGGGGATTTAGCGCGGCCTTCTTCGTCTGTCATCCGGCGACATGCCACCCCGTCTGCCGTCACCCTCTGTCGATGCCCAAAATCCCGCCGATCAATCGACCGACATGAAACTTCGTCCATATGTCCGCGGCGGAAAAGCTGGGACGTGCCTGCATGGCGCGCCAGTAGCGCGCGAGCACCGGTCGCTCGGGAATCTGCGCACCGAGACCGGCGAATTCCATACGTCCGAGAAACACCGTCCAGACGACATCGGCGACGCCATAGGCGGGCGGTACAAGCACCGTCCGGCCATCGCGCAGCGTCTGCTCGAGCCTGTCCATGAAGCCGATGGCTTCGGCGCGGCGGCGCTCGGAAAGCTTCATGACGGCGTCCGGCTCGAAGGTTTTGACGCGCTCGGCAAAGACCGCGGCACGAGCCTCGTAGAGAGTCGCGAGATCGGGATTTCTGGCGGCATGAGCGAGGAGCTGGCGGCGGGCCGCCTCGAGCCGCTTCGGGATCATGATCCGCGCCAGGGGATTGCGGGCGAGAACTCCGCCGAACGTCAATTCCTCGATCGGATAGCCGTAGTGAAGGTCGAGCCAGGCTTTCACCTCATCGTCGGGCTTCGAGCCGAGCGCATATTCGGCGATGTCGCGGCTTTGAACGAGGGTGTGGTCGGCCAGCACCAGCGTCGGCACGGTCATGCCGGGATTGAGCCGCACATAGTCCGGCTGCTGCTGGCTCAGCCGGAAATGGATGTCGACGAAGATGCGCTCGTAGTCGATGCGGCCTTCGGCGAGCGCGAGCCGCGCGATCATCGAATAGTAGGATGACGGCGTGTGATAGAGGCGCGGTCTTGTGGCGAAGGGCTTGGCGGACTCTGTCATGACTGATCATCGCACAACGGGACTCGCCGTGCAGGGCGACAGCTAGCGTGTCGACGAGCATCGGCCACTGCCCTTTGTGGCGCCCGCGAATCGATCCACGTTTTCCAGCCAATCCACCGAGAGGCCTTTGAAACCGCGCTTGCAGGCTTGCGCGCCGAGGCAGAGAGTTCTCTCAACGAAGCGTGGTGGTCGCACCACGCGGAGAGGGACCGGAAGGTTCCTCGCGGTGGCGAAAGCCGCTGAAGGGTTCCCGGAGTGCCCTGCGAACTCGTCCGACGGGACGATGCGCCCCCTTCGCGAGGGGAGTGCTGGCAGGAAGGAGCAGCCGGAGACTCGTTGCAGGAGGTCCATGCGCATGGACGGTCTGCGCCCGGGGATGGTGATGGCGAGCGGGGATCTCGCAATCTCACTAGCCCGACATGGTCCTTCCAAGGGCTATGGCGGACCGCGCCCCGCGGAAGAGCGTGACGAGCGTTCGTCCAGGGACGTATGAAGCGGCGAAGTCGGGCGACCGGCTTCGCCGTTTTCTTTTTT
>CAYQAY010000037.1:25795-46698 GCA_964415585.1 uncultured Reyranella sp.
CCAGGGACGTATGAAGCGGCGAAGTCGGGCGACCGGCTTCGCCGTTTTCTTTTTTGGCGATGTCGACGAAGCGCGCGATCGTGGGTGTCGTGTCGTCGGTGCGCCAGGTGAGGCCGGTCTCGAGCGCCGGCGCAAACGTGTCGGCCATTGGCAAACAGCGGACATGCCGTGTTCAGGGAGCGTTGAAACGGGCTAATCTCCGCGGCCTAGGAGAACCCCATGACCCGCTTCACCGCCGACCTGCTGGCTGACGATCTGGCCGACCTCACGGCTATCCGTCGCGACATCCATCGCCACCCCGAGACGGCGTTCGAGGAGGTGCGGACGGCCCGGATCGTGGCTGAGAAGCTCGAGTCGTGGGGCCTCAAAGTCCACCGCGGTCTTGCGACCACCGGTGTGGTCGGCACGCTCAAGGGCGACAAACCCGGCCAGAAGGCGATCGGGCTGCGCGCCGATATGGATGCGTTACATCTTCAGGAGAAGAACGCGTTCGACTACGCCTCCTCGATTCCGAACAAGATGCATGCCTGCGGCCATGACGGTCACACGACCATGTTGCTGGGCGCGGCCAAGCGGCTCGCCGCGGCGCCGGACTTTGCGGGCACCGTCCACTTCATCTTCCAGCCGGCCGAGGAAGGGCTGGGTGGCGCCAAGGTGATGATCGAGGAGGGGCTGTTCGAGAAGTTCCCCTGCGACGTGGTCTATGGCATGCACAACATGCCGGGCTTTCCGGTCGGCCACTTCGCGATCCGTCCCGGCGCCATGCTCGCCTCGTCCGACAGCTGGGAAGTCACCTTCAAGGGCACCGGCGGCCACGGCGCGATGCCCGATCGCGGCACCGATCCGACGTTCGTCGCCGCGCAATTCATCGTGGCGGTGCAGGGCATCGTCGGCCGCAACGTGCCGTCGAGCCAGGCTGCCGTGCTGAGCGTCGGCCACATCGCGGCCGGCACCTATGGTTCGCCCAACGTCATCCCGTCGGAGGTGCTGATCCGCGGCACGGCGCGCAGCTTCTCACCCGACGTCCGCAAGCTGCTGGAGCGGCGCCTGGCCGAGGTGGCGGACGGCATCGCCAAGGCGGGTGGCTGCCAAGCCGAAAGCAAGTACTTCCGCCGCTACCCGGCGCTGATCAATGCGAAGGAGCAGACCTCGGTCGCCGTAGAGGCGGCGGCGATGACGGTGGGACGCGAGAACGTCAATCCGAACGTCACGCCGATCGCGGGCGCGGAGGATTTCGCCTTCATGCTGGAGAGCAAGCCAGGCGCCTACATCATGATCGGCAACGGCGGCGCGGGCGAAGGCGGATGCCAGAACGTGCATTCGCCGCTCTACGACTTCAACGACGAGATCCTGACGACGGGTGCGGCCTACTGGATGAACCTCGTCCAGCTCGAGCTGGGCGACGCCGCCTGATCGGCAGCCGTCAGGCGTGGTGGTCGAACGACCACTCCGCACCGGCCTGGTCCCAGCTCCAGCCGTCCTGCAGATGGACGACGGTGTGGTTGCCAGCGCCGAAATCGTAGATCGCCGCCAGTTCGCGCATCGTGGCGGGCTCGTCGGTCGCGGGCAGGATCAGTCCTTCGGACAGTTCGTTTAGTATGACGAGGCTATCTTCGGCAACTGACGGGACGACGTGGGCGTCGTGCGTGCCCGCGATGCCGTCGACGAACACCGCGTCGGCCTCGCCGAACAAGCGGTCGAGCGGCGCGCCGTACGCCATCTCTTCAACGCAGGCCTCGGCCCAGCGCGCACCGGCGCGCGAATCGGACGTCAGGTAGATCGGCAGATCGAGGCGGGCGAATTCGACAAGGTCGGTGCCGACGATGAACGTGGCGTCGATGGTCGAGCTGTCGGAGGGGGCCGAATGGCTCATGGAAAATGTCTTTCGTTCTTAAGAAGAATTCAAAGCTCAGTAATAGGTTCAAGTATACTGAACAAATCATTGAGAATAAAGATAGAACATTCGCCAAACGAATTTCGCAAGCGATTGCAAAGACTTGGGTTCGGCCGCCCGGTGCCCTAGGGTGCCCGCCGACACATCAATCGGGGTTTCGGGGGCGTTTTATGAACGGTGCGGAGAGTTTGGTTCGGACCCTGGTGAAGGGCGGCGTCGAAGTCTGCTTCGCCAATCCCGGAACGTCGGAGATGCACTTCGTGGGGGCGCTCGATCGTGTCGAGGGCATGCGCTGCGTGCTGGGCCTTTTCGAGGGAGTCTGCAGTGGCGCAGCCGACGGCTACTACCGCATGACCGACAAGCCGGCCTCGACACTACTGCATCTCGGCCCGGGTCTCGCCAACGCCGCGGCCAACCTGCACAACGCCAAGAAGGCGGGCTCGGGCATCGTAAATATCGTGGGCGAGCACGCTCTTTATCACATCAAATACGACACGCCGCTCACGGCTGACATCGAAGGTATCGCGCGACCCTTCTCGCACTGGGTGAAGACCTCACCGACCGCCAAGACTGTGGCAACCGACGGTGCGGCTGCGATCCAGGCGGCTCGCGTGGCGCCGGGCCAGATCGCGACGCTCATCTTGCCGGCCGACACGGCGTGGACCGAGGCAGACGGCGTCGCCGAGACGCCCCCCACGCCGGCGCCGCCCAGGCCCGACAAGGACGTCGTCGTCGCTGCCGCCAAGGCGCTGAAACAGCCGAACTCGATGTTGTTCATCGGCGGCCGCTCGCTGCGCGCGCGTGGCCTCGAGCTCGCCGGAAAGATCGCCGCCAAGACCGGGTGCAAGGTGCAGGGTGCCGGCGGCACCGCCCGAATCGAGCGTGGGGCCGGCCGTATCCCGCTGCTGCGTCTTCACTTCGTGGTCGAGACGGCGCTGGAGCAACTCAAGGGCACCAAGCAGATGGTGTTGTGCGGTGCCAAAGCGCCGTACGCGTTCTTCGCCTATCCCGGCAAGCCGTCGGTCCTGTCGCCCGACGATTGTGAGATCTCCACGCTCTGCCCGGTCGACGGCGACCCGATCGCCTCGCTCGAGGCGCTGGCAATGGAGCTCGATGCGATGAACGAGAAGCCGCAGGGCGTCGCGCAACCCAAACGGCCGGAGCGTCCGACAGGCAAATTCACGCTCGACGGTCTCGGCCAGGCGCTCGGCGCCACGATGCCGGAAGGCGCGATCGTGGTGGACGAATCGGTGACGACGGGCCGCGGTTTCTTCCCGTTCAGTGCTGGCGCGCCACCACACGACTGGCTGAACAACATGGGCGGCTCGATCGGCTTCGGCGCGCCCGTCGCGGTCGGCGCTGCGGTCGCCTGCCCAGATCGCAAGGTCATCTGCATGATCGGCGACGGTTCGTCGATGTATACGATCCAGGCGCTCTGGACGATGGCGCGAGAGAACCTCGACGTCTGCGTGATGATCTTCTCCAACCGCAACTACAAGATCCTCTACAGCCAGCTCGCCGATGTCGGCGCGGCCAATCCCGGCCCGCGCGCCATCGACATGCTGACGCTCGACCGGCCGACGCTGCAGTTCACCGATCTCGCCAAGGGCATGGGTGTGGCGTCGGCCAAGGCGCATGACCTCGAAGAGCTGACCAAGCAGCTCACCTACGCGATGTCGACCAAGGGCCCGTACCTGATCGACATCGTGATGTGATCGGCGTGATGTGACCGAGCAGAAGAAGGAGCGAACGCTCTATGGCCGCCGCCGCGGCAAGAAGCTGCGGGCGGGCCAGGAAGCGCTGCTCGAAACACTATTGCCGCGCCTTCTCGTCGAAGTGCCGCCGGAGCCCCTCAAGATCGATCTCGCCGCCCTGTTCGGCGGCGAGCGCGACGTCTGGCTTGAGGTCGGCTTCGGTGCGGGCGAGCATCTCGTCTGGCAGGCCGAGCATCATCCTGCCGTCGGGCTGATCGGCTGCGAACCCTACGTCAACGGCGTCGCCAAGTGCCTCGCGCACATCGAGCGGACGGGCGTCTCCAACGTCCGTCTGTTCACCGACGATGCGCGTCTCGTCATGGCGGCGCTGCCGGCGCAGTCGCTGGGCCGCGCCTTCGTACTGTTTCCCGACCCGTGGCCCAAGACCCGCCATCACAAACGCCGCTTCGTGCAGCGCTCGAGCCTCGATGTTCTGGCTCTGCTGCTCAAGCCCGGCGCCGAGCTTCGGCTCGCCACCGACGATCCGAGCTACCTGCCCTGGATGGTCGAACATGCCTGCCGGCACCCGGCCTTCGAGTGGCTGGTGGAGGGCCCGGCTGACTGGCGCGGTCGGCCCGCAGACTGGCCGAGCACACGATACGAGCAGAAAATGCTGGCCGGCCATAAGCCCGTCTTCCTACGGCTCCGCCGCCGACACCACATATAGAAGCATGGCGCGTTCATCCCATAGGGAAGGCGGATTTTCTTGCCAATCGACGGATGGAAGCCTATACCCGCGCCATCCTCATCGGGTTCGCGGGACGGACCAAATAAAAGAGTGGGCCAACAGCCCGCTCTTTTCGTTTGGCCCCGGCCCCCAACGGCCCCAGACCGTCGAGAAGCATTGTCCGCGTGACCGACCTGCTGCGTCGAATTGAAGACATCGTCGCCCCGACCATCGTCGGCATGGGCTTCGAGTTGGTTCGCGTCGCCATGAGCCGCGGCGGCACGCTGCAGATCATGATCGAGCCGGCCGATGGCGGCCCGATGGATGTCGAGCAGTGCGCCGTCGTTTCGCGCGCAGTCTCGGCCGTGCTCGACGTCGAGGATCCGATCTCCGATGCCTACACGCTCGAGGTGAGCTCGCCGGGCATCGACCGTCCGCTGACTAGGGCCAAGGACTTCGCGCGCTGGGCCGGCCACCTCGCGCGCCTCGAGACGACGTTGCCGGTCGAAGGCCGCCGTCGCTTCAAGGGCACTCTGATCGGGTTGGAGGACGGCGTGGTGCGCCTGCGTCTCGACGATGGCAAGGAAGCGGCGGTGCCGCTGGCCACCGTCTCGAAGGCCAAGCTCGAGTTGACCGACCGGCTGATCGAAGAACACCGCCTGTCCGCCGAAGGGGCCGGGCGGACTCACTGAAGGAAGAGGGAAGAGACATGGCGACGACTGCCGATATCCCGCGTCTTGAGATGTTGCAGGTGGCCGACATGGTCGCCCGCGAGAAGGGCATCGAGCGCGAGGAAGTGCTCGAGGCGATGGAACAGGCCATCCAGAAGGCCGGCCGCGCCAAGTACGGACTTGAGCACGACATCCGCGCCGAGATCGACCGCAAGACGGGCGAGATCAAGCTGTTGCGCTACATGCAGGTGGCCGACGCCATCGAGAACGAGAACACGCAGGTTTCGGTGGCCGATGCCCAGCGCCGCAATCCCGAGGCGCAGGTCGGCGACTTCCTGACAGACGAGCTGCCGCCGATCGACTTCGGCCGCGTCGCCGCGCAGACGGCCAAGCAGGTCATCACGCAGCGCATGCGCGAGAGCGAGCGCAAGCGGCAGTACGAAGAGTTCAAGGATCGCGTCGGCGAGATCGTGTCGGGCGTCGTCAAGCGCGTCGACTACGGCAACATCACCGTCGACCTGCAGCGCGCCGAGGGCGTGATCCGCCGCGACGAGACGATTCCGCGCGAGAGCCTGCGGGTGAACGACCGCGTACGCGCCTACATCTTCGACGTGCGCGAGGAGCCGCGCGGCCCGCAGATCTTTCTGTCGCGTAGCCATCCGCAGTTCATGGCGAAACTGTTCACTCAGGAAGTGCCGGAGATTTACGACGGCATCATCGAAATCAAGGCGGTCGCCCGCGACCCAGGCAGTCGCGCCAAGATCGCCGTGCTTTCCCACGACAGCTCGATCGATCCGATCGGTGCCTGCGTCGGCATGCGCGGCAGCCGCGTCCAGGCCGTCGTCCAGGAACTGCAGGGCGAGAAGGTCGACATCATTCCGTGGTCGAACGACACGGCCAACTTCATCGTCAATGCGCTCGCCCCCGCCGAAGTCAGCAAGGTGCTGATGGACGAGGAGACCTCGAAGACAGAGGTCGTCGTTCCGGACGACCAGCTCAGCCTCGCGATCGGCCGCCGCGGCCAGAACGTGAAGCTCGCGTCCCAGCTCACCGGCTGGGAGATCGACATCATGACCGAGACCGAGGAGAGCGAGCGCCGCCAGAAGGAAACGCGCGAGCGCACCGAGCTCTTCAAGGCGACGCTCGATGTCGATGACGTCATCGCCCACTTGCTGGTGGCCGAGGGCTACGCCACGGTCGAGGACGTGGCCGACTCCGAGGTCGAGAGCCTGGCCGGCGTCGAAGGCTTCGACGAGGAGATCGCCACCGAGCTGCAGCGCCGTGCCCGCGAGTACATCGAGAAGCGCGACGCCGAACTCGCCGAGCGTCTCGAGGCGCTGGGCGTCTCCGAGGAGGTGCGCTCGGCCGAGGGCCTCACCCTGTCGATGCTGGTGGCGCTGGGCGACGCGGGCGTGAAAACACTCGACGACCTGGCCGACCTCGCCTCCGACGAGCTGCGCGAGATCGTGGGTGAGAGCGCCATGGACAACGACACCGCCAACGCCATCATCATGAAGGCGCGCGAGCACTGGTTCCCCGCCGAGGAAGCGGGCGCCGGCGACGCGGCCAAGGCCTGAAGCGGAGGAAACGCCCTTTGGCCCTTGCCGTCGCAATGTCCGAACCCCATCTGATGGCCCCACTTCCCGGTCCGACGCGCACCTGCATCGTCACCGGCGAGGAAAGTATGCCGGAGCGGATGATCCGCTTCGTCGTCGGGCCCGACGGAGACATCGTGCCCGACCTGGCGCGGCGCTTGCCGGGGCGCGGCATGTGGGTGATGGCCCGGCGCGACCTGCTGCAGCGGGCGGTCGAGAAGGGCCTGTTCGCCAAGGCCGCACGACGCGCGGTCAAGGCGCCGGCCGATCTTGTGGACCGGGTCGAGGGACTGCTGCTCGAGCGGCCTCTCGCCGATCTCGGCCGCGCGCGTCGCGCCGGCCGTGCGGTGGCGGGCTTCGTGAAGGTCGAGCAGATGATCGGCCGCAAGCAGGCCGGTCTGCTGATCGTCGCTGCCGAGGCGGACGGCGACGGGCTCGGCAAGCTCCAGGCGACCGGCCTGCCGATCGAGCGTCTGGGTGATGCCGGGTTGCTCGGCGGCCTCTTCGGCCGCGATCAGGCGGTCTATGTGGCGGTTGCCCGCGACGATGCGGGCGGCGCTTTCGTTGAGAGAATTGCGGTCGGGGCGGCGCGCTGGCGCGGCTTCCGGCTGAACGGCGCCGGTTGACGGGCCGGGGCGGACCAAGGACAACAGCCGACATGACGGAACAGAAAGAACAGAACAAGCCGACCAAGCCGCTGACCCTCTCGACGACCGCGCGTTCCGGCTCGGCGGCGAAAACGGATGCGACCCAGGTGCGACAGAAGTTCTCGCACGGGCGCACGCGCGCGGTGACCGTCGAAGTCAAGAAGCCGGTGAAGCGGCCCGCGGGAGCCGCGGCCGCAGCTTCCGTGACCGCAGCGGCGGCAACGCCGGCGCCCGAGGCGCCGAAGCCCGCGGCTCCGACCGGCCGTACCCTCAAGCTCGGCGCCACTCCGGCGCCCCGTCCTGCGGGCGCCCTGGCCCGGCCGGCGACGGGTGCCATTCTGCGGACGCTCACCGAAGAGGAGAAGGAAGCGCGCGCCAAGGCTCTCGACGAGGCCAACCGCGACGCCGAGATCGCCCGCGAGCGTGCCCGTCAGGAAGCCGCGCGCCGTGCGGTCGAGGAGGAGGCGCGCAAGAAGTCCGAGGAGGAGCACAAGAAGCGCCTCGCCGAGGAAGAGGCGCGCAAGAAGTCCGAGGAGGAGGTCAAGCGCAAGGCCGATGCGCTGGTCCAGAAGCGCCTCGACCAGGCGGCCACGGCTGCGCCTGAGACCGCGATGGCGCGCCAGGCGCAGGAGATCGACGCGTCGTCTCGTCCCGCGCCGCCCGCCGCCGTTCCCGCGGGCCAGGCCGCACCGATCCGTCGCCCAGCGGGCGCCGCCGCGTCGGCGGGCGAGATCCGCCGGCCGCTGCCGCCGCGTTCCACGCTCCCGCCGAAGCGCCTGCCGCCGCCGACCGGCGCGCGTCGCGAGGCGCCGAAGCGTCGAAACGACAAGGTCGACGTCGGCCGCGCCGTCGCCGGCGAGAACGATTTCCGCAGCCGGTCGGTGGCGCAGCAGCGCCGCCGCCTGGAACGTGAGCGCCGCCAGCAGTTCGGCAGCGCCGAGCCGCAGCAGAAGGT
Source organism: uncultured Reyranella sp. (assembly GCA_964415585.1). Lineage (GTDB taxonomy): Bacteria > Pseudomonadota > Alphaproteobacteria > Reyranellales > Reyranellaceae > Reyranella. The sequence goes on from CAYQAY010000037.1 coordinate 33,979, forward strand.
CTATCGCGAGGTCACCATCCCCGAGACCATCACGGTTCAGGATCTCGCCTCGCGCATGACCGAGCGCGGCGCCGACGTCATCAAGACGCTGATGCGCATGGGCGTGATGGCGACCATCAACCAGGCGATCGACGCCGACACAGCCGAGCTGGTCGTGACGGAGATGGGCCACCGGCCCAAACGGGTCGCCGAGGGCGACGTCGAGACCGGCCTCACCGACACGGCCGACGCCGACGAGACGCTGCAGCCGCGTCCGCCGGTGGTCACCATCATGGGCCATGTCGACCATGGCAAGACCTCGCTGCTCGACGCGTTGCGCGCAACCGACGTGGCCGCGCACGAGGCCGGCGGCATCACCCAGCACATCGGTGCCTATCAGGTGACCCTGCCGTCGCAGCAGAAGATCACCTTCCTCGACACGCCGGGCCACGAGGCGTTCACCGCCATGCGCGCCCGCGGTGCCAAGGTGACCGACATCGTGGTCCTCGTGGTGGCCGGCGACGACGGCGTCATGCCGCAGACCAAGGAGGCGATCGCCCATGCCAAGTCGGCGGGCGTGCCGATCATCGTGGCCATCAACAAGATGGACAAGCCGGGTGCCGACGCGAACCGCGTCCGCACAGAGTTGCTGCAGGACGAGATCCAGGTCGAGCAGCTCGGCGGCGACATCCAGTCGATCGAGGTTTCGGCGACCAAGAAGATGAACCTCGACAAGCTGGAGGAGGCGATCCTCCTGCAGGCCGAGGTGCTCGAGCTCAAGGCCAACCCGGACCGGGCCGCCGACGGCGTCGTGGTCGAGGCCAAGCTCGATCCGGGCCGTGGCTCCGTGGCGACCGTGCTCGTCCAGCGCGGCACGCTCAAGGTCGGCGACATCCTGGTCGCCGGTTCGGTGTGGGGCCGCGTGCGTCGCCTCGTCGACGACCACGGCAAGCAGATCGAGTCGGCGGGCCCGGCCTTTCCGGTCGAGATCCTGGGCCTCGACGGCACGCCGCAGGCGGGCGACGAGTTCCACGTCATGGAGAGCGAGGCGCGCGCCCGCGAGGTCGCCGACTTCCGCGCCCGCCGCGATCGCCAGGCCCAGCTCGCCCGCGCCGCGGGCGGGCGCGGCACCCTCGAGGAGATGATGAAGGGCATCCGCGAGGGCACGGCCAAGGAGCTGCCGGTCCTCATCAAGGCGGACGTGCAGGGCTCGGCGGAAGCGCTGGCCGGCGCGCTGTCGCGCCTCTCGACCGACAAGGTCGTGACCCGCGTCGTCTACTCCGGCGTCGGCGGCATCAGCGAGGCCGACATCACGCTGGCCAAGGCGTCCGGCGCGCTGCTGATCGGCTTCAACGTGCGCGCCAACCCGCAGGCCCGCGAGATCGCCAAGCGCGACAAGATCGACATCCGCTACTACTCGATCATCTACAAGGTGACCGAGGACATCCAGGCGCTGATGGTTGGTCTGCTCGATCCGACCTTCAAGGAAACCTTCCTCGGCAACGCGCAGATCCGCGAAGTCTTCCGCATCACCAAGGTCGGCAACGTCGCCGGCTGCATGGTCACGGAGGGCAACGTCAAGCGCGGCGCCAAGGTCCGCCTGCTGCGCGACAACGTGGTGATCCACGAGGGCACGCTGAAGACGCTGCGCCGCTTCAAGGACGAGGTCCGCGAGGTCCAGCATGGCTTCGAGTGCGGCATGGCGTTCGAGAACTACGACGACATCAAGGTCGGCGACGTGATCGAATGCTTCGAGGTCGAGTCGGTCCAGCCGACGCTCTAGTCGGCCGGGCCGTCCCGCTTCACGAACCAACGGAGTAGCGCCATGTCCAGGCGTCGCTCATCCGACGGCGAACGTCGCGGCCCCAGCCAGCGCCAGCTCCGGGTCGGGGAGGAGATTCGTCATCTCCTCGCCGAGCTGCTGGAGCGTGGCGACATGCGCGATCCCGACCTGCGCGAGGCCTCGATCACGGTGACCTCGGTCGACATCAGCCCCGACCTGCGCAACGCCACGGCCTTCGTCATGCCGCTGGGCGGCAGGGACAGCGACCGCCTGCTGGCGGCGCTGACCAGGGCGGCGCCGTGGTTCCGCGCGCGCGTCGGCGAGAAGGCCGGGCTGCGCAGCGCGCCCGAGATCCGCTTCCGGCTCGACCAGACCTTCGACGAGGCCGACAAGATCGGCGCCCTGCTGCGCCGCCCCGACGTCGCGCGCGACATCAAGGACGATTGAGGTAGTACTCGTCGCGCGGGAAGAAGTCGGTGTTGGGCGACTTCGCCGGCACCGTCCTGCCGTCGTTCAGCACCTCGATCTTCTTGTCCGCGAACCATTTGCCGAGCTCGGCCTTGTCGACGCGCGCCCCGTCGAGATGCGCCGCCACGTCGCGCCGCGCCAGCAGGGCCGCGATCTTCTCCCGGCTGTAGGGGATCGGCCGCTCGCTGCCCAGCATCGCCGGATGCACCATGGTGACGTAGGGGAAGACCGAGCGGAACGTCTCGACCGAGCGCTCGGTCGGCGCCCACTGCACGTAGATCCCGCCGGGCGCCAGCTTGCCCTTCACCTGCTCGAAGAACTCCCGGCTGTTGAGCAGGCCCGACAGCGCCGTCTTCGGCAGGATCGCGTCGGCCTCGATCACGTCGTAGCGCACCGGGTCGAGCGCCAGCGAATGGCGGCCGTCGGCCACCGTGACCTCGAAGCGCTTGCCCGACAGCAGCGCGTCGACGCCCGACCTGCCGCCTTGCCCCGTGTAGGTCTTCAGCGTCTCGATCACCGGCGCGACGATCTCGATCACCTTGACCGCCTCGGTCGCGGGATTGAGTCCCGCGGCGTAGGGCGTGCCGCCGGTGCCCGAGCCGATCACCAGCACCTTCTTCGGCGCCTCGTGGGTCAGCGGCCCGATGGCGCCGAGATAGGCGTGCACCGTGTCGAAGGGCAGGCGGCTCTGCGTATGGCCCTGGATGTAGAGCTTGCCGTCCCTGTCGTTGGCCATCTTGAGCACGCTGAGCCCGGTCTTGTCCTCGGCCACGATCGCCCGCTCGGTCGTGAGCCCGTGCAGGCGCCGCCAGAACGCTTCGCCGCCGGGGAAGAACAGCAGCCCGGCCACCAGCACCGCCGCCGGCAGGTACGCCCAGCGCGTCGCGCGCGGCCCCGCGAACTGCAACGCCGCGAAGGCGAGCCCGATCGCCACCAGGATCTTGAGCGTGCCCGCGGTGCCCGCGATGTCGAGCAGCAGCAGGCCGGCCACGAGGCTGCCCATGCTGTTGCCCACGATGTTGGCGAGCTGCACGAAGCCCACGCGGCTGCCCAGCCGGTCGAGGTCGCGCTGCACCGCCTTCTGCACGACGGGGAAGGAGAAGCCCATGATGAACGAGGCGGGCAGCACCACGACCGCGAGCAGCAGCGCGATCAGCGCCGGCCGGGCGGTGTTGGGCCCCATGATGTCGTGGTCGACGAAGGTCGCGGGCAGCAGGCCGGCACCGATGCCGAGATAGACGAACCACGCGCCCGCCAGCGCCAGCGCGGTCGCGATGCCCTGCATCAGGAAGAAGAAGCGCCGCGGATCGGCGATGCGGTCGATCACCCGCGCGCCGACCAGCAGCCCCGCCGCGTCGCCCAGCAGGAACACCGTCAGCACCAGCGAGAAGCTGTAGCCGTTGGACTGCAGCAGCACGCCGATCAGCCGGTACCAGACGATCTGCAGCGCCACGATCAGGAAGCCCGACACGAACACCAGCAGCGACCAGCGCCAAACCACACCGTCGGCCGTCTCGGCCGCGGCGACCCTCTTCGTCGCCTCGCCGTCTCTCAGGTCGAGCCCGCGCGCCGCCAGCACGCCGCCCACGGCGACGACGAGATTGAGGAACGCGCCGAGGTAGACCGCCTTGTCGAAGCCCACCGTCCCGATCAGGTACCAGCCGCCGAAGAAGGCGCCGACGCCGGCGCCCAATGTGTTGAGGCCGTAGAGCCAGCCGATGAGCTGCGCCGAGCCCGCGATCTGGCTGACGATCGCCTTCGACAGGAACGGCAGCGAGCAGCCCATCAGGAAGGTCGGCCACAGCAGGCCCGCGAACACCACGGCGAAGATCACGCCGCGCGATTCGGCGAGCGGCAGCAGGCCCTTGTAGATCACGTCGTAGTAGAGCCAGGGGCTCAGCACCGCGAAGACCGCGATGCCCACCTCGCAGATCGCGAAGGCGATCAGCGCCGCGCGCCGCGACAGCCGGTCGGCGTAGAGCCCGGCCGCCAGGCTGCCGATGCCGAGGCCCAGCAGGAACGCACCGACCACCAGGGCGGCGGCGATCGTGTCGGCGCCGGCGAACAGGCCGAGCAGGCGGTGCCAGGCGGTCTGGTAGATGAGGGCGGCGGCGCCGGAGAGGAAGAAGAGTCCGAAGAGCGTCGTCTGCCGGACGCGATCCGACGGCGGGGCCGATGTCATTGCCGCAGCCTGCCTGAAGCGGCGGCTGGCGCGCAACGCATTGTCGGCTTAAAGGAGCGGCCGCCGGGTCGCCCACCCTTCGAGACGGCTGCTTCGCAGCCTCCTCAGGGTGAGGCTTGTTTTCAAGCCCGACCTCACCCTGAGGAGCGGCCGTCGGGCCGCGTCTCGAAGGGTGGGCAACGCACTCGTTGGCTGGTCGGATGGCGCGCAAGAAAAAGGGCGAGAAGATCGACGGCTGGGTCGTCCTCGACAAGCCGGTCGGGCTGGGCTCGACCCAGGCGGTCGGCAAGGTGCGCCGGCTGTTCGGCGCCCGGAAGGCGGGCCACGGCGGCACGCTCGATCCACTCGCGTCCGGAATCCTGCCCATCGCTTTGGGCGAGGCGACCAAGACCGTGCCCTTCGTCATGGACGGTCGGAAGGAATACCGCTTCACCTTGCGCTTCGGCGAGGCGCGCTCGACCGAAGACGCCGAGGGCGAGGTCACGGCGACCAGCGAGGTCCGGCCCGACGATGCCGCCATCGCCGCCGCGCTGCCCGCCTTCACCGGCGAGATCACCCAGACGCCGCCCGCCTTCTCCGCCCTCAAGATCGACGGCAAGCGGGCCTACGACCTCGCCCGCGCGGGCGAAACCGTCGAGCTGAAGCCGCGGCAGGTCCTGATCGAGCGGCTGGAACTGACCGGCCGTCCCGACAGGGACCATGCAGATTTCGTGGTCCAGTGCGGCAAGGGCACCTACATCCGGTCCCTCGGACGCGATCTGGCCCTCGCCCTGGGCACCGTCGGACACCTGTCGATGCTGCGTCGGACGGCCGTCGGTCCCTTCCGGGAAGAGGGGTCTATTTCGCTTTCCAAACTGGAGGCGCTCGGTCATATTCCCGCGCTCTTCGGGGCCCTGGCTCCCGTCGCGACCGCGCTGGACGACATCCCGGCGCTGGCCCTGACGGAAGCCCAAGCGGACCGGTTGTGCCAAGGCCAGCCGGTCGTCTTGACCCGGGACGCACCGCCGTCCGGCGCTCTGGTTCGCGCCGAGTTGGACGGCAGGCTTGTGGCACTCGTCCGTTGCGACGGCGTCTCCCTCCAGCCGGTGCGCGTGTTCAACCTTTGATTTCAGGAGATGACCGATGTCGATCACAGCGGACCGCAAGGCGGAGCTGATCAAGTCGTATGCGCAGGCCGAAGGCGACACGGGTTCGCCGGAAGTCCAGGTCGCCATTCTGAGCGAGCGCATCGCCAACCTCACCGAGCACTTCAAGGGCCACGCGAAGGATCACCATTCACGCCGCGGCCTGCTGAAGCTCGTCGGCCAGCGCCGTCGTCTGCTCGACTACCTCAAGGCCCGCGACAACAAGCGCTACGACACGTTGATCGAGCGCCTGGGGCTGCGTCGCTGAGTTGTTTCAGGCCTCGCCCATAGGGCGGGGCCTTTTCGCGTCGTGTCCGCCGGTCCCCGTGAGTTCGGCCGGCTGACGCGACTTCGCAGGTACCGGGAAGGCAGGGGCTGTTGCAAAGGCCTGGCCCGGTCCCGTCGGCACAAGGGTGCCGGTGGGCGGTCGCCGCCAAACGGGGGCACGCGACCGTGATGGAAAGGATGAAGGATATGTTCGAAGTGTTCCGCAAAGAGATCGACTGGGCCGGCCGCAAGCTCGTCCTCGAGACCGGCAAGATCGCCCGTCAGGCCGACGGCGCCGTGCTGGCCACCTACGGCGGCACCACGGTGCTGGCCACCGTCGTGTTCGAGAAGAAGCCGAAGCCCGGCCTCGACTTCTTCCCGCTGACCGTGAACTACCAGGAGAAGGCTTTCGCGGCGGGCAAGATCCCCGGCGGCTTCTTCAAGCGCGAGGGCCGTCCGAGCGAGAAGGAGGTGCTGACCTCGCGCCTCATCGACCGCCCGATCCGCCCGCTGTTCCACGAGAACTACAGGAACGAGACGCTGGTGGTCATCACGACGCTGGCGCACGACATGGAGAACGATCCCGACATCCTGGCGATGGTCGCCACGTCGGCCGCGCTCACCCTCTCGGGCTGCCCGTTCATGGGCCCGATCGGCGCGGCGCGCGTCGGCTGGATCGACGGCAGGTACGTGCTCAACCCGACGCTCGAGCAGACCAAGAAGAGCGACCTCGACCTCGTCGTCGCCGGCACCAAGGAAGGCGTGTTGATGGTCGAGTCGGAGGCCAGGGAGCTTTCCGAGGAGATCATGCTGGGCGCCGTCATGGAGGCCCATCGCTCGTTCCAGCCGGTGATCGACGCGATCATCCAGCTCGCCGAGCACGCCGCCAAGGAGCCGCTGCCGCTCACCGAGCCGTCGGAGGTTTCGAAGACGGTGGCCGCCAGGCTCAAGGCCGAGATGACGGCCAAGCTGACCGCCGCCTTCGCCGAGACCCAGAAGCAGGCCCGCCAGGCGAAGATCTCCGAGGTCAAGGCCGAGGCGAAGAAGCTGTTCGAGGGCGACGACGCCGCTCTCGCCGTCTTCGGCGAGCAGTTCGGCAACCTCGAGGCCGAGATCGTGCGCGGCGCCATCCTCGACACCGGCAAGCGCATCGACGGCCGCGACACCAAGACGGTCCGCCCGATCGTGGCCGAGGTCGGCGTGCTGCCGCGCGCCCACGGCTCCTCGCTGTTCACCCGCGGCGAGACCCAGGCGCTGGTCGTCGCCACCCTGGGCACCGGCCAGGACGAGCAGATCATCGACGCGCTCGAGGGCGAATACCGCGAGAGCTTCATGATGCACTACAACATGCCTCCCTACGCGGTCGGCGAGGTGCGTCGCATGGGCTCGCCCGGCCGTCGCGAGATCGGCCACGGCAAGCTGGCGTGGCGCGCGCTGCGGCCGGTGATGCCGGGCAAGGACAAGTTCCCCTACACGGTCCGCATCGTGTCGGAGATCACCGAGTCGAACGGCTCCTCCTCGATGGCCTCGGTCTGCGGCGGCTCGCTGTCGCTGATGGACGCCGGCGTCCCGCTGGAGCGCTCGGTCGCCGGCATCGCCATGGGCCTGATCAAGGAAGGCGACCGCTTCGCCGTCCTCTCGGACATCCTGGGCGACGAGGATCACCTCGGCGACATGGACTTCAAGGTGGCCGGCACCGACCGCGGCATCACCGCGCTGCAGATGGACATCAAGATCACCTCGATCAACGAGGAGATCATGAAGGTCGCTCTGGGCCAGGCGAAGGACGGCCGCCTCCACATCCTGGGCGAGATGGCCAAGGGCCTGGGCGGCGCGCGCGACAGCGTCGCGGCGACCGCGCCGCGCATCACGCAGTTCACCATCCCCAAGGACAAGATCCGCGAAGTGATCGGCACCGGCGGCAAGGTGATCCGCGAGATCACCGAGACGACCGGCACCAAGATCGACATCGAGGACGATGGCACCATCAAGGTCGCCGCGGTCGACGCCAAGCAGGGCCAGGCCGCGATCGACTGGATCAAGGGCATCGTCGCCGAGCCGGAGATCGGCGTGATCTACACCGGCAAGGTCGTGAAGTGCGTCGAGTTCGGCGCCTTCGTGAACTTCCTCGGCGCCCGCGACGGCCTCGTGCACATCTCGGAGCTGGCGCCGCGCCGCGTCGCCAAGGTCACCGACGTGATCAAGGAAGGCGACCAGGTGAAGGTCAAGGTCCTGGGCGTCGACGATCGCGGCAAGGTCCGCCTCTCGATGAAGGCGGTCGACCAGGCCACCGGCGAGGACATCTCGAACAAGCCGGTCGAAGCGGCCCCCGCCGCCGGCGAGTAGTCCGGTTCATATCTGAAACGAAGACGGCGGCCGAGAGGCCGCCGTTTTTCTTTTTTCATCGGACCGCGGAGCACGAGCGCCGAGGGCCATCGCATATTGACCTTTCCGTCGTCTCGACCGAAGCGCCGAAGGCGCGAAGTGGAGAGACCTTGTTTCAGAATCGATGGTCTTTGTTGAGGAGACAAGGTCCCTCGGCTGCGCCGTCCTTCGGACGGCTCCGCTCGGGACGACGGGAGAATTGCCATATGCGATAGCCCGCCCCAAACGGGGAGGAGAAAAACCATGAGTGCCGCTGACGCCGATCCGCCGCCCGTGTTGTCGGCTGCCGGGCGTCGTGCCACTCTTCGCGCGGCCCGCCCCGGAGACGGTCGCTGATGATTGACGTCGATCTGGTGACACTGCAGCCCGGACAGGCCATCGGCCGCTACAGTGTCGTCTCCGTGCTGGGCCAGGGCGGTTTCGGCATCACCTACCGCGCCGTCGACACCGAGCTCGGCCGCCACGTCGCCATCAAGGAATACCTGCCGGCCGCGCTGGCGGTGCGCAAGGACGGCGTCACCGTCGTGCCGCGCTCGCAGGGCGCCGCCGACGATCTCGCCTGGGGCCTCGACCGCTTCGTGGCCGAGGGCCGCACGCTGGCGGCCCTGCACCGCGCGCCCGGCATCGTGAACGTCCACGACTATCTGCGCGCCAACGGCACGGCCTATCTCGTGATGGAACTGCTGGACGGCGAGACGCTGCACGAGCACCTCGCGCGCGGGCCGCTCGATGCCGCCGCCGTGGAGCGCCTGCTGGCGCCGCTGCTCGACGGGCTGGAGCGGGTGCACGCGGCGGGCTTCCTACATCGCGACATCAAGCCCGCCAACATCCTGCTCGACGCCAATGGCGCCCCGACCCTGATCGACTTCGGCGCCTCGCGCGCGGCGGTGGCCGGCCGCAGCCAGGCCATGACCGCCGTGTTCACGCCGGGCTACGCACCGGTCGAGCAGTTCACCTCGGCGCCGCAGGGCGCGTGGACCGACATCTACGCGCTCGCCGCCACGCTCCATCACGCCATCGCGGGCGCGCCGCCGCCCAACGCCGTCGACCGCATGCTGGACGACACGCTGGCGCCGCTCGCGACGTCGGGCCGGCCCTACCCGCGCGCGCTGCTCACCGGCATCGATGCGGCGCTGGCCGTGCGCGCCGCCGACCGGCCGCAGTCGGTCGCGGCATGGCGCGCGCTGCTGGCCGGGACGCCGGCGCCGGCCGCCACGGTGATCATGCCGGGCAAGGTGCCCGCGCCCCCGACGGCGGCTCCCTCCGCTTCTCCGACGGCGCCTGCTCCCGCTCCCGTTCTCCGCAAGGGTCCGGGCGTCAAGATCGCGGCGGGCGTGGCGCTGCTGCTGCTGGCGACCGGCGGCTGGCTCGCATTGGACGATTCGCCCGCGAAGCCCAAAGCGATGTCGGCTGCCGCCCCCGTGGCTGCCGCCGTTTCTGCGCCCGCCCAGGACGGCACGCAGCAGGAGCTGGAGCAGGCCCGCCTCCGGCAGCGCGCGGCGGAGGAGGAGGCGGCGAAGCTGCGCGCCGAGGCCGAGGCGCGTCGCCGGGCCGACGAGGAGGCCGCGCTGCGTGCGCGCATCGAACAGGAAGTGCGCGACAAGGCGGCGGCCGACGAGGCCGCTCGTCGGCAGGCGGCCGAGGAGGCGAAGCGGCAGGCCGATGCGGAAGCCGCTGCCCGGGCCGCGGCGGAGGCCGCCGCGAAGGCGCAGGAGGACGCGGCGGCGCGCCTGCGGGCGGAGGAGGCAGATCGAAAAGGCGCCGAGGCGGCGGAGGCCGCGCTGCGCCTCGCACCGGCCGACCGCCAGCGCGTTCAGGTCGCGCTCACCGCGCTGGGCTTCGCGACCGGCGGCACCGACGGCGTGTTCGGCGCCCGCTCGCGCGAGATGATCGCGGCCTGGCAGAAGAAGGCCGGCCGCGCCGCGACCGGCTACCTCACGCAGGACCAGCAGGCGGCGCTGATGCGCGAGGCCGCGCCCGCGCTGGCGCGCTACGACGAGGAGCAGCGGAAGCTCGCCCAGGCGACACCTCCGGCGACGTCCCCGGCCACGCCGTCGGCGACGTCTCCGGCAATGCCCTCCCCTTCACCGGGCGGCGGCCAGTGCGAGGGCACGTTCCGCTCGCAATGGTGCCGCGCCGCCTACCAGGGCTTCCCGCCGAGCTGCTGGGCGGGGAACATGACCGTCAGGAACGGCGAGATCACAGACGGTTGGGCATCGACCGGAGATCCGTCGAAGCGCAACGTCGTCACCGGACGCGTCGACGCCGCCGGCAACGTGTTCCTGAGCTACGACGGCGTCGGCACGCAGACCCACGTCAACCAGCGCTTCGTCGCGCAAATGTCCGGCAAGGTCGCGAACGGCCTGCTGACCGCCGCCGGCCGGGGCGGCACGACGGGCCGCGAGTTCAACGTCACGGTGAGATGCCGGTGAGCGTGGCGTCGCGGCGATGTTGCGGTGACCAATTGATGATCGAGGTCCGCGGCGTCGACGAGCGCGGCAAGGTCCGCGTCTCGATGAAGGCGGTCGACCAGGCCACCGGCGAGGACATCTCGAACAAGCCGGTCGAAGCGGCCCCCGCCGCCGGCAAGTGGGACATCTCACACGATTGCGAAGACGGCGCTCGAAAAGCTGCCTTTTTTGTTTGCGCTTCTCGCTAAGGCCAAACAAAGCCCAATGAGAATCACGGTCTCGGCAGAGGCGACTATATACTTCGCGAGCCCTACGAACGGCCAGTCCGATAGTGCCAGTACCAGCAACCACCAAAGAAGACAGTTGTGCCAAGCGCGATACCAATGGCTTCCGGCACATCACCGCCGATCAAGAGACCAGCCAAGTAGATTGCACCGCCTACTGCGGCGGCAATTGCGCCAGCTCCTTGAGGAGATAAGGCGAGCCACCAGCCCATAAGAACTATTTGGACCTCTTATTCAGTGTCTTGTTGGCGGCTTCGCCACAGCCTTCCGGCGAGCCTCATCCTCATCGATGCCGGCGGCTCGAGCGGCGGCGATGAACCGCTCATCAGGGACGTCTTTGGTTGGCTTGCACTGCTGCGGCATAGTTCACTCTCAGGTGCTCTAAGGTGCCGCCTACAAGTGCAGTAGGCAACCGCCAGAAGTCGCCCGGCTGAGCGCCAGCAAAAGCCGCTTCGATCTCAGGCCAAAAGTACAGAAGTGCTGCGGCTTGAGCGTGGCGTTTGGCATGACACCACGTGTAAGGCAAAATCAGACCAACTACCCGTGACTGCTGAATTGCTGCGATCAAGTGCGGGCGCTTGAGCATATTCGCGTCGCCGCTGACGATCGCTTGACCGCCCTCTGAGGCAAATCTTCCGACCCATGTTTCGTCGGCGGTCCGAGGAGGATGTACTTCGCGAACGTGCGACAGTTCCCATCCGGGGCTTAAGGAAATTTCCTTAAGTGCTCGGACAATTTTGGGCGCGACATGCTCGTCGGCCCGGACTTTCAATCTGGCAACCCCAATTCAAATTCAACAGCCTCCTTGGCGAGCCGCTCGTCGATTTCGTACCAGTCGCTCGTTGCGGCGTAGCTACCGTTCTCTGCCTTCCAGGTATTGTAGATCGCAAGGGTTGGCACGGCGAACGGCAGGATGACGGGTTGCCCGTATGCCGCCAATGGAGACAACGCTACGTTCGGAAATTCAGCAGGCTTTGGCTTCCACTCAAGTGCCAAGCCGGAAGCAGGGTCAAACTCAACTCCCTTTGCCAGCACCTCCTCAAGTACGACGTACATCTCGTATTGCTTGGTAACGAGATTGAGCAAAACGTTGTCGCGCAGCACTTCTGCAGTCTTCGCAAAGACCTCGACTCGGTCAGTGAGATATTTTGTGTTGGATGTCGCGAAAGGATGCTGCTGCTGCCACTGCTCGCGAGCGGTGGCCGCCGCCTTTCTAAGCGCCTGAAGACTAACGCCCTGCTTTCGGAAGTGTTCTACGAATCGAACTTCAATCAGATCCAAAAAACCGAGCTCTTGCACCTTCTCAATCGGCTGATACTGGCGCTCGATAATCGGGCCACCACCGCGCCCTTTGTGGCCTTGCAGCCATCCGGTGATCTTGCTTGGCTGAGCGATGTTGAGTAGGCGCGCGGCCTCACGAACGGTGTAGAAACCGCCTGCGACCGGATCGTTACCGATGACTCGAAATTGTTCTACTACGCCCATAGGAGAACCTTAGGAGAACGAGGGCGGCGATGTACAGGAGGAAGTCAAGGCTCTCACAGAACCTTGAATCCCTTTGTTTTGGCTTGGGGGCTATCAGGCGACCTGTGGGTGAGGCGCTTCCAGACTAGACCTCGGCGTGAACTTGGCTAGTTCGGCGCAATTGATTACCCCACATACGTCGCCGTCACGTTCCCGAGCGGCCCGAAGTCCGCGACATACGTCTCGCCCGCCTTGGGCCGCAGCATGCCTGTCAGAGTCCCGGTGCTGATCGTCTGGCCGGCCTTCAATCCGATGCCGGTGCGCGACAGCTCGTTGGCGAGCCAGGTCACCGGCACCATCGGATGGTCGAGCG
>CAYQAY010000038.1:0-2648 GCA_964415585.1 uncultured Reyranella sp.
TCCTTGTCACGGAAGCCGTAGGACTCGAACATGACCAGCTTGCCGTTGCGCGCGATCAGTACTACCGCCCCCGGCAGCTCGTTGTTCTTCACGCCCTCGTTCATGCGATCGGAGAGCCGCTTCAGTCGCGTCGAGAGGAAGCCGACCTCCTCCGGCGACTGCACCTTCGGGATGCCTTGCGCCACGACGGGCACCGCCACCACGACAGACAAAGCCACCGCGGCGGCCAGACGAACCATCAGCATTCCCTTCCTCCCGAACTTTGTCCCATAGAAGCAAAACGCCCCCGCAAGCGCGAGGGCGTTCGCATGTCCATCCACTCTGCGGTCAGGTCACGGCGATCGGGCCGCCGTTCGATCCCGTTGCGCCCTTGATGGGGGCCGGCGAGAAGATGTAGGCGAACTGGTACTTGCGGTCGGCGATCAGCCCCGTGAAATCCAGGTTCTCGTGATTGAAGATGCCGTGCTTGGTGATCAGCTCGCCATGCACCGGGAAGGCCAGGTTCTTGTCCGGATTGGGCACGACTTCCGTTGCCCACTGATCGCCGCCGGTAAGGCAGATGCCCTTGTCGATGCACCACTTGGCGACTTCCATGCCGATGCCCGGCTCGCCGGCGTTGAACTTGTCGTTGTTCTTCATCCAGAGCTCTCCCCAGCCCGTGTTGAAGAACACCGCATCGCCTTCCTTGATGTCGGCTTCCTGCATGTTCTGCTTCTGCAGGCAGGCACGCAGATCTGCGACGGTGATTTCCTGTCCCGCCTCCATCATGGCGCCTTTGTGCGCCTTGAGGTCGAACAGGTGGCCGCGCGTGAAGAACGGTTTCACATTCTCGATACCGAGTTTGCGCATGCCATAGGCGCCCCCCAGCTCCTGCTCCGTGACGCCGTTGTAGTAACGCATCTCGTTCTTGTCGCCGTCCTTGCCCATCTGGATGCCGATGTGGGCGAGACCGTCGAACTGCGTGCCGGTCTGTCCGATCTCGGTGGCGAGGAACTCGTCGTTGTAGATGAGCTTGTTGGCGCCGAACGGGCCGCCGGTCGGACCGCCGGGAATACGCAAGGTAAAGGCGCGTTCACCGAATTTCGGCATGCCGGATTCGTAGACGCGCCCGATGCGATAAATCTTGCCGTCTTTGATCAGCTTTGCCGCGTCGAGAACCTTGGCAGGCGTGATCCAGTTGGACGCGCCGGCCTGGTCGTCTTTGCCCCACTTGGGGTGCGGCCACCAAGGCTTCTCCGAGAGTTGTGGCGCCTGCGCAACCTGCTGGGCATGTGCGACACCCGCGACGAGCGTTCCGGCGGCTACGGCGCCTCCGACCAGTCCGGCCGTAAGGAAATTGCGACGATCCTCATCGACGCCGACCTGCTTGAGCTCTTCCTTGTCCTGAAGATATCTCGAGTCCATAGGCGCTCCTCCTTTTCTTGATTGATGTGCGGAGCGTCCTGCCCTCTCCTTCGCCAGTCAAGAAGAAGCGCAGTTGTTATCTTGTTACATATGCATCGGAGAGAATGACGCGACATGAGCCTGTTCGATCGCGACAAGTCGGCCGAGCGTATGCCGGTGGCGCTGGTCACCGGCTTCCTAGGCAGCGGCAAGACCACCCTGCTCAATCGCGTGCTGGGCGATCGGCGCATGGCGCGCAGTCTCGTCCTCGTGAACGAGTTCGGCGAAGTCGGGCTCGATCACCTGTTCATGGAACAGGTGGGGGGCGACATGATCCTGCTGCAATCGGGCTGCGTGTGCTGCACCATTCAGGGCGACCTGGACAGAACCTTGCGCGACATAGCCCGGCGCCGCGAGGCCGGCGAGACGCCGCCGTTCGACCGCGTGCTGCTCGAGACGACGGGGCTCGCCGACCCCGCACCTATCCTGCAACTGCTGCTCAACCATCCGATGATCAGCCACGACTACCGGCTCGACGGCGTGGTGGCGACGGTCGACGCCGTAAACGGCGCACGCCAGCTCGACGAGCACCAGGAGGCGGTGAAGCAGGCGGCCGTCGCCGACCGGCTGCTGATCAGCAAGACCGATCTGGCCGACATCGACGTGAGCGCCCGACTGCGTGCCCGGCTGGAAGACCTCAATCCCGGCGCGGCACTCTACGAGATCGTCCAGGGCGACATCGACCCGGCACTGCTTTTCGATTCAGGTCCATTCGACCCCTCGGGCAAGAGCGACAAGGTTCAGACATGGCTGAATGCCGAGGCGCACGATCATGGTCAGGGGCATCACCACCATCACCACGACCGCTCGCGGCACGATGCCCATATCGGCTCGTTCTGCCTCACCTTCGAAGAGCCGCTCGACTGGGACCTGTTCAATCGCTGGCTGATGGCGGTACGCGCCACGTGGGGTGACCGGCTGCTGCGCGTTAAGGGCGTGCTGAACGTAGCGGGCGAAAGCCAGCCGCTGGTGATCCACGGCGTGCATCGCACGTTCCACCCGCCGACCCTGCTGGCGCGCTGGCCCGGCGACGACCGCCGCTCGCGGCTGGTGTTCATTACCCGCGACCTCGATCGCGCCGAGGTCGAGGCGAGTTGGGCGGAGATGGCTGCCGCCTGATCTCCGCCCCGTTCGCCTAGGCCGCGTCCTGTTTGGGCAGGACGTCCTCGTACTTCTTGAAGCCCGGCAGCTTTTCGATCCGGCCC
>CAYQAY010000038.1:2748-42247 GCA_964415585.1 uncultured Reyranella sp.
TTTGGGCAGGACGTCCTCGTACTTCTTGAAGCCCGGCAGCTTTTCGATCCGGCCCATCCAGGCCTTCACGTTCGAATAGGGCGACAGATCGATGGCGGCCTCCTCGGCATAGGCGACGTCACCATAGACCGCCACGTCGGCCACGGTCGCCTCCTCGCCGACCAGGAACGCCGACTTGGCAAGAGCAGCGTCGAGCACCTTGAGCGCGTCGTTCGCGAGGCTCGTGTAGAGGGCATAGACGTTGTCGTCGGCCTTCAGGAAACCCCGCTTGATCGCGCGCGGGCGATAGATGTTGGACGCCAGCCGGTCGAACTCCCAGAACAGCCACTCACGCACCCGCACCTTCTCTTCGGGCGTCCTGCCGCCCATCTTGCCGAACTTGTCCGCGAGGTAGAGCAGGATGGAGCCGGACTGACAGAGCTTGAGATCGCCGTCGACCAGCGCCGGCACCTGCCCGAAGCGGTTGATGGCGAGATAGTCCGGCTGCTTGTGCGCGCCGGCGCGAAGGTCGACGTGCTTGTAGGCGAACGGCTGGCCCATCAGCGAGAGAGCCAGGCCCGCCTTGTAGGTCGGGCCACTCAACCAGATACCGTAGAGAGTGATCTTGGACATTCGTTCCTCCGATGGTTCGAGACCGCGAACCATCGCACTTGAGCGCCGCCCGGTTAAGACTGTATGAGCGGTCATGAAGATTTCTGCACGTGACATCGATCACTTGTCGGTAACCACCTCCGATCCCGAGGCGGCGGCCACGAAGCTGACCCAGCTCGGCTTCAATCTCACGCCGGAGGGTGTCGAGCCGCGCTGCATCTGCTTCCAGCCCGATCGGGACGACATTCCCAACTACATCGAACTGCTGCAGGGCGATCCGGCCCTGGTTGCATTGGCGCTGAACGTGCCCGAACTCGACGGCGAGGCGCGCACGCATGCCTGGGAAACCGAGGATGGCTTCGAGATCGATGCCGGCGTCGTGGTCGGCGAGACCGCCGATGGGCCGCTGCCGTGGTTCGCCGTGAAGCACGAAACGCCCGACGCCTTCATGGAGCCGGAATGGATCGTCCATCCCAACGGCGCCCTCGGGATGATGGCGATCCATGCCGTCGCCGACAACTCGAAGGAAGTCGCCAAGGCGCTGAAGGCCGGGTGGAGCGCGTCGATCGAAGAGATCTTCGACGGCTGCATGATGGTAAAGGCGGGTTCGGTCGAGCTGTTGATCTGGTCGCCGCTCGCCTACCAGCTCGAATACAAGGCTCTCGAAATCATGGCACCGGGCGACCTTCCGGCGGTCGTCGGCGTCGCCATCGCCGTCGAGCGCGCGCGACCGCTGCAGGCGCTGCTGCGCGCGAACAACGTGCCGTTCGCCGTGGCCGACGGCGATCGCGTGCTGATCGCACCGGAGCAGACAGGCGGCCTGATGATCGAGTTCATCCCGCAGAACTGAAAGCGCGTCAGGCGCTCGGCGGCGGTCCGAGCGGTTCCTTGAAATAGAGCGGCATGTTGGGCGGGCTGTCACCGCCGCCGTCTCGCCAGCGCCCTGGCGTCATGCCCGTCACCCGCTTGAAGGCACGATTGAAGGCCGGCTCCGACTCGTAGCCATAGTCCAAGGCGATACGCGAGATGCTGTCCGAACTGTTACGCAGCCGGTCGGCCGCGAGCTGGATGCGCCAGCTCGTGAGGTACTCGATCGGAGGCTTACCGAGCAGCGCATTGAAGCGCTCGCCGAGCACGGTCCGCGACGAGCCGGCTTCGCGGGCCAGCGCGTCAGCCGTCCAGCGCCTGGCGGGCTCTGCGTGCAGGAGCTGCAACGCACGACCGACCACGGGATCGTTCAGTGCGCCCAGGACGCCTTTCGTGCCGGGCGGAAGCTGCTCGACATGCCGGCGCAGGATCTCGACGAAGAGTGTCTCCATCATGCGACCGAGCACGACCTCGGCGCCGCGGTTCAAAGACTCCACCTGAGCGGTCAGCGCGCCGATCGTCGAGGCGATACCCCGATCGACCATATGATCGCCCGCCCGCTCGATGACGAGCTCGGGCAGCGAGCGGAACATCGGGGAGGCCATAAGCTCCGCTGACTCGATGAAGCCGCAGATCATCTGCGTCTCCGTGCCGCCGCCGCCGTGGCTGAACGACCAGACACCTTCCTTGGGATGTCGCGCGACCACCTGCGACGCCGGCACGAAATTCGGCCGGTCACCGCGCCACAGCTTGTGCTCGGCGACGAACGGCAGCAGGGCGATGTCTCCCGTATTGAGTTGCTGGCGATGACCGTTCGTCGTCTCGATCATGCAGCTATTGGCCGTGATGAGATGGAAGACGCTTACGTGCCGCAGATGAGCCATCGGAACTGTCGCGTCGAAGCGCCGCGGCGAGAGCACGCCGAACGGCTCGGTAAAGCTTGCCTTCAGAAAACACGCTCCGGTCAGCCGAACCGCACGCAACATATCGGCCAGCACGTCAGTGGGCGGCGTCTTGGCAAAGGAAGGCGGTGTTGCGGTCATTGTGCGAGTTTTGTCACCCCAACATACAGCGCTCCATCGCAAAGTGTGAAGGAGACAACGATGTCAGTTCAACCCCTGCGCAGACCCGCAAAGCCCGATTGGCGCACCGACCTCGCCGAGATCGGCCCTTCTATCGCCGCCGAAGGCCGCACCTGCGACGCAAGCGGCAGCTATGTCGGCGCAAACATGAAGCTTCTGCGCGAGCAGGGCTTCTCCGCCCTCGCCGTCCCCGCCGAATTCGGCGGCGCCGGCCTGTCGCGCACCGAGCTGGCGGATATGCTGCGCACCCTCGCCCACTACTGCGGCTCGACGGCGCTGGCCTTCGCCATGCACACCCACCCGGCTGCCGCGCAGGTCTGGCGCTTCCAGAACCAGAAGGCACCGGTCGAGCCTCTGCTGAAGCGCATCGGCACCGACCGTATACAGCTCCTGAGCTCGGGCGGTTCCGACTGGCTGAACGGCTCCGGCTGCGCCACCAAGGTCGAGGGCGGCTACCGCGTCAGCGGCGAGAAGATCTTCGCGAGCGGCGCGCCCAGCGCCGACCTGTTCATGACGACCGCCGTCGAGCAGACGCCCGAAGGGCCGACCGTCCTTCAGTTCGGCTTGCCCGTGAAGAGCGAGGGCGTGACCATCCTCGACACCTGGGACACGCTCGGTATGCGCGGCACGGCTTCACAGACTGTGAAACTCACGAACGTCTTCGTCGCCGACGCCGCCGTGTCGGTACGTCGTCCCGCCGGCAAGTGGCATCCTTCGATGCACCTCGTATCGATGGTCGCCTTCCCGCTGATCTACGCCGTCTACACCGGCATCGCCGAGTCGGCGCGCAACATTGCAGTCGAGGCCGCGAAGAAGCGCAGCGATCCGTCGACCGCCGAGCAGGTCGGCGAGATGGACACCGAGCTGGCGGCCGCGCGGATCGCGCTCGACAGCATGGTCGCCTACAGCGAGACGGCGCAGCCCGGCCCCGAGACCACCGACGTGATCTTCAAGCGCCGCACTCTGGTGGCGCGCAGCGCCATCAAGACGGTCGAGCTCGCGATGGGCGTGACCGGCGGGGCAGGCTACTTCCGGTCGACGGGTCTGGAGCGGTTGTTCCGCGATATCCAGGGCGCGCGCTTCCATCCGCTCACCGAGCCGCCGCAGCGCAGGTTCGCCGGCCGCATGGCGCTCGGCCTGCCGATCGACGGCTGAGGCTCCCGGCTAGAACGCCGGGACAGGAGCTTGGGGCACGGTCTGCCAGAAATCGGGATCGTGCCCGAAGAACAGGGTGGCGCCGCTCTTCTCGAGCGACGCCAGCCGATCCAGCGAGGCGTGCATGGCCTCGCGGTCCCAGACGAAGCGCGGCAGCCTGCGCTCGCGCAACGTGCGGCAGAAGTAGCAGGCATCGCCCGTGATCACGACCTCACCCTTCTCGGTCCGCACCTTGAGCGACTGATGCCCCGGCGTGTGGCCATAGGTCGGGATGCAGACCACGCTGCCGTCGCCGAACAGGTCGTGCTCGCCATCGACTTGCCTGACCTTGTGCCCGTGGTCGAAGTCGGCGCGGAAGAAGCCGACCTTGGCGGCGGTCTCGGGATCCTGCGCGGCTTCCCATTCGCGCTTCTGAACCACCATCGTGGCGTTGGGCACCAGCTCGTTGCCGCCGGCATGATCGAAATGCAGGTGCGAGTTGACGATGAAGTCGACCTTGCCCGGATCGCGGTCGATCGATTCCAGCCGCGACCTCACATCATCGTCTGGTCCGTACTGTTCGAAGCCGAAGAGTCGCGCCACACGCTCGCCCATGCGGCCCGTCGCGTCGGTGCGACATTGCGGGTGCATGCCGGTGTCGTAGAGCGCCCGCCCCTTCGGATGCTCGATGAGATATGAAGGTATCGGCAGGACGACCAGCCCGTCCTCACCCTCGATCATGTCCTTCAGACGGCCGACCAAGCGGCCGCAGGTCAGCGCGTAGAGCTTCACGGTCATCGTTCGCCTGCTTTCTTCGCGCGACGCTAGCACATATGATTCACGCCATGCGTCTTTCGATCGGTCTCACCCTTGCGCTGCTCTGCAGCCCCGCCCTCGCCCAACCGCAGCCCCGAATCGTGCTCGACGTCCCGTTGCCGCCGCCACCCGAGCATCAGCTCTCAGGCCTCGGCCCGCCGGGCCGGCTCGCCGTCGGCCCCGACGGCACGCACTACGTGCTGGCGACCAGCTTCAAGCCCTCGGTCGATGGTATCCTGCCCGCCGCTGACGCCCGAGCCGAGATCATGGCCTTCACCCGCGACGGCAAGGCCGGCTACCGCGCCATGTTGCCGGTTCAGGCCGGCATCGGAAAGCGCGGCTTCGACGCCGCCTCGCTCGGCGTCGCCGTCCTGCCGAACGGCGAGACGATGGTGTTCCTGTCGAGCTCCAACCAGGCGATGGCGACGCCGCAGCGCGAGCGCTCCGTCACCTCGATCTATCGCATCTCGGCCGCCGGCAGTGTCGTGCGCTCCACACCCGTCGCTCCGGCGGCATCGGGCAGCCCGGCGAGCTTCTACCGGACCAAGTTCTACCTCGCGACGTCCGACAATGGCCTTCTGGTCGCCGGTGGCTTCGGTCCTGACCCGTTCAACTGGTGGATCGGCAAGTTCGACACCGAAGGCCGCCGCCTCTGGCAGGCCGGCCCGGGCCCCGGCATGCCGGAAGATGTATACGGCCTGGCGTTGCGTCCCGACGGTACGATCTCCGCGGCCGTGCAGGAGATCCTGGCGGCGCAACAGTTCAGCCAGTGGTTCATCGTCCAGCTTGGTGCCGACGGCACGCAGCAGGGCCGCGTCCCGTTCAGGACCGCCGGAACGGCATTCGCATTGACGTCTGGCGGTTGGGTCTCGGCAATCAGCGAGTTCCAGACCGCGGGTTCACCGGCGCTGGTACGACTGGACGCCAATGGCAATGTCGCGGGCAGTGCCTCATGGAGCTACGGCCAGACCCGCCGCATGATCGCCGACGGCAGTGGCATTGCGGCGATCGTCTGCAACACGATCGATGCGCCACCCTGCTGGATCGTGCGCGCCGGCGCCGACGGAAAAGTGCGCTGGCGGAGCCAGCCCGTGAACGCCAGCGATATCGTGCGTACGCCGGACGGGCAGATCGCCGCCATCCTGTGGTCGGACGACCTGCTCTCCTCGCGCCTGGTACGCTTCGCCGACCCTTAAGCGTCGAGCGCCTTCTTGAGGAGTTCGTTGACGACCTTCGGGTTGGCCTTGCCGCTGGTCGACTTCATCACCTGGCCGACAAACCAGCCGAACAGAGCCGGCTTCGCCTTATAGGCGGCGACCTGCCCTGGATTGCCGTCGATCACCGCCCTGATGGCGGCTTCGATGGCGCCGGTGTCCGTGACCTGCTTCAGGCCGCGTTCCTCGACCAGGACGACCGGATCCTTGCCGGTCTCCTCCATGGCGACGAACAGATCCTTGGCAATACGGCCCGAAATCGTGCCGTCGGCCTGCAGATCCAGAAGCTTGCCGAGGTTCGCCGCGCTGATCGGCGACTTGTCGATGCCGACGCCCCGCCGGTTGAGCATGGCGAAGAAATCGCCGGTCACCAGCTTCACGGCCTCTTTGCCGTCGCGGCCCCTGGCGACGATCTCGAAGAACTCCGCCGTCTCCTTCTCCGCGACCAGCACGCCGGCATCGTAAGCCGTGAGGCCGTAGTCCTTCACGAAGCGCGCCTTCTTGACATCGGGCAGTTCGGGCAGGCCTGCCTTGATGCGATCGACGAACTCCTGATTGAGGATCAGCGGCAGCAGGTCGGGATCGGGGAAGTAGCGATAGTCGTGGGCGTCCTCCTTGGAGCGCAGCGAACGGGTCTCGCCACGGCCCGGGTCGAACAGCCGGGTCTCCTGCACGATCTTGCCGCCGTCCTCGATGATCTCGATCTGGCGGCGCGCCTCGAACTCGATCGCCTGCTTCACGAAGCGGATCGAGTTCACGTTCTTGATCTCGCAACGCGTCCCGAGCGCGGCCCCGGGCTTCCGCACAGAGACGTTGACGTCGCAGCGCATGGAGCCCTCGTCCATGTTGCCGTCGCAGGTGCCGAGATAACGCACGATCGAGCGCAGCTTGGTGAGGTAGGCCGCCGCCTCGTCCGAGGTGTGCATGTCGGGCTTGCTCACGATCTCCATCAGCGCCACGCCCGACCGGTTGAGGTCGACATAGGTCTGGCTCGGATGCTGGTCGTGCAGGCTCTTGCCCGCGTCCTGCTCGAGATGCAGTCGCTCGATGCCGATAGTGCGCGTCTTGCCGTCCGGCAGGTCGATCTCGACCTCGCCCTCCCCCACGATCGGGTCCTTGAACTGCGAGATCTGATAGCCCTGCGGCAGGTCGGCGTAGAAGTAGTTCTTGCGATCGAACACCGAGCGCAGGTTGATCTTGGCATTGAGACCGAGACCGGTCCGCACCGCCTGCTCCACGCAGCGCTCGTTGATCACGGGCAGCATGCCCGGCATCGCGGCGTCGACCAGCGACACCTGGGTGTTGGGATCGGCGCCGAATGCGGTCGGAGCGCCGGAAAAAAGCTTGGCGTCGGAGATGACCTGGGCGTGGACTTCCAGCCCGAGGACGATCTCCCAATCGCCGGTTTCACCCTTGATATATGACATAAAACCCTAAATAGGAGCTTGTGCCGTTCCTGTCCACGTATAGGGAGCGGCCAATAAAACGCCTACAGGGAGGCAAAGATGACCATTCTCCACCGCCGCTCGGTGATTGTCGGCGCGGCTGCCGCCACGCTTGGCGCACCCGCCATCGCTCGTGCCCAGGCCGACTGGCCCAAAGGCCCGATCAAGTTCGTCGTACCGTTCCCGCCCGGCGGGTCGACCGACCCGATCACCCGCATCATCCAGGCGAAGATGATCGAGAACACCGGCTGGAACATCGTCGTCGACAACAAGCCGGGCGGAACCGGCGTGGTCGGCGCGTCGATCGTCGCCAAGTCGCCGCCCGACGGTCAGACGTGGCTGTTCGTCTTCGACAACCACATCCTCAACCCGATCTGGACTGCATCGGTGCCCTACAAGGACAGCGAGCTGATGCCGGTTACCCAGATCGGCCGTAGCGGCCAGGGCATTGCCAGCTTCCCAAGCCGCCCCTTCCAGACCTTCGCCGAAGCCGTGAAGGCGGCCAAGGCCCAGCCCGGCAAGATCAGCTGCGCCGTTCTGGCGTCGAGCCTGGCGCAAGTTCTGTTCGCCTTCATGCAGAAGGAAAACGGCTTCGAGATGAACATGATCCCCTACAAGGGCGGCGGGCCCTTGTTCCAGGACGCGCTGGCCGGCGTCACCGACCTCTCGGTCTCGAGCCTCGCCAACATGGTGCCGCATGTCCGGGCGGGCAAGCTCCGGATGATCGCCGTCACGTCCGAGAAGCGCAGCGCGGCGCTGCCCGACGTGCCGACGCTCGTCGAGCAGGGCATCAAGGCCGCGCCGTCCTACTCGTGGTGGGGCACCTACGCGCCCACCGGCACGCCGCAGCCGATCGTCGACCGCATGTATGCCGAGATCGTCAAGGCGGTGCGCTCGCCCGACGTCACCCAGAAGTTCATCGAGCAGTTCGACATGGAAGTGATCCTGAGCACACCGCCACAGTTCGCCAGCTTCGTGACCAAGGAGCAGGAATTCTGGGGCAAGATCATCCGCGACAACAACCTGAAGCCGGAATGACCCGGCGGACCGCGGCGCCTCAGGCCGCGCGAGGGAACATCGGCGACGGCCGGAAAGCTTGATGTTCGGCCGCCACGCGCCTGCCCTGCGCCGCGAGATCGCCAGGGCCACCGCAGTCCGAACGCCGCCCTCTACGACAGCAGCGTTCGGCCGAAAAATCCGGTCATCTCGGCGCGGAACAGGGCGGGCTGGTCGCCCTGGGCGCCGATGGTCGCGCCGCGCACGCCGTAGCCCGCTTTGAGCGCATAGACCGCGAGGTCACGATCGGTCATCGCCGGATCGACCAGCCCTTCGGTCGGATGCACGAACGCCCCGTCGTCGGCGAGATATCCGGTCGGCGCGGCCGGAGAGACCGAAGCTTCGGCGATGTGCTGGATCGGCTCGTCGCGATCGAAGCTGTGCTCGGCCCCGGCCACGATCCGGATCGAAGCCTCGCAGCCCCACAGGCGCAGCGCCTGGACGTAGCCCTGGCACTGCTGCGGCAACACCCAGTCGTCCTGATCGCCGACGACCACGCGCACCTCGGCGGCGCCGACGTCGGGATCGAGGAACTGATGGCCACACCATGGATAGGCGGCCAGCACGGCACGGACGCACAGCGCCGGATCGTGAACGGTCTCGCAGAAGAGGCGCGTGGCGGCCGTCAGTACCGCCGATCCGCCGCGACTGTGGCCCTGCAGGCCGATGCGCGCCGGGTCGAGCGCTGGGTGCCGGGCGAGAACGCCGACTGCCGCCGCGACGTCGTAGGCCGAGGCCGCGAACGAGAACTGCGCCTGGTTGGCCACGGTCGACGTGACGCCCCGCGCGCCGAAGGGATCGAGCACGAAGGCCGCTATGCCCATGTCGACCAACGTTTCGGCGTGCCTGAGATGGGAGGCTGCGATGCTCAGGCTGCCCGGCACGACGACGACCGCCGGCAGCCGGCCGCGCGCCGTCCGCGGCAGGAACAGCTTGCCGTCGACAGCGACGCGCGGCATCGCCGCCGGATCGCTGATCGCCTGCCAGTAGTTGAGCGGGCTGGCGCTCGGAATGTCGATCGTCTCGCCGCGCACGCCGCTGCCGAACACGACCTCGCGGTCGCGAAAACGAGGTTGTGCGGTCATGATCCTCTGCTCCGTCTCGGCCGCATCACTCGATGGTGATGTTGTTGTCGCGCACGACCTTGCCCCACTTGCCGATCTCTTCTGTGACGAATGCGGCGAAACGCGCCGTCGCCATGCCGCCCGGCGCCGCGCCCTGCTCCAGCCAGATCTTCTTCAGCTCGGGCGAGTCGAACGCCTTGGCGACTTCGGCCTGCATCCGGGCGACGATGCCAGGGTCGGTTCCCGCCGGCACCCACAGGCCGTACCAGGACAGCGATTCGAAGCCGGGCAATCCCGCTTGCGCGGCGGTCGGGATGTCGGGGAAGGCGGGCGAACGCTCGGCCGAGAACACCGCCAGGGCACGCGCCTTGTCGCTGCGGATATAGGCCGCAGCACTGCCGAGCCCCTCGAAGACCGCTGCCACCTCGCCGGAGATCAGCGCCGCCGTCGCAGGCCCCGTGCCCTTGTAGGGAACATGCGTCATGCCGGCGCCCGTCCTTGCGTTGAAGATCTCGCCCGCGAGGTGGCGCGTCGTGCCGAGTCCGGCCGAACCGTAGTTCACCTTGCCGGGATTGGCCTTGCAGTAGGCGATGAACTCCTGGAGCGTCCTGGCCGGCACGCCGGGATAGATCACGAGCACGTCCGGCACGGCGGCGACTGTGGTGACCGGCACGAGGTCCTTCTCGACGTCGTAGGGCAGGCGCTTGTAGGCGCTGACTGCCACAGCGTGATGGACCGATCCGAGCAGCACCGTGTAGCCGTCGGGCCTGGCCTTGGCGACCAGGGCTGCGCCGACCGTCCCGCCGGCGCCCGGTTTGTTGTCGACCACGACCTGCTGGCCGAGCTGCTGCGAAAGGATCGCCGCGAAGGGACGAGCGAAGGTATCCGTGCCGCCTCCCGGCGCGAACGGCACGACCAACGTGACCGGCCGGCTGGGCCAGGCCTGCGCGCGGCCGGTTGCCGGCAAGAGCGCCGCCACAGAGCCGACGAGAAGGCCGCGGCGGCCGATGGTTGCATCCGGTGTCATGGCGATCTCCCTGGTTCGCCTGTCCGCCTACGCACGCCGCGTGACGGTCTCGTGACGGGAGATTGCCACGACGGCGCGGCCGCGTCGCGCGCGCTCAGTAGCCGGCCGGTCTCGCATCGAAGGCGGCGGCCTTCTCGAGCGCTGCTGCCGCACGCAGCATCGTCATCTCGTCGAAGGCGCGGCCGATGAGCTGCAGGCCGAGCGGCAGGCCGTCCTTGTCGAGGCCGGCCGGCACCGAGATGCCCGGCAGACCCGCCATCGAGGCCGGGATGGTGAACATGTCGTTGAGGTACATAGTCACCGGATCGTCCATTTTTTCGCCGGCCGCGAAGGCCGCCGTCGGCGCGGTCGGCGTCAGCAACACGTCGCACCTCGTGAAGGCATCCTTGAAGTCCTTCGCGATCAGCGCACGGATCTGCTGTGCCTTCTTGTAGTATGCGTCGTAGTAGCCGGCCGACAGCACATAGGTGCCGATCATGATGCGGCGGCGCACCTCCTTGCCGAAGCCCGCACCGCGCGTGCTCTCGTACATGTCGGTCAGATCCTTGCCCGGCACGCGCAGCCCGTAGCGCACGCCATCGTAGCGCGCGAGGTTCGACGAGCACTCGGCCGGCGCTACGATATAGTAGGCTGGCAGCGCGTATCTGGTGTGGGGCAGCGAGACCTCGACCGGGTGCGCGCCGGCTGCTTGCAGCATCTCCAGCCCCTCGTCCCAGAGCGCCACAATCGCGGCCGCGGTGCCCTCGACGCGGTACTCCTTCGGAATGCCGACCTTCAGGCCCTTGATGTCCGGGTTGCGCGCGGCGGCGGCGAAGTCCGGTACAGGCAGCGGCGCAGAAGTCGAGTCTTTCGGATCGTGACCCGACATCGCCTGCAGGAGCAGTGCCGCGTCCTCGACGGTGCGGGCAAACGGGCCCGGCTGGTCGAGCGAACTTGCAAAGGCCACGACACCCCAGCGAGAGCAACGACCATAGGTCGGCTTCAGGCCGACGATGCCGCAGAATGCCGCGGGCTGACGGATCGAGCCGCCGGTGTCGGTGCCGGTGCTGCCAGGGACCATGTAGGCCGCGACTGCCGCGGCCGAGCCGCCGGACGAGCCGCCCGGCACCAGCTTGCGGTTGTCGCCACGGCGCTTCCACGGGTTCTCGACGCCGCCGAAGTGGCTGGTCATGTTCGACGAGCCCATCGCGAACTCGTCGAGGTTGGTCTTACCGACCATCACCGCGCCCGACTTCCAGAGGTTGGTTGTCACGGTGCTTTCGTACTGGGGCACGAAGCCTTCGAGGATGTGGCTCGCGGCCGTCGTCTGCACGCCCTCGGTGCAAAAGAGATCCTTGATCGCGAGCGGCACGCCCTCGAGCAGGCCCGCTTCGCCCTTGGCACGACGCGCGTCGGAGGCCTTCGCCATCTCGCGCGCCTTCTCGGGTGTCTCGGTGATGAAGGCGTTGAGCGCACGGTGCTCGTCGAGTTTCTTCAGGTGTGCCTCGGCCACCTCGACGGCGCTCGTCTCTTTTCTGGCGAGAGCGGCGCCGAGCTGGGCGACTGTGAGATCGGTAAGAGCGGCCATGTCTACTCCACCACCTTCGGGACGGTGAAGAAGCCGCCGGCATTCTTGTCGCTTGGGTCGATGTAGACCGCGCCACCTGGCGCGTTGGCCAGCACTCTTGCCGCGACGCCGCCGTCGGTCACCTTGTCGGCGCGCATAGGGAGCGTCACGTCGGAAACCGACGACAGTGGCTCGACGTTTCTGGTATCGACCTCGTTCAACTGCTCGATCCAGGCGAGAATGCCCGAGAGCTCGACGGCGAGCGGCGCCAGCTCCTCCTCGGGAACCTTGAGACGGGCGAGTCGCGCGATGCGCGCCACCGTGTCCTTGTCGAGCGACATGACAGCACTCCGGAAGCGTATTCGGCGCGGTTGGTAGCCGGTTTGCCCTGCACGGGCAACCCGACTAGGAGGCGGCCTTGGCCTCGTTCTCCGCGATGCGGCGAGCCGCCACCGCCTCGACTGCGCTGCGCACCTCGGGCCGGCCGGCGAGGATCTTCTCGAAGTCCTTCTTGTAGAGCACCAGCAAGTGGCAATAGCCGTTGGCGACGACATCGGCATTGCGCGGTTGCGATGTCAGCAGGCCCATCTCGCCGAAGAAGTCTCCCTCCTTCAGCGTGACCTGGACGGTGCGGACATGGACAGTCACTTCGCCGGCCGCCACGAAATACATGGCATCGGACGGACCGCCGATCTTGACGATCTTCTCTCCCGGCAGGGCGACGAGCGCGCGCAAACGCTTGCCGACCTCGACGATCGCCTGCCGATCGAGCGACACGAACAGCGACACCCGGCCGATCATGGCCTGCAGTTCGAGGCCGAGATCGAGAGGCGGACGCTTGCTCACGGCACCGCGCCGCTCTGCGAGTTGATCGATGAGGTCGTTGTAGACCTCGCGGCTGATGATGCCCTCCCGTAGCCGGCGCGTGTATTCGGCCGACTCGAATCGGATAGACGCTCTTTCCAGCTGACGTTGCTGCACCGACTCGGAATACCCGGGATACTGCAGCGACAACGCCCGCAAGGCGCCGTCGACAGCGGACTGGCGACCCTCGACTATCCTGGCGAGTTTCTGCTCGGCCTCGTGGCCCAACAGATCGGCCACCGAGTTCGCGTTGAACGAGGCGAGCTCGGCCAGCACGCTGGCCGACACCATCAGAATCTCGAACCGATCGGCCAGCCGCTCCGTCAACATGCGCTCGAAGCCGATCCGGCGATGCAGCCATAGAGCCAAGCGGAAGCCGACGTCGGGCCGGCTGATCTCCTCGACCCACTCTTCGTAGCCCTCCACGCCCTTGTCGCGCACCGTGTCGATCAGCCGGTCGGCGCGGGCCGCCAGCACCGCGACCATGCGGCGCGAGAGGATCTGCTGCTCGAACTGTTCGAGGTAGAGCTCCTTCTCGCGTGTGCAGAGCGTGACCAGCCCGATCTTCACACGCTCGTCGAGATCGAGCGCCAACTCGGGCGGTGGCGGTTCGACGACTGCCTCGCCGGCTGACGCTGGATCGACGGCAAGTCCGCCTATGCGCTCGTTCTGTTGGCGCATGACCCGACGCAGGTGGCTGTCCGCGTTGGCTCGCGATAGCGCGAGCACCCGATCGCGCAACGCCAGCTCGAGCCGGCTCAGCTTGTCGAGCCCGAGCGCATGCATGACCAGACCGAGCGTCGTCGCGTTCACGAACAGGGTGAACAGTACGAACAGCACGGCGGAGAGCGCGATGAAGTCGCGGACCGGTTCGGGAAGCCGTTCGTTTCCCGAGGCCACCATCGCCAGCACGATCGTCACCGCGCCGCGCAACCCGCCCCAGACCAGGATCGCCTTGTATCGCCTATTCACCGGCTGTACGAGCTTGAAGGTCTCGAGCACCGGCAGCATGCCGAACACGACCAGAGCGCGGGCGGCGAAGGCACCGATCGCCACCGCCGCGACGGCCCAGATGTAGATCCACGTGATCTTCAGCAGCACGTCGGCAGCCAACATCGACGCCAGCACGAAAATCAGACAGTTCGCCCAGAATTCGAGTTGCGCCCAGACCTGCTTGAGCGATGACCACTGCCGCGTATTGAGATGGGTCGGACCATAGGCGGCGACGGTTAGCGCCGCCATCACGACGGCGACGACGCCGGATACGTGGAGATATCGGTCGGCGAAGATGAAGCAGAGGTAGCAGAGGCTGACGGTCACCGATGCGATGGCGGCATCGGATTCTCCAAGCCTCGGCAAGATGATCATGGCGGCGCGCGCCATGAAGAAGCCAAGTGCCAAGCCGCCGATGAACTCGCGCAGGAACACGCCGATCGCCGATGTCGCGTCGGCTGGCATGGCGGCCGCGGGATCGGCCGATGCCCGGGCGACCAGGATGCTCATGAAGAGGCCGAAGGCCGCGATGGCGACCGCGTCGTTCAGAAGCGACTCGCCCTCGGCCAGTATCGACAGGCGCTTCGGGGCGCCGACGTCGCGGAAGATGCCGATGACCGCCGCCGGGTCGGTGGTCGAGACGACGGCCCCCAGCAACAGGCAGACCACGATGTCCATGCCGGTGGCTAGATGAACGACACCGGCTACGCTGGCGATGCAGACCAGAACGGCCACGATGGCGAGCAGCAGGACGGCATGGACCTCGTCCATGAGGCGGCGCACGTCGATCGTCAGGCCTGCCGTGAACAGCAGTGGCGGCAGGAACAGGGGCAGGAAGAATTCCGTGCCGACCTCGAGCTTCTCGAGGCCGATGAAGGCATCACCCAGCACGCCGAGCTTGATGCCTCCGCCGGCGACCCAGGAGCCGAAGAAGCCCAGTCCCATGCCGGCGATGGCCAGCAGCACCGTATGCGGCAGGCGGAAACGCTCCGCCAAGGGTACGAGGACGCTGACCAGGATCAGCACCACCGCGATCGCCAACAGGGCGTAGAGTGTGTCGGTCACCTGACGAAGCACCCTTTCGATCGGGCCCTGTCGACCCGATCCCTTGCCCGCCTTATAACCTCGACCATGACCCGCTTGGCAGTCCTGATTCACGGCATGTGGGGAACATCGGACGTCTGGCGGAACTGGCGTCCGTTCCTGGAGGCCCGCGGCTGGCGGACGCTGGCCCCCTCGCTGCGCCACCACGATGCATCGCCGGACGCCCCGCCACCGGCCCTCGGCCGAACCAGCCTCGACGACTACGTCGCCGATCTCGAGACGACGATCCGGGGGTTGCCCGAGAAGCCGGTCTTGATCGGACACTCGATGGGCGGGCTGATCGCGCTCCTGCTCTGCGCCAGGGGCCTTGCCAAGGCGGGCGTCCTGCTCACCCCGGCGCCGCCGTCCAGCGTCGTGGCGATCCGGCCGTCGAACCTGCTCGCCTTCGCACGCATCCAGTTGACCTGGGGATGGTGGCGCAAGCCGCATCGCGCCACGCTCGACGAGGCGCTGTCACACACTTTCAACACCACCGACCCTGCCGAGGGAATCGCCACGCACGCGGGCTTCGTCCACGAGTCCGGCCGCGCCCTGTTCGAAATCGCCCTGCCTTGGCTCGACGGCGGCAAGACGGCGCACGTCGATCCGCGTACCGTGACGGTGCCGCTGCTGTTCGTTGCCGCGGACAAGGACAAGCTGGTGCCGCCGGACGTCGTGCGCCGCACCTCGCGGCGGTTCCAGCACGTCTCGCAGTATGTCGAGCACAGCGGCCAGGGACACTGGGTGCTGGGTCAGCCGGGCTGGGAGAAGATCGCCGACGAGGCTGCCACATGGCTCGACAGCAAGGCCGCCTGAATTGCCGGTCGTCGACTTCCCCGAGTTGAAGGCGCTGCTCGTCCGTGACGGACGATTGATGGCGCTCGACGTCGGCAGCAAGACGATCGGCGTCGCGACTTCGGACTCGCTGCGCATGCTCGCGACTCCGATGACGACCGTAAAGCGCACAAAACTCGCCGCTGATCTCGCCGCACTCGACGAGTTGGCGCGAAAGCACGAGATCAAGGCGCTGGCGGTCGGACTGCCGCTCAACATGGACGGCACCGAGGGGCCGCGCTGCCAGTCGGTCCGTCAATTCGTCACCAACATCGGCAAACACGGTCCGCCGGCCATCGCCGTGCTGCCCGTCGTCATGCAGGACGAGCGCATGAGCACCGCGGCCGTGACGCGCGGCATGATCGACGATTACGACATGAGTCGCGCCAAGCGCGCGGAGCGCGTCGATGCCGCTGCGGCAGCGTGGATCCTGGAAAGCGCGCTGGCCCGCCTACGCTAGGGACAGAGCGGAGGCGGCGCCGCACGCGGCGGCACCTCGGCGTCGAGCGTACGCAGGAATGACACGAGGTCGCCGCTCTGTTCCGCCGTGAGGGCGAGCGGCCGCACGATCGGCACGCCGTCACTGTGCAGGCGGTCGGGACTGACTTCCGAATAGTGCTTCACGACGTCCTCGAGCGTGAGCACGCTGCCATTGTGCATGTAGGGCCCACCGCGGCCGACCTGGCGCAGCCCGGGCACGCGGAACTCACCGAAGTTGGCGTGCTGTGGCCGGACGTGGCGGGTACGCCGCGCACTGACTCCCGTCGGGTCGTCGTTGTACTTGCCCAGCAGGTTGAAAGGGCTGGCGGCGAGCCGGCCGAGCCCGCCGTGCCGGCCCGAATCGACCTCGCCCGCCCGTACGAAGAAAGGAATGCCGACGTCGCCGAACTCGCCGCTCGTGAAGCGCGGCCCGAGATGGCAGAGATTGCAGTTGGCCGAGCCAATGAAGAGCTTGAGCCCGCGCTGGGCACCCAGCGGGTAGCGCGCCGCGCGCTCGCGGTCGCCCGCAACCAGAGCATCGCGGAAGTCGTCGAAGGAGGTACGCGGACTGACCAGCGTGGCCTGGAAAGCGGCCAACGCCTTCGCCGTGTCGACCAGCAGCTTTTCGTCGTCGGCGCCGGGCTTCTCGCCGAACGCCCTCTCGTAGCCGCACGCGAGCTGGGAATCAGAGCGCAGGAGCGTCGCGGGGCGCGCAGGTCCGCCGTTCATCTCGCGCGGGTCGAGCAACGGTCGAATGCTCTGCCCCCAGAGCGAATCGCCCGCCCCGTCCCAGCCGAACCAGTGCAGGTATCCCACGTTCCAGAGTGTCGGCGTGCGGCGATCCAGCTCGACGTTGCCCCGGGCCCTGGCGAGCCCATCGCTCCACTCGCGACCTGCCTGATGGCAGGTCGCACAACTCATGTCACCGTCGCCGGAAAGCCGCCGGTCATTGAACAGATGTTCGCCGAGCAGGATTCCTGCAGGCTCTCCGGAAACCCGGTTCGAAGGATCGCGCGCCGGCGGCGGTGGCCAGGGGCCATGCTGCGCCACGCTCGCAATCTCGTCGGGTGACCAGTCGAGGAGCTGCTGCGCCAGCCCGCCCCCCGTCCCTGCGACGAGCACCACGACCGAGAGCAGGAAGCGCGTCACTTGAGGATGATGTCGTGCGTCAGGCGCTCCGTTTCCTCGCCCGCGCGTACGTCGAAGGTGAGCTCCCAGCGGCCCGGCATGTGGAACACCAGACCCTCCGCACGATAGCGGCCATTGTCGGCGCCCACGATGCTCGGCCGGTAGTTCATGCCGTGCCGGTGCTCGGGCATCTGCGCATCGACCGCCACCAGCTCTGCAGGCTTGCCGTTCTTGGTACAGACGTTGAGGACCAGGGCGAAGGGCTCGCCGGCCTCGATACGCAACGGATCGGAGCGAAAGGCGAGCATGTAGTGATCGGAGAACACCACCCAGCCGGTGCCGCGGCCGAGGTCGAGCGGACAGTCGGCCAGTACGGGCGACGGGAGAACGAGGGCAAGCAGCGTGGCGACCAACCTCAACGCTGGGCTCCGGCATGGCTTCCGAACAGGCGATCGCCGTTCTCGTAGGCGATCTTGCGCGCGACATCGGGCGGCAGGTCAGCCAGCCATCGGCGCGACCAGCGGGCATGCTCGATGACGTAGTGCCAACGCTCCGGTGTGAAGGTGTCGGTGCCGACCACGAAGCGGTCGGGGAACTCCATGAAGGCCTCCCGCCAGCCGGGGGCCACCTTGCCGTTGTTGGCGTGCGAGGTCAGGAAGGCGAGGTCGCACCAAAGCGTCGGGTACTTGCGCAGCATCTCGCGCACCTTCTCGGGCCGCTCGAAGCCCGAATGCGCCCACAGGACCCTGGCACTCGGATCCTGCTGGAAGTGCCGGTCGACTGCCTCGGCGTCGGAGTGCGAGTGGAGATAGAGGCCGTACTGCTTGGCGAGTTCGACCACCTTGCGCATGTTGGGCAGGTCGGCGTCGGCGCCGAATATGTGGAACTCGCCGATCGCCACGTACTTCCGCTTCGACAGCAGGTCCTGGAGGAACGGGATCAGAGTCGGATCCTTCGCCCAGGTCGAGAGCTCGCCGCGCGAGCGGTAGGGCCGGAGCTCCGGGACGATCACGTTGGGCGCCACGTCCTGCAGCATCTTGGTGCCCTCGTTGTTCGAGCTCGACACCATGGCGCGTTTCACGCCCGCCTTTTTCAGGATCTCGACCACTTCCTTGGGCGGCACCACTGTCCATGCATCGTGGCTGTAGTGCATGTGGGCGTCGAAGATCGGCAGCTCGTCGGCTCCGGCCGGCGCAATGCCGAACAGGGCGACCACCGAAAGAGCCAGAATAGAGGCGCGCATCTGGAGTTCCCTTCAGCGGCCCGTCTTGGGTGGGCACGCGTAGTTGAAGCTAATCGAGATGCGCTCGCCGGAGAAGCGCGCCGGCGGCACCTCGTGACGCAACCAGCTCTCGAACAGCACGAGATCGCCGTCGCGCGCCGGCATGTTCACGAAGGATTGAAGGGCTTCCGGCGCGTCGGCCCGGCGGGGCGGCGCCGCCATCTGCGCGGCGAGCCGCGGGTCCTCGAACTTGAGAACCCCTGCTCCCTTCGGCACGGCGACATAGTAGGTGCCGCTGATCACGGACCCCGGGTGCAGGTGCAAGGAGTGGACCGTTCCCTCGGGCATGACATTCGCCCAGCAGTCGGTCATCGCGAGCGTGCGACCCGAGAGGTCGTAGTGGAGGTCGCGGGCGAAGGCCTTCACATGGCCGTCGATCCGCTTGCCCAGGCGCGCAAACAGCGACGAGACGAAATGCATTCTGTCGAGAGAGCCGTAAGAGGTGTAGCCGCCGAGATAATGCCTGGCCGACCAACGCCGACCGGCGGCATCGGAGACGGCCAGCGACCGGCACTCGTCGCCGAGTTGCTCGTTGAAGCGTCGCCAGCTCCTGTCGATCAGGGACTGACGGTAGACAAGTGTCGGAAATAGGGCACGGCTCGCCATAGCGTGATTATCCGCGAAGCCAGCCGGACGTGCTATGGTTTCGCCATGCTGACCAAACAGCAGATCGAGGCCTACCGCCGTGACGGCTACCTCGTCATCCCGCGGCTGATCCAGGGCGAACAGCTCGCCGAGTTGCGCTCGCTCACGGATCGCATCGTGGCCGATGCGCGCGGCGTCTACGCCAACGACGATCTCTACGACCTCGAGCCCAGCCACAGCGCCACCCTTCCGCGCGTGCGCCGGCTGAAGCCGGCGATTTTCAAGCGCTACGCCTTCTTCAAGGCGTTGACGCGCGATCCCAAGATCACATCGGTTCTGAGCCAACTGCTCGGGCCTGACATCCGTCTCTATGGCGGCAAGCTCAACATGAAGTCGGCCGGCTACGGGTCGCCCGTCGAATGGCACCAGGACTGGGCGTTCTATCCGCACACGAACGACGACGTTCTTGCGACCGGCATCTACCTCGACGATTGCGATGAGGCGAACGGGCCATTGTTGGTGCTACCGGGCACGCATCACGGCCCGACGTTCGACCATCACGCCAATGGGCGCTTCTGCGGCGCGATGAACCCGGACGCCTGCGGGGTCGACATCGCCAAAGCCGTGGCGCTCACCGGCCCGGCCGGGTCGATGACGATCCACCACGCTCGCCTCGTCCACGGTTCGGCGCTCAACCGATCCAACCGCCAACGCAGACTGTTGCTGCACGAGTACACCGCGGCCGACGCCTGGCCGCTGATGGGCATCGCGGACTTCGACGAGTTCAACAGTCGCATGGTGCTCGGCGAGCCGACCATAGAGCCGCGCGTGCGGCCTGCGCCTGTTCGCATGCCTCTGCCGGCGGCCGATCACCAGGGCTCGATCTACGAAAACCAGCGCGGCACGGGCCGCCGCTTCTTCGCCACCTACGAGGAGCAGGTGGGCATTGCGAACTAGCATCCTTTCCGTTGTGTTACTCGCCGCTGTCGCCTATGCGACCTTGGCTCGACCAGCCTCGGCGCGCGAGGAGCTGACGATCGAAGGCACGCGCGGCATCATCGAGTTCGCGATCGGCGATTCCCGCCTCTTCCGTACCACCGGCAGCTTCAAGAGCTGGCATGGCCATGTGCATGTCGACGATGCCGATGTGCCCCGCAGCTCGGTGGAAGTGGTCGTCCAGACCGGCAGCATCGAGATGCTCGATCGCCAGCAGGTCGAGATGTTGAAGGACGCCGACTTCTTCGACGTCACCCGCTTCCCGCAGATGACGTTCCGCTCCGACAAGGTCGTGCGGACCGGCGAGGCTACGCTGACGGTCGAGGGACTCATCACGCTGCGTGGCATCACCCGGCCCATGACCCTCGATGTAACCGTGTCCGATCGCCGGCCCGACGCCCCGCCAGGGACGCGCTACGCCCGCTTCCGAGGCTCGGGGAAGATCAAGCGGTCGGAGTTCGGCATGACCAGGTTCGTCGACATGGTGGGCGATACGGTCGAGATATCCATCAGGGCGGACGCCTTGCGCCGTTGAACCTCGACATGGCTGCCGACAAGCACAGCCAGACCGCGATCGGCCTGCACTGGCTCACCGCGATCGCTGTGCTGGGTCTTCTGGGCGTCGGCCTCTGGATGGTCGGGCTACCGCTCGGCCTGCTGAAGCTCAAGGTCTACGCTTGGCACAAATGGATCGGCATGGCCGTCCTGGCGCTCACGGTGGCGCGGCTGCTGTGGCGATGGCGACACCCTCCACCAGCACTGCCCAGCAGCCTGCGCCCGTGGGAGCGCCGGCTGGCGCCGATCGCCCACTGGATGTTGTTCGCCCTGCTGCTGGCGATGCCGTTGAGCGGCTGGCTGATGAACTCGGCGGCGGGAGTCGGTCTCTACTGGTTCGGTTACATCCCGGTGCCCGATCTCGCGCCGCGCGACCCCGATCTCTTTGCCGCCCTGCGGACCGTGCACAAGATCCTTTCGCGGCTGTTGATCGCGGTGGTGGCGCTGCACGTCGGTGCCGTGATTTATCATGACGTCTTGCGGCGCGACGGCGTCCTCCGCCGCATGTGGCCTACCGGAGGAAAGTGATGCGTGTCTGGCTGATTTTCGTCGCGGTGCTGCTCGCCCGCCCTGCCCTCGCGGGCCCGCAGGACACCTGGACGATCGACCTGCGCGCCAGCTCACTCGCTTTCTCGGTCACACAGGTCGGCTCGATCGTCAGCGGTCGCTTCCCGACCTGGACCAGCGAGATCGTGCTCGATCCTTCGGCGATTAACGCGGCGCGGATCGATATTCGTATCGACACACGCCCCGTCACCGCCAACAATTTCGATGTCGATTCGCTCCTCAAGGGACCGCACTTCCTGTCTGTCCAGAAGTTCCCGGAGGCGCGGTTCGTGTCGACCTCGGTCGTCTCGAAGGGCGGAGACCGGTACGAGGCTCTGGGCAAGCTCACCATTCGCGACGTGCCGCGTGACGCTGTGCTCCCCTTCACTCTCACCATCGCCGACGATCCGGGCCGGCCGGGCTCGCTGCGAGCGACCGCGCGCGGACGCCTCGTGCTGAAGCGCCTCGACTACGGCGTCGGCCAGAACGAATGGGCCGGCACCGGTCAGGTCGCCAATGAGGTCACCGTCGACGTCAACGTGGTGGCGAGCAGGCCGCGATGATCTCACACCAGGGCGCGCCAGCGGCAGTAGCGTCCTGACAGTCAGTCCGGCCGCGGGCCGGTGTAGTTCGACTGCGGCCGGATGATCCGCCCATTCTTCTCCTGCTCGAAGATGTGGGCGCACCAGCCCGCAGCCCGGCCCACCGCGAACAGCGCCGTGAAGGCGCTGCGAGGTACCTCGAGTGCCTCGAGCAGCAGCGCCGTGTAGAACTCGACGTTGGTGTCGAGACGGCGGCCGGGCTTGTGGCGCCGCAGGGCGGCGATGGCGCATTTCTCGATGCCGACGGCGAAGGCCAGCCGGCCGGCCGTCGAGGGCAAGGTGGCGACGGTGTTCTTCAGGACGTCGGCGCGGGGGTCGCGGACCTTGTAGATGCGATGGCCGAATCCCATCAGCGTCGTGCCTTTCGAGAAGGCGTCATCGAACCACGCATCGGCCCGCTCGACCGTACCGATCTCGTCGAACATGTCGAGCACGGGACCGGGCGCGCCGCCGTGCAGCGGCCCCTTGAGGGCGCAGAGCGCCGCCAGCACCGACGAGATCAGGCCGGCATGCGTCGAGGCCACGACCCTCGCTGTGAAGGTCGACGCATTGAAGCCGTGATCGGCGACAGTCGCGAGATAGGTATCGAGCGCCTTCTCGAACGCCGCGTCGGCGCGCCGGCCGCGGATCATGCGCAGAAGATCCTGCGCCGTCGTGAGCGAGGGGTCGGGCGCCAGCGCGGGCTTAGCCTCGGCGGCACGCAG
Source organism: uncultured Reyranella sp. (assembly GCA_964415585.1). Taxonomy (GTDB): domain Bacteria; phylum Pseudomonadota; class Alphaproteobacteria; order Reyranellales; family Reyranellaceae; genus Reyranella. The sequence continues at coordinate 25,243 of CAYQAY010000038.1, forward strand.
CAGCGCCGCCAGGAACACCGGCATTGCCCCGCAGACCAGATAGTGATGCGACATGAGCTCGGAGTCGGCGAGCATGCCGAGACCGACGCGCAGCGCCTCGACCGGGTTCAGCCCCTTCGACGCCGCGAGGAGCTTCGGCACGTCGGCGAAGGCTCGGACGCGCGCCGTGGCCAAGCCCTGTCGGACGGCCGCCTGGTCACCGCCACCTTGGCCGAAGCCCTCCCACAGGAGCGCGGCCACACCCTCGAAGCCGCGTGTCTTGATGAGTTCCTCGACCGCATGGCCGCGGACGATCAGCCGTCCGGCCTCTCCGTCCACTTCGCTCATGATCGTGTCGGCGACGATCACGCCATCCAGGCCGCTGTTCACGCGCGTCTGCAACATTGGCGTCCCCTTGCTGTGAGCCTCGAACATTCGACGGAGTGTATGTCTTGTCAATATTGACAAAACTAATCAATAATAACTCATGGCGACCGAGTGGTTGAGCTCCAAAGAAGCGGCGCGGCGGCTGGGCGTTTCGGCGGCCACCCTCTATGCCTATGTGAGCCGCGGTCTGCTGCGCTCCGAAGCGAATGTCGGCCAGCGCGAGCGACGCTATCGTGCGGACGACGTGTCGCGCCTCAAGCGGAGGCGCGAGGTGGGCCGCAAGGCCGAGTCGATCGCCGCCAACGCCCTCGATTTCGGCACCCCGGTCCTCGAATCGTCGCTGACGCTGATCGAGAACGGCCATCTCCTTTATCGCGGACACGACGCCACCCGGCTGGCGCGCAGCGCCTCCCTCGAACAGGTCGCCCAACTCCTGTGGGATTGTGACGACCGGCCGTTCGCCGCGAGGAACCTGCCGCCGATGTCGGCGGCGCTGCGCGGCGCGTGGAATGCGGCAGTGGCGCTGCCGCCCGTCGACCGGTGCCTCGTGCTGCTGCCCGCGGCGGCACGCTGGGATCATCCGAGCTGGATCGAGGACCGGCCGGCCATGCTGGAGACCGGCGCGCGCATCCTGCGCCTGCTGGCGGCTGCCGTGACCTCACAGCCCCTCTCCGACCGGCCGGTGCACGAGCAGCTCGCCGCTGCCTGGAATGTTCCGCCGGAGCAGGCGCCCCTCATCCGTGCCGCGCTCGTCCTCTCGGCAGATCACGAATTCAACGCATCCGCCTTCGCCGCCCGCGTCGTCGCCTCGACCGGTGCCAATCTCTACGGCTCCACGATGGCCGGCCTCGTCGCCGTCAATGGCCCGCGCCACGGCGGACTCACGCGGCGTGTCGCTCGGATGATGAGCGACTTCGAAGGCGTCTCCGATCTCGACGCGGCCCTTGCGTCGATGGCGCAGGACGGGCGGTATCCCGGCTTCGACCACCCACTCTACCCCGACGGCGACATCCGGGCGACAGCGCTGCTTGCAATGCTGCGGGAGATCATGCCCGCTTCGCCCGAACTAGCCATCGCCGATCGCGTGGCAGCCGCGGCCGAGCGACTTGCCGATGCCAGGCCCAACGTGGATTTCGCCACGGTGACGGTCGAACGAGTCCTGAGACTGCCAAGGGACTCGGCTCTGGCGATGTTCCTGCTCGGCCGGACGGTCGGCTGGATCGCTCATGCCCTCGAGCAAGCCGCAAATGGAACATTGATCAGGCCGCGCGCGCGATACACCGGTCCGCGGGCGGCACGGTGATCGGCGAAAGCGCTGCTCCGGGCGAAAATTCCCGTGATCGGAGTCGGGGCGGCGTTTATCCACCAAAACGCCTCCTTGCGATGGCCGTCCGCGCGTGCTTAACGTCGCGCTTTAGTGACAAAGAAACGCGCGGGCGTGCCGAGGTTGCCCCACCTTCTCGGCATCGAAGGTCTGTCACCTGAAACCATTTCGGGCTTGCTCGACCTTTCCGAGAGCTACATCGACCAGAACAGGTCCATCGACAAACGCCGCGACATGCTCTCGGGTCGCACCGTCATCAACCTGTTCTTCGAGAATTCCACGCGCACGCGGACCAGCTTCGAGGTTGCCGCAAAGCGGCTGGGCGCCGACGTCATCAACATGGACGTGGCCACCTCGTCGGTGAAGAAGGGCGAGACGCTGCTCGACACGGCGATGACGCTGAATGCCATGCGGCCCGACGCCATCGTCGTGCGACACCACGAATCCGGAGCGGTCAACCTTCTGTCGCAGAAGGTCAACTGCGCCGTCATCAACGCCGGCGACGGCCAGCATGAGCATCCCACGCAAGGCCTGCTCGACGCGCTCACCATCCGCCGCCGCCGCGGCACGTTGCAGGGGCTGCTGGTCGCGATCTGCGGCGACATCATGCACAGCCGCGTCGCCCGCTCGAACATCCATCTGCTGCAGATCATGGGCGCGCGGGTGCGCGTCGTCGGCCCGCCGACCCTTATGCCGACCGACGTCGACCGCCTGGGCGTCGAAGTCCACTACAGCATGAAGACCGGCCTCAAGGACGTCGACATCGTGATGATGCTCCGCCTCCAGACCGAGCGCATGCAAGGGTCGTTCGTGCCGTCGGTCAGCGAATACTTCCGTTTCTATGGTCTCGATATCGAGAAGCTGAAGTTCGCCAAGCCCGATGCGCTGATCATGCACCCCGGGCCGATGAATCGTGGTGTCGAGATCGACTCCGAGGTCGCCGACGACCTCGACCGCAGCGTCATCCACGAACAGGTCGAGATGGGCGTCGCCGTGCGCATGGCCTGCCTCGACGCCCTGATCGGCGGCCGCCGCAACCAGATCGGCGCCGTGGCATGAGGTGCGTCATGTGCAGTTTGCGCTGCGAGCCGGTGGCTCGCCCCCGGTCATGAGCGGCAACATCGACAAGCTGGCGCCGCCACACGCGGGCTCCACGGCCTACATCAACGCGCGTATCATCGATCCGACGGCCGGCACCGAATACCGGGGCGCCGTCCTGATCAGCGACGGCAAGATCGCCGATTTCGGTCCCAATCTCTTCGCCTCCGGCGCGCCCTACGGCATCCAGTCGGTCGACTGCCGCGGGCACCATCTCGCGCCGGGCCTGGTCGATACGCGGGTCCATACCGGCGAACCCGGCGAGGAACACAAGGAGACACTGGAGAGCGCTGGCGCGGCGGCGGCGGTCGGCGGCATCACCTCGCTGGTGCTGCTGCCCGACAACGAGCCGCCGTTCGACGATGCCTCCCTGATCGAGTTCGTGGCGCGCCGCGCGCGACAGATCAAGCTGGTGAACATGTACGCCTACGGTGCCCTGACCGTCGGCCTCGAGGGCAGGGAACTGGCCGAGATGGGCCTGCTGGCCGAGGCCGGCGCCGTGGCCTTTACCGACGCCGACCACGCCGTTGGCAATGCCCAAGTGCTGCGCCGCGCGCTCTACTACGCCAAGGCGTTCGACGCGCTGATCGTCCATCTGCCGCAGGAACCGACGCTCTCGGGCGGCAACATGACGAGTGGCGAGATGGCGACGCGCCTCGGCCTTTCGGGCAATCCGCCGCTCGCCGAAGTGATGATGGTGGAGCGCGACATCCGGCTCGCCGAGATGACCGGCGGCCGGCTTCACCTCACGAAGATATCGACGGCCGAGTCCGTTTCGGTGATCGCCGCCGCTAAGGCGCGCGGGCTCAGGATCACCTGCGATACGGCGGCGCCCTACTTCGCGCTGAACGATCTCGCCGTCGGGGACTACCGGACCTTCGGTAAGCTGGTACCGCCGCTGCGCGCCGAGAAGGATCGCGTGGCGATCGTGGAAGGGCTGAAGAACGGGACGATCGACGCCATCGTGTCCGACCATCGGCCGCAGGACCACGACAGCAAGCGCGTGCCCTTCGCGCAGGCCGAGCCGGGCGGCGTCGGTCTCGAGACGCTCCTGCCGATCTCGCTCGAGCTGGTCCACAACGGCCATCTCGGCCTGCCGCGCCTGTTCCAGCTCCTGTCGAGCGCGCCCGCGTCGCTGTTCGGCCTGCCCGGCGGCAAGCTCGCCAAGGGCGCGCCCGCCGACCTCGTGGTGTTCGACGCCGATCATGCCTGGAAGGTCGATCGCGACGAACTGTGGAGCAAGACCAAGAACTCGCCGTTCGACGAGCGGCCGGTGCAGGGCCGCGTCATGGCGACCATCGTCGGCGGCCGCACGATCTACCGTGACGACAGCTTCGCTCCATCCGCCGCAGCCGCCTGACCGCGCCTTCAAACGGCCATTTCGTCTGCTATGGTCGCGCGTTACCAAACCGGGGAACCGATGATGCTTCGGCAGTCTCTCTTTCTTGGCGTCGCCGCCGTCGCGCTCGCCGGCACCGCCCAGGCGCAGCAGCGCGGCCAGTCGCGCGAGGATCTCCTCGACGCCCTGACGCGGCACATCCAGATTTGCGGTGAGATCACGGAAACACAGGCTCGTCTGTCTTGCTACGACCGGCTGCAGACGCAGGTCGGCGGCGTGCAGGCGCCGGCGGCACCTGCGCCGCAACCGACGCCGCTGCAATCCAGTCCTGCTCCCCAGCCGATGCCGGCGCCGACTACCGGCTCGTCGATCAGCTCGGCGCCGCTCACACCTCAGCCGCTCGGCGTGCCGGGTGGCGGTGTGGCGACGCTGGGCGGCGGCACGCAGCAGCCCGCGCCCGCGGCCGCTCCCTTCGACCCGAACGCCGCCTTCGACCCGCGCACCTCGACCTACCGCCCTCCGGACAGCATGGAGCCCAAGCCGCGGCCGGCCGTGCGCCGCACCGGCCCGCGCCCGATCCCGCCATCCTCGACGCCGCAGCCGCTGGTGTCGCTCGGCGCCAACAACCTCACCTATGGCACCTCGCGCTACTGGCAGGTCACGGTTACCCTGCAGTCGAACACGCCGCGGCCCCTCGACACCCAGGCGGTCTGCACCTTCATGAACGGCGGCCGCTCGATCGAGGACGTCTACTTCGGACCGATACAGATCCAGCCGGGCGAGCAGATCACGACTGAGCTGATCGGGCCGCCGACGACCACCTACGTCGACTCGACCAATTGCAGGTTGCTGAGCCCGTAAGCGGTCCGCGATGGCCTCCACCCTGGTGCTTCTGCTGGCCCCGTTCCTGATGGGCTACCTGCTGGGATCGATTCCCTTCGGGCTGTTGCTGACCCGCGCCGCCGGCCTCGGCGACATCCGCAATGTCGGTTCGGGCAACATCGGCGCAACCAACGTGCTGCGGACCGGTCGCAAGGGCCTTGCGGCGGCGACCTTGCTGCTCGATGCCCTCAAGGGTGTGATCGCCGTGCTGATCGCCGATCAGGTCGGTCAACTCGCCGCCGTCGGCGCCGCCGCCGGTGCCGTGATCGGCCACATGTTCCCGGTGTGGCTGGGCTTCAAGGGCGGCAAGGGCGTGGCCACCACACTCGGCATCATGTGGGGACTCTCTTGGCCGGTGGGCGCCGTGGCCTGCGCCGCCTGGCTCGCGATGGCGGCGGCGTTCCGATACTCCTCGCTCGCGGCCCTGATCGCCGTCGTGGCGGCTGCAATCGCCTCGTGGTTCCTGACGGACCCGCGCGCGGCATGGCTGCTCACGATCCTGGTCCCGCTGGTGTGGGTGCGTCACCACGAGAACATTGCCCGGTTGCTCAACGGTACCGAGACCAGGATCGGCCAGAAGAAGGCCTGAGCGGCGAGGGCCATTGATCCCCTTCCGGCGCGCCGCTAGGGTCGCCCGCACAACAACTGCAGGAGGCAATGACGATGTTCGTTGCTCGGATGGCGGCCCTCGCAGCCGCGGCTATTTCGCTGGCATCGGCAGTCGAGGCCAAGACGTTGCGTTGGGCGAGCCAGGGCGACGCGCTCACCATGGACCCGCACTCGCAGAACGAGGGTCCGACCACGGCGATGAACAACCATGTCTACGAAGGTCTGATCAGCCGCGACCCGAAGCTCGCCAAGGTGCCGGGCCTCGCAACCTCGTGGAAGCCGATCACACCCGACACCTGGGAATTCAAGCTGCGGCCCGACGTCAAGTTCAGCGACGGCACGCCGTTCACCGCCGACGACGTGGTTTTCAGCTACAACCGTGCGCTCGCGCCGACCTCGGACTTCCGGTCCTACATCTCCTCCATCAAGGAGGTGAAGGCGGTCGATCCGATGACAGTGCACATCGTCACCAACGGGCCCAATCCCATCCTGCCCGACTACACGACCTCGATCCTGATCATGTCGAAGGCCTGGGCGGAGAAGCACAACGTCACCAAGCCGCAGAACTACAAGGACAAGGAAGAGACCTACGCCGTGCGCAACGCGATGGGCACCGGCCCCTTCGTGCTGAAGCAGCGCGATCCCGACGTGCGCACGGTGATGACCAAGAACCCGACCCACTGGGGCGCCAAGGAATTCCCGGACTATCCGGATGAGCTCGTCTATACGCCCATCAAGGAACCGGCGACCCGCGTCGCCGCGCTGATCTCGGGCCAGGTCGACTTCGTGCTCGACGCGCCCCTGCAGGACATCGCGCGCATCAAGCAGACGCCCGGACTCAAGACCGAGGAGACCGCGCAGGTACGGTCGATCTTCCTCGGACTCGATATGGGTTCGGCCGAGCTCAAGTACTCGGACGTCAAGGGCAAGAACCCGTTCGCCGACAAGCGCGTGCGCCAGGCGATGTACCAGGCGATCGACGTCAACGCCATCAAGGCCAAGGTGATGCGCAACTTCTCCGCGCCGGCCGGCCTCATCACCTCGCCCGGCGTGCACGGCCATACGCCGGCACTCGACCAGCGCCTGAAGTACGATGTCGCCGCCGCCAAGAAGCTGATGGCTGAGGCGGGCTATCCCAACGGCTTCTCGGTCACGCTCGACTGCCCCAACGACCGCTACAACAACGACGAGCAGATCTGCCAGGCGGTCACCGGCATGCTGGCGCAGATCGGCATCAAGGTGGACCTGCAGGCCCGCTCCAAGACGCTGCACTTCCCAAAGCTGCAGAAGAAGGACACTTCGTTCTTTCTGCTGGGCTGGGGCGTGCCGACGCTCGACTCGCACTACGTGTTCACCTTCCTCTACCAGACCAGCGACGCGGCCAAGAAGGTCGGGAGCTGGAACTTCACCGGCTACTCCAACCTCAAGCTCGACGAGCTGGCCGACGGCATGCTGAAGGAGGTCGACCAGGCCAAGCGCGACAAGATGATCGCCGACGCCTGGGCTCAGGTCGTGGCCGACATGCCCTACCTGCCGCTGCATCACCAACTCATCGTCTGGGCGATGAGCGACAAGGTTACGATGCCGATCTTCGCCAACGATTCGCCGAACTTCAAATACGGCAGGATCAAGTGAGGACGTGACGCGCCTCATCGCCTAGAGTGAAAGCCGGCGCATGCTGGCTTTCATCGTATCCCGCCTCCTGCAGTCGCTGGCGGTCATGCTGGCGGTGTCGTTTCTGTGCTTCGTGCTGTTCAACTTCGTGGGCGACCCGGTGAACAACATGGTGGGTCAGGAGGCGTCGCCGGCCGATCGCGCCGAGATGCGCGCCGAGCTCGGCCTCGAGGACTCGGTCGTCATTCAGTTCGCGCGCTTCCTCGGCAACGCCCTGCACGGCAACTTCGGCAAGAGCTATCGCCTGGCCCGGCCAGTCTCCGATCTGATCGTCGAGCGCATGCCGGCGACGCTGGAACTGGTGTTCGTTGCGGCCCTGCTCGCCCTCGCCATGGGAATACCGCTCGGCGTGCTGACCGCGCTCCGGCGCAACACGGTCGACAGCGGCGCGGTGATGACCTTCTCGCTGGCCGGCGTCGCCATGCCGACCTTCGTGATCGGCATCCTGCTGATCTACGTCTTCTCCGTGGAGTGCAAGTCGTGGGCGCCGGCGGTCGGCATCCCGCCCGACTGGTGCTTCCCCTCGTTCGGTCGCGGCGAGACCGAAAGCTTCGGCTGGTGGAAGTCGGGGCTGGTGACGCCCTCCGGCCTGAAGGCGATCGTGTTGCCTTCCCTTACGCTCTCGCTGTTCCAGATGACCCTGGTTCTGCGCCTTGTACGTTCACAGATGCTCGAGGTCCTGCGCGCCGATTACATCAAGTTCGCCCGTGCCCGCGGCCTCACCGACCGGGCGGTGCATTTCCGTCATGCACTGAAGAACACGTTGCTGCCGGTGATCACCGTCATCGGCATCCAGGTCGGCGGCCTGATCGCTTTCTCGATCATCACCGAAACGGTGTTCCAGTGGCCGGGCATGGGCCATCTCTTCATCCAGTCGGTGCAGTTCGCCGACATCCCGGTGATGGCCGCCTATCTCGTCATGGTCTCGTTCGTCTTCGTGACCATAAACTTCTTCGTAGACCTGCTCTATGCCGCGATCGACCCACGGCTGAGGGTCGATCGGGCGCGGCTGGGCACTGCCGGCGGATGAACGCCTCCGTCCCCTCTTCGCGCAACCTGCCTTGGGCGCTGATCGGCGCGGCCTGCCTCGGCTCGTTTGCCGCGACCTCGAGCGGCACGACGCGCGCGCCGTTCCTGATCGACATGGCGCAGGATCTTGGCGTCGCCATGCCGCTGGTTGCCAATCTCGTCTCGCTGACGGCGACGGCCTGGGGCCTCACCTCGGCGCTGGGCGGCTGGATGTCGGACGTGATCGGACGGCGGCCGCTCCTGATCGCCGCGCCCTTCCTGTTGGCGCTCACCCTCGCGGCGCAGGCGGCGGCAGGCTCCTTCTTCTGGGTCGCGGTCTGGGCGACCCTGGGCGGCGGCTGCGCCGGCGCCTTCACCGGCGTGGTCTTCGCCGAGGTTTCGGGCCGCGTGCCCGACGGCCAGCGCGGCCGTGCGCTGGGATGGGTCATGAGCGGCCAGTCCCTGACCCTGGTCGTGGGCGTCCCGATGGCGGCCGCCGTCGGCTCGTTCGTCGGGTGGCGCGGCTGGCTGCTCTGCGTCGGCGTGCTGTCGCTCGCCGCCTGTCTCAGCCTCTTCTTCACCGTCGGTCGAGGCAGCGCGGGCCACACGCGCGGCGATGCCGGGCGACCTTCGATGCGTGCCGCGCTCTCGCGCCGCGTGCTCGGCCTGCTGGGCACCGGTGTCGCCGAGCGCATCTGCTACGGGCTGGCCGCCGTCTACTTCGCGACCTTCATGCAGATGACCTACGGCATGAGCCTGCTCGAGCTCGCCCTGCCGCTCGCGGTGTTCGCGCTGGGCAATGTCGCGGGGACGGTGCTGGGTGGCCAGCTCGCCGACCGGTTGCGCGACCGGCTGCTCACCTTCGCGGCGGCCATGGCGCTCTCGGCGGTGGCAGCGCTCGTGCTCTTCCTCTGGCATCCCGGGCCGGTCGTCTCGGTCGCAGTCGGCTTCGTCTACGTGCTGCTGAACGCGCTCGGGCGGCCGTCCTTCATGGCCGCGCTCGCCGCCGTGCCGGACGACGTCCGCGGCACGGTCATGGGGTTGAACGGCACGTCGGCCAGCGTCGGCTGGATAGGCGCGGCAGCACTCGGAGCGGCGATGATCGGCTCGGTGGGCTTCGAGGGATTCGGCCCGCTGGCCGCGGCACTCGCCCTGCTGGGCGCGTTGGGCGCCCTGATGAGCCGCAGGAGCCACGGCGCATGAGCGACCAGACCATGCTGGCCCGGCTGCGCGACAGCGACATGTGGTGGAGCTTCCGCCGCTCGCCGCTGGTGGTAGTCGCCTCGATCGTGACCCTGCTCTATTTCGTCGGCGCGATCTTCGCGCCCTGGGTTGCGCCCTACGACCCATTCGACGTGAAGTCGCTCAACCTCATGGACGCGTTCACTCCGCCCGCCTGGGTCGAAGGCGGCGATGCCAGGCACCTGCTGGGCACCGACAACCAGGGCCGTGACGTTTTCTCGGCCATCCTCTACGGCAGCCGCGTCTCGCTGATGATCGGGCTCGCGGCCATCGTGCTCTCGGTGACGACGGGCGTCCTGCTCGGCCTGCTGGCCGGCTTCCGCGGCGGCTGGATCGAGGCGATCATCATGCGGCTGGCCGACATCCAGCTCACGGTCCCGGCCATTCTGATCGCACTGACGCTCGATGGCGTGACGCGCGCGGTGCTGCCCAAGAACGTCCACGACAGCGTGGCCATGTGGGTGCTGGTCTTCTCGATCGGCTTCGCCTACTGGCCGCAATTCGCGCGCGTCACCCGTGCCACGACGCTCGCGGAAAAGAACAAGGACTACGTCAACGCTGCACGAATCATCGGCGTGCCGGGTGCGCGAATCGCGCTGCAGCACGTGCTGCCAAATGCCTGGGGACCGGTGCTGGTGATCGCCACCATCGAGCTTGCCCTCGCCATCATCGCCGAGGCCTCGCTCTCCTATCTCGGCGTCGGCATGCCGGCCACGCAGCCCTCGCTTGGCACGCTGATCCGCATCGGCAACGCCTTCCTGTTTTCGGGCGAATGGTGGATCGTGATGTTTCCCGTGGTGGCGCTGGTGATCCTGTCGCTGTCGGTGAACTTGCTGGGCGACTGGCTGCGCGATGCGCTCAATCCCAAGCTGCGCTGATTACAATCCCTGGTTGTTTTACATCTCGCCAATACGCGCTTATGTTCTGCGCATGTTCGACGGTCCGCCGCAACTCGAACTCGATCCCGGGGAACGACGTGCGCGCCTGAGGCTGGCGCGCTCTGCCCGCATCGGGCCCGTAACCTTTCACGAAGCGCTCGCCCATTTCGGCTCGGCCCGCGCCGCCTGCGCCTCGCTCGCCACCGTTCCCGACGCCGTGATGGAGCACGAGGAAGAGGCCCTGGCGGCCCTGGGCGGCCGCTTCGTTGTGTGGGGCGATCCGCTCTACCCGGCCGGGCTGGCCGCCATCCCCGACGCACCGCCGGTTCTGTCGGCAATCGGAAATCTCGGCCTGCTCGGCTGTCCGACGCTCGCAATCGTGGGGGGCCGCGAGGCGTCGCTGGCCGGTCGGCGCTTCGCGGCGGACCTCGCCGCAACGCTGGGCGGCGCCGGCCACGTGATCGCCTCCGGTCTGGCACGTGGCATCGACGCGGCGGCCCACGAGGCCGCCCTGCCGACCGGAACGGTCGCCGTCCTGGCCTGCGGCCTCGACCAGGCCTACCCGCCGCAGAACGCCACACTGCAGGACGTCATCGCCGAGCGCGGGCTGTTGCTCAGCGAGTGCGCGCTCGGGGTACCGCCCATCGCTCGCGCTTTCCCCCGGCGCAACCGCATCGTCAGTGGCCTGTCGGTCGGGGTGGTCGTGGTGGAGGCGGCCGCCAAATCCGGCTCCTTGATCACGGCCCGGCGTGCCGTCGAACAGGGTCGGGAAGTGTTCGTGGTGCCGGGCTCGCCCATGGACCCGCGACACGCCGGATCCAATAGCCTCATCCGGGAGGGGGCCATTCTGATCCGTGACGCCAACGATATTATGAGTGTCCTTGGCCGGCCGCAGGTCGCCCCACAAGCCATTGAAAAGAAGTCACAAATTACAGCGGACACGCTGACTGCAACCGTGGTGGCCGCTCTAGGGTCGGTGCCCACCGCGGTTGACGAACTGGTGCGCCGGTGCCAAGTGTCCGCCGCCTCCGTAGCGGAGGTCCTCTTCTCCCTGGAGTTGGAGGGCCGCCTGGAGAGGCACCGGGGTAACCGCGTATCTCTGATATAGATCAGTGATTTAGCTCCGGTCGTTGATGTTTCACTGGAGCATGATCCGGCGATGGACGTACTGGTCGTCGAGTCCCCGGCAAAGGCTAAGACCATTGGGAAGTATCTCGGCCCCGGCTACACCGTGCTGGCCTCCTATGGTCATGTCCGCGACCTGCCCCCGAAGGACGGCTCAGTCCGTCCGGACGAGGATTTCGCCATGGACTGGGAGGTCGATTCCCAGTCGCAGAAGCGCATCCAGGCGATCGCCCAAGCCGTTACCAAGGGTGGCAAGCTCTATCTTGCCACCGACCCGGATCGCGAAGGCGAGGCCATTTCCTGGCACGTTCTCGACATCCTGAAGAAGAAGAAGGCACTGGCCGGCGTCGACGTTAAGCGCGTCACCTTCAACGCCATCACGAAACAGTCGGTGCTCGACGCGGTCGCGCATCCGCGCGATCTGGACCAGCCGCTGATCGATGCCTATCTGGCGCGCCGGGCGCTGGACTATCTCGTGGGCTTCACGCTGTCGCCGGTGCTCTGGCGCAAGCTGCCGGGCAGCCGCTCGGCCGGCCGCGTGCAATCGGTGGCGCTTCGCCTGATCTGCGAGCGCGAGGCCGAGATCGAGGTCTTCAAGAGCCGCGAGTACTGGACGGTCGACGCGGTGTTCGGCACGGCCAGGAAGCAGGCTCTGAAGGCCCGCCTCACCCATCTCGACGGCCGCAAGCTCGACAAGTTCGACCTCGACACTCGGGAACGCGCCGAGCAGGCCAAGCGCGAGATCGAGCGCCGCGCCTTCGCGGTCTCCTCGGTCGACCGCCGCCAGGTCCGCCGCAATCCACCGCCGCCCTTCATCACATCGACCCTCCAGCAGGAGGCCTCGCGCAAGCTGGGCATCGGCGCGGCCACTGCCATGCGCATCGCCCAGCGCCTCTACGAAGGCGTCGACATCGGCGGCGAGACGGTCGGCCTCATCACCTACATGCGTACCGACGGCGTGCAGCTCGCCCCGGAGGCGATCGGCCAGACGCGTCGCCTGATCGAGCAGCGCTACGGCCAGAGCTACGTGCCGGCGAGCCCGCGCGTCTACACGTCGAAGGCCAAGAATGCGCAGGAAGCACACGAGGCGATCCGCCCGACCGACCTCTTCCGCACGCCGCAGGACGTGGCCGCGCACCTCGACAAGGACCAGCTCGCTCTCTACGAGCTGATCTGGAAGCGCACCGTCGCCAGCCAGATGGAATCGGCCGTGCTCGACCAGGTCACGGTCGACATCGCGAGCGGCGACAAGACCGTCCAGCTTCGCGCCACCGGCTCGGTCGTGAAGTTCAACGGCTTCCTCACCCTGTACGACGAAGGCCAGGACGAGAAGAATGAGGACGACGAGAACGGCGCCATCCTGCCTGACGTCGCGGAGGCCGAGGGTCTGGAGCGCCGCGATGTGCTGCCGGAGCAGCACTTCACCGAGCCGCCGCCGCGCTACTCCGAGGCCAGCCTCGTGAAGAAACTCGAGGAACTTGGGATCGGCCGTCCTTCGACCTATGCCAGCATCATCGAGGTGCTGCAGCGCCGAAACTACGTGAAGCTCGACCGCAAGCGCTTCATCCCGGAGGATCGCGGCCGCATCGTCACGGCATTCCTGCAGACCTACTTCCCGCGCTACGTCGAATACAATTTCACTGCCCATCTCGAGGACGAACTGGACGACATCTCCGGCGGCAAGATCGACTGGCGCCAGGTCCTGCGCGAATTCTGGAAGGCCTTCTCCGCCGCAGTCGGCGAGACCAAGGACCTGCGGGTCAGCGAGGTCCTCGACAAGCTCGACGAGGAACTGGGCCCCCATTTCTTTCCGGCCAACGAGAATGGCGGCCAGGAGGGCGCCAAGAGCCCGCGCGTCTGCCCGTCCTGCAGTAACGGCCGTCTCGGCCTGAAGCTCGGCAAGTTCGGCGCCTTCATCGGCTGCTCGAACTATCCGGAATGCCGCTTCACGCGGAAGCTGGGAGTCGTCGATGCCGAGGCCGACGCGGCTTCGGGCGCCAATCTCGACAAGCCCCGCCTGCTCGGCACCGATCCGTCGAGCGGCATGGACGTGACGCTGCGCAACGGCCCCTATGGCCTCTACCTTCAGCTCGGCGAGGCGGTCCCGAAGACCAAGGAGACGCCCGCGGTGAAGCCCAAGCGTGCCTCGTTGCTCAAGGGCATGACGCCGGACGACGTGACGCTCGAGAAGGCGCTCGCCATCCTCGCCCTGCCGCGTGAGCTGGGCCCGCATCCCGACGACGGGCAGCCGATCCTCGCCGGCGTCGGCCGCTTCGGCCCCTACGTGAGGCATGGCACCAAGTACAAGTCGATCCCGGCCGACGAGAGCGTGCTGGAAATCGGCATGAACCGGGCCGTCGCGCTGCTCGCCGAAGCCAAGAGCACGCGCGGTCGCGCCGCCGCCAAGCCGATCCGTGTCGTCGGCAACCATCCGGCAGACGAGGCGCCGATCGAGCTCTATGACGGCCGCTACGGGCAATACGTCAAACACGGCGGCGTCAACGCCACGGTCCCGCGCGATCTCAAACCGGAGGAGCTGACGGTCGATCAGGCGGTGTCGCTGCTGGCCGAGCGCGCCGCCAAGGGCGGCGGCAAGAAGCCCAAGGTGGCCCGGGCCAGGAAGGCCGCGCCCGTCGCGGCCAACGACGCCGGCGAGAAGCCCAAGGCGACGAAGAAGCCCGCCGCCAAGAAGAAGGCGGCGAAGGCGAAGGCCAAGGACGACGCGCCACCCCGCACCGGCACCGATGGCTAGGGGCCGCGTCCCGACCCGCGACGAACTGCTGGCATTCATACGCGACAGCGCCACGCCGGTCGGCAAGCGCGAGATCGCCCGCGCCTACGGCCTGAAAGGCGACCAGCGCATCGAGCTGAAGGAGCTGCTGCGCGACCTGCGCGATTCCGGCGATGTCGCCGCCGACCGCGCCAAAACCTTCAAGGACCCCAAGGCGCTCACCGACATCACCGTGCTCGAGATCGTGCGCGTCGACGAGGACGGCCACCTGCTCGCCATTCCGCGCAAGCACGACGAGGAGAAGGACGGCCCGCCGCCGCGCATCGAGGTGGCGACGCAGACCCAGCGCGGCGTGCCCGCCCCCGCCGTCGGTGACCGAATCCTCGCGAGCCTGAAGCGCCGCGGCAAGAACGCCTACGAGGCGCGCATCATTCGCCGCCTCGGCAGCGGACCGAAGAAGATCCTGGGTCTCTACGAGGAACCGCAGGGCCGCAACGGGCTCGGCCTCGTCTCGCCGACCGACAAGAAGCTGCGCCGCGAGTTCGACGTGCGGCCGGCCGACAAGAACGGCGCGCAGCCGGGCGACATCGTCTGGATCGAGGAAGTGGGCGGCGCCCTGGCGCGACGCGCCAAGGTGGTCGAGCGCATCGGGCCGATGAGCGATCCGCGCACCGTCAGCCTGATCTCGATCGCCGCCAACGACATCCCCGTCGACTTCCCCGAGGCCGCCCTCGAGGAAGCCGAAAAGGCCAGGGCCGCGCCGATGGGGCAGCGGCTCGACCTGCGCGACACGCCGCTGGTCACGATCGACGGCGAGGACGCGCGCGACTTCGACGACGCAGTGTTCGCCGAGCCCGATCCCGCCCATCCCGGCGGCTGGCGTCTCCTGGTCGCGATCGCCGACGTCGCCTGGTACGTCCGCCACGACCGGGCGCTCGACCGCGCCGCCTACCGTCGCGGCACCTCGGTATATTTTCCCGACCGCGTCGTGCCGATGCTGCCGGAGCAGCTCTCCAACCACTGGTGCTCGCTGGTGCCGAAGGAAGATCGGCCGGTCCTGGCGGCCGAGATGTGGATCGACGCCGAGGGCCACCTCAAGAAGCACCGTTTCCACCGCGCCATGATCCGCTCGGCAGCGCGGCTGACCTACAACCGCGTCCAGCGCGCGATGGATGGAACGCCCGACGCCGAGATCGCGCCGCTGATGGAGACGGTCGTGCGGCCGCTCTACGGCGCCTACCGGGTATTGCTGGCGGCCCGCGAGAAGCGCGGCGCGCTCGACCTCGACCTGCCCGAGCGACAGGTGACGCTCGGCAAGGACGGCCGCATCGCCGAGATCGGCGTGCGCGAGCGGCTCGACAGCCACAAGCTGATCGAGGAATTCATGGTGCTGGCCAACGTCGCGGCCGCCCAGGCGCTGGAGCAGCGCCATTCGCCCTGCATGTACCGCGTCCACGACCAGCCCGACCTCGCCAAGCTCGAGGCGCTCCGCGAGTTCCTGGGCACGCTGGGCGTGTCGCTGCCTGCCGGCCCGCGGCTGCGGCCGGGCGATCTCAACCGCGTGCTGAAGCAGGTCGAAGGCAAGCCGACGGCGCGCCTGATCAACGAGACGGTGCTACGCAGCCAGAGCCAGGCGGTCTACAGCCCGGACAATCTCGGTCACTTCGGCCTGGCGCTCGCCCGCTATGCGCACTTCACCTCGCCGATCCGCCGCTTTCCCGACCTGATCGTCCACCGCGCGCTGATCGCTGCCTACGGTCTGGGCGAAGGCGGGCTGGCCGATGCCGACAAGGGCCGCTTCGCCGAGTTCGGCGAGCATCTTTCCATGTGCGAGCGCCGCGCCGTCGCGGCCGAGCGCGGCGCCATGGACCGCTATGTCGCGGCCTTCATGGCGGGCCATGTCGGCGCCACCTTCCCTGGCCGTGTGACCAGTGTCACCCGCTTCGGCCTGTTCGCCGCGCTCGACGCCACCGGCGCCGACGGGCTGATCCCGGTGCGCTCGCTGGGGCAGGAGTTCTTCCGCCACGACGAGGGCCGCCAACTGCTGGTCGGCGAACGGACCGGCGAGACCTTCGGCCTCGGGGACAGGCTGATGCTCAAGCTGGTCGAGGCCGACACCGCGACCGGCGGGCTGCTGTTCGGGATCGTCGACGTGATCGAACGCGTCGAGCGCCACGCCCTGCCGCGCGGCCACCGGCCCCTGCGCGACAGTGGCCGCGGCGGGCCGCCGCGGCGTCCGGTCGCGCATCGCGGGCCGCGGCGGGACAAAGGGTCACGCCGACGGAAGTGACGGTCGGGCGCATCTTGAACGCCATGAACGACCAAAACGCTCCGGTTGATTTCTGGACCGCCCTGACCAGGGGCTGGTTCGGCCGCTGCCCGCGCTGCTCGAAGGGCCGGCTGTTCAGCTCCTTCCTCAAGATGAAGAGCCATTGCGAGGCCTGCGACCTCGGCCTCGAGCCCTACCGCGCCGACGACGCCCCGGCCTACTTCACCATATTCGTTGTGGGCCACATCGTCGTGCCGCTGGTGCTGGTCGTGGAGAAGATCGCCAACCAGCCGCCCCTCTGGGTTCACGCTCTTTTGTGGCTGCCGCTCTCCGTCGCCCTCGCCCTCTATCTGCTCCCCCGCATCAAGGGCGCCGTCATCGCGCTTCTGTGGGTCCAGAGGATCGCCGCCCCCAAGCCCGCCACGGGACGCCTCGACCCCTCGCCCTGAACGACGTGCCC
>CAYQAY010000038.1:42347-46648 GCA_964415585.1 uncultured Reyranella sp.
GAACGACGTGCCCAAACGACGTGGCCGCCCGGCGACGGCCTGTGCTAGTGTGTGCGCCTGCTGGGTATGGAAGTGCCGGGACGCCCTTTTTTCCTTTCGATCCTGCCGCGTGCGGCAGCGTCGCTCTTTGCCGCATGCCTGGTCGTGTCCTGCGCCACTTCGACCGAGGCACCCCAGGTCCAGACCAGCAGCGCCCGTAACCCGTCGGTCGCCGCCGACGTCAATGTCGAGCGGGTCGTGCTTCAGGCCTACCGGGCCATCGGCGATCGCCACCTCTTCGAACCCAATTTCCGCACCATCTCGGTCGAGGCCTATCGCGGCTTCGCCAGCGGCGACTCCGCCCTCGCGCTGGAAGCCGGCGAGAAGACGTTCACCGTCCGCCGCGACGGCAAGGAGATCCTGAGCCGTCCTGCCCCGGCCGACACCGGCGACGGCCGCGCCTGGGGCGGCATGCTGGCCGAGCTCCTCGCCGGCTCCGTCGAGGCCTCGCCGACCTTGCGGGACACCGACCGCCAGGTGCTGATCCGCCAGGCCATGATCGCGACGACCAAGCAGCTCGACCGCAACAGCCGCTATGCCGACCCCGACGAGGCGAAGGACAATCGTTTCCAGCGCGACGGCGGCGGCGGCATCGGCATCACCGTCGAGCGCACCGACGACAAGAAGGTCATGATTCGCGCCGTGCAGGAGGGCTCGCCCTCGGCCAAGGCCGGCATCCTCGCCGGCGACCAGGTCGTGGCGATCGACGGCGAGTCGATGATCGACCGTCCGCTGTCCGACGTCGTCGCCAAGCTGCGCGGCTCGGTCGGCACCCCGGTTTCGATGACCGTGCTGCGCGCCGCCCAGGGATCGCAGATCACCGTCTCGATGAAGCGCGCCCGAATCATCCCGACCACCGTCGTCTACGAGCGCCGGGGCGACGTCGCCCTGATCCGGCTGACCGGCTTCAACACCGCGACCACCGACAATCTGCGCAACGCCCTCGACAAGGCGAAGGCCGAGATCGGCAAGGACCTGTCCGGCCTGATCATCGACATGCGCTCCAACCGCGGCGGTCTGCTCGACCAGGCGCAGTCGGTCTCCGAGGTTTTCATCGGCGACGGCACGATCTTCTCGACCCAGGGCCGCCATCCCGACAGCCGGCGCACCTACAAGAGCAGCAACGGCCGCCCCAACGGCCCCCAGCTTCCGATCGTGGTGCTGATGAACGGCGGCTCGGCCTCGGCGGCGGAGATCGTGGCGGCCGCCCTGCAGGACCGCGGCCGTGCCGTCGTGGTCGGCAGCACCAGCTACGGCAAGGGCACGGTCCAGACCGTCGTGCGGCTCGCCAACGAGGGCGAGCTGATCCTCACCTGGTCGCGCCTGCAGGCGCCGTCGGGCTACACCTGGAACGAGCTGGGCGTGCTGCCCAACATCTGCACCGCCAAAGTGGGCGACGCCAGCAGGCTCGGCACGGCGTCGGTCGATTCCAACCACGGCTCGCTGATGCGCTGGCACGCCATGCGCAACCCGACCCAGCAGGAAGTGGCCGACGCCCGCAAGATCTGCCCGCCCGGCGACTCCTCGCCGGAAGCGGATATCGAGCTGGCCACCCGCCTGCTGCACGACCGGGCGCTTTATGCCCATGCCGTGCAATCCGCCACCTTCCAGGCGGCCGCCCGTTAAGCCGTTCGGGCGGCTTGACACCGCCCGTTCGCCGACTAATTTGCCGCCTCCTGCGAATTCGCCCTTCCGGGCATGAGGACAATTGCCATGGCCAAGCCGACCTCGATCCTGATCAAGATGGTGTCCAGCGCCGACACCGGCTTTTTCTACGTGACCAAGAAGAACCCGCGCACCAAGACCGAGAAGCTCGAGCTCAAGAAGTACGACCCGGTCGCGCGCAAGCACGTCGTCTTCAAGGAATCGAAGATCAAGTAGACTCTCGCCACGGAGCGGGATCGCCGACCGAGCCGCCCTTCCGGGCGGCTTTTTCGTGGGCCCGATTGCGGGTAGTCTCCCCGCCCAATCCAAAGGAGGAGACGAGAACATGAGCGCCCAGCTTTCGCGCGACGACTGGAAAGGCCGCGTCGGCGGTCTCAGCTACCGCAACCAGGCCTTCATCGGCGGCAAGTTCGCCCCCTCCCTCACCGGCAAGACCTTCGACTGCGTGAACCCGGCCACCGGCCAGGTGCTGACCAAGGTCGCGGCCTGCGAGCAGGCCGATGTCGACGCCGCCGTGAAGGCCGCGCGCGCCGCCTTCGACAAGGGCACGTGGGTCAACATGCCGCCGGCCAACCGCAAGCGCATCATGCTGAAGCTCGCCGAGCTCATGATGAAGAACAAGGACGAGCTCGCCCTCCTCGAGACGCTCGATATGGGCAAGCCCATCGTCTACTCGAGCCGCGTCGACATCCCGGGCTCGGCCAACACCGTGCAGTGGTTCGCCGAAGCCATCGACAAGATCTACGACGAGGTCGCCCCGACGCCGGGCAACGTCGTCGCCATGATCACCCGCGAGGCCGCGGGCGTGGTGGCCGCGGTCGTGCCGTGGAACTTCCCGCTGCTGATGGCCTGCTGGAAGATCAGCCCGGCTCTGGCTGCCGGCAACTCCGTCATCCTGAAGCCCGCCGAGCAGTCGCCGCTCACCGCCATCCGCCTCGCCGAACTGGCCGCCGAGGCCGGCATTCCCGAGGGCGTGTTCAACGTGCTGCCGGGCTTCGGCGAGACCGCCGGCCAGGCGCTCGGCCGCCACATGGACGTCGACGTTCTGGCCTTCACCGGCTCGACCGAGGTCGGCAAGTACTTCCTGAAGTACTCGGGCGAAAGCAATATGAAACAAGTCTGGCTCGAGTGCGGCGGCAAGTCGCCGAACATCGTGTTGGGCGACGCGCCCAACCTCGATGTCGCCGCCCAGCGCACCGCCTTCGGCATCTGGTTCAACCAGGGCGAGGTCTGCACCGCCGGGTCCCGCCTGATCGTCGAGGACAGGATCAAGGACGAGTTCCTCGCCAAGGTCATGGCGATCGGCCAGAAGATGATGCCGGGCGACCCGCTCGACCCCAAGACGCAGATGGGCGCCATGGTCGACGAGAACCAGACCAGGCGCGTCATGGGCTACATCGAAGCCGGCCAGAAGGAGGGCGCCAAGCTCGCCATGGGCGGCAAGCAGGTCCACATCGACAATGCCGGCTCGTTCATCGAGCCGACCGTGTTCGACAACGTCGACAACAAGATGAAGATCGCCCAGGAGGAGATCTTCGGGCCGGTGCTCTCGGTCATCCCGGTCAAGGACGCCGAGCAGGCGCTGACGGTCGCCAACGACACGATCTACGGCCTCGCCTCGGCGATCTTCACCGCCGACATCAACAAGGCGTTCAAGTTCGCCAAGGGCCTGCGCGCCGGCTCGGTGTGGGTCAACACCTACGACGGCGGCGACATCACCACCCCGTTCGGCGGCTACAAGCAGTCGGGCATCGGTCGCGACAAGTCGCTCCATGCCTTCGACAAGTTCACCCAGGTGAAGACCACCTGGATCCAGCTCGGCTAAACAGCCGATCGGGAAGCGTGTCGGTGTCCGGCGCCGACACGCTCTCCTCCTTCCCGTCGCAGGTCGGACGGGCAGAAAAGGCCGCCTTCGTGCGGTCTTTTCGATTTTCGGGTGCTACGCCGCGACGTACCGCTTTGTAGCAGTTGTCGCAGGGCGCACGTCGAGCCGACGCTGAATCGTCGGTCGTTTGGCTTTCATTCAACGAGGGAGCGCCGCGCGCTCCGGGGACATCTCCAGGCCTCGCGGCTTAGGAGACTCGTGCGGTCGGTTGGATCCGCCGTCGTGGTGGTTCGGGCACGGTCAGGACCGGCCCACGTTGCGGTACAAGTTGCTCTGGTCGATTTCGGCTCCCCGCACGCTGGCGAGCCAATGACGACGGGCTTTTCGCCCGCTCCCAGGGCACACCACGACGTAGCGCATGTTGTGCCCTCGGGTGCGTCCGCAGAGGGGCGCGGATCAAACCAACGCCTCACCCTGAGGAGCCACGCGAAGCGTGGCGTCTCGAAGGGTGGGCACGAGCACGTTGTCCGTCGCCCATCCTTCGAGACGGCCGCTTCGCGGCCTCCTCAGGATGAGGTCTTGTCATTCGGTCGATCGTTTACCCGCCGGTCAGGACCGGCGGCGGCTTCACGCTGGCGCTCCATTGCGCATGATCCGCGGCGTGCGCGGACGGGTCTCGCCGGATTGTGGTTGGTGGGCCGCAAACAAAAAGGCCGGCGCGGAAAGCGCCAGCCTAGGCTTTTTCCTACCATATTCCTGCTGAACCTGCAAC
>CAYQAY010000039.1:0-46495 GCA_964415585.1 uncultured Reyranella sp.
TCCATCGGCGCATGGCTCGGCCGATGGGCGAGCATGGCTGCTGGCAGTGCAGGCATCACAGGAACGTGCTCAGGCGACGAAGATGAGCGCCGCCAGCACAGGGCCGAGCAACGCAGCCTCGATCCTCGATCTGAACAGGTACACACACAATGGAGAAAGGGCGTATCCGACCAGCACGACCGCACCGACGGCCATCCACCCCGACGACGCGGCCGACAGGATCGCCAGCAGCATCAGCGCTGTCCCGGTCACACCGGGTATATGAGACTTGTAGCTGAACTGTTCGGCGAAACGCTCGCGATAGACGGCGAAGAATTTGTACGAAAGCAACGCCATGCCGCACGCGAACGTCGCGGCCTGGGCCGCAAGAATTGCCACATCACTTGTCGTCATCGACGACCTCTGACAGATGGGGTGGGAAGGAAACTAACGGGGCTGAGGTGTCGGTCTGTCCGCTCGCGCAAGTCGCATCGCCCTTCCCATGCGCCCGATCCTCGCGATCACGCTGCCGAGCGTCAGGTGGGCCGACCAGCCCCGCCCGGGGACCGGACGACCGATCGGCGGCATGGCTTCGCCGATGCGTGTCGCAACGCCCGCCCGCCGCTCCACGGCAGGCCGGCTGGACATCACGATCGGACCGAGAAGATGGACCATGGGGCGGCTCCTTCGTTCGAATGTGGTCGACGTCCCCTGACGGCGTTCGGTTTTCCGACTTCCCGATCTATATGGGAAAGCCGCCGGCTCCATCGCCACGCCGAAGCCGTCTGGACTTCGATGTGCCGGCAAAACCAGCCGTTCGAGCACTGCCAAAGGAGCTTCCCACCGCTCCCCGTTCAGGGAGGCCGCCGCCAGGATGCGTATCGCACATCCGATCAAACGTGGCGCAGAAAGCGGATTACCCTACTACACCCTGCACGACGGACGAAGCGATAAGTCCCGCAGAGCCCGGCCAAAGGCCGGCTTGCGACGGTCAGTAGACGCCGACCAGCTTCAGGCCCGCGATACAGAGAACGAGGCCGAGAGCGCGCAGGATCATCGGAGGTTGCCACCGGATTCCGAACGTCGTCCCGACGATCGCCCCGAGCGCTACAGCCCCCGCATAGACGGGCAGGTCCGGTGGCAGCACCTGCAACGACGCGAAGTTCCCTGCCAATCCCGCCACCGAATTGCAGAGGATGAACACCGCTGCGATGCCCGAGGCGGTGCGTGGATCGGACCAGCCGAGAAGCAGGATCAGCGGCGACAGAAATATCCCGCCGCCGGTGCCGGTCAGCCCCGACAGCAGTCCGATCGCCGCCCCACTCGCGATTCCGCCGGCGATCGGCAGATCTCGAATCGCAGCATGCGGCCGAAGCTCCCCGCCCCACAGCAGCCGCCCGCCGGCGATCAGCAGCACGATCCCCACCAACGGACGGTAATAGTGCCCCGGGAGCTCGATCGTCCCGCCGACGAACGCCATGGGAAGCGCGCCGATCAGCAGTGGCCAAAGCGTGCGCCATCTGAACAGTCCCGCGCGGACGTAGCGAAACGACGTGAAGGACGCCACGAGAACGTTCAGCACCAGCGCCGTCGGCCGCATCACCGCGGGAGCGAATCCGAACAACGCCATGACGGCGATGTAAGCCGAAGCGCCGGCATGTCCGACCGAGGTGTACAGGGCTGCGCCCAGGAACATGAGCAGCGCCGGAAGCCACGGACCTTCCAAGATCGTCTCTCGCTATATTCGGAACGATACTACGCAGCTACTTCGCCCGTGACGACAGGTCAACCGGCTGCTGCGACCTGCACCGCCTCGCCCACCGCCCAGCGCCCAGCGCGGCCTCGATCCTGGCGTAGCCTTCGGTGCCGGTCGGCACGACGGTCTACGTCTTGAGACCTGTGACCAGCGCGTCCAGGCCACGCGCCGCGTCCGCGGCGCCTCATCCTTCGGGAGCTGCTCCCAGGTGGCGGCCCGGCTCCATGCGCTCGTGGAGCACTCTGACGATCTCAATCAGGCCCGGCCGAACGACGCGGTAGTAGAGAACGTGCACGGGCCTTCCCACCTTGGGCTCGCCGTGGCTGGCGCGCGCATGCCGAAGATGAAGACTCCGAACCCGACGGGACAGGCCGGCGCGATCGCGTGTCGCCGCTCCGCCAGGTTCGGCGGCCACCTTGCGCATCGCGGCCGCGAGGAGCGCTGCGTAGCGCCGACTGCCTTCGAGTCCCCATCGCTCGGCGCTGACCGCGAGAACTTGCACGAGATCGGCGCGCGCCGGCCGTGAAAGACGGAAGCGCGCCATGGGGGTCAGCGGGCGCGCTTGTGCGACGGTACCGTCAATCCCGCGAGATAGTCGTCGAGCCCGGCATCGTCGACCTCGACGAAGTCGCCCCGATCGAGCGCCTCGACGCCGGCCTTGATCTGCAGGCGCAACGCCTTGAGCTTCAGTTCATCCTCCCGGCGCCGCTGCTGCAGCGCCCGGAGCGCGTCGCGCATCGCTTCGCTCGCATTCTGGTAATCTCCCGCCTTCACGATCCTGTCGACGAAGGCATCCTGCTCATCGGTCAGACTGATGTTGCGGGTCGGCATGTCGGCTTCCTCCAGTACGCTGAGATAGGTTGCCATAGTTGGCAAAGTTTGCCAATCCGCACCGGCGTCATGCCGCTAACCAAGCCCGCTGCAGACCTGTCAGCGTAGGACCTTCATCATGCGTATAGCGCCCAATTCGACACCACTAGCTGCGGTCCATGACTCGACCGACAAGGAACGATAGCCAAGCCTTTCATAGAACTGTCTTGCATTGACGCTGGCGAACAAGTTCAACGTCGTGCGGCCCGAGCCGGCACAGCTCCGTTCGAGGCCCGTCATCACCTGCGCCCCATACCCCCGCCGAGCGACGCGCGGCGACACGAACACCGACCGTATCCAGGCGACGGTCGGGTCGGCGGCGTCCGGACGCCAGCCTCCCATGCAGACCAGCCCGGTATCGCCTTTCCCCACCAGAACTTCACCGCCTTGCGCGAGCAAAGTGCGGGCATCGGCTTCCTGCCAGTCAGCCCAAGCACGAGTCTGCCCTGCGGTGTAGCTGTCTTCGCCAATCGCAAGGATCGACTCGCGTTGGAGCACGCGAATCGCGTCGAGGTCGCTCTCCCGCGCAACTCGAAGGTCGACCATATCTAAGCCGCCTCGCCCGCCGCCCAGCCGCTCGACCAGGCCCACTGGAAATTGTAGCCGCCCAGCCAGCCGGTGACGTCGACCGCCTCGCCGATCGCGTAGAGGCCGGGCACCTTCTTCGCTTCCATCGTCTTCGAGGAAAGACCGTCAGTATCGATCCCGCCGACCGTGACCTCGGCCTTGGCGTAGCCCTCGGTGCCGGTCGGCACGATCGTCCAGCGCTGCAGGCGCCGGGCCAGCGCGTCGAGATCGCGGTCGCGCAGGTTGGCCATGGTGCCGTCGGCGCCGATGTCGGGCGCCAGCGCCTGTGCCAGCCGCTGCGGCAGCTTCTCGGCCAGCACGGTGTGGAGCTGCGCCTTCGGTCGCGAGCGCTTGCGCTCCTTCAGGAACTGCGACGCCTCGAGGCCGGGCAGCATGTCGATCACGATCTCCTGCCCCGGTTTCCAGTAGGACGAGACCTGCAGGATCGCGGGCCCCGAGAGGCCGCGATGCGTGAAGAGCATCGCCTCCCTGAACACGGCCTTGCCGCAACGCGCCTCGACGTCGAACGAGACGCCGCTGATGCCTGAGGTCGCAAGCGTCAGCGGCACCAGAGCGGGCCGCGTCTGCGTGACCTTCAGGCCGAAGCGGCGCGCGACGTCGTGCGCGAAGCCGGTGGCGCCCATCTTCGGGATCGAGAGACCGCCGGTCGCCAGCACGACGGAGCCGGCGGCGAAGTCGCCATGGTCGGTCGCGACCGTGAAGCGGTCGGCCTTCTCCACCTCAGTCACCTTGTGCGCCACGCGCACATCGACGCCGGCCGCCTCGCACTCGGCCAGCAGCATCGCCACGATCTGGCGCGCCGAGCCGTCGCAGAAGAGCTGGCCCAGCGTCTTCTCATGCCAGGCGATGCGGTGTTTGTTCACCAGGTCGATGAAGTCGTGCTGCGTGTAGCGCGCCAGCGCCGAGCGTGCGAAGTGCGGGTTCCCGGAGAGGAAAGCCTCGGGCCGCGCATCGAGGTTGGTGAAGTTGCAGCGCCCGCCGCCCGAGATCAGGATCTTCTTGCCGACCTTCTCGGCACGCTCCAGCACCAGAACCTTGCGGCCGCGCTGACCGGCGCGGATGGCGCACATCAGCCCGGCGGCGCCGGCGCCCAGGACGACGACGTCGAACGATCGGGACTGAGACGCGCGAGCCCCGCTCATCGGCGCGCGCCACTCCAGTGGCGCTCATCGTCATGAGGCGCCACTGGAGTGGCGCGCTCCGCCGACTTCGGGGGCTGGCTCACGCCAGCGCCTTGCCCATGATCCAGAGCGCCAGCGCCAGGCCCGCGATGGCGCCGGCCACCGAGCCGCCAACATAGAGCGCCGCCAGCAGATACTCGTGGCGCTCCCACAGCAGCACGGCATCGAGCGAGAAGGCCGAGAAGGTGGTGAAGCCGCCCATGATCCCGGTGGCGAGGAAGAGGCGCAGGTGTCCGGCGGCGCCGACCCGCTCGGCGAACCAGCCGATGACCGCGCCCATCAGCATCGAGCCCAGGATGTTGATGACCAGCGTGTGCCAGGGAAAGTGCGTGCCCATCAGGCGCGCCACCCAGATGTTCATGCCGTGCCGTGCGGCGCCGCCGATGCCGGCGCCGACGAACACCACCAGATAGGACATCATGCGCAAAGCTCCCGAGACGTCATCGCCCGCCGCCGCGGAACTCCTGGTTGGGGAAGGCCGACGCATCGGGCACCTTGATGACGATGGCCGGCAGGTTGGTGCTGCGATGGCAGGCGTTGCAGGACTCGGTGAGCTGCCGGTAGGCAGCGTCGAATGCCGCCGCGTTGCGGGCCTTCACCGCCTTCTCGATGTCCTCGAGCGGCTGCTTCACGGTCGCCGCCATGAGCTGCGCGATGTCGAAGTCCCGCCATTTCGGAATGTGCTTCTCGACGGCTTCGAGCGATTCCTCGAGCTCGTGATGCGCATAGTCGGCATAGTCCCAGTTGCGGGCCTGGCCGGCGAGTCCGAGCTTGAGGTGCCGGGGCTGGACGATCGTGACCATGAGATCGCCCATGCCGGGCTGGTAGGGCGGCGGCGTCTGAGCAGCCGCCGTCACGGGCAGGGCGACGGCCATCGCCAGCATCGCAAAAAACGGTCTCATCCCTTCGATCCTCCCTTGCTGCCGCCGAAACGGGACCGCCAGTCCGGCATCGCGCCGGGGAACGGCAGCGCCGTCGCCTCGTAAACGCCGCGCGCCACCGCGCGCGCCAGACAATCCGCCGCCACGGTGCCGATCTCGGTGAGGACGGGCGGCGTGCCGCCCGGTCCCATTCTGCCCGTGGCTGCCGCGAACACCGTGTCGCCGTCGTTCGGCGCGTGCACGGGACGTAGCGACCTTGAGAGTCCGTCGTTGGCCATGATGGCGAGGCGCTTGCACTCGGCCTTGCCGAGCGTGGCGTCGGTGGCGACCAGCGCGATGGTCGTCGCCGTCACCGGCAGCGGCTGGCCCTTGAAGCGGATCGCCGTAGCGTCGTCGGGCAGCGTGGCGGGCCAGCCCAGCCCGCCGAACTCGCCATCGCGCTCGAAGGCGCCCGCCCAGAAATGCGGGCTGCTGCCGATCGTGGCCGAACCCACGGCATTGACCGCGACCAGCGCGCCGACGGTGAAACCCTGGCTGGTCCTGGCACTGGTCGAGCCCAGCCCGCCTTTCAGGCCGGCCGTGGTGCCGCCGACGCCGGCGCCCGCGGTGCCGAGCGCGAAGTCCTGGCCCGCAGCGAGCGCCGCGTCGCGGCCGAGATCCCAGTAGGGTGGCCGCTTCTTCACCGGCTCGGTCAGCCAGTCCTTGGTGCCGCCGTTCACCAGGTCGAACAGGATCGCCTGCACGGCGACCGGCACGGTGATGCCGCCGAAGGTCATGCCGCGCCCCTGGGCGCAGAGCACGGCGGAGGCGCCGCCCGCCGCGTCGAGCCCGTAGACGGACCCGCCCGACAGGACGACCGCGTCGATGCGCTGGCCCACCATCTCGGGCTCCAGCGCGGAGACCATGCGCGCGCCCGGTGCGCCGCCCAGGGTCGCCACGCCGGCCGTAGCGCCGCCGTCGAAGATCGCCACGGTCGCGCCGGTCGCGGCGCGGCGATCCTCGGCGTTGCCGACCAGGACTCCGGCCACGTCGGTGATGAGGTTTCTCACGTCAGGAACTCGCCGCCGTTCACGTGGATGGTCTGGCCGGTGATGAAGGTGCCCTGCGGGCCGACCAGCAGCCGCACCATGGCGGCGATCTCGTCGACCGTGCCGAAGCGCTTGAGCGGAATCGGCCGGTTCTCGACGGGGCGCGGTCCCGCCGACACGCCACGGGTCGTGTCGATGGCGCCGGGCGCCAGCGCGTTGCAGGTGATCCTGTGCGGCGCCAGCTCGACAGCGAGCGCGCGCATCAGTCCCTCGAGGCCCGACTTCGACGCCGAGACGTGGCAGCGGTTGGGCGTGCCGACGTGGGTCGAGATGCCGGAGATCGCGACGAACGCGCCGCCGCCCCGCTTCACCATCTGCGGCACGATCGCCTTGCCCAGCAGGAACGCGCCGTCGAGCGCGACCGACAGGATGCCGCGCCATTCGTCGAACGACATGTCGAGGAAGGAGGTCTGCTTCCTGAGGCCCGCATTGCTCACGAGGATGTCGACGCCGCCGAACGCCTTGGCCGCCTCGTCGGCGAGCCGCGGCGGCACGGCGGGATCGGAGACGTCGCCCATCGCCGCGATCGCCTTGCCGCCTCCTTTCACGATCTCGGCCACGACGCCGTCGACCGCCGCCCTGTCGGAGCGGCCGTTGACCACGACCGATGCGCCGTCGCGCGCCAGGGTGAGCGCGATCTCGCGCCCGATGTTCTTTCCCGCGCCGCTCACCAGCGCGACCTTGCCTTGAAGGGGTAACGACATGCGATCTCCACCCGGGGGTCATGTCGACCCTAGCACAGCGCAGTTTCATATGACTCTTCGCAGAAGCTAATCGCGGCTAGGTACTCTTCTCCTCCCCCGTTTCGGGGGAGGTGGCCCGAAGGTCCGGAGGGGGAAGGCCACAGGGAGGCTTTCGTTCAACTTCCTGACCCCCTTCGCCGCGTAAGACGCGGCACTTAGCAGCTATGGCCGATGCGGCCATAGCTGCAACCCGCTACGCGGGGGCAGTTAAAGAGTCATAGGAGAAGCGCGCCGCGCCACCCGCTATACTGGCTGCACGAAACGAAGCGGACGGTACCGGGGATGGGTTGGGGTGGCGGCTGGCTGCGATGGCTGGCCGTACTGGTCTGCATCGCGCTGCTCGGCGGGCAGTTCGCGAAGACCTTCGCGGCGGTCGAGCGCTATGGCTACCTGGCCGACATCATGCCGTCGGACTGGCGCGCCACCAACATCTGGCTCGACAGCAGCGCGTGCACGCTGAAGAGCGGCGCGTGGCTGGCGATCTGCGAGGACGGGCGCCTGATCCCGATCGCCGACCGCGCGCTGGCCGACGATCCGGGCCACGCGCTTCTGCTCAACATCTGGTCGGCCATCACGGGCGAGCGCGCGACCCTACCCGATGCCGCCCGGATCAACGTGCTGGTCAATGCGCTGGGGTTGCTCGCCTTCGCCCTGCTGCTGGTCTGGCTCGGCGCGCCGATCGCGGCCCTCGTGCTGATGCTTCTGGGACCGGTCGAATATCTCGGCTGGATGGGGCTGTCGCCGCACTGGGCCTTCATCGGCGCCGCAAGCCTGGCAGCGATCCTGCCGCTCTCGCTCGCCGCGACCGCGCAAGGGCTACTGTCACGCCCTGCCGGCGCGGCGTGGATCGGCTTCGGCATCGCGATGCTCGCCTTCGTGACGCTGCTGCGCGAATCGATCGGCCTGATGGGGCTCGTCGTGACGATCCTGGTACTGGCCTGGATGGCCTGGCGCCGCGTCGCGCGGCCCTCGCGCCTCGTCCTGCTGCTGGCGCTGACGGTGGTGGCGTTCCTGACGCCGCGCTGGACGGTGATGGCGCGCGACGGGCTGTTCGACATGCAGCCGGCGCAGCGGCTCGAGCGGCACGGCCTGTCGCACACGCTCTATCTCGGCCTGGGCTTCATCGAGAACAAGTGGGGTATCCGCTACGACGATGCCTACGGCGAGGAGCTGGCCAGGCAGCTCAGGCCCGACATCGAATTCTGCTCGCCCGAATATTTCCGCCTGATGTGGAAGCTCTACTTCGAGCGCCTGGTCGAGGACCCCGGCGAGATCGCGCGCCTCTACTACGAGAAGGCGCGCCTGCTGCTTGGCGCGCCGACGGTACAGCCCGGGCCGAGCTTCGGACTGGTCCTGGCGATCGGCCTGCTCCTCCTCGCCGTCGCCGGTCGAACGAAGGCATGGCTGTACGCGAGCTTCCCGCAGGGCGAGCTGGTGGTCGCGGTGTCGGTCGCGTTCCTAGGCCTCTATCTCGCGCAGGCCATGACGGCGTTGCCGAGCCCGCTCTACGCGGTCCCGGCCAACGCCTTCGTGCTGATCCTGGCCGGCGTGCTTGCCGAGTTCGCGATCCGCAGCATCTGGTCGGTCAGCCGGCGACGATATAGGCCTTGAGCGCCTCCGCCTCGTGCGTGGCCTCCTCGAGGCGCGCCTTCACCACGTCGCCGATCGAGACCAGCCCCAGCAGTTCGCCGCGGCGCATCACCGGCAGGTGACGGAAGCGGCCGCGGGTCATCAACTCGGTGACACGGTCGATCGACTCGTCGGGATCGCAGGTCACCACGTCGCGCGTCATCACATTGCGCGCCTCGAGTTCCAGCGCCGCCGCGCCGTGGCTCGCCAATGCCTGCACGATGTCGCGCTCGGAGACGATGCCCACGACCTGCTCGTCGTCGAGCACGAGGACCGATCCGATGCGACGGACGCTGAGTTGCTGCGCGATCTGGCCGACCGAAGTTCCGGGCGTGACGGTGTGAACGAGGGCGCCTTTGCGGGACAGGATGTCGGAGACGAACATGGTTCCCCCTCTCTGACCTATGGGTCCGCTTAACGGGCAACGCAGTGGCGCGGAGGGAGGTTGCGGGCGATAAAGCCCCTCATGAACGACGCGAGATCCGCCCTCGTCCTCTTCTCCGGTGGGCAGGATTCCACCACTTGTCTGGCCTGGGCGCTAGAGCGATTTGCGCATGTCGAGACCGTCGCTTTCGACTATCGCCAGCGGCACAGAATCGAGCTGGATCAACGGCTTGTGGTCCTCGACGAGGTGCGCCGCGCCTCGCCGCAGTGGGCGGAACGGTTGGGCGGGGACCATTTCGTCGACATGGGCGTGCTGGGCCAGATCAGCGAGACCTCGCTCACGCGCAACGTCGCCTTCGCCATGGAGGCGGACGGGCTGCCCAACAGCTTCGTGCCCGGCCGCAACCTGCTCTTCTTCACCTTCGCCGCCGCGTTGGCGTGGCGGCGCGGTATCCGCAACCTCGTGGGCGGCATGTGCGAGACCGATTTCTCGGGCTATCCCGACTGCCGCGACAACACGATCAAGGCGCTGCAGGTCGCGCTCAACCTCGGCATGGACCGGAGCTTCGTGCTGCACACGCCGCTGATGTGGCTCGACAAGGCCGAAACCTGGCATCTTGCGCGCGAGCTGGGCGGCGCCAGCCTGGTCGACCTGATCCTCGAGCACACGCATACCTGCTACGACAGCGTGCGCGGTCCACGGAACGACTGGGGCTACGGCTGCGGCGAGTGCCCCGCCTGCGCCCTGCGCAAGCGGGGCTTCGTTGCCTATCGCGAAGGCAAGTCTTCTCTCTGAAGCACACGACCTCATCCTGAGGAGCGGTCCGGAGGACTGCGTCTCGAAGGATGGGATCGAGCACCTCGCCTGCGGTTCATCCTTCGAGACGCAGTCCTCCGGACCGCTCAGGATGAGGCCAGTCGACTACCGACCGCCGGCCAGCATCCGGGCGCCGCGCAGGTTGCGTTCCAGGTTCGGCAGCTCGCGCTGCGCGTAGCGGCGCAGCGCGCCGTTGCCGCCGGTCTGCGAGTAGGCGCCGTACTGCGCCACCGCTTCGGTGTGGATGGCGAGCTGGGCGTTGGCGAAGGCGGTGTCGAACTCGACGCCCTCCAGCGCGCTCAACCGCCGCAGCGTCGCCACCGTGTCGGGGGTCTGCGCCGGATCCGGCGCATAGGAAACGCCGGCCTCGGAGCGTGCCTTGGTCAGGAACTGCGCGGCCTCGGTATGGTCGGCGAGGGTGGTGGTGGCGAAGCCGCGGACGTTCTGGTTTGCCGACTTGGCCAGCGCGAGGCGGGCGGAGGCGATCTCGAAGTCGTTCACGTTCTGGGCGAAGCCCACGAAGCGCGAGTCCGGCAGGGCGTCGACGGCAAGGGCGGCGCCGGCGCCGAAGGCCGGCAGGGCGGCCAAGCCGACCAGGATCGAGCGGCGAGCGAGCATGAAGATCTCCTTGGATTGTGCGCTCTGGAACGCTGCGGCGGGGCGTCCGGTTCCCGACGCACGGCAGACCTGCTAGGCATCGACGGATGAGTCCGACCGCGCGACAGAAGCTCGAAGCCCTGGCCTGTTTCCTGGGCTTCATCGCCTGCATCCCCCTCGCCAACTGGATGATCGGAAATGTCGGTGCCGTCTGCGTGCCGCAGGGCCCCTGCCTCGTGCCGGTGTGGCCGTGGGGGCCGGACGACAAACCGATCATGGCGCCGTCGGGCGTGCTGATGATCGGCTTGGCGCTGGTGCTGCGCGACCTCGTGCAACGGCGGCTGGGCCGCGGCGTGGCGCTGGGTGCCATCGTCGCCGGCGCCGCGCTCTCCGGCGCCGTGGCGCCGCCGCAGCTCATCGTCGCGTCGGCCACCGCTTTCCTGCTCTCCGAGCTCGCCGATTTCGCGGTCTACACGCCGCTGCAGTCGCGCGGGCTGGTGCTCGCGGTGCTGGCCAGCAGCGTCGTCGGCCTGGTGGCCGACAGCATCGTCTTCCTGTGGCTCGCCTTCGGCAGCCTCGACTATCTCGCAGGCCAGATCCTCGGGAAACTCTGGATGGTCGTGCTGGCGCTGCCCTTCATCCACTGGATCCGCAAGAGAGAGTTGTCCGCATGAGCCTCGACCTGCCGGCCGTCGACGACCGCGTCGTGGTCGCCGGCCAATTGCAGCCCGACGACATGAAGGCCGTTGCGGCCGCGGGCTTCACGGTGGTGGTCAACAACCGCCCCGACGGCGAGGCGATGTTCGGCCAGCCGAGGACGGCCGACATCAAGGCCGCGGCCGAAGCAGCCGGACTGAAATTCCTCGACCTGCCCTTCTCCGGTCCGCGCGCCACGCCCGAGCAGGTGCGCGCCCTCGCCGACCTGCTGGCCGGCGGCGAGGACCGGATCGTGGCGTTCTGCAAGAGCGGCATGCGCTCGGCGCTGCTGTGGGGCGCAGCCTGCCTGGCGAATGGCCGCTCGCTCGACGAGGTTCTGCAGGGCGCCCGCCGCGCCGGGCAGGAGCTGGAACCGGTCGCCGATCTCATGACCGGCCTCGCCCGCGCGGCGCGAGGTTAGATCGGGCCTGGAGAGGTCCGGTGGCCGAAAGTCTCGGCTTGCACCGGACGCGCCGCCGCTCCTTAATCCCGCGTCCTTCGAAGAATTCCGTTGGGGAGAGAGCGCGATGTTCAAGTCGATCCTGGCCGTTTCCGAGGGCGGCCCCGACGCCGCCATGTCGTTCAGGCTGGCCAGCCGCGTCGCCTCCGTCTTCGACGGCACCGTCGATGCGCTGCACCTGCCGGTCGGTCCGGCGGGCGGCGCGGTCGGCGGCCTCGCCATGAGCGGCGAGGCCATGCCGCTGATCATGAACCTCGACGACGAGCGCCTCGAGGCGCGCGCCAAGGAGTCGGAGCGCGCCTACAAGGAGCTGCTCGGCGCCAACAAGGGCTCGACCTACACCGCCGCGCAGACCGCGACTCTCGACACGCTGGTGGCGATGGGCCGCTGCTCGGACCTGCTGGTGCTCGGCCGCCCGGGTTCCGACCCGGAGAATGTCGCGCCCGCGACCGTCGAGGCCGCCATCCACGAATGCGCCCGCGCCGTCATGATCGCGCCGCCCGATGCGGGCAGCGGCGGCTTCGGCACGGTGATCGTGGCGTGGAACGGCAGCTTCCAGGCCGCGCGCGCCGTCGAATATTCGCTGCCCTTCCTCGCCAAGGCGGGCAGCGTCACGATCCTGGTGGTGGGCTCGACGCCCGACGAGGTCGGCGCGGCCTATCTCGCGCGCAATCTCGGCCGCCACGGCCTCAAGACCACGATCGACGCGATCGATCCCGGCGCCGTCTCGGGCCGCGCCCGCGGCCGGGCGCTTCTCGACTACACGCACGGCAAGGGCGCCGACCTGCTGGTGATGGGCGCCTACGGCCGCGGCCAGGTGCTGAGCTTCCTCGGGCTCGGCGGCGCCACCGGCAAGGTGATCTCGTCCTGCCGCGTGCCGCTCTTGATGGCGCACTGATCCGCGGGGTCAGTGCGGTTTCGACAACACCGCAACGAGGTTGTCGAACAACGCCTCGGTGCCCTTCTTGCGATCCTCGAGATGTTCGGGGGCGTCGAGGAACACGATCTGCTCGGTGTAGACGAGCCTGGTTCCGGCGTTCGGGCCCTTGCCGTCCACCTTGAATTCCGTGGTGCCGAGAGACACGGTGAGACGCGTCTCGCCGACGACGACGTCGTAGGCGAGGACGATGCGCTCGTCGGGCACGATGTCCATGTGGATGCCGTTGTAGTGATGCTGAGGCCCACCCGGCGGGCCGCCGCTCACGCTCTCGCGACCGCCGATCCTGAAGTCGAGCTTGTGCTCGGAGCGACCCCACTCCTCGGGGCCGCCGAACCATTTCGCCTTCATCTTCACGTCCGAGTAGGCGCGGAACACCTTGTCGCGCGAGATCGGAAACGTGCGCTCGATGGTGAAGGTGGCGGGCGTGGCGGAACGTTTGGTCATGATTTCCTCTTGCGGGGCTTGGATTCGGCTTCCATCAGGAGCACACCCAGGCGGTCGAAGCGCCGCTCCCAGGCGGCGCGACGCTCGGCCATCCAGCGCTCCACGGCGGTCAGCGTCTCGGGCTCGACGCGGCAGGTCCGCACGCGGCCCACTTTCTCGGAACGCACCAGGCCGCCGGTCTCCAGCACGGCGAGGTGCTGAACCACGGCCGAGAGCGTCATGTCGAGAGGGTGGGCCAGTTCGCTCACCGAGGCCGGACCTCGGCTCAGCCGCTCGATCATGGCCCGGCGCGTCGGGTCGGACAGGGCGTGGAAGGCCATATCCAGGGGCATCTGCGGTATCGCTTGATAGTTAAGTATATGCTTAAGTATCTGATCGATGCGCCAGCGGCAAGACCCTTCTTCGGCTTTTCAGGGACAGGCGCCGGCGGCCTGGGTGACGACCTCGGCATCGCTGCAGGCGGTGCAGGCGTTGCCGTAGGTCTTGCGCGTGCCGTCGCGGCGCGTGCCGCAGGCCGGCCGGTAGTCGCGCGTGCACATCTGCGGCCGCGGATCGGCGCACGGGCCGCCCGCAACCGGCAGGAACTCCGGCGCCAGCTCGCCGCGCGTCAGCTTGAAGAGGAACGGCTGCGGGCGGTAATCGCTCAGCGTACCAAGGAAGGCGATGGTCGAGCCGACGGCGGGCAGCGGACTCAAGGGACGCGCCATCACCACCTCGATCTCGACGATGTTGCCGTTCCGCGCGGCGTCGGTGATGGCGCCTTCGATGCGGTCGGGCGTGGCGCCGATCACCTTCATCGGCACCTTCATGCGCGTTCCGTTCTGCTGGCGGTCGCCGATCGCCTTCCATACCCTGTCGGCTGCCGCCTTGTTGGCCGCGCTCGCGTCGCGATGGCGCAGCACGAGGATCCAGTCGGCGTAGGGCAGCTTCGCCGGATCGTTGTCCTCGAGGAGCTGCAGCGCCTGCTCGGGCGGCGTGAGCTGGCGCGGGATCGACTTGCTGAAGTTCTCGGGCGCCGCCGCCTCGCCCGCGACGAGGCGCTTCACGAGATCGTCCCAGCCCTCCTCGCTGCCGCGATAGACGCGATAGCGCGAGCGCACGTAGCGGTCGATGTCCTGCGCCGCGGCGGCGTTGTTCGCCGCCTTGGCGATTGCGATGGCGCGCGCGCCGTACCAGAAGCCCAGCGGATCTACCGGCTGGCCCTCGAGCTGCGCCACCGCAAGCTGGTAGGCGTTCTGCAAATCCGCCGGATCGGCGGCGACGGCCTGGCGATAGAAGACACGCGCCCTGTCGTAGTCCCTGGCCTGCAACGCGGCGAAGCCCAGCACGCCGTTGAACACGGCCGAGAGCTGTTCCTTCACCTTCGCGAAGCCCGCCTCGTCGAGCAGCACCGGCTTCTGCCACTTGGGCATCACCGCGAGGCCGCGCTCCGCCGCCGCCGTCGCCTGCGGCAGTGCGGCGGCGTCGCCATTCTGCGCCTTGAGACGACCGACATAGGCGCGGTTGGCCAGCGCGCGCAGATTGTCCGGGTCGATCTGCAGCAGCTTCTGGCCGAGCCCGTCGGCCTTGGCCGGCTGGTTCGACGCCTGATAGGCGGCGATCCCCTGCTCGTGCGCCTCCACCCTCAGCACCGAGTTGGGATACCAGGCGATGAACACCTCCATCGCCTGTGCGCGCTTGGCGGCATCCTTGGTGTTCAGCGCCGCCATGTAGTTGTCGTACTCGGCGGGGTTGGCGAAGCTGTTGCGCGTCTGGCCCTGCGCCGGCGGAGGCGACGAGGTCTGCGCGATCGAGTGAGGCGACACGACGCACAGCGCCACGAACACGAGAACCGACACACGCAACGCTGCCATTTCCACATCCTCTCCGAATCGGGACACGGGCCGAAAGACCGTGACCATCAAGGCGAATTGAGGCAGTGTTCTGACGTTAAGAGCCAGCAGGGAAGATGACAATGAAAGACCGGTGTCGGGCGGCATCCTTGGCCGTCGCCGCGGTGCTGTCGACGGCGTTGTGGAGTATGCCGGCCGCGACCCAGCAGGGCACCCCGCCGCCCGCCGTGCTCGTTACGCCGGCTGCCCTCAAGCCGATCGCCGATCAGGCGGAGTTCATCGGGCGCGCCGCCGCCGTCGACAAGGTCGAGCTGCGCGCCCGCGTGAAGGGCTTCCTCGGTCCGCGCCAGTTCAACGACGGCGATGTCGTCAAGGAAGGACAGGTCGTCTTCCTGATCGAGCCGGAGACCTACCAGGCGACCGTCGACCAGAAGGTGGCGCAGCGCGACGCCGCCAAGGCCGCGCTGGCCAATGCCGACAACCAGCTCAAGCGCGCCGCCGAGCTGCTGCGTACCAACACCGGCACGGCGGTGACCTACGACCAGCGGCTCTCCGAGCAGCTCCAGGCCAAGGCGCAGCTCGAGGATTCGGAGGCGCAGCTGCGCGACGCCCAGCTCCAGCTCTCCTACACACAGATCAAGTCGCCGATCGCCGGCCGCATCGGCCGCGCGGCCTTCTCGCCCGGCAACCTCGTCAGTCCCGACTCGGGCGTGCTGGCGACCGTGGTCAGCGAGAACCCGATCCGCGTTCTCTTCCCGGTGACCCAGCGCGAGCTACTTGAGGCGCGACGCAGCGGCGGCACCGGCGGCGACAACATCGTCGCACGGCTTCGACTAGCGGACGGCTCGATCTACAAGGAGACAGGCAAGATCGACTTTCTCGACGTCACGGTCGACTCGAAGACCGACACCCAGCTCGCCCGCGCGACTTTCCCCAACCCCGACGGCATGCTGACCGATGGACAGACCGTGCGCGTCATCATCGAGGGCGAGAAGGTGCCGGAGGTCGTGGCCGTGCCGCAGGCCGCCATCGCTCAGGACCAGACCGGGCCCTACGTCTTCGTCGTCACCGACAAGAACGTGGCTGAGCAACGGCGCGTCAGGACGGGCACGGCGCGCGAGGGGCTGATCGCCGTGGCCGATGGCCTCAAGGCCGGCGAGCGCGTGATCGTGCAGGGCCAGCAGCGGGTGCGGCCGGGCATGACCGTCAATCCGACCCTCGCCCCGCCCCCCGCGCAGAAACAATAGGCCCGGAAGCAGTAGCGCCATGACCATCGCGTCGCTGTTCATCCGCCGGCCGCGGCTGGCGTTCGTCGTCTCGGCGGTGATCACGATCGCCGGCGTCATCGCCATGACGGCGCTGCCGGTGGCGCAGTTCCCCGACATCGTGCCGCCACAGGTCACCGTGACCGCGACCTATCCCGGCGCCTCGGCACAGGCCGTCGAGGAGAGCGTCGCGCAGGTCATCGAAGCGCAGGTCAACGGCGTCGAGCGCATGATCTACATGAAGTCGACGTCGGGCGGCGACGGCAGCTACCAGCTCAACGTCAGCTTCGAGGTCGGCTCTGACCCCGATCTCAACACCGTCAACGTCACGAACCGCGTCAACCAGGGCCTCGCCCTGCTACCGCCCGAGGTGCAGAGGAACGGCGTCACGACCCGCAAGCAGTCCTCGGCACTGCTGCAGGTCGTCGCCGTCTACTCACCGAAGGGCAGCCGCGACGGCCTGTTCCTGTCGAACTTCGCCACCATCAACCTGCTCGACACGCTGCGCCGCGTGCCGGGCGTCGGCAACGCGTCTCTCTTCGGCGCGCTCGACTATTCGATGCGCGTCTGGCTGAACCTCGAGCGCCTGGCGAGCCTCGACATCACGCCCGACGACGTGGTGAAGGCGGTGCAGTCGCAGAACGTGCAGGCGGCGGTGGGTCTGGTCGGTGCTTCACCGCTGATGAACGACGTCGACTTCCAGATCAACATCACGACCCAGGGACGCCTGACGACTGTCGAGGAATTCGAGAACATCGTCGTCCGCGCCAAGGGCGACGGTTCGCTGGTCCGCATCAAGGACGTGGCGCGTGTCGAGCTCGGTGCCAAGAACAGCGACCAGACCGGCCGCTACAACGGCCGCGCCGCGACCGGCATCCAGATCTTCCAGCTTCCCGGTGCCAATGCGCTCGCCACCGCCGAGGGCGTGCGCAAGGCGATGAAGGAACTCGAGCCGCGCTTCCCCGACGACGTCGCCTACGACGTGATGTACGACACGACCGTGTTCGTGAAGGCCACGATCGAGAGCGTGATCCACACCCTGATCGAGGCCTTCGTGCTGGTGGCGCTCGTCGTCTTCATCTTCCTGGGCAACTTCCGCGCCACCATCATCCCGATCGTCGCCGTGCCGGTGGCCCTGATCGGCACCTTCGCGGTCATGCTGGCCTTCGGCTTCTCGGCCAACACCATCTCGCTGCTGGCCCTAGTGCTGGCGATCGGCATCGTGGTCGACGACGCCATCGTCGTTGTCGAGGCGGTCGAACACATCCTGGAGCACGAGCCGGAGCTCACCGTCGCGGAAGCCACCGAGAAGGCCATGAATCAGGTCACCGGCCCGATCATCGCCATCACGCTGGTGCTGCTGTCGGTGTTCATCCCGACCGCTTTCATTCCGGGGATCTCCGGCCAGCTCTACTCGCAGTTCGCCGTCGCCGTCTCGGTGTCGATGGTGATTTCGGCGATCAACGCGTTGTCGCTTTCTCCCGCGCTCTGCTCGCTGATCCTGCGCCACAAGAAGAAACCGACCGGCATGATGGCGAAGCTGCAGGGCGGCATCGACAGCACGCGCGATGGCTATGTCCGCGTCGTGACGCCGCTCGCGCGCCGCGGCATCGTGGCCCTGCTGCTCGTCGTGGGCTTCGCCGGTGCGACCGGAGGCATCGGCGCCATGGTGCCGTCGGGCTTCCTGCCCGACGAGGATCAGGGGGCCTTCATGGCCGAGATCCAGCTCCCGGACGCCGCCTCGACCAACCGCACGCTCGCCGCGGTCGGCGAAGTCGAGAAGACGATCGAGGGCAAACCCTGGCTACAGAGCATCTTCACCGTCTCGGGTTACAGCCTGCTCGACGGCCTGGCGCTGCCGAACCGAGCATTGGTGGTCGTCGCGCTGAAGCCGTTCGACCAGCGCAAGGAGGCTAACCTCTCGGTCTTCTCGGCACTGCGCGACCTCAACGTCGCATTCAGCCAGATCGCCTCGGCCAACATCTTCGCCTTCAACCTGCCGCCCATCATGGGGCTGGGCAATTCGTCGGGCTTCGAGTTCGTGGTCCAGACGCTCGGCGGCGCGCCGCCGGCCGAAATCGCCGCCGTCGCGCGCGGCATGATGGTGTCGGCCCAGCAGGTGCCGCAGCTCGCGGGCGTGTTCACCACGTACGGCGCCTCGACGCCGCAGATCAACCTCAAGCTCGACCGCGAGCGTGCCCAGGCGTTGGGCGTCAGCATCGCCGACATCTTCTCGGCGCTGCAGACCTCGATGGGCGGGAGCTATACCAACGACTTCAATCTGTTTGGGCGGACCTGGCAGGTGAAGGTCCAGGCCGAGGCCTCCGACCGGAAGACGGCGAACGACGTGTTCCGCGTGCGCGTGCGGTCCGTCAGCGGAGATCTGATTCCGCTCGCTGCCGTCGCCAACATCGAGATGATCACCGCGCCGTCGTCGATCGTGCGCTACAACAACCTGCGCGCGGTGGTGCTGAACGGCGCGCCGGCACCCGGCTACTCCTCGGGCGATGCCATCGCCGCCATGGAGAAGCTCGCGAAGGAAACCCTGCCCACGGGCTACACCTTCGAGTGGACGGGCACCGCGCTGCAGGAGAAGGCCGCCAGCGGCCAGACCGGATTCATCCTGGCCCTCGCCGTCCTCTTCGCCTACCTCTTCCTGGTCGGCCTCTACGAGAGCACGGCGATCCCGGTGGCGGCCCTCCTCTCGGTCATCGTCGGCCTGTTCGGCGCGGTGACGGCCCTGTTCCT
The DNA here is from genome assembly GCA_964415585.1 of uncultured Reyranella sp. Classification (GTDB taxonomy): domain Bacteria; phylum Pseudomonadota; class Alphaproteobacteria; order Reyranellales; family Reyranellaceae; genus Reyranella. The sequence continues at coordinate 18,899 of CAYQAY010000039.1, forward strand.
GACCGGTCTGGACAACAACATCTTCGCCCAGATCGGCATCGTGGTGCTGATCGCGCTCGCGGCCAAGAACGCCATCCTGATCATCGAGTTTGCGATGGCGGAGCGCGCGAAGGGCGTAGACGTCGTGACGGCGGCCACAACGGCGGCCGGACTTCGCTTCCGCGCCGTCATGATGACGTCGTTCGCCTTCATCCTGGGTCTGGTGCCGCTGGTCATCGCCTCTGGCGCGGGCGCCGCGACCCAGCGGGCTGTTGGTACCGCCGTATTCGGCGGCATGATCGCCGCCTCCTGCCTCGGCATCTTCGTGATTCCCGGCCTCTACGTCGCCTTCCAGCGCGGCCGCGAGAAGATCAAGGGGATGCTGGGCGGCGGGGCGGCACGTAGTCCTTGAAGTCGTCGAAGCCCTTCCACGCAGGCTCCGGCGGTGCATGGCCGGGCCGCGGCGCATACTGCGACGGCTCAGTCGTGCCCGGCGTCACGATGTAGCGCGGGCAGTTGGGGAAGATCGCGCGGGCCTTCACCCGCACCAGGAGCTGGGCACCGGGGAAGGTTTTCATCAGCGGATCGTCGTCGCTGACGCGCGCCTCGCCGTTGACGCGCAGGCGGCGCGGCTTCTCGCCCATGTCGATGAACAGCATGCCGACCGACGGATTGACCGTGATGTTGCCCAGGCTCTTGAACATGCCGTTGCCGTCGTAGTCCGGGAAGGCGAGCTCGTCGGCGCCCACGATCCGTACGAAGCCCGCCGTGCCGCCCTTGAAGGAGCAGTCGGGCCGGCCGCGATCGTCGGACGTGGCGAGGAAGAAGAACATCGCGCCCTCGATGAAGGCGCGGTCGCCGTCGGAGAAAGCCACCCGCGTCAGCTTCTCGACGAGGCGGTCGGCGATGCGGCGGCTGTCGAACTGGTCCTGCAGGCGGCGGTTGCCGTCATGGAACATGAGATTCTCAGTCATGGATGCGCGCCTTCAGGCTGGGGTCGTGAAGCGTGGTGTCCTGGCCCGGCGGCGCGATGCGCACCGCGTCCTCGAGCGTCATGGTCTGCCGCCATTCCTCCGGCGGTCTGGCGCGATCGTCGCTGCCGATCTGGTCGACGCCCCAGTAGAGCTCGAGGTGATGCCCGTCAGGATCGAGGAACTCGACCGAGACCTGGCAGCCCGCACGGCGGCGGCCCTCGTAGACGATCTTCGCGTCGTGCGCCTTGAGATGATCGCGGGCGCGGAAGACCTCGTCGAGCGTGGCGAGTTCGAAGGCGAGGTGATGCAGAGTGCGCGCGGTCTTGTCGGCCGCCGGTGCGCCGCCGACCAGGGCGAGGCAATGGTGGTCGCCATTGGAGCGCAGGAAGACCATGCCGCCCGGCATCTTGTCCGGGCCGTAGACGTCGGAGACCTTGAAGCCCAGCACCTCGGTATAGAACCGCTTGGATCGCTCGAGGTCGCTGACGTTGACCACGGCGTGGCCGAGCTTCCGGACCTTGAACGGCAAACCATGGGGCATTGACGCCCTCCTACAGTCGGAGCACGCGCGGGGACTTGAGCAACGCGGCCGCGCCTGGAGTCATCTTAGCACCGGCTTTGACCGCCGCCTCGGCTTTCACCTCGGCCGTCTGGACCTCCTTCAGGCGCTTGACGGTAGCGTCGAGGATAGCCTGCGGAACCACCACTACGCCGTCTGCATCGCCCACCACCACGTCGCCCGGACTCACCGGGACGCCGCCGATGGTGATCGGCAGGCCGACACTTCCCGGACCGTTCTTGGCCGGCGAGTTGGGCACGATGCCCGCGCAGAAGAGCGGCAGGCCGGCCGCCACGATGCCCGCCCGGTCGCGGGCGAGGCCGTCGGTCACCAGGGCCGCGAAACCGGCGTTCTTCATCATGCCGGCCACCAGGTCGCCGACCAGCGCGGTCAGCCGGTAGGAATCGTTGGCGCACATGATGACGTCGCCCGGCCGGGCGATCTCCATCGCCCCGAACAGCGCGAGATTGTCGGCCGGATAGGCGTGGCAGGTAACGGCAACGCCGACGAACGAGGCGTTGGCCGGATCGCAGGGCTTGATCGTCCAGTCGAGCGCGCCGCGGCCGTCCATGGCGTCGACCAGGTGCGAGGTCTGCGCGCCCTTCAGCGCCGCCACCTTGGCCGGGTCGGGTCGCGTGAAGCCGGCCTTGATCGTGAGCAGCGGCGGATCGTCGAGCATGGGCTACCTTTCCATTGTGGGCTCGGCCATCATGCGCCGAACGAGCAACGAGGGGGAAGAACGCATGGCGAAATCGCCGAACAGGCTGTCGGCCAGCGAGGCCGTGCGGCGCATGGCCGACAAGCGGCTGAAAGCGCGCGATCTCGTCGAGGCCTGCCTCGACCGCATCGAGGCGCGTGAAGGCCAGGTCCATGCCTGGGAGGCGCTCGATCCCGAGGGCGCCCGCAAGCGCGCCGACATGCTGGACAAGCGGGCCCGTCCCGTCGGCCCGCTGCACGGCATCCCGCTCGCGGTGAAGGACATCATCTCGACCAAAACGATGCCCACCACCTGCGGCTCGCCGATCTACCGCGACCATGTCGTCGGCAAGGACGCGGCCTGCGTGGCACAGCTCGTGAAGGCCGGCGCCATCGTGCTCGGCAAGTCGGTGACCACCGAGTTCGCCGGCGGCCATGCCGGCAAGACGCACAACCCGCACAACCTCCGTCATACGCCGGCCGGCTCCTCTTCTGGCTCGGCCGCCGCCGTCGCCGACTTCATGGCGCCGATCGGCTACGGCACGCAGACCGCGGGGTCGGTGATCCGGCCCGGCGCCTTCAACGGCGTCGTGGCCTACAAGGGCACCTACGGCTGGGCCGACATGACGGGCGTGAAGACTTACGCCAGGAGCCTCGACACGCTGGGCTTCTTCGCGCGCGAGGCCAACGACCTGGCGTTGCTACGCGCCGCCTACGGCCACGCGCCGGCCGATCCGCCGGCCCGCGGTGTCGCCCCGCGCATCGGCCTGGTGCGGACGCCGTGGTGGGACGAGGCCGATCCCTACAACAGGAAGAACCTCGAGGAAGCCGCCCGCATCCTGCGCGCCGCCGGTGCGAAGGTGCGCGAGTGGGTGGCGCCCGACTCGTGGACCGGGCTCGTGCCGGCGCAGAACCGCATCATGACCAAGGAGGCGACGCAGTCCTACGCGCCGGAGCGGGCGCGCTACGCGCATCTCTTCTCGCCCACCATGAAGCAGGTGATGGTCGACGGCGATGCGGTGAACGCCCGCCAGTACGCCGATGCGAAGAAGCGCAAGCGCACGGCCGTGGCGCAGCTCGCCGATGCTTGGTCGAGGTTCGATCTGTTGCTGACGCCCGCCGCCAAGGGCGAGGCGCCGGCCGGCTTGGGCAACACCGGCGATCCGCTGTTCAATCGCTTCTGGACCCTGCTCGGCACGCCCTGCATCGCCCTGCCCTTCAACGCAGGCCCGTTCGGCCTGCCGCTGTCGGTGCAGCTCGTCGGCAAGCACGGCAGCGACGACCAGCTCATCGCCTGGGCGCGCTGGGCCGAGGGCAAGCTCGCGTGACCACCCGCCCTGCTGTTCGCCTCGGGATGATCGGCTACGGCGCCATCGGCAAGCATGTCGAGGCGTCGGGGCTCGCGAACATCGAGCTGGTGTCGGTCCTCGTGAAGCGGCCCCGCAATGAAGGCGTCCTCACCAACGAACCCGACCGCTTTTTTGCGCACAAGTTCGACGCCGTGGCCGAGTGCGCCGGTCACGACGCTGTTCGTATGCATGGGCAGCGCGTGCTGGAGGGCGGCGCGGATTTCCTCGTCACCTCGGTCGGCGCCTTCACCGACACCGCCCTGTTCGACCGCCTGCTGGCGGCCGCCGCGACCAACGGCGCACGCCTGATCCTGCCCTCGGCCGGCATCGGTGCGCTCGACATCTTGAGCAGCGCCGCGGTCGGTGGGCTGGAGAGCGTCACCGTCACGGTGCGCAAGGACCCGTCGGCGTGGAAGGGCACGGTTGCGGAGAAGCTGGTCGACCTCGACGCGCTCAAGACGCCGCACACCGTGTTCGACGGGCCGGTGCGCGAGGGCGCCAGGCTCTATCCGCAGAACGTCAACATCTCGGCCGCCGCCGCGCTGTCGGGCCTCGGTCTCGACAGGACACGCGTCGTCATCGTGGCCGATCCGACCATCACGACGCACATCGTCGAGCTGGAAGCCAAGGGAACGTTCGGCCGCTTCACCTTCATGGAGGACGTGGCCATCAGCGAGGAGAACCGCAAGACCGGCAAGCTGGTCGCCATGGCGATGGTGAAGTCGGTGCGGCAACTCGCATCGACCCTGGTGGTCGCCGCCTGAAGAAGACGAAGGGGAACGACATGGACGAGTTCGACTACGTGATCGTGGGCGCAGGCGCTGCGGGCTGCGTGCTCGCCAACCGCCTCTCCGAATCGGGCAAGCACAGCGTCGCGGTGATCGAGGCCGGCGGCAACGACAACCACATCTGGATCAAGGTGCCGGCCGGCTTCAACAAGACCGTGTACAACGACAACCTCAACTGGGGTTACGAGACCGCGCCCGGCCCGCACATCGACGGCCGCCGGATCAAGTTCCCGCGTGGGAAGGTGCTCGGCGGCTCGGGCTCGATCAACGGCCATCTCTACGTGCGCGGCCAGTCGGCCGACTACGACACCTGGGCGCAGCTCGGCTGCCGCGGCTGGTCGTGGGACGACCTGCTGCCCTACTTCAAGCGCGCCGAGCGGCGCGTCGGCGGCAGCGACGAGGTGCGCGGCCGCGAGGGCCCGCTCTACATCGAGGACCAGCGCGACCCGCATGTGCTGAGCGACGCCTTCATGGCCGCCAACGAGGCGCTCGGACTCAGGCGCACGCCCGACTACAATGGCGGCGATCAGGAAGGCACGCTGCTTTACCAGAACATGATGCGCGGCGGCCGGCGCTGGAGCCCGGTCGACGCCTACCTGAAGCCCGCGATGAAGCGGCCGAACCTCAAGGTGATCACCCACGCGCTGGTCGAGAAGGTCGACCTCGACGGCAGGCGCGCCACCGGCATCACCTATCGCCAGGGCGGCCAGACCAAGCAGGTGAAGGCGCGCCGCGACGTGATCCTCTCGGGCGGCGCCATCAACACGCCGCAGCTCCTGCAGATCTCGGGGATCGGCAATCCCGACGATCTCGGTGCCATCGGTGTGGCGGTGAAGCACGCCCTGCCCGGTGTCGGCCGCAACTTCCGAGACCACTACGCCGTGCGAGTCTCGGCCCTGGTTAAAGGGGCGCCGTCGCTCAACGAGAAGAGCCGCGGCCTACCGCTGGTGGCCGAGGTGTTGCGCTATGCCTTCACGCGCAAGGGCCTGCTGACCGCGGCGCCCAGCCACGCCGGCGGCTACTTCAAGACCCGGCCCGGCCTCGCCACGCCCGATATGCAGCTCTACTTCGCGCCGGCCAGCTACATGCCCGGCCGCTACGGCACGTCGGAACTCGACCGCGTGCCCGGCATGACGCTCGGCTGCTCGCAGCTCCGACCCGAGAGCACGGGACACGTGAAGGCGCTGTCGGCCGACCCCACGGCCAAGCCCGAGATCCAGCCGAATTATCTCGCTGCCCAGCACGACCGCGACGCCCTGCTGGCCGCGATGAAATACCTGCGCAAGCTGCTCGCCACGCCGCCGCTCAAGGACTACGTGATCGAGGAGAACCTGCCGGGGCCGGCGGTCCAGACCGACGAGCAGTGGATGGCCCATGCCCGCGCCACCGGCTCGACGACCTATCACCCGGTCGGTACCGCCAAGCTCGGCACCGATCCGATGGCCGTGGTCGATCCCGCCTCGATGCGCGTGAACGGCCTGCAGGGCCTGCGCGTCGCCGACGCCTCCTGCATGCCGACCATGGTCTCGGGCAACACCTACGCCGCCACCAACGTCATCGCGGAGAAGGCATCGGATCTGATCGCTCAAACGTAGCCGGGACCTTCGATCACCGGGTGGGCCTCGAGGAACTTCTCGTCGATCTCCACCCCGATGCCGGGTTTGTCGAGTGGCCGGACGTTGCCGTCCTTACCGATCTGCCACGGCGCGGAGCCCAGCTCGTCGCGGAACTTGTTGGCGACCGACAGGTCGGCTTCGAAGTAGCCGCCATTGTCGATCGACGCGAGGAAGTGGATCGACACGGCATGGTTCAGGCCGGTCATCGAGCTGTGCGGATGGATCGGCAGCTTCCACATCGAGGCGGCCGCGGCGATGCGCTGCACCTCGGTGATGCCGCCCGACTTCGAGAGGTCTGGCTGCAGGATGGAGATGTTGCCGTCCTCGATGAGCCGGTGGAACTCGAAGCGCGTGTAGTGGTTCTCGCCGGCCGCCAGCGGCGTGCGGCCCCAGCCCCTGGCCATCGCGTAGGAGCGATGGTCGTGCGCCGGGAACGGTTCCTCCAGCCAGGCGATGCCGAGCTCGTCCATCGCCGGCATGACGCGGCGCACGTCCTCGGGTTTGTAGCCGGTGTTGGCGTCGGTCAGCAGCACGATGTCGTCGCCGAACCGCTTGCGCACCGCCGTCATGCGCGCGATGTCGGCCTTCACGTTGTCGCCGACACGCAGCTTCAGCGCCTTGTAGCCAGCCTCGACCATGGGGCCGGCCTCGTCCGCCAGCTCCTCGGGCGGCTGGTAGCCCAGCGAAATGCCGCCGGCATAGGCCGGCACCGGCCGGTTCGAGCCGCCCAGCAGCTTGTAGAGCGGCCAGCCCGCGGCCTTGCCCTTGATGTCCCACAGCGCCTGGTCGAGGCCGCTCATCGCCATCGCGGTGGCCGCGCCCATGCCGTGCGAACCGAGCTGGAACTTGTAGATCTTGGCCCAGATGCCGACCGTGTCGGTGGCGTCCATGCCGACCACGAAGCCCTTGAGCGTCGTGTTGATCAAGTGCCCGATCGAGCCCGGCGAGCGGGCATGGTGGCTCTCACCCCAGCCCACGATCCCGTCCTCGGTCGTCACCTTCACCATCACGCAGTCGCGCTTGGTCATGGTGCCGATGCCCAGCGACACCTGCAGCTCCTTGGGCACCCGGTAGCTGGTCGGGAAGGCCCGGACGTCGACGATCTTCATGCCCGTGCCCATCATGCCACCTTGTACTTCTCGAGCACCGCGCGATCGATCTCGATGCCGAGGCCGGGACCGTCGGGCACCTTCACGACGCCCTTCTTCTGCTCGATCGGCGCCTTGGCGAGATGGTCACGCAACGGGTTGGGCGTCTGCTCGAACTCGAGCATCGGCGGCATCGGCCGGAAGGCCGGCGGCTGGTCCGGCAGCGCGGCGAGAAACTGCACGGTCGCCGCGAGCCCGATGGTCGAGCCCCAGGCATGCGGCACGCACTCGACGCCGAACGCCGAAGCCAAGGTCGCGATCTTGCGGCACTCCGAGAAGCCGCCGGCGGCGCAGAGGTCGGGCTGCACGATGTCCATCGCCTTCCTGGCGATCACGTCGCGGAAGCCCCAGCGGGTGAAGTCGTTCTCGCCGCCCGCCACCGCCATGTCGAGGGCGCGCGTCACCTCGATGTAGCCGTCATGGTCCTCGGGGCTGATCGGCTCCTCGAACCACAGGATGTCGTGCTCTTCCAGCATGCGGCCGAGCTTGATGGCGTTGGGCACCGAGAAGCAGTGGTTGGCGTCGACCGCGAGCTTCACGTCCGGGCCGACGGCCTTGCGCACCGCGCCGACCCGCCTGGCGTCGAGCTTCAGGTCGCCCAGACCGATCTTCATCTTGATCGCCCGGAAACCGTCGTTCTTGAACTCGAGTGCCTCCTCGACGGCCTCCTCCACGAGGCGGTTCATGTCGATGAAGTAGAGGCCGGTGGCGTAGGGGATCACTTCGGTGCGGTAGGCGCCGCCGATCAGCTTGTGCACCGGCTTGTTCACGGCGCGGCCCATGATGTCCCACAGGGCGATGTCGATGCCGGAGATGGCCGAGATCGCCATGCCGGTCGTGCCGTAGTCCTTGATCCTGTTGTAGAGGTCCTCCCAGATCGCCTCGACGTCGAACGGGTCCTTGCCGACCACGCGGGCCTTGAACTGGGTCTCGATGAAGGTCTTGGCGACTGCCGAGGGCCCGTAGCATTCGCCCCAGCCGGTAATTCCCTGGTCGGTAGAGACCTCGACGACGCAGGACGAGCGCGTGCCGTAGACCCAGCCGCGCGCCGACACGAACGGCTTCTCCACTTTGCACTGCAGGATGTGGCAGGCGACGTCTGTCACCTTCATCGCTACTTCCTCCCTTTGATTGCCGCGAAAACTGCCGGAATTCAGACCCGATGTCATCCTGAGCGCAGCGAACGATCTCACACCGGCAGCGCATCTGATGTCGATGGTTCCGTGTCTGGCCGCTCTGCGAGATCGTTCGCTGCGCTCAGGATGACAGAGAGATCAGCAGGTTGCCGAGCTTGTCCTGTCGCACCTTGTCGCCGGGCTCGACCACCGTGGTGCAGTCGAGCTGCTCCAGGATCGCCGGGCCGGTGAACGTCGCGTCGAGCGGCAGCTTCTCGCGGGCGTAGACCGGCGTCTGCTGCCAGCCGTCGGTGAACCACACGCGCCGCTCCGCCACCTTGGCAGCAGCAAGCGTCGGCGCGCGCTCCGTGGCGGCGAGCGCTTCCAGCGAGATCTCCGGTCGCACGCCGATCACGGCGGTATGCAGGTTCACGAGGACCGGCGGGATCTCCGGCAGCTCGATGCCGAAGCGGCGGAAGTAGGCGGCGGCAAAAGCCTTGTGCAGGCCGGCGACGCCGATGGCCGCGCTCTCGACGCCGACCGAAAGGATGTGGCTCTGCCCCTGGAACTGCATGTCGGCGGTGAGTACGCGGCGCAGTTCGCGCACCGGCACACCCTCGCGCCCAATCGTCGCCTCGCCCTCCGCCGCCTGCTCGGCATAGATCGCAGCCACCGCCGCATCGTCGACCGCCGACAGGGGCTTGTTCACGGTGCGCACATAGTCGTGGCGCAGGTCGGCCACGACGCAGCCCAGCGCGTTGGTGATGCCGGGCCGCGCCGGCACCAGTACGGTCGGGATGGCGAGCTCGCGCGCCAGCGCCGTGGCATGCAGCGGTCCTGCCCCGCCGAAAGCGAACAGCGCGAAGTCGCGCGGGTCGTGGCCGCGTGACAGCGACACGAGCCGGATGGCGCCAGCCATGCGGTCGTTGGCGATACGAAGGATGGCGGCGGCGGCGGCCTCGGCGTCGAGTCCGAGCCGCTTGCCGACCTTCTCCAGCACCAGCTCACATACGCGATCGAGCGTCACCTTGTTGTCGACGCCCAGCAGCCGGTCGGGATTGAGCCGGCCCAGGATCAGGTTGGCGTCGGTGATGGTGGGCTCGGTGCCGCCGCGGCCGTAGCAGATCGGCCCCGGCCGCGCGCCCGCGCTCTCCGGTCCGACTCGCAGCATGCCCGCGGCATCGACCGAGGCGATCGAGCCGCCACCCGCACCGATCGTGTGGACGTCGACCATCGGCACATGGATCGGCATCGCGTATTCGAGTTCGAGTTCGCCCGAGACCTGCGGCACCGCATCCTCGATGAGGCCGACGTCGGTCGAGGTGCCGCCCATGTCGTAGGTGATGAGGTCAGGATGGCCGGAGGCGCGGCCGGTATAGGCCGCCGCCATCACGCCCGATGCCGGACCCGACATCACCGTGTTCACGGCTGCCTCGGCGATGAGCTGCGAGGAGACCGTGCCGCCGTTGCCCTGCATCACCAGAAGATCGCGGACGAAGCCCTTGGCCGACAGCTCGGTGCGCAGCCGCGACAGGTAGCGGTCGAGCACCGGCTGCACCGAGGCGTTGACCGCCGCCGTCACGCCGCGCTCGTACTCGCGATACTCCGACAGGATGACGTGGCCTGCGGTCACGTACTTGTTGGGCCACAGGTCGCGCACGATCTCGGCGGCGCGGCGCTCGTGGCTCGAGTTGATGTAGCTGTGCAGGAAATGGATGACGACCGCCTCGCAACCTGCCGCCAGCAGCTTCCTTGCCGCCGCGGCCACGGCCGCCTCGTCGAGCGGTGTCAGCACCTTGCCGTCGGCATCCATGCGCTCCGGCACTTCCAGCCGGACCTCGCGGTCGATCACGGGGTTAAACGTGCCGCGCAGCCCATAAGGTTGCGGCCGCGTGCGCCGGCCGAGTTCCAGCACGTCGCGGAAACCTTTGGTCGTGATCAGGCCGACCTTGGCGATCTTCCGTTCCAGCAGCGCATTCGTGGTGGTCGTCGTGCCGTGCACCACGGCCTGCAGCACGACCGGATCGAGGCTGGCGGCTGCAAGTGCCGCCATGAAGCCGATCGCCTGGTTGTCAACCGTGGTCGGAACCTTGGCCAGCCGGACCTCGTTGGAGGCGGTGTCGATCGCCAGCAGGTCGGTAAAGGTGCCGCCGACATCGATGCCGACCGTGACGCTGCTTCTCTGGGACATGCTCAAACCGACAGATACTGCTCGCGAAGGGCGGCGTCCGCCGCCAGCTCGACCATCGAGCCGCCGAAGCGGATCTGGCCCTTCTCGATGATGTAGGCGCGGTCGGCGACGGCCTGCGCGAAGTGCAGGTTCTGCTCACAGAGGAGCACGGACAGGCCCTCGCCCTTCAGCGCGCGGATCGAATTGGCCATCTCCTCGACGATGATGGGCGCCAGCCCTTCCGACGGCTCGTCGAGCAGGACGCAGCGCGGATTGCCCATCAGGGTACGCGCGATGGTGAGCATCTGCTGTTCGCCGCCCGACATGCGCCCGCCCGGGCGCTCCCGCATGCGCGCGAGGTTGGGGAACAGGGCGAAGAGCTTGTCCTCGGTCCACGGCGGCAGACCGTCGCGTGCCGGCTGGCGGCCGACCTCGAGGTTCTCCATCACCGACAGCTCGGTGAAGATGCGCCGCTCCTCGGGCACGTAGCCGAGGCCGAGCCGCGCGATGCGATAGGGCTGCAGCCGCTCGATGCGCCTGCCGTCGAAGCTCACCTCGCCGGATGCCGGCGGTACCAGCCCCATGATCGCCTTCATCGCGGTCGACTTGCCTGCCCCGTTGCGGCCGAGCAGCGCCACGACTTCCCCCGCGCGCGCCTCGAGCGAGACGCCGTGTAGGATATGGGCTCGGCCGTAGAAGGCGTGCAGGTCCCGTACTTCAAGCATCAGTGCGCGCTCCCCAGGTAGACCGCCCGGACGTTCGGGTTGTTGCGCACCTCTTCGGGCGTCCCGCCGGCGATGAGCTGGCCGCGGTCCAGCACGATGATGCGGTCGGCCTGGGAGAAGACCACGTCCATGTCGTGCTCGGTGAACAGGACCGCGACGTTGCGCGCGCGGGCGAGCCTGGCCGTCAACTCCATCAGCGCGACACGCTCCTTGGGTGCCATGCCCGCGGTCGGCTCGTCCATCAGGAGCAGCTTGGGCTCGTTGGCGAGCGCGATGGCGAGTTCCACCCGCTTCAGGTCGCCGTAGGCCAGCACGCCGCACGGGCGGTCCGCCTGATCGAGCATGCCGACCTGCTCCAGCAGCGCATCGGCCTCGGCACGGAAGCCGGCACCGAAGCGCGACAGGAGCGAGCGCAACCGGCCGGCATGGCTGTAGAGCGCCATCTGCACGTTCTCACGGACGCTGAGCGACACGAAGGTCGCCGTGATCTGGAAGGTGCGGCCCACCCCCAGCCGCCAGATGGCGCGCGGCCTCAGCCCAACGATGTCGCGGCCTTCGAGGCGTACGATGCCGTTGTCGGGCGCGAGCTGGCCGTTCAGCATGTTGAAGCAGGTGCTCTTGCCCGCACCGTTCGGCCCGATCAGCGCCAGCATCTCGCCGGCCGACACGGCGAACGAGACATCGGCCACCGCCTGCACGCCGCCGAACGCCTTGTGCAGCCCCTCGACCTGCAGGATTTCTCCGGGGAGGATCGCGCTCATGCCCGGCGCTCGCGGAAACGGGCGACCAGCATCTTGAGGCCGCCGACCAGCCCCTGCGGGAACAGCAGCACGATCACCAGGATCACGATGCCCATGACGGCGCGCCAGAAGTCGGTGTTGCGGGCCACCGCGTCGCGCAGCCAAGTGAAGATCGCCGCGCCGACGACCGGGCCGGTCAGCGTCTCGACGCCGCCCAGCAGCACCATGATCAGCCCGTCGGTCGACTGCGCGATCGAGATCGTCGAGGGTGAGATGCTGCCTTTGGAGAAGGCGTAGACCGCGCCCGCGAGGCCCGCCAGCGCGCCGACCAGCACGAAGGCCGCCCACTGGAAGGAGCGCAGGTCGATGCCGATCGCCTCGGCGCGCAGCGGCGAATCGCGACCGGCCCGCAGCGTGTAGCCGAAGGGCGAGAACAGCACGCGCCACAGGAAGGCGATGCCCGCGCCGCAGAGCGCCAGAGCCATGTAGTAGTAGACGGTCTTGGAGGCGAGCCATGAGGACGGCCACACGCCCACCATGCCGTTGCTGCCGCCGGTGAAGGAATCCCACTGGAAGACGATCGACCAGCTGATCTGGGCGAACGCGAGAGTCAGCATGGCGAGGTAGACGCCGGAGAGGCGCACGCAGAACCATCCGTAGACGATGGCGAAGGTGCCGGCGATCAGCGGCGCGATCAGGATCGCCGCCTCCATGGGCAGCCCGGCCTTCTTGAGCAGCAGACCCGCCGCATAGGCACCGATGCCGAAATAGGCTGCATGGCCGAACGACACCATGCCGGCCGGCCCCATGATGAAGTGAAGCGACACCGAGAACAGCGCGAAGCAGACGATATCGGTCAGCAGGATGGCGGCGTAGCGATCAGCGACCAGCGGCACCAGGATCAGGAGTCCGAGCCAGACCAGTGCAAAGCTCCAGGACGGCACCTGCAGCGGCGGCGCCGGGTCGGCGGCGATGCGCTGCGCTGCCTGCGGCTTGCCCAGCAGGCCGTAGGGGCGCGCCACCAGCACGATCGCCATGATCAGGAACTCGACGACCAGGGTGAGCTTCGAGAAGGAGATCTCGACGCCGAACCAGGTCACCGTGCCGATGCCGATACAGAAGGCCTTGGCGACGCCGATGATGATGGCCGCCAGGAACGCGCCGCCGATGCTGCCCAGCCCGCCAACGACGGTGACGACGAAGGCGTCGGCGATGACGGAGAGATCGAGCTCGAGATTGGCGGGCTCGCGCGGGATCTGCAGCGCGCCGCCCAACCCGGCCAGCACCGAGCCCACGAAGAAGACGGACGTGAAGAGCTTGGCTTGGTCGACACCCAGCGCGCCCACCATCTCGCGGTCCTGCGTGGCGGCACGGACCAGCGCGCCCCAGCGGGTACGCGTCAGCATCAACCACATGACGCCCAGCACCACCGGACCGATGGCGATCAGCAGCAGGTCGTAGGCCGGAATGCGGCGGCCCATGATCTCGACCGCCATGGAAAGGCCCGGCGCGCGCGGACCGACCAGATCCTCCGCACCCCAGGCGAAGAGCGCGATGTCCTTGATGACCAGCACGATCGCGAAAGTGGCCAGAAGCTGGAACAGCTCGGGTGCGCGGTAGATGCGCCGCAGTATCAGCACCTCGATCAGCACACCGACGATGCCGACGGCCAGGGCCGCCAATACGACAGCGCCCCAGAATCCCAAGGGTGTGCGGCCGAACACCTGGATCAGCGTATAGGCACCGTACAGACCCAGCATGTAGAGCGAACCGTGTGCGAAGTTCACGATCCGCGTGACGCCGAAGATCAACGACAGGCCCGCCGACACGAGGAACAACGACGCGGCGGCGGCCAGCCCGTTCAGGAGCTGGATGATGAAACTGGCGAGGGTCATGAAGGAGTAGAGCCCCCTCCCCAACCCTCCCCCGTCAGACGGGGGAGGTGGCTCGAGGAGCCGGAGGGGGTCAGTTCTTCGGCCTCATCTTTTCGACCTCGGCGTCGCTCGGCAACGCGTCCTTGCCGTCGACGAAGCGCCAGTTCTTCATGTAGCCCTTGCCGTCCTTCACGCCGATCTGGCCGACATAGGCGCCCATCGTCGACTGATGGTCGAGCGGCCGGTAGGTCACCATGCCGAACGGCGTGATGAGGGTGAGACCCTTCATCGCCGCGACCAGCTTGTCCTGGTCGAGCGAGCCGGCCTTCTTGATCGCCTCCACGGCCGAGTAGACCGTGGCGTAGCCGACGACCGAGCCGAGGCGCGGGTAGTCCTTGAACTTCGCCTGGTAGGCATTGAGGAACTTGGTGTGCTCCGGCGTCTTGATCTCGCTCCAGGGATAGCCGGTGACGTACCAGCCCTCCGGCGCCTCGTCCTTCAGCGGGTCGAGATACTCCGGTTCGCCTGCCAGCAGGTTGAAGACCTCGACGCCCTTGAACAGGCCGCGGGTCTGGCCCTCGCGCACGAACTTGGCGAGGTCGGGCCCGAACAGCGAGGAGAAGATCGCATCCGGCTTGGCGTCGGCCAGCGCCTGCGCCACGGCGCCGGCGTCGATCTTGCCGAGCGGCGGCGCCTGCTCGGCGACGAACTCGACGTCGGGCTGCTTTTCCTTGAGGAGCTTCTTGAAGGCCGCCGTCGCCGACTGGCCGTACTCGTAGTTGGGATAGACGATCGCCCAGCGCTTCTTCTTGAGCTTGGCGGCGTCGGGAATCAGCATCGCCGTCTGCATGTAGGTCGAGGTGCGCAGGCGGAAAGTGTAGGGGTTGCCGGCATCCCACACGATCTTGTCGGAGAGCGGCTCAGCGGCGATGAACAGCACCTTGCGCTGCTTGGCGAAGTCGGCGACGGCGAGACCGACGTTCGACGGGAAGGTGCCGATCAGGAAGGCCGCACCTTCGCGGCTCAGCAACTCTTCGGCGACGCGAACGGCATCACCCGGGTTGCCGTTGTCGTCGCGGCTGATGACCTCGATCTTGCGGCCGCCCAGCACGCCGCCAGCGGCGTTCACCTCCTCGACGGCGAGCTCGATACCCTTCTTGTAGGGCTCGAGGAAGGCCGGAAAGACCTTGTAGCTGTTGAGCTCGCCGATTTTCACCGGTGCCTGGGCGGCGGCCGGAACGACCAACGACAGAGCAGCAAGCGCGGCGGTGCCGGCAAGCAATCGATAGCGGGTCAGCATGACATCCCCCTTCGTAGAATAACGAAACTCACACTCCCTGAGCCGAGCGTACAGAGCCCAGCATACACCTCACAAGCGCTCAATCGGCGAAGCTCGACCGTGCCTGGATGCCCCAGTGACCGTCCTGCAGGGTCACGATGTAGATCGTCTCGAACCGGCCGATCAGCGTCTCGTCCTCGCGCCAGCGGCTGAACCTGACCTTGAGATGAACCTTGGTCGCGCCGACATGGATGGCCGTCCGCTCGTCCCAGCGGCTGTGGTGCCAGCCGTCGCCGGCGCGGGCGCGAAAGTCGGCCAGCTTGTAGTCGCCGTAGTTGGGCCACATGACGACCCTGCCGCCCGCCAGCCGCACATGCGGGAAGTTGCAGGCCTTGTTGATCGCCGGCTCGTCGTTGCGGTTCAGTGCATCCATGTAGTCGTCGAGCGCCTTGATCGCGGCGGTGAGAGGATCGCTCATCGTTGGCCGTCCCCCAGTTTTATGTCGGCCGGCTTCAGGCCGCCGACGCGCGCATGCGGACGGCCGCCGACCGAGGCCGCGACGATGAATACGATCTCGTCGGGCTTGGGCCCGTCGGGCACGCAGAACTCGATGGCGTCGAAGTGGCTGCGCACATAAGCCGCGGTCACGTGATGCAACGGGATGTCGATGCGTGCGCCGGCCGCCGCGACCTTCACGGTCGACGGCACGATGGACTTTGCCCCGCCCCCATCGCTTTTCTGGATCGCGTGACGGATACCGAAACCCGAGGGCTGATGCCAGAGCGCCGCGTGCTCCAGCTCGCCATTCAGCCCGACGATGGCGCCCTTGCCGTAGGCTTCGAGCTCCGAGCCCTTGGCACGCAGCGCCTTCATCACACGTTCCGTGAGGTCGACCGCCAGCGGCTCCAGTGCCTTCATCATCGGCTGGATGTCGGCGACGTGCCGTCCGGCATAGGGGTTGGCGATGACGCCGCCCACCGCCGCTTTGGCCACCGGCGGGTTCAGCGAGGGACCGCCGTCATGCAGCGTCTCCTCGACGGTGGCCACGTATTTCCGCACCCTCACTAGATCGCTCATCCCGCCTCCGCCAGAGCAAGCGGCGTGCCGCCCGCCTCGATGCGCCATTCCCCTCGCAGCGAGATCGCCGCGCTGTCGATCAGCCCGGCGAGCCTGAGACGCCTCGCCTCAGCGGCACCACGATTCAGGGCCTGTTCGATCAACTTGTGCGGCAGGCCGTCGTCCACGGCGACCGTCACGGCCAGATCGCCGAGATCGCTGTCGGGATCGAGATCGCGCGCCGGCCGACGCTCGACCGCCGGATGATCGACGGTCACCGCGTTCGCGATCACCGTCGCCGCCGCATCGGCCGCCGCTGCCGTCGCCGCCAACACCGTAGCGCTGTCGGCGACGCCCAGCGAGAAGGACCGTCCACCACGGCCCGAGGTGGCGATGCCGCGCACCGGACGCTCGAACGTGAACCGCGCCACACCATCCAGCGCCTCCGCGAAAATGCCGGCGCGCAGCTCCTGTCCCGGCGCGAGATGGATCGAGATGTCGCCGCCATCGTTCACATAGGCCTTGTCGAGCGTGCGGCCCGCGACCATCGCCTGCAGCATCTCGTCGGCCACCGCGCCGGCGACCGCGGCCATCGGCGTGATGAAGACCGCGCGGTACGGCCAAGTCGCCTCGGCCATGCGTTGCGCCACCGGGCCTCGCAACAACGGATAGGCCTCGCCCAGCTTCCGGCGCAGCAGCGGCAGTTCGCCGACCAGGGTGGGAAGAATGTCACGAAACCGCTCGACCGCCTGCGCATAGGCGCGCTCGACCTCGTCCGTCGCGCCGAACGCCTCGACGATCAGATCGATCGGACCGTGCTGCAGGTGCAGACGACCATCGGCGAGCCGGGCGGATACGGCGCTCATCCGACCTTCACCTTGTGACGGGCCAGAACGTCTTCCAGCGTGACCGCGCGCGAGGCGTAGCCGCCCAGCGCCGCATAGTCCTCGGCGCGCAGGGTGAATTCGATGGGCGCCACCAGCGCCGGCGTCGGCACGTAGCCGAACGACTTTTCCGGCATCTTCGCGACATCGACCATAAGCGTGATGCCTCCGCCCGGCCAGACGTAGGCCGGCACGCCGCCCAGTGTGACCCTGGTCAACGTGTCGCGCACCGAGCGCGTGAGCCGCACCGGGTTTTCCGTCACGCCGGCGCGCAGCGAGCCACCGGCGCCCGCCATGAAGAGGACCGTGCAGAGCGCAGGCTCGCAGTTCTCCACGATGCGCTCCACGACATGACGCACCGGCTGGGGCATCTCGGCGGGCTTCGGCTTCAGCTCGCCGTCGAGCTCGAACCACGCCGAATGCTCGCCCGTCGTCGAGACCATGAGCAGCTTCAGTCCCGGCCAGGCCTGCTTGGGATCGATCCTTTCGATGATCTCCAGCGGATCTTGGACGTTGGTGCCGCCCCAGCCGAGGCCGGGTTCGGCGACCTGAAAGTACCGGCCCGGCGTCGAACGGCGGCCACGCACGCGGATGCCGGCCGGCTTCATGTCGAGGAAGGCGCCACCCTGATGCTCGCTCAGCACACCGGTGATGTGGTCGTCGACCACGATCACCTCGTCGACATGGTCCTTCCATTGCGGCGCGAACATGCCGATGGCGGCCGAGCCGCAACCCACGCGCATCCGCTCCTCGAGCGTGCCATTCACTACCGGCGGCCGGTCGGCCTGCACGATCACCGTTGATCCGCCGTCGATCGAGAGTTCGACGGCCTCGCGGTTGCAGAGCGCCAGCAGCGCGTCGCATGTGACGACGCCCTCCTTCTTGCTGCCGCCGGTCAGGTGATGCACGCCGCCCAGCGACAGCATCTGCGAGCCGTACTCGGCCGTGGTGACGTGGCCCACCGCCTCGCCCTTCACGCGCACAGCCGCCTGCTCGGGGCCGAGATAGCGGTCGGTGTCGATCTTCACCTTGACGCCGCAGTAGCTGAAGATTCCCTCGGTCACGACCGTAACCATGTCGACACCGTCGTGCTTCGACGAGACGATGAACGGCGCGGGCTTGTAGTCGGGATAGGTCGTGGTGGCGCCGATGCCGGTGACGAAGGCGCCCTCGCCCCTCCCCAGAATCTTGGGGCCCAGTTCGCCGCGCCACGCCTCGCTGCCTTCGACGAAGGCCACGCGTGCGAGGTCGGGCTTGGCGAGGAGAACGAGCGGGTCGACACGGACCAGCGCTCCGTTCTCATTGGCGTAGCGATCGCAGGCGCCGGCGCGGCCGGGGCGGATGCGGCAGAGCACGGGGCAGGCGTCGCAGCGCACGATACCCGCGCTGCGTTCGGCCTCGCTGAGCGAGATGTCGTCGCTCATGGTCCCTTCCTCTTCAGAGCGACGATGGCCTCGCGCAACCGGTGAGGCAACAGCGGAACGCGGGTGGCGCGCACACCGGTCGCGTGATGGACCGCACCCAGGATCGCCGGCGCCGTCGGCACCAGACCGGGCTCGCCGACACCCTTGGCGCCAGAAGGACCCAGCGGCTCGCGGTCCTCGATGAGAATGCAGTCGATCGGCGGTACGTCGCCCACCGTCGGAATGAGATAGTCGTGCAGGTTCTCGGTGCGGCCGGGTAGATATTCTTCCATCAGGGCAAGACCCAGCCCCTGTGCGACGCCACCCTGGATCTGGCCTTCGACCAAGGTCGGGTTGATCGCCTTGCCGACATCGTGCGCCGCCACGATGCGCAGCACCTTCACGGTGCCGAGCTCGATATCGACCTCGACCTCGGCCATCTGCGCGGCGAACGCATAGGTCGCGTAGGGCACGCCCTGGCCGTCGGCATCGAGCGGCGTCGTAGGCGGATCGAAGACGCCCTCGCCCATCAGTGGTCCGGTCGTCGCGAGGTCGATGATGCGGACCTCGGCGCCGTCACGCACCGAGAGCTTCGCGCCTTCGAGCGAAAGGGCGGCATCGGGCCCGGCATTGGCCAAGCGCAGGATCTGCTGGCGCAGGTCCTGGCCCGCCTTCTCCGCCGCCCTGCCCGAGACGAAGGTCTGGCGCGAGGCGGAGGTCTTGCCGGCGTCGGTCGTGAGATCGGTGTCGCCCGCCACAAGCTGGAACTGGGCGGCCGGCAGCCCGACCGCGTCAGCGGCGATCTGGGTCATGATCGTGTTGCTGCCCTGCCCGATATCGACCGCGCCGTTGTAGAGTGTCAGCGTGCCGGCCGGCGACAGGCCGACCCGCATGCGCGAGGGGTTCGACATCGAGGTGTTGCCGATGCCGTACCACATGCAGCCCACGCCCACGCCGCGCCGCCTGGGACCGCCATTCTTGTTATGGGCCTCGGCTTCCATGTGGGCGCGTTGCCAGTCGATGCGCAGCGCGTCGAGGCACTGGGCGAGGCCCGCCGAATGGGCGAGCGTCTGGCCGGTCGCCGTGGTGTCGCCGACGCGCAGCGCATTCCTGTGGCGAAACTCCAGCCGGTCGATGCCGAGCTTGTCGGCCAGTTCGTCCATCATCGCCTCGTGCGCGATGGCGGCCTGCGGTACGCCGAAGCCGCGGAAGGCGCCGGCCGGCGGGCCGTTGGTGAAGAAAGCCTCGCCCCAGGTGCGCACGTTGGGCACGGCATAAGGGCCCATCGCGTGCACCGGCACGCGGTTGGCCACGGTCGGGCCCCACGAGGCATAGGCGCCTGTGTCGAAGGTGGCGCGCACGTCGCAGGCCACCAGCTTGCCTTCGGCATCGCAGCCGAACTTCGCGACCACGCGCGCGGGATGCCGCTTGGTGCTCGAGGCCATGCTCTCGGGCCGCGTGTAGACGCAGGCGACCGGGCGGCCGAGCTTCCAGGCGGCGATGCCGATCAGCGGCTGCACCGAAAGGTCGAGCTTGCCGCCGAAGCCGCCGCCGCAGGCGGTCGGCACGATGCGTACCGCCTCGGGCTTCAGCCGCATGACGTTCGCGACCTCGTCGCGGTCCATGTAGGGCGTCTGGGTCGTGACATGGATCTCGATGCGGTCGCCGACCCGCTGGGCCCAGCCCGCCTCCGGCTCGATATAGGCGTGCTCAACGAAGGCCGTCTCGAACGTGCCCTCCGCGACGGCGGCACAGCCGGCGAAGGCGCCGGCCGCGTCACCACGCGTCACGCCGCCTTCCAGCAGCAGGTTGCGCGGCCTGTCGGACTGGACCAGCGGCGCATCGGGCGCAGTCGCGGCATCGACCCCGAACAGCGGCAGCTCGGGGCTCCAGGCGATGGGAACCTCCTCGTCACGGACGCTCAAGACGGCGGCGCGCTCGCCGACCAGCGCCACCACGGCCTCGCCGCGGTAGCGCACGATTCCGTCGGCCAGCACCGGCTGGTCCTTTATGTCGGGGTAGATGCCGAAGCCGTTGAACGGCACATCGGCCGCCGTCAGCACCGCGGCCAACCGCTTCCGCAGCGGGCCGAGATCCCCCAGCGTGAAGGTCGCCCGGGGGTGCGGCGAGCGCACGACGCGTATCCAGAACGCATCCTTCGGGATCGCGTCGGCGCCGAAGGCATCGCGGCCCGTGACCTTGGCCTCGCCGTCCACCCGGACGATCCGCGCACCGACCGCGTCGCCGGCGGCCGGCGCGGCCGGCCGTGCCACGACATCCATCACGGCATCGACGATCTTGCCGTAGCCCGTGCAGCGGCAGAGCACGCCGCCCAGGAAATCCTCGACCTCGGCGCGGCTGGGCGTGGCCGTGCGTCGCGCCAGCTCCTCCGCCGCCATCAGCATGCCGGGCGTGCAGATGCCACACTGGGCGGCACCATGAACCAGGAACGCCTCCTGCAGGCGGCTCAACGTGCCGTCGGCCCGCCCCTCGACCGTCTCTACCGCGCGGCCATCCATCTGGCCCATCGCCACCAGGCAGGAGCAGACCTGCCGCCCGTCGAGCAGCACGGTACAGGCGCCGCAGTCGCCGGCATCGCAGCCGACCTTGGTGCCGGGCAGGCCGAGGTCGTCGCGCAGGGCCGCGGCCAGCCGCGTGACAGGCGCGCCGTCCCAGTTCGAGGTCTTGCCGTTCAGGCTGAAAGCCACCTTCATGGCGCGAAGCCTTGCAGGAGGCGACGCAGCAGGACGAGGACAGCGTCATTGCGGTAGCCCGCGCTGCCGCGTACGTCGTCGATCGGCGCCAGCGGCGCAAGATGGGCGGGCTCGACACGCCCGCCGAGCGACGCGTCGACCGGCGCGCCGGTCAACGCCCGTTCGAGACCGAACAATCTCTGCGCGACCGGCGAGCACGAACCCACTGCCACGCGCGCGGCGGCAACCTTGCCATCTGCCATCTCGAGGACGGCCGACACCATGGCGATGGAGATCACGAGATAGCGGCGCGCGCCCAGCTTCAGGAACGCGCCCTTCGCCTCCCAACGCGGCCGCGGCACGCGCAGCGCCACCGCCAGCTCTCCCGGCTGCAGCGCCGTCTGCCGCACGCCGGTGATGAAGTCCTGCAGCCGTACGCGACGTGATCCTGCGCGACTCGCGAGCTCGACTTCGGCGTCCAGCGCCAGCAGTGGCGGCACGCCGTCGGCCGCCGGCGAGGCGTTGCAGATGTTGCCCGCTATGGTGCCTGCGTTCTGAATCTGGCGGCCGCCGACTTCGCGGGCCGCCTGCTTCAGCCCGTCGAACAGGGGCGGCAGGCCCGCCTCGACCAGCTCGCTCCAGGTCGTCGTGGCCCCGAGACGCCAACCGTCGGCCCCCTCTGAAATACCCCGCAAATCGGGGATTCCCGCTATGTCCAGCACGTCTTCCGTGACGGCGCATCCGACCCGCGCGGGATAGAAGTCGGTACCACCGGCCAGCACCGTGAAAGGTCGGGTCAGTGCCTGGAGGGCCTCTTCGAGGCCTCGGGGTCGGAGATAGTCGCCCATATCGTTCGTGTACGCACGATGCCACAGCACCGATGCGAGTCAAACGAATGGTTCGAACTCAGACGATCCTGGAGAGGAGATCGAGGAGCTGCTTCTGCTCCGGCGCGGAGAGCGGCTTCAACGTCTCGCGGGAGACCGCCGGTCCGTTCAGCAGCAGCTTGGCGACCAGACGCTGGCCCTCGGTCGTCAGGCTGAGCAGCGTGCGGCGCGCGTCGCCGGGATCGGGACGCGAGTCGACCAGCCCGCGCTCGCGCAGCCGGCGCACGACGCCCTGCATCGTCGCCTTGTCCATGCCGACGAGACGGCCGAGCAGATTCTGCGAGAGCTCATTGTACTCGTTCAGCTTCACCATGCTCGAGTACTGGGTCGGCGTGATGTTGGGATCGCCGATGCTGGTCTGGAAGATGGCGCTCGCACGCTGGTGCGCGCGTCGCAGCAGGTAGCCGACTTGATCTTCGATGCGGTAGGGCCTGGATGCCGTGCTCGATGCCGACTTCGGCTCGTGCTGCTTCTTTGCAACGTTGCTTCGCATCGCCCCCCCGGCCTGCTGCTCCTTGGCTACACCGCCGACGCGCGTCGCACAACGGTCACATAACACCCCTTGTCGAAGGTGAATGAGCGAGCCTCTTGACTCGTTCGGCGCGGCGCGGCAGCGCGCACGTCTCAGTTCCCTGCGACCCTCCGATCGTGACCGACCCAGAAGGGCTCGCGCAGTTCCTTGCGCCGGATCTTGCCGACCGGAGTCTTGGGCAACGGCTCGTGGCGAATCACCACCTTGCCCGGCCGCTTGTAGTTGCCGAGGTGAACGGAGCAGAGATCGACAAGTTCCTTCTCTGTGACTGCGTTCTCCGGCTTGACGCAAACGACGGCGCACGGCGTCTCGCCCCATCTTGGATCGGGGATGCCGAACACCGCGACTTCGAGCACCGCCGGATGCGCGGCGATGACGTTCTCGAGTTCGGCCGGATAGATGTTGAAGCCACCGGAGATGACCATGTCGTCGGCGCGATCGAGCATGTAGAGGTAGCCGTTCGCGTCGAGGCGCCCTATGTCGCCCGTCTTCACCCAACCGTCGACGATGCGCTCGGCGGTCGCCGTCGGGTTGTTCCAGAAGCCCTGCATCTGGCCTTCGGCCTTGGCGACGATCTCGCCGGCCTCGCCCGGTGGCACCGGCTTGTTGTCCTCGTCCCAGATCTCGATCTGCGCGAACGGCAGCGGCATCCCACAGGCCCTGAGCGGCTGTGATCCGGGCACATCCTTGGCGAACCATTGGCGCGGCCCCATCATCGCTACGGGTAGTACCTCGGTCTGCCCGTAGCCCTGATACATGGCGTCTCCAAAAATCTCGTAGGCTTTGAGGGCTGTCCCGTCGGAGATCGGTGCAGCCGATACCAGCATGCACTTGAGGTGGGGGAACTTGCGTGTCTCGATGCCCGGGATCCGGTTGATCGCGTTCAGGATCGTCGGCACCATGAACATGTAGCCGGTACGCTCCTTCTGCATGAGGTCGAGCAGGCCGGCCGGATCGAACTTCTCGGCCATGACGTTGCGGCCGCCGCCCAGCCAGATCGGCGTGAAGAGATAACCCGAGCCGTGACTGATCGGTGCGAGATGCAGGCACGAATCGCCGGGCTCGACCGGGGGGTAGAGGTAGAACCAGTCGCGACCGGCGGCGAGCCAGGCGTGGTGGGTGTAGGCAACGCCCTTCGATTTGCCGGTCGTTCCGCCGGTATGTCGAATGATGAAGTAGTCCTGCGAGTCGATCGTCGGATCGGGATCGACGTCGGACTGCCCGGCGAGCCACGCCTCGTAGCCCGAGTCGCGGACAAGGACATGCGCGAGGTCCGGCAGCTCAGCCCGCACCGCCTCGATCTCGGGCGCGTACTTCTCTGCAACGACCACGGCGCGGCAGCCGGTGTGGCTCAGCATATGGAGATGGCTCTCCGGCGCATTGCGCGGATAGAGCGGCACGCGCACCAGGTTTCCGATCGCCGCCCCGAGAAAGAAATCCGACGATTCGAGGGTGTTGTCCTCGAGCACGCCGACGCGATCCTGCGGCCTGAGCCCTAGTCCGAGCAGACCATTCGCCAGGCGCACGCCGCGCTCCCAGGCCTGCGCGAACGTAAGGCGGCGCTCGCCGGCGACCACCGCTTCGCGGGCGGCGTTGTAGCGCGCGGCGTTCCGCATCTGAGTCCGTACGTCCATGCGTGTCCTCCTGCGCTTTTCTCCGGCGTTTTGCGTCGCAATGCCAGAGGCGATGACGCACGGTCAAGGCAGTGGCAGTGTCGGGGCCTTGCCATCCCACAGGACCACACAATGCCCGGCGCGCTCGAAGGGATCAGGATCGTCGACCTGACCAACATCATCCTCGGCCCCTACGGCACCATGTTGCTGGCCGACCAGGGCGCCGACGTCATCAAGGTCGAGGCCCCCGAGGGCGACGCGGTGCGCCATATCGGCAAACCCGGCAAGTCGCCGGGCATGGGCCCGACCTACCTCTACGTGAACCGCAACAAGCGCTCGCTCTGCCTGGATTTGAAGGACAAGGCCGCCCGCGCCGCCCTGCTCAAGGTCGTGGCCACGGCCGACGCCTTCGTGCACGCACTACGCCCGCAGGCGATCGAGGGGCTGGGGCTGGGCTACGAAGATGTTCGCAAGGTGAAGCCCGACATCGTCTATGTCGGTGCCTACGGCTACTCGGCTGACGGTCCCTACGGAAAACTGCCGGCTTACGACGACGCCATCCAGGCCCGCTTCGGCATCGCCGACCTGATGGGACGCGCCGCCGGCGACGACGTCCCCCGCTATCCGCCGACCATCATCGCCGACAAGACGGTGGGGCTCACCTTCGCCTTCTCGACGCTTTCGGCCCTGATGCACAGACAACGCACCGGCGAGGGGCAGTTCGTCGAGGTGCCGATGTTCGAGACCATGGCCGCCTGGCTGATGGTCGAGCATCTCTGGGAGCGGACCTTCAGCGACGAGGGCGAGGTCGGCTACACGCGCCTGCTGGCCAAGACCCGCAAGCCGTTCCGCACCCTCGACGGCTGGATGGCGATCCTGCCCTACAACGACAAGCACTGGCGCAACTTCTTCGAGCTGGTCGGGCGGTCGGAGGTCCTGAAGGACCCGCGCTACTCCACGCTCAACGCGCGCTCGCTGCACATCAACGACATGTACGCCATGGTCGAGGCGCTCGCACCCACCCGCACCACCGCCGAATGGGTGGTCTTGCTCGACAAGGCGCAGATCCCGAATGCGCCGGTCTCCCGGCCCGCCGACCTGTTCGATGACCCGCACCTCGTCTGGCGCCGGCTCTTCAAGAAGTACCCGCATCCCAGCGAGGGCGAGATCATGATGGTCGAGCCACCGATGCGCATGAGCCGTACGCCGCCCGCCATCCGCACCATGGCGCCGCGGCAGGGTGCGGATTCGCGGGCGGTTCTCGCCGAAGCCGGGGTCAGCGAGGCCGAGATCGCCGCCCTCGCCAAGTCGGGCGCTCTCGTCGAGCCCTAGTTTTCGATGGCGAGCTCCGCCGCGGCGAGATCCTCCAGCGCCGCCCCGACCGACTTGAAGAGAGTGATGCTTGTCGCGTCACCCGGCAGCCGGCCGGTCTGCTGCCCGCGCGCCAGCTCGAACAGGTCGGCGATCACGTCGTCCTCGTCGATCGTGCCGTTGGCCAGCGGCTGGACGATGTCTCCAGCCTCTTTCAACGCGCCGGCACGCGTGTCGACATAGACCCGGGCGCGCCACACTGCCTTGTCGTCACTTTCGCGCATCTGCGGCGTATAGGCGCCGACGAGGTCGAGATGCTGGCCCTCGCGCATCCAGGCACCTTCCACCAGCGGCTCTTGGGCGAGCGTCGCACAGGAAACGATGTCGGCCTCGGCCACGGCCACCTTGCGGTCGGTGACGGCGCGGACGGCGATGGAACGCCCCAGCGCCCCGGGCAGCGACGCCGAGAGCTCCGACGCGAGCTTTCCGGCCCGAGCCGGTGTGCGGCCCCAGATCGCGACCTCACGGATCGGCCGGATCTTGGCGTGCACCCGGATCAATTCCGGCGCCAGCGCCCCCGTGCCGATCATCAGCAACCGGGAGGCATCGGTACGCGAGAGATAGCGCGAGGCGAGCCCCGAGGCGCAAGCGGTGCGGCGCTTGGTCAGCATCGTGCCGTCGAGCAGCGCCAGGGCGGCACCGGTGCTGCCATCGAGCAGCAGGTACTGGCCGTAGATCGAGGGCAGCGAGCGCTTGCCGTTGTCGGGGAACACCGTCACGACCTTGACCCCGATCCGCCCTGACGGACCCTTCGTCCAGGCCGGCATCAGCAGCAACATGGCATCGGCCGAGCGCGGGCCGAGCGGCTCCTCGATGGGATGGTGATGCCGCGTCGGCATCTCGCAGCCGGCCCGGAACAGCGTATCGAGCCGATCGATCAGCGTCAGATCGTCGAGAGCGGCATCCACCTCGGCCGCCGAGAGGATCTTCATGAAAACGGACCGCGCGTCGTCTGCGGTCCGCCGAGTTCCGGGGCCACGAGAGCGCTTTGCCGCTCGATGGCGCGCTGGTCGCGCGACGGCGGCGAAGCGGCGGCCAGCGAGGGAGCGGCAGGCTGCGAGGCTCGCAAGCGGGCGAGTTCCCGCTCCAGCCGGGCGGCCTCGCTGCCGGCGTCGCGGGCGCGCCGGCGGTGGTGTCGGGCGGCCCACCAGCCCATGCCGAGTCCTGCCAGCACGCCCAGCAGGAGCAACGCGACGACCAGGAGATAGAGCGGCATCACCACGACATGCGGCAGCGGCCAGAGAGTGAGCTGCACGGGCTGCGGATTGCTGACCGCGATCAGGACGCCGACCAGGATGAAGAGCAGGAACAGGGCGCGGTATAGGAACTTCATGCGGTGCCGAGAATGGCACACCGCACCCTACGGACGCGAGAAGGAGCTATTTCTTGTCGCCGCCCGGCGAGATCGCGGGATCGGCCGGCAGCAGCCCCGCGGCACGTGCGGCTTCTTTGTTCAGCCGATCGCGCAGGTCCTTTCCGGTCTTGAAGTAGGGCACGCGCTTGGAGGCGACGGCGACCTGCTCGCCGGTGCGCGGGTTGCGGCCAGTGCGCGGATCGCGCTTCTTTACGGAGAACGCACCGAAGCCGCGCAGCTCGACGCGATGGCCGGAGGCCAAGGCCTTGGAGATCTCGTCGAAGACGGTCGCGACGATTCGCTCGACATCCCTCTGGTAGAGATGCGGATTGCGGGCCGCCAGGCGGGCAATCAGCTCGGACTTGGTCATCGCAATTCCATGGTTGAGGCCCTGCGACCCCAGATCAAGGATTTAAGTCCTTGATATTAAACCGATTCACAGCCACGTCAAGCGTAAGCCCTTGAAACCAAAAGAAAAGGCCGACCCTTGCGGGCCGACCCTTTCACAACTCTAGGGGAAAACGGCCTATTTGCCGTCGTCCTCGGCCTTCTTCTTGAGGGCCGCACCCAGGATGTCGCCCAGGCTGGCGCCGGAGTCGGACGAGCCGAAGTCGGCCATTGCCTTCTTCTCCTCGTCGAGCTCGCGCGCCTTGACCGACAGCACGACGCGGCGGGAGGCCTTGTCGATGTTGGTGATCTTGGCGTCGAGCTTGTCGCCGATCGCGTAGCGGTCGGGACGCTGCTCGGAGCGATCGCGGCTGAGCTCGGACTTGCGGATGAAGCCCGGGATGC
>CAYQAY010000040.1:0-43496 GCA_964415585.1 uncultured Reyranella sp.
GCGCGTGCAGGCCAACTTCGCGGAGTACGTGCCGCTCGCGCTGCTGCTGCTGGCGCTGGCGGAAAGCCTCGGCACCAACGTCTGGCTGCTGCACGCGCTGGGCATCGCCCTGGTGACCGCCCGGCTTTCGCATGCCTTCGGCATGTCGCAGCCCGCCGAGAACTTCGCCTTCCGCGTCGCCGGGGTCGCGACGACCTTCTGGACGATCGCCATCGCCGCCGCGGCCTGCCTGTGGGGCGCGCTGGTCCACGGCGCCGGGTTCGCGTGAGGTCGGTGATCGTGAGCAAGGCGATGAACAAGGCGGTGGCGCTGCTGTCCGGCTTCGTGGTGGCGGGATGCTCGGTGGTGGGCGTGCGCAGCGGCACCGAGGAGCCGCCCTATACGGTCGATGCTCAGGTGGCGGCTCCTGTAGCGGCGCGGGTCGAGGCTCGCGATGCCGTTCGTCGACGAGGTATGCACGAAGCCCGCGACCTTGCCGTCGAGCGGCGCCGAGAGCGCCATGGTCGCGTCGGTGCTGCGGCTCGTGCCGAGCACGTAGACCTGGAGCTGCGGCCCGTAGCGCCGCTGCAGGTCCTGCACGATCGCCAGGATGCGCTCGGGCGTCGTCGTGGCGTCGGTTGAGGCGGCGACGAAGCGGCCGTCGGCGAACAGGCCGCGCGAGCGGATCAGGAAGTTGCCGCCCATGGAGACGGCGATCCGGCCGTTCTCCAGGCGCGGATCGAGGATGCCGCGCCCGCCCGGCATCAGGATCACGGCATAGCGCGGCGGGCCGGGCTGGCCTTTCCACGGACCCCTCATCGCCCGGCGGCGGTTCGAAGGCTACCCTATTGACAGACGTTTCCTATTGCCTATATATCCTCTTGGCAACCTCAATGGCATTCTCTCCTCCGGCGATAGGAAAAAATCATGACCTAAAAGACCTGGTCGATGGACCCGCACGACGCGCTGCATCAGAAGCGGATGTACGGTCCCGACGTCGTGCTGCCGCCGGATTTCCGCGGCCTGTCGATCGAGGATCTGGAGAAGCTGGTGGCCGAGATCGACCGGCCGCGGATCGAGGCCGAGGCGGCGGCCGCGAGCGCCCGACGCATCGCCGCCGCCCCGCTGGCGCTGGTGCGCGCCCTCCAGCTCCCGCTGAAGCGACGCACCCCGTCCCGCCTGCGCGTCGCCTTCCTGCGCCAGCTCGAGCGCTGGGGCAGCATCAGCCAGGCCGCCGCCGCGGTCGACGTCGACCGCCGCACCATCCTGCGCTGGCGGCGGCGGCGGCCGGAGTTCGACGCACGCTGCGAGGAGGCCTTGGCACGCCGCGGCCAGATCCTCGAGGACGACGGCATGGCGCGGGCGCGGCGCCCGACCAAACGACCGTTCTTCTATGGCGGCAATCAGGTCGGCCAGGTCGAGCGTTACAACGACCAGCTCCTGCTCCGCCTGATCGGCCAGTTCGAGCAGCGCCGCCGGCACGTCGCGGCGGCGACGCCGGCGCTGACGCCGGAGGCCATCGCGACCATCGTGCGCGCCGCGGTGGAAAGCACGATCCGGCAAATGTCCCCGAACACGGGACAGGCCGAGTCCCAGGCGAACGCCGGGAAATGACGTCGCTTCAAGGCCTTGGCCGGCGCGAACCGGGCACGAAACGACACAGGCTCGGGCCGCGAGACAGACCGCCGCCCGAGGGCCCGCGGTCGTTCATGGTGTCACACCGGCAGGACGGGAGCTTTTCGGGACGTCCGCGCAACGGGCCCGCCGCCGCGGCGTTGAGGGGGCGAGTTCACCCCCAAGCAAACGGAGCGCACGATGGCCGGCATCACCTCGCAGACCCTGATCAACGCCGAGAAGGTCAACGGCACCAACGTCTACAACCTGCAGGGCGAGAAGCTCGGCACGGTCGAGGACATCATGATCGACAAGGTGAGCGGCCAGGCGATCTACGCCGTGATGTCGTTCGGCGGCTTCCTGGGCATCGGCGACAAGCACCATCCGCTACCGTGGAAGACGCTGAAGTACGATACCTCCCGGGAAGGCTACGTCGTCGACCTCGACAAGGACCGGCTGATGGACGCGCCGACCTACGACGACAGGGAGAGCTTCGCCTGGACCTCGGACTACGGCCGCCGCGTCGACAAGTACTACGACGTGCCGACCTACTGGTGATCGCCTAGGGAGTGACCTTGGCACAGCCGGCGCCGGTCCAGCGATAGCCCCGGGCCGCGCCGCCGACCATCGTCCACTCAACGATGCAGCCCTGGCGGACGAGGGTCGGCGGGAAGCCGCCGACCGGCATCCACATGCCGCCGCGCCAGCCCCATCCCCAGCCGCCGTACGGCGCCCAGTAGATCGGCGGCGAACCGGGGTCGATGTACGACGTGTCCCAGCGCCATTGCAGGATCCTGGCGCCGTCCTCGAGCTGGTAGCTGTTGTCGGGGATGCGGCCCATGCTGCCGATCAGGCCGGCCTCGGAGGCGTTGGCCATCTCGCGCAGCCTGGTGTCGAACGCCGCCTCCCGCTCCTGGCGCGTTGGCCCGCACGCGACAACGGAGAGCAGGAGCGCTGGAACGACGAGACTGATCCGCATGACCGGACTCCATCTTCGACGGGTCAGGGAATGGCGCCCAGCTTCTTCTTGCAGGCGGTGGTGAGCTGGTTGGTGCGCTGGTCGTCGCACGGCTTGCGATGCTCCAGCAGGACGGCGCCGAAGTAGAAAAGCAACATCGCCACGATCCAGCCGGCGAGCAGCCAGCCGGTGGCGCGGTCCATGCGCTCGTGGAAGGCGGGCGTGGCGCGGGCCGGCGCCGCCACCGAGACGACGCTGCGGATCAGCGCGATGGTCAACGGAAAGGTCGCCGCGCCGCAGGCGATGTAGAGAGCGACGATGCCGAGGAAGCCCAGTTCGCCCACTTGGCCTACCAGGTCAGCTTGGGCATCGGAATCGGACCGTTCTGCTTGCCCTGCCAGCCGCGCGCCTCCATGCAGCGCGCCACCAGGCGCTCGTTGGTGTAGCGGTATCCCTGGTTGGCCATGTCGCTGTAGAGTTCCTGCTGACCGAAGCGCTCGCGCTCGCCGGTGAAGACGGAACGGCGCTGGTCGTCGATGTCGCGCTCCTTGCGCGTCTGGGCGCGCACCTGGGACTTGCACTGCGCCTCGTCCCTGGTGAACTGCTCCGACGTGCCGCCGTCCTTGGAGAAGTCCTTGGGCGCACAGGCCGCGATCGCCGCGACAGCCGCCAGCAGGACGAGGGCCGTCTTCATGGCGCGCCCGCCAGCGCGGCCTCGATCGCCTTCAGCGCGTCCGGCGCCTTGGCCGCATCGGGTCCGCCGCCCTGCGCCATGTCGGGCCGGCCGCCGCCGCCCTTGCCGCCGAGTGCGGCGACGCCGGCCTTCACGAGCTCGACCGCGGAGTGGGTCTTGGCGAGATCGTCGGTGACACCGACCACCGCGGAGGCCTTGCCGTCCTCGATGCCGATCAGCGCCACGACGCCGGAGCCCAGCTTCTTCTTGAACTCGTCGGCCATGCCCTTGAGGTCCTTGCCCGGCACGCCGTTCAGCACGCGGCCGATCAGCTTGACGCCGCCCACGTCGCGCACGTCGTCGGCAGCGCTCCCCGACGACGCGCCGCCGCCGGCGAGAGCCAGCGCCTTGCGCGCTTCGGAGAGCTCGCGCTCGACCCGGCGCTGGCCGTCCACAAGAGCGGCGAGCCGCGCCGGCAGATCCTCGGCGCGCACCTTGAGCGTCGCCGCGGCCTCGTTGAGCAGGTCGATCTGGTGGCGCACATAGGCCTCGGCGGCGTGGCCGGCCAGCGCCTCGATGCGACGCACGCCGGCCGAGACCGCGCCTTCTCCGACGATGCGGAACAGGCCGATGTCGCCGGTGCGCCGCGCGTGGGTGCCGCCGCACAGTTCGACGGAGTACTTCTGGCCGTCGTCGCCGCCCATCGAGAGCACGCGCACTTCCTCGCCGTACTTCTCGCCGAACAGCGCCATCGCGCCGGCCGCGATCGCCTCGTCGGGTGTCATGAGCCGCGTCTCGACCGCCGAGTTGCGACGGATGCGGTCGTTGACCTCGTCCTCGATGCGCCGCAGCTCCTCGGCCGAGATCGCCTTGGTGTGGCTGATGTCGAAGCGCAGCCGGTCGGGCGCGACCAGCGAGCCCTTCTGCGTGACGTGCTCGCCGAGGTGGCGGCGCAGCGCCTCGTGCAGCAGATGGGTCGCCGAATGATGCGCGCGGAGCTGGGCGCGGCGGATCGCGTCGACCGTCATCACGAGATCGTCGCCGACCTTGAGCTCGCCCTTCTCGACCTTGGTGTGGTGCGCGTGCAGGTCGCCCACCATCTTCTGGACGTCGCTGACGAAGCCCTCGTTGGCGCCACCGACGAGCCTTCCCTGGTCACCCTGCTGGCCGCCCGACTCGGCGTAGAACGGCGTCTGGTTGGCGATCACCCAGCCGGTCTGGCCGGCCTTCAGCGAGGACACTTCCTTGCCGTCGAACACGATCGCCTTGATCTGGCCCTCGGCGCGCTCGGTGTCGTAGCCGAGGAACTCGGTGGCGCCCGCCTTCTGGCGTACGTCGAACCAGATCGCCTGGTCGGCGGTCTCGCCCGAGCCGGCCCATGCTGCGCGCGCCTTGGCGCGCTGCTCGTCCATCGATTTCTCGAAGCCCGCCGTGTCGACCGCGATGTCGCGCGCGCGCAGCACGTCCTGCGTGAGGTCGAGCGGAAAGCCGAACGTGTCGTAGAGCTTGAAAGCGACCTCGCCCTTCAAGGTGCCGCCAGCAGACAGACCCCTGGTCTCGTCCTCCAGCAGCTTGAGGCCGGTGCCCAGCGTCTTCTTGAAGCGCGTCTCCTCGAGCTTCAGCGTCTCGGCGATCAGCGGCTGTGCGCGCACCAGCTCGGGATAGGCGTCGCCCATCTCGTGCACCAGCGTCGGCACCAGCTTGTAGACCATCGGGTCCTGGGCGCCGAGGATGTGCGCATGGCGCATGGCGCGGCGCATGATGCGACGCAGCACGTAGCCGCGGCCCTCGTTGGAGGGCAGCACGCCGTCGGCGATCAGGAACGAGGTGGCGCGCAGATGGTCGGCGATCACCTTGTGCGAGGCCGCCTGCACCCCGTCGGGATCGACGCCGGTCTCGTGCGCCACCGCCTCGATCAGTGCGCGAAACAGGTCGATGTCGTAGTTGTTGTGCTTGTGCTGCAGGACGGCCGCGAGGCGCTCGAGGCCCATGCCGGTGTCGATCGAGGGCTTGGGCAGGCTGATCCGCTCTTCCTTGGTCACCTGCTCGAACTGCATGAAGACCAGGTTCCAGATCTCGATGAACCGGTCGCCGTCCTGTTCCGGGCTGCCCGGCGGCCCGCCGGGGATGCCCTCGCCGTGGTCGTAGAAGATCTCCGAACAGGGGCCGCAGGGACCGGTGTCGCCCATCGCCCAGAAATTGTCCGAGGTCGGGATGCGGATGATCTTCTCGTCGGGCAGGCCCGCGATCTTCTTCCAGAAGCCCGCCGCCTCGTCGTCGGTGTGGAACACCGTGACCAGCAGCTTCTCCCTGGGCAGGCCGTAGTCCCTGGTGAGCAGGTTCCAGGCCAGCTCGATCGCGCGCTCCTTGAAGTAGTCGCCGAACGAGAAGTTGCCCAGCATCTCGAAGAAGGTGTGGTGGCGGGCGGTATAGCCCACGTTCTCGAGGTCGTTGTGCTTGCCGCCGGCGCGCACGCACTTCTGAGAGGTCGCGGCGCGCGAATAGGAGCGGGTCTCCAAGCCGGTGAAGACGTTCTTGAACTGCACCATCCCGGCGTTGGTGAACATCAGCGTCGGGTCATTGCGCGGCACGAGCGGGCTCGAGGCCACGACTTCGTGGCCGTTCTTGCGGAAGTACTCTAGGAAGGTGCGGCGGATGTCGCTGACGCTTTGCATGCGGTGCTTGTAGCGTGCGGCCGCCGCCCAAGTCCAGAACGGGGAACCCAGGCAAAATGGCCGCCGAGGCCCATTCTACCGCCACTCTGAGGCTCTCGGTCGGAGAGCTGAAGGTGGTCCATCCGATCACCGTCCCGAGCGGCCCGGTCGCCGCGGCCGAGGTCGTGCCGGCGCTGCAGGGGCTGGTCAACGCCATCGTCGCGGCGGCCGAAGCTGGAAAGGCGATTTCCTGCCGCAAGGGCTGCGGCGCCTGCTGCCGCCAGCTCGTGCCGGTCTCGCGCACGGAGGGCGAAAGACTGCTGGGCGTGATCGAGGCGATGCCCGCGGAACGCCGCCGAGAACTCGGCGCGCGCTTCGCCGCCGCGGCGACCGCGATCAAGGGCGCGGGCCTCGACCAACGCCGCGGCCGCGCCGATCGCAAGCTTTCGACCGCCTACTTCGCGCTCGGCATCCCCTGCCCTTTCCTCGAGGAGGAGAGCTGCTCGATCCATCCGGAGCGGCCGCTGGTCTGCCGCGAGTATCTGGTGACGTCGCCCGCCGAGCTGTGCGCCGGCCCGGCACAGGAAGGTGTGACGCCGGTGCCGGTGCCGAAGGTCTCGACGGCGGCGCGCAGCCTGCAAGACGAGCGCGAAGAGTGGTTTCCGCTGGCGATGCTGCTGGAGTGGTCGAGGACGCGGTCGAAAGGCGGAAGCCGCAAGACCGGCCCCGAATGGATTCAGCGTTTCCTCGCGAAGATGTCGACGAAGCGCACGTAGAAGCTCGCAAAGAAAATGGGCGGCGCCGCGCGTGGGGTGCGGCACCGCCCGTAAGGGACCCGGAGACAGGGGGATCGGGGCCCTCTATTCGTCGTCGTCCTCGTCATCTTCCTTGCCGCCGTCCATCAGGGCGCTGGCGAGGATGCCGGCATTGGCGCGCACCTTGTTCTCGATCGCGTCGGCGACCTCGGGGTGCTCCTTGAGATAGTTCTTGGCGTTCTCGCGGCCCTGGCCGATGCGCGTGCCGTCGTAGGAGTACCAGGAGCCCGACTTCTCCACGACGCCGGCCTTCTCGCCGAGGTCGATCAGCTCGCCGGTCTTGGAAACGCCCTCGCCGTACATGATGTCGAACTCGACGACCTTGAACGGCGGCGCCACCTTGTTCTTCACGACCTTGACGCGCGTGGCGTTGCCGACCACCTCGTCCTTGTCCTTGAGCGCGCCGATGCGGCGGATGTCGAGGCGGACCGAGGCGTAGAACTTGAGCGCATTGCCGCCGGTCGTCGTCTCGGGGCTGCCGAACATGACGCCGATCTTCATGCGGATCTGGTTGATGAAGATCACCAGGGTGTTGGACTTGGAGATCGATGCCGTCAGCTTGCGCAGCGCCTGGCTCATCAGGCGGGCATGCAGGCCCGGCAGCGAGTCGCCCATCTCGCCTTCGAGCTCGGCGCGCGGCACGAGGGCTGCCACCGAGTCGATGACCAGCACGTCGATCGCGCCGGAGCGGACCAGCGTGTCGGCGATCTCGAGCGCCTGCTCGCCGGCGTCGGGCTGCGAGATCAGGAGGTTGTCGATGTCGACGCCGAGCTTCCTGGCGTAGCTCGGGTCGAGCGCATGCTCGGCATCGACGAAGGCACAGGAACCGCCCTTCTTCTGGGCCTCGGCCACGACGTGCAGGGCGAGCGTCGTCTTGCCCGAGCTTTCCGGGCCATAGATCTCGACGATGCGGCCCTTGGGCAGGCCGCCGATTCCGAGGGCGATGTCGAGGCCCAGCGAGCCGGTCGAGATCGCCTCGATCTCCAGCGCCTCGCGTTGGCCCAGCTTCATGATGGAGCCCTTGCCGAAGGCGCGCTCGATCTGGGCGAGAGCGGCGTCCAGGGCCTTGTTCTTGCTTTCCATGCCTTCTTTTTCGACCACCTTGAGCACTGCCGACATTGGCTTTCTCCTTCTTCCCATGCCCCTGTCAGGAGCGGCAATGCGGATAAGTCCGCACCCGGGTTGTTCGCGGGTGACACCAATGTACGCTTTTTGTTCCAGTCGACAACGAAACAATTAACCCACTGATAGAACTAATGTTCTTGACACAAGTTCTAGGTACGTTCCCCGTGGATTATCCCGGACATATCCCCTCTGGGCATGTACCAGGAGTCCCTCTAAAATGAGGCTCCATGCGAAAGCTGCTTGGCTGGCTCCTTACCGCCCTCACTGCAGGGATGATCATCCCTGTCATTGGGGAGTTTTTTGTCGAACTAGCAAAAGAGCGCGGCTGGTACGACCAGCCCGGCGCCAAGGTTAGCTTCATCGTGGAGTGCCTTAGCGCTATCACCGATCTGCCCGGATTTTATACGGCGCTCGGCTTCGTGGCTGGCGGCTGGTTCTTCTATTGGGTGTTTCACCGACTGATGCCACCACAAGAGGGCGGCTTGAAGCCGGGCAAGAATGGCGCCTTCCTAAGACTTCAGTTTGGGGCAGATGGCGCAACGCCAAATGCCATTCAAACGCAGAACGTGTGGCGCTGGTACGCCCTAACGACGATCTTCGCGGGCACGGTTCCCGCGGCCCCTGTTATGGCGAGGTCGTGGACGGTCTTTCTAACCTTCGACAAGCCTCTGGATATCAAGCAGGTTGTGGTGGAGGCCGACGGCCCGCTACCGATCTATGAAGTGAAAGACACCGATTCCCGATCGGTCGTAATTGCCTTCATGGGTGATCTCTCTAACCGAACAGTGGATCTCAAGATCCTGTCTGTGCCTGGCTACGCGCCACCAATGCCGCCACTCAAGCACAGAATTGCGGCAGATTATGTCACCGGGCAGCGCATCGGAGCGAACTTCACCAGAGAGCAAGGTGAAGAGGTAGCCATCATGTACAAGGCCGTTGGGGCTCGGCTCGTGGACCGCCTGCGCGTCTATCTTGATCTGTCGCAGGGCGGACTTGGTGAAAAGGTTAATTTCTATCGCATGAAGATCGGCGAGTTGACCGACGTGGTTAGAGGCAAGACGTTCACCATCCCCATCATGCATAGGCACCTGAACGGGGACCGCTACACATTCAAATGGAACACCGCGGACAAGCTTGCTCCCGAGTTTACTTTGGGCGGGAAGTGCGAGGGACGAATCTCCCTAATCGGAGACGATGAAGGAGAGCAATATCTCTACTTCATGACCGTCCCGACCATGCAGCATGGCGAGATGTACTTCGAGGTTATTGTTCTGGGTGCTGAAACTGCCCGGAAATGGGAAGGTTGAAATGAACCTACGCGAGGCCCGGAAGAAGAAGGCTTTGGAAGCCTTCGCCAAGGAACACGACCAGCATCGGACCGAGAATGATCCGAGCGAGAAGTTTACGCGGCTCGTGCGGCGGATGGCGCTAGGACAGGCCGACGAAAAGCCAAAGTCAAAGCCTCGAACATCGCGCGGGGCGACTTCCGGAGATTGAAGCGGTACTCGAACTCCCATAGGTACTTGTCGATGTGCTTCTGCGAGACGTGAATGTAGGTGCCGTTCACGCCGCGCTTCAAAGCGGCCCAGAAGCTCTCAATCGTGTTCGTGTGGACCGGCCCGCGAACGTACTCGCCCGCACGATGGTTCACGGTGCCGTGCGCGTAGCCTTCCTCAGCGAGGGCACCGAACGCCTTGGCTTCGTCGGTCGCGATCCGGGCACCCGACACGACCATCTTCTTGATGGCAGGGATGACGGTCGCGACGCGGCGATCCTTGACCACTTCCGTCTGCAACTCGCCGCCACGCTCGACGACGCCCAGCACGATCTTCTTGTCGTCCTTGCCCTGCTTGTCCTTGCCGCCGATGAACGCCTTGTCGGCCTCCACGATGCCGAACTTGCCCAGCGGGCCGTCGCCGTCCACTTCGCCCATGTACTTCCGGATTTCGTGGCCCATGCGCCACGCGCACTTGTAGGTGACGCCCAACTGGCGCTGCAGCTCCTTGGCCGCCACGCCGTTCCTAGATGCGCAGAACAGGTACATGGCGAAGAACCAGAACTGCAGGGGCGTCCGCGACTTCTCGAAGGGGGTCCCGGCGCACGGATAGACGTGCTGGCCGCAGTACTCGCACTCGTACGCCTTGCGAGCCTTGATCCGGTAGTAGTGGGCCGACTTCCCGCACTTCTGGCAGGCGTGCCGCTGGCCGTACCGGGTCCGCATGACGTGCTCTAGGCAGGCGTCATCGGAGGGGTAGAGGGCGAAGAACTGCCGGATCGTCATGGGCTTTTGCATGCCCAGAAGTCTAGGTTATCCGCCTACATGCGTCAAGGGGATAATTGCGGATTATCCCGGCTTCTGGATCAATCCGGCCGGCCTTCCGGCGCGCGCGAGGTCACACTCCTCGCAGCCCTCGCCCGGCCCGTGCAGGAACACGAAAGGGTCCCGTTGCAGCCGCTCGAGGGCCAGACGCACCACATCTTGCGCCCGGAAGAGTCGCGCCCGTCCGTGGCCCACCGGCCCCTCGGCCTGCAGCCCTTCCGCCCGCAACCAGTCGTCGGCCAGAGCGAAGCGCCGGCAGCAATGGTCGTTCTCGCTGTAGTCGATCCGCACCGGTCTGCCATGCTCCATCACCGTGCAATGACGCGCCACGCCATAGGGGACGTGCGCCATCAGCTCTGCGAGATGCAGCGAGGTATCGGCATCGTGGCCGACTCCCAGCATCAGCACATGTCCGTCGAGATCGTGCACCCTCCCCACCGGACTCTCGGGCGTATGTGGTGGCAACGGCAGCGGCGTCTTCACGATCGCATCCGCGCGTGGACCGATCGCGGCGAAGGCCTGCAGGTGATCGGACCGCACGACTCCGGGCTGCCGCCAGAAGAGGTCGGCGGTGGCGCCGAGATCCTCCGCCGCGGGAGTCGTCGCGGGGTCGAACGGCGCCTCGTCGTCGCCGGTCCAAGACGGCATCGCGAGCGTGCCCTCAGGACCGAGCGCCTCCCGCAGGGCCGCGATCAAGCCGATCGGGCCGCCTTCGATCGGGCGGACGGCACGGAACGACGTGTGAACCAGCAACACGCCGCCCTGCCGGACGCCGAGTGCCTGCAGTTGCCGAGCGACCTCGGAGGGCTTCATCAGTCCTTGGGCGGCACGAACATGTAGCCGACGCCGCGCACCGTGCGGATCGCCTCGGGATGCGCGGGGTCCTTCTCGACCTTGCGCCTGATGCGCGTGATGCGCAGATCCATGGCGCGGTCGAACACCTCCATCTCGCGATGGCCGATCGTCTCCAGCAGCCAGTCGCGCGCCAGTGGCCGGTTGGGGTTCTCGGCGAACACCTTCAGCAGATCGAACTCGCTGGCCGACAGCGCCTCCTCCGCCCCGTCGGCCTCGACCAGCACGCGCTTTTCGAGGTCGAGCACGCGGCGGCCCATGCGCACCCGTGGGCCGGTCGTCGGCGTCACCGATCCGCTGGCGCGGCGCAGCACGCTCTTGATCCGGGCCAGCAGTTCACGCGGGTCGAAGGGCTTGGGGATGTAGTCGTCGGCGCCGGTCTCGAGGCCGACCACGCGGTCGACCGTGTCGGCCGCCGCCGTCACCATGATGATGCAGACCTTGCCGCTCTTCTCGCGCAGCCAGCGAGCGACCGCGAAGCCATCCTCGCCGCCCGGCAGGCCGACGTCGAGCAGGACCAGGGCCGGCATCTCGCGGTCGACCAGCCGGCGCAGGTCGGCGCCCGTCTCCAGGCCGGTCACCCGGAACCCCTGGCGAGTCAGATAATCGAGCAGAAGCTGGCGCTGGGCCGGCTCGTCCTCGACCACGACGATGTGCTGACGCTTGTCCATCTCTCCCCCGGCCGTCACCCTAGCAGACCGCCGCGACACGGACGATACAATGGACGGGACCCGCGACACACAGGCGATACATCGCGCCCCGACCATGCAGGATATGAACCAGGTGGATGTCGCCGGGATCGACCCCAAACGGGTCGCCCAGGTCGTGACCGAGCGGCTGCTGGAAGTGCCGATGCTGCCGCGCCTGCTGGCCCTTCCGATCATCCTGGCCGTCGCGGTCGGGCTCTACGGCGGCCTGGTCCCGCCCCAGGTCTTCGTCGTCTTCACCGTCGTCTACCTGGCGTCGATCGCCGGTACCTGGAGGCTGCAAGTCCGGTATCGCAAGGAACCGGCAGCTTTCGGGCTCACGACCTGGCGCCTGCTCAACTTCGCGATCGGCATTCCGGCGGTGCTGGCGGTCGGCGTGATGGGCAGCGTGTTCGCCATCCTGCCGCACGACCTCGAGCGCACCCTGTGGATAGGCGCGCTCTGCCTGCTTTCCGGCGGCATGCCGTCACGACGGCTGCATGGCCCGACCTTCCTCGGCTGGGGCGTGGCGCTTCTGGGGCCCGCCATCCTCGTCCTAGTATTGCACGACGGCAGCCGCCCCGCCCTGGTGCTCGCGGTGATCGCGGCCGGCTTCGTCTTCATCGTCAACCTGTTCGCCAGCATCGAGCGCCGGGTCACGCGGAAGGAAATCGCGCGCGACCTCGCCGCCGCCGACCTGGCGCAGAGCCTCGACAAGGCGCACGGCGACGTCGCCATCGCCGAGGAGACGATGCGCACCATGCTCGACAACCTCGACGACGGTGCGTTGCTCTACGAGGGCGACGGGCGCTGGATCTACCAGAACAAGGCGATGGCCCGGCTGCACGACATGCCCGACGAGGTCATGAAGACGACGCCGACCTTCGCAGAGATCGTCCGCTATCGCGCGCTGCGCGGCGACTACGGCCCGGTCGACGCCTTGCCCGGCGGACTCGAAGGCTGGATTGCGAGCCGCGTCGCCCGCTTCAATGCACCTGGCCAGGCGCCGGAGCAGCGCCCGACCGTCACCGGCCGCATCGTCGAGGTCACCTACCGGCCGCTGCCCGGCGGCCGCGTGCTCACCGTGCATCGCGACATCACCGACCTGCGCCGGCATGAGGAGGCGCTGGAGCGCTCGCGCAGCACGCTGCAGACCGTGCTCGACGAGCTGCCCGATGCCGTCATCATGTACGACGCCGAGGGCAAGGCGCTGTTCTTCAACGAAGCGATGGTGCGCTTCCACG
Source organism: uncultured Reyranella sp. (assembly GCA_964415585.1). Lineage (GTDB taxonomy): Bacteria > Pseudomonadota > Alphaproteobacteria > Reyranellales > Reyranellaceae > Reyranella. The sequence goes on from CAYQAY010000040.1 coordinate 12,921, forward strand.
GCCTCGACCGCACCACCCTCGACCGGCTGTCGGACGTCTGGTCGATCCTCGACTACCGCATCGAACGCGGCGACTTCGGCAGGATCGACGAGGCGGGACGGGCCAAGCTCCATGCCCAGCGCCGGGAGGCCTTCGACAAGGGCACCGACGGCTGGATCCTGCTGAAGCGTCGCGACCGCCACCTGCAGTTCACGCTGAAGGTCCTGGCCAATGGCTGGCGGCTGGTGATGCAGCGCGACGTCACCGATCTCGAGGCCGCACGTGCCGCGGCGGCGCGCGAACGCGGCAGGTTCGAGGACGCCATCAAGGCGCTGCCGTCCGGCTTCTCCATTCACGACGCCGAGACCCGTCTGATCGTGTGGAACGACGCCTACGAGACCTTCGCGGGCGGCCGCGGCAGCGGCCTGCTGGTGCGCGGCATGCCGCACGAGGAGATGCTGCGCGAGATGATGCGGCAGGGGCGCGTGTCGCCGGACTACGTCGCGCGCGGCGACGCCTGGATCGCCGAGATGGTCGCCCACCACCGCACGTCGTTCGGCGAGCGCGAGATGTCGACCCGCGACGGTCGCTGGATCCGCATCGCCAAGCATCCGACGCGCGAGGGCGGCGTGGTGACGCTGGTGACCGACCTCAGCGACCTCAAGGAGCGCCAGCGCGAGGTCGAGACGGCGCGCGACGAGGCGGCCGAGGCGCACCGCCGCCTGATCGCCGCCATGGGCGCCCTCGACGACGGCATCGCCTTCCTCGACGCGGACGAGCGTCTGGTCATGAGCAACGAGGCCTACCGGCGCTTCATGCGCGACCTGCCCGAGGCGGTGACCCCGGGCATGGCCCTGCCCGAGGCGGTGCTGCAGGCCGGGCGCATCGGCGCCACGCCGCCCGGCGAGGCCAGCGAGGCCTGGGCGGCGCGCATCCTGGCGACGCTCCGCGCCGGCCGGCCGGCCGTCGTGCTCTACGGTCCGCATCAGTGGGCCCGCGTCTCGATGCGCTACGAGCCGGACGGCCGCGCCGTCGTGATCGTGAGCGACGTCTCCGAGGAGCGCCGGCGCCAACGCGAGCTCGAGAAGGCGCTGGTCGCCGCCGAGCAGTCGCGCGCCGAGGCCGAGGCGGCCGACCAGGCCAAGTCGACCTTCCTCGCCACCATGAGCCACGAGATCAGGACGCCGATGAACGGCGTGCTGGGCATGATGGAGGTGCTGGAGGCCGAGGGCGTGCGCGAAGGCCAGGCGCGCACGCTCGCCACGATGCGCGAGTCGGCGCAGTCGCTGCTGCGGATCATCGACGACGTGCTCGACTTCTCCAAGATCGAGGCCGGCGGGCTGGAGATGGAGGAAGCGCCCTTCTCCCTCACCGGCCTGGTCGACGGCGTCGTGAGCGTGTTGCGCCCGCAGGCCGAGCACAAGGGACTCTCCCTGGTGGCGGCCGTCGCACCGGGCTCGACCGACGCCCTGTTGGGCGACCCGACGCGCGTACGCCAGATCCTTTTCAATCTGCTGGGCAATGCGCTCAAGTTCACCGAACGCGGCGGCGCGATGATCCGCGCCCGCACCGAGCCGTTGGGCGAGGGCCGCACGCGCGTCCTCCTGTCGGTCAGCGACACCGGCATCGGGCTCAGCGAGGAGCAGAAGGCACGCCTGTTCCAGCCCTTCTCCCAGGCCGACAGCTCGACGACGCGCCGCTACGGCGGCACCGGCCTCGGCCTGTCGATCGTGCGGCGCCTGGCGCAGCTCATGGGCGGCGATGTCACGGTCGAAAGCTCGGCCGGCGCCGGCTCGACCTTCAACGTCACGCTCGACCTGATGGCGGCTCCCCCCGACTCGCCGCTGGTCGACCTGCCGCCGCTGGTCGCGGAGGGCGAGGGACAAGCGCCCGCGGCGAGGATCGCCGACAGCACCGTGCTGGTGGTCGACGATCATCCCATCAACCGCGAGGTTCTGGTGCGCCAGCTTCTGGTGCTGGGCGTCACCGCCGATGCGGCAGCCAACGGCGCCGAAGGGCTGAAGGCGTGGAAGAGCGGCCACTACGCGATCGTCTTCGCCGACGTGCACATGCCGCAGATGGACGGCTTCGAGATGACGGCGGAGATCCGCCGCATCGAGGCGGCCGAAGGCCGGCGCCGCACGCCGATCGTGGCGGTGACGGCCAATGCCATGGCCGGCGAGGACGAGCGCTGCCGCGAAGCCGGCATGGACGGCTATCTCTCCAAGCCGGTCGGGCTCGCCCGCCTGCGTGCCACCCTGCAGCGCTGGCTGAAGGGCGGCGGCGACGAGACGCCGGCCATCGATCCCACGGTGCTCGACGCCTGGCTGGCCGACGACCATGCCGCCCGCCGGGATCTGCTGCTGAAGTTCGGCAACACCGCCACCGACTCGCGGCGCGACATCGAGGCGGCGATGTCTGCGGGCGACCTGCCGGCGCTCGCCGCGGCCGCCCATCGGCTCAAGGGCAGCGCGCTCGCGGTCGGGGCGCGAACGCTTGCCGCAGCGGCATCGTCATTGGAGAGCAGCGCCAAGGCCGGCGATCGCGCGGCGTGCCAGGACAGGCTCGGGCCGCTCGCCGTGGAAGTGCAGCGGGCGCAGGCCGAGATCGGCAGCTAGATTTTCAGGGCGTCAGGAAGAAGAATTGAGAGAAGGAGCAGCGGCCGTGGCGGCCGCGCGGGCGATCGGATGCGATCAAGCCCCGAGAACGGCGCCCCGCGGGGCGCCGTACTGGTAGTCGTAGTTGTACTTCTTGCGGGAGGGAGCGGGCTTGGCGATCAGGACCCAGGCGAGGGTCAGGAGCGCGAAGACAGTGCCAGCGACGGGAAGGTCGGCGGCGACGTGCCCGATGGCGGCGAGGGCCAGGAGACTGCCAACAAGCTGGAACATCGTGTTCCTCGGGTTCTCAGGTTCGGCGGAGCGTTATTGCCCTCGCGCGAAGCCTGTGTACCCGCCCCCCGTTTCATCGACGTATTGCACGGACCGAGAATTGTATCGTCTGCTTCGCGAGCCCTACCTGGCTCCCAGCAATCCTGTGGATTTCAGCCGGGCGATGGCCGCCGCGTCGTAACCGAGGGCCGCCAGCACCTCGTCGTTGTGCTGGCCGATCTCCGGCGGGTCCGAGACCAGCGGCGGCCGCCAGCCCATCATCTGGAAGGGCAGCAGCGGCAGGCGGGTCTTCACGCCGCCGGGCAAGGTGGTCGGCGCCAGCGAGCCGTTGGCCAGCAGGTGCGGATGGTCGAACAGGTCTTGCGGCCGGGCGACCGGCGCGAAGGAGATGTCGGCCTCGAGGCACATGCGCTCGAGATCGTCCTTGGTGTAGCCCCCGAACACCGCCGCCACCTTCGGCACCAGCCAGGGCCGGGCCTCGATGCGCAGGTTGTTGGTGGCGAGCTTCGGGTCGGCCGCCAGCTCGGGCTGTCTGAAGAACTCGCAGAAGCGCTTCCACTGGCCGTCGCTCGTGATGCCGATGAAGACCTGCTGGCCGTCCGAGGTGTTGAAGATCTCGTAGACCGCCCACGAGCTCACGCGCTCGGGCATCGGCGGCGGCGCGGCGCCGTTCATCGCCGTGATGGCGAGGTGCTGGCCCATCAGGAAGACCACCGACTCGAACAAGGCGCTCTCGACCAGACCGCCCTTCCCCGTGCGCTCGCGCTGCTTCAGCGCCAGCACCGTGCCGAAGGCGCCGAACATGCCGCCCATGATGTCGACCACCGACGTGCCGGCGCGCAGCGGCCGGCCCGACGGCCCGGTCATGTAGGCGAGCCCGCCCATCATCTGCACGACCTCGTCGAGCGCCGGCCGCTTCTCGTAGGGGCCGGGCAGGAAGCCCTTCAGCGCGCAGTAGACGAGCCGCGGATTGATCTTCTCGAGGTCCGCCGGGCCCAGACCGCGCTTGGCCATCGAGCCCGGCGCGAAGTTCTCGATCAGAACGTCGGCCGACTGCAGCAGATTCACCAGCACCGCCCTGCCCTCGGGCGCATCGGCGTCGAGCGCCAGGCTCTTCTTGTTGCGGTTGAAGTAGCCGAAGAAGCCGGCACCGAAGCCGCGCAGCTTGCGCGTGCGGTCGCCGTCGACCGGCTCGACCTTGATCACCTCCGCGCCGAGGTCGGCCAAGATCATGCCGCAGGAGGGACCGAGGATGGTGTGCGTGAGCTCGACGACGCGGACGCCCTTGAGGGGCGCTTCCGTTACTGCAGCCAAGTATCGATGTCCTTGGTGAGCGGCAGGCCGGCGGCTTCGGCCAGCACGCGATGGCCCATGCCGGCGCCCACCATGAAGGCTTCCTGGTGCGGCAACGCATTGGCCTTGAGCATGGACCGAATCGCGGGCCCGTCATGGCCCCAGCCGATCGCATCGACCTTGCCGTCGAAGGCGCGGTTGAGGGTGACGAGGAATGCCGCGCGCTCTTCTTCCGTGAGGGCGGGCACGGCGTCGATGTCGCCCAGCACGAACAGCCGGCCGCGGAACTTGGCCACGAGTGGCGCCACTGAGTTGCGCGGCTCGACGATGATTTCGCGGTTCGGACCGCGGCGCACGCGGGCGGCCAGCGACAGCGGCATCACGGCGGCGCTGAGATGAGCGCCGGAATCCATGATGACCGAGGTCAGTTCCTTGTAGGTGATGCCCAGCCGCTCGGCCCGTTTCAGGCGCATCATCGCGACTTCGGGCTTGGGCGTCTTCCAGGCCTTGGCGGTGGCGCGGCGCCACACCCAGGCCTCCCACGACATGTCGAAGGTCGGGCCGTTGTTGTGGCCGATGCCGGGCCGGCGCAGCAGGGCCTCGACATTGACATGCCGTACCCCTAGACGGTCGAAACGATCACCCATTGCGGTATTCTACTGCAACTTCGGTGCCGGAATCGAGGAGCGACGCGTGCAGGATTTTCAGGTCGACGTGCTGGTGGTTGGTGCGGGAAATGCCGCGGCGTGCGCGGCGCTGGCGGCGCGCGAGACGGGCGCATCGGTCGCCATGCTGGAGGCCGCTCCCGAGGAGGAGCGCGGCGGCAACAGCACCTACACCGCGGGCGCCATGCGCGTTGTGTTCCACGGCGTCGACGACCTCGCCCAGCTCTACGATCTCACCGAAGACGAGAAGCGCGACGTCGATTTCGGCAGCTACTCCGCCGACCAGTATCTCGACGACATGGGCCGCGTGACCAACTACCGCTGCGACCCCGAGCTGACCGACATCCTGATCAGCCGGTCCTTCGAGACCTTGAAGTGGATGCGCTCCAAGGGCGTGCGTTTCCAGCCTTCCTACGGCCGCCAGGCCTTCAAGGTGAACGGCAAGTACAAATTCTGGGGCGGCCTCGCGGTCGAGGCCTGGGGTGGAGGGCCGGGCCTCGTCGATCTCGAGCACAAGGCCGCCGTGAAGGCCGGCATCCCGATCCACTACGAGACGGCGGCGGTCTCGCTGATCGAGGAGGACGGCGTGGTGCGCGGCGTCATCGCCCGCCACAAGGGCCGCAAGGTACGGATCGGCGCCAAGGCCGTCGTGCTGGCCTGCGGCGGCTTCGAGAGCAACGCCGAGATGCGCACGCGCTATCTCGGCCCGACCTGGGATCTCGCCAAGGTGCGCGGCACGCGCTTCAACACCGGCGCCGGCATCAACATGGCGCTGGCGATCGGCGCCAAGCCGCACGGCAACTGGTCGGGCGGGCATGCCGTCGGCTGGGACATGAACGCGCCGGAGTTCGGCGACCTCGAGGTCGGCGACAACTTCCAGAAGCATTCCTACCCGCTCGGCATCATGGTCAACGCCAACGGCCTGCGCTTCGTCGACGAGGGTGCGGACTTCCGCAACTACACCTACGCCAAGTACGGCGCGGTGATCCTGGCGCAGCCGCAGCAGTTCGCGTGGCAGATCTTCGACGCCAAGGTGCTCGACCGGCTGCGCGACGAATACCGCATCAAGCGCATGACCAAGGTGCGCGCCGACACGATCGAGGAACTGGCGGCCAAGCTCGAGGGCGTCAACCAGGAGCAGTTCCTGAAGACGATCAAGGAATGGAACGCCGCGGTGATGACCGAGGTGCCGTTCAATCCGGCCATCAAGGATGGGCGCAGCACGCGCGGTCTGGCGATTCCAAAGAGCCACTGGGCCAACACGATCGACCAGGCGCCGTTCGAGGCCTACGCGGTCACCTGTGGCCTCACCTTCACTTTCGGCGGCCTCAAGATCACCAGCGAAGGCGAGGTCGAGAGCACCGACGGCCACGTCATCCCCGGCCTGTTCGCCGCGGGCGAGCTGGTGGGCGGGCTCTTCTATCACAACTACCCGGGCGGCACGGGCCTGGTGTCGGGCGCCGTGCTCGGCAAGCTCGCGGGTGACGGCGCGGGCAAGTACGTCGCGGGCAAGAACTAGCGTTGCCATGACCGACGATGCGGACCGCATCATCGGTCTCTACGAACGTCATGCGCGGTCCTACGATGCGGAGCGCGGCAAGACACTGTTCGAGCGCCCCTGGCTCGACCGCTTCACCGCGCTGATCCCGGCCGGCGCGGCGATCCTCGACATCGGCTGCGGCGCGGGCGAGCCGATCGCGCGGCACCTCATCGAGGCCGGCTACGACGTGACCGGCATCGACGCCTCGGACGCCATGATCGGGCAATGCCGAGGCCGCTTCCCTGGCCGGACATGGACCGTGGCCGACATGCGCCGCCTCGCGCTCGGGCGGCGCTTCGCGGGCCTCATCGCCTGGGACAGCTTCTTTCATCTCAAGCCCGACGATCAGCGCGCCATGTTCCCGGTGTTCTCCGCCCACGCCGCGCCGGAGGCAGCGCTGATGTTCACCAGCGGGCCGTGGGCCGGCGAGGCGATCGGCGAATGGCGCGGGCAGCCGCTCTATCACGCGAGCCTCGACGGCGCGGAGTACCGCTTGCTGCTGGCGCGAAATGGTTTCAAGGTCGTGGCACAAAAGAACGAGGATCCGGGCTGCGGCGGCCACACGGTCTGGTTGGCCCGGCTCCACGGAGGAAACGATGACTGACCTTTCACGACGCCAAGCCCTCGCCCTCGCCGGCGGCTCGCTGCTGCTGCCGGCGGCGGCGCACGCCCAGGCAGCCTGGCCGGCCCAGCCCGTTACCTTCGTCGTGGGCTATGCCGCGGGAGGCGGTGCCGACATCGTGGCGCGCGAGCTCGCCCATCTGATGACCCCGCTGCTCGGCCAGCAGGTGATCGTCGACAACAAGGGCGGCGCGGCTGGCGCAATCGGCGCGCGCTTCGTGTCCAACGCCAAGCCCGACGGCTACACGCTCTTCTACGCGGTCGGCACCAACGTGGTGACCAATCCGCACGTTCTGAAGGCCTCGATCGACACGCTGAAGGGCCTGGTGCCGATCATCCAGACCACCGACTACCAGTATGTTCTGGCGGTCAACCCGAGCGTCCCGGCGAACAACGTCAAGGAGCTGATCGCACTCGCCAAGAAGGAGCCGGGCAAGCTCACTTTCTCGTCGTCCGGAGTCGGCGGCAACAATCACCTGGCCGGTGCGCTGTTCGCCGAAGCGACGGGCATCGACATCACCCACGCGCCCTACAAGGGCACGGGCCCGGCGTTGATGGACGTGATCTCGGGCATCATCACCATGAACTTTTCCTCGCTGCCGCCGGCCGTCGGCCAGATCAAGGCGGGCAAGCTCAAGGCGTTGGCCGTCACCGGCGAGAAGCGGGTCAGTTCACTGCCCGACGTGCCCACACTGAAAGAACAGGGCGTCGACCTCGCCGTCACGGGCTGGCACGGCCTGTTCGCGCCTCCAAGGACGCCCGATGCCATCCTCGATCGCGTGCACAAGGAGACGGCGATCGCCATGAAGGATCCGAAATACACCGGCGCGCTGGCCAAGGACGGGCTCGAGCTGCCGCCCGACCGCAGCCGCGCCGACTTCACCAAGTTCGTCGTCGACGAGCACACCTTCTGGGGCAAGAAGTTGAAGGCCTTGAACGTGCAGATGGAATGACGGCTCCCGGCCGTCATCCCGAGCGGTCGCGAGGGGCCCTTAACGCTTTGGGATGACGCAGAAGCCCTGGGCCTCGATACCCAAGGGCGGATTGAACTTCGAGCGGAAGTTCTCCATCGCGATCGCCGCGGTCAGCTCGACGATCTGTGCCTCCGTGTAATGCTTCTTGAGCTGCTCGACGAGCTCCTCGTCGACCCGCTGGTCCGTGTAGGTGATGCGCTCGGCATACTCCAGCGCCAGCCGCTCGGCCTCGCTGAACAGCTTGCTGTCCTGCCAGGTCGTGACCTCGCCGAGCTTCTCCATCCCGCCTTCCGTCGTCTCCAGCACACGGCTGGAATTGATATCGATTCAAAACGGACAGCCGTTGATGGTGGCCACGCGGACGTAGAGCAGCGCCGGCAGGCCCTTGGGCAGCAGGCCCGACTGCTCGATCGACTGGCCGAGCATGCCGGCGGCCCGCAGGATCGGCGGACAGTGCGCCATCACTTTGGTCGGATTGAGCAGGCCGCCGAACATCTCGCGCTGGCGGTCGAAGATCGCCTTGAGGATCGGATCGCCGCCGTCTTCCTCGATTTCACTGACGCGAGGCATGGGGTTCCTTTCGTAGGTCGCCCAGGACTGTAACTCTGTCATCCCGAGCCACGCGAGGAACCTTTCCTCATGTCGGCGTGAACGAAGATTGAGGCTTAGAAGCCCAGGGACTTGGCCTGCACGACGCCTTCGATGCCGGCGATCTTGCCCATGAGCTCCTTGGAGATCGGCTGGTCGACCTGAACAAGCGCGATCGCCGACCCGCCGGGCCTGTCGCGGCCGAGATGGAAGGTCGCGATGTTGACCTTGTTCTCGCCCAGCATGGTGCCGAGCCGGCCGATGAAGCCCGGCTTGTCGTCGTTGGTGATGTAGAGCATGTGCGGCGCGAATTCGGCGTCGATCTCGATGCCCTTGATCTCGACGATGCGCGGGTACTTGCCGCCGAACAGCGTGCCCGTCACCGAGCGCGTGTACTTCTCGGTGGTGACCGAGAGGCGGATCATCGACTGGTAGTCGGTCTCGCGCTCGTGTTTGACCTCGGCGACCTCGATGCCGCGCTCGCGGGCGATCACCGGCGCGTTGACCATGTTCACCGTGTCGAGTTGCGGGCGCAGCACGCCCATGAGCGCGATCTGGCTGAGCGGCTTGACGTTGAGCCTGGCCACCTGGCCCTCGTACTCGATCGACACCGCCTTGATCTCGGTGTCGGTGAGCTGGCCCGCGAAGGCACCGAGCTTCTCGGCGAGGTCGAGGAAGGGCGCCAGCCGGGGTGCGTCCTCGGCCGAGACGTTGGGCATGTTGAGCGAGTTGGTGACGGCGCCGGTCAGCAGGTAGTCGGCCATCTGCTCGGCCACCTGCAGCGCCACGTTCTCCTGCGCCTCCACGGTCGAGGCGCCGAGATGCGGCGTGCAGACGAGGTTCGGCGCGCCGAACAGGACGTTGGTCTTGGCCGGCTCCTCGACGAAGACGTCGAAGCCCGCGCCGGCGATGTGGCCCGAGACCAGCAGGTCGCGCACGGCCAGCTCGTCGACCAGTCCGCCACGGGCGCAGTTGAAGATGCGCACGCCCTTCTTGGTCTTCATCAGGTTGGCGCGGGAGAGGATGTTCCTGGTCTGATCGGTGAGCGGCGTGTGGACCGTTATGAAATCGGCCCGTGCCAGCACCTGGTCGAGGGTCGCCTTCTCGACGCCGAGCTCGGCGGCGCGCTGGTCGCTCAGGAACGGGTCGTAGGCCATGACGCGCATCTTGAGGCCGATGGCGCGCTCGGCGACGATCGAGCCGATGTTGCCGCAGCCGATCAGGCCCAGCGTCTTGAAGCTGAGCTCGGTACCCATGAAGCGGTTCTTCTCCCACTTCCCGGCCTGCGTCGAGGTATTGGCGTCCGGTACCTGTCGGGCGACCGCGAACATCAGGGCGATCGCGTGCTCGGCCGTGGTGATGGCGTTGCCGAAAGGCGTGTTCATCACCACGACGCCATGCGCGGTAGCGGACTTGATGTCGACGTTGTCGACGCCGATCCCGGCGCGGCCCACGACCTTGAGCTTCTTCGCTTCGGCGAGCACCTCGGCCGTGACCTTGGTGGCCGAACGGATCGCGAGGCCCTCGTAGTTGCCGACGATGGCGCGCAACTCGGCCGGCTTCAGGCCGGGCTTGAAATCGACGTCGCAACCGCGCTCCGAGAAGATCTCGACCGCGCGCGGGCTCAGCTCGTCGGAAATGAGAACCTTAGGCTTTGCCATAGTCCCTCTCGATCTCGCCGTAGGCCCAGTCGAGCCAGGGCAGCAACGCTTCCAGGTCGGCCTTCTCGACGGTGGCGCCGCACCAGATGCGCAGGCCCGGCGGGGCGTCGCGGTAGCCGCCGACGTCGTAACCCGCCTTCTCGGTCTCGAGCAGATCGGCCATCTTTTTCGCGGCGGCAGCCTGCTTGTCGGCGGGGAGCTTGGTGAATACCAGGCACACCGATGTGTTGGAGCGAATCGTCTTTTCCTTGGCGAGGAAGTCGATCCAGTCGCGCTCTGCGGCGAACTTTTCGAGCACGCCAAGATTGGCCTCGGAGCGCGCCATCAGGCCCTTCAGCCCGCCGACGCTCTCGCCCCACTTCAGGCCGTCGATCGCGTCCTCGACGCAGAGCATCGACGGCGTATTGATCGTGTCGCCCTTGAAGATCGCCTCGGAGAACTTGCCACCCGAAGTCAGGCGGAAGATCTTGGGCATCGGCCACGGCGGCGCGTAGCTCTCGAGCCGCTGGATGGCACGCGGGCTCAGCACCAGCATGCCGTGCGCACCCTCGCCGCCCATCACCTTCTGCCAGGACCAGGTCACGACATCGAGCTTGGTCCACGGCAGATCCATGGCGAACACGGCCGAGGTGGCGTCGCAGATCGCCAGCCCCTCGCGGTCGGCCGCGATCCAGTCGCCGTTCGGCACCTTCACGCCCGAGGTCGTGCCGTTCCAGGTGAAGACCACGTCGTGCTTCCAGTCGACCGCCTCGAGGTCGGCGATCTGTCCGTAGGGTGCCTTGAGCGTGCGGATATCCTTGAGCTTGAGCTGCTTCACCACGTCGGTGACCCAGCCTTCGCCGAAGCTTTCCCAGGTCAGCATGTCGACGGGCCGCGCACCGAGCAGCGACCACAGCGCCATCTCGACCGCGCCGGTGTCGGACGCGGGAACGATGGCGATGCGATGGTCGGCGGGGACGCCCAGGATGGCACGCGTGCGATCGACCGCCTCGACAATCTTCATCTTGCCGAGCTTGGACCGATGGGACCGCCCCGTGGCGGCATCTTTGAGGGCTTCCGGTGTCCAACCCGGACGCTTCGCACATGGTCCCGAAGAAAAATCGGGGCGTGCCGGACGCATGTTCGGCTTAGTCATCGACCTCTCCCTTACAGAAGAGCTGCACTCCGGTGGGGGAGCGTGGCCCGTGGCCGATATACGGGCGGACGCCCGTGGCGTCAATGTGGAGCGATTGTCGCGGGTGGCATGCAGTTCAGCGGCGGCTGAGCTCGTAGTAGGTCCCGGCCATGGGATCGTCGAAGACCGGCCTGGCGGTGAAATTGTCGTGCAGCATACGGTAGATGGCGTCTGCACGCCTCGCCCCGGCGACGCTGCCGAGATAGCCTGCGAGCGTGTCGGAACTCCAGGTCCAGACGCCGGAGGCGACGACGCGGTAGCCGCGATCGAGCGCCATGTCGATGTCGCGCCTGATAGATTGCGCGTGCTCTTCCGCCGTCCATCCCGGCCTACGGATCGCGCCGGCGTTCAGCGCGATCCACTTGAACTTCGGCTCGGCGGCTGGCGCGGGTGCGAACGCAAAGCGGTTGTCGACGTCCCAGTGCCGGCTCCACAGCGCGTATTGCCAGGTCGCGATCGGCTCGAAGCCCCAGTAGAGAAACACAGTCGAGTCCGGTGGGAAGCGCTTCTCGAGTGCCGCACTCGACGCCAGCCAGCGCGAATCGTCGCCGCGCCAACGCGCGAGGGCCGACACGTTCCAAATAAGCGGCGCCAGCGAGAGAAGCGCGAGCGCCACGACGAACGCTCGTCCGCGCGGCAGCAGCGCACCCAGCAGCAACGCCCAAGCCACGAACAGCCACGCCATAACGTTGATCTGCATCTGCGGATCCTGCGGCTGCGCGTAGGCGTTCAGCACCTGGCCCGCCCCCAGCGTGCCGAGGAACACGACGGCGATCACCTGCAATCGCGCCTCGTGGCGCCGCCGCCAGAGCAGTACGACACACAGCACGAAGATCGCGGCCTGCAGCAGTATCGAGAGCGAGAGCGGCAGCAACGCCGCCCGCGCCGACCGCGGATCGACGAAACCGCCGACCAGCAGCAGGTAGTTGCCGATGCCCGACAGCATCAGCCAGGCCTTGTCCTGGACGACGCCGGCCCAACCGGTGGCCACCCCTTTGCCGGTCCACAGGATATCGTGCAATCCCAGCGCGCCGTTGTGACCCTCCCATGCGAGCTGGACGACGCCGGACACGGCGAGGATCGAGACTATGAGGATCACGACATGGCCCAGCCGCCGCCGCAGCGGCTCGCGCGCGATCAGCAGCGCCAACACGAGCGACGGCAGGGTCGGGAACATCAGACGCCACTCGATCAGCCAGCCCAGCGTGAACACCACACCGACAGCCGCCACCCTCCTCCAGGTCGGCACGTCGAACCACAGGCCCGCCATCGCCATAGCGGCGAGCACCAGCACATAGCCCGGCATGATGTCCTCGCTGATGACCGACAGCAGCAGGACGAAACCGCATCCGAGGTGGAATACCGCCGCGAGGACGGCGACCCGAACGTCCTTCGTCAGCCGATGGACGAAAGCGTAGACGACGACGGTGCCGAGACTCGCCCAGAAGGCATTGAGGTAGGCGTACTGCTTCCACGGCACGCCGCGCAGGATGCCGAGCGCGTCGAGCGCCATGCACATAGCGCCATAGAGCGGAAAGAAAAGATAGTTCGACTGATCGAGGCGCGCCTTCGAGAACTCGGTGATCCAGGGTTCTCCCTGGATGCTCTTGTACATGCCGTTGGCGCTGACGATGTGGACGTTGTCCAGCCAGCCGATCAGCCCCGACAAGACGAGCAGCGACAGCAGGAAGGCAAGAAGAAGCTGCCAGGCTGGAGCTGCCGTCTGCACTAGCGCTTGCGGCCGACCAGCGTGACGACGCCTTCGGGACCGAACGTCTCGGTGTGCAGGCAGCCTCTCGGCATGGTGAAGACCTCGCCGGGCCGGAACGTCCGCGTCTTGCCCTCCCAGCCCAGCGTGATGGCACCGTCGAGCACCATCGCCTTCACGTCGAAGGGATGCGAATGCTCGGCGTTGAACTTCGCCCCGGGCGTCTTGCTGGTAAGGATCTCGTCGTAACCGTCGCGCTTCAGCTCGGCTTCAAAGGCCTGCTTGTCCATGGTCCATGCCCTCAGGTGGCTTTCCTCGCCGCCACCGCATATTGCGCGCCTAGCGGCAGCCATGCCAGCAGCCGATCGACGCCTCGCAGCGGGGCGATGCCGGGCGGCATGAACATCAGATAGTCGGTGTCGAGGTCGTAGCGGGTGCTGTCGAGCAGCCCGTGCCGGACCTCGCTGGCGTCGAGCAGGATCGCATTGCGGTCGATCGGCGTGCGGGCAATGACGTGGCGCACCAGGGGATTGCGCGGATTGTGCTCGAAGACGTAGAGGCGCCCGCCCGGCTTCAGCACGCGTGCAAGCTCGGCATAGACAGACGGCCGGTCGGCGAGCGGAACGTGATGGAGCACGGCGCTGACCGTCGCCACATCGAACTGGCGGTCCGCGAACGGCGTCCGCGCGCCGTCCTGCGGTGCGAGCTCCGGCGGCGGTCCGAGGTCGGCCGGCCAACGCTTTGCGGTCTGCTGCAGCATGCCCCTGGAGATGTCGCAGCCCGTGAACGACGCTTTTGCGCCAAGGCTCGTCAGCACGCGCATCAGCGAGCCGACGCCGCAGCCGTAGTCGAGCACGGAGAGACCGCCCTTCAGGAGCTGAGGTTCGCGCCTCAAGAGCCAGCGCGCCTTCACGGCGATGAACTGGTCGGGCGAGCTGCCCATCATCCGCTTGATCGGATTGTCGAGACCGCCCTGGTAGTCCGCCGCGTACTCGTCGAACTCGGCGGACTCGCCCGACCAGGATTGCTCGGGGGTGCTCATCTTCCGCCGCCGACAATGTCGCGGATCATGAATAGAGGCCGGCCCTTGGACTGGTCGTAGAGCCGGCCGAGATAGGCACCGATGATGCCCAGCATGAGGAACTGCATGCCGCCCAACAAGCCGACGGCGGCCATCAGCGACGTCCAGCCGGGCAGGTTCGCGCCCAGCAGCCAGCCCCAGATAGAATAGACGAAGAAGGCGAAGCCGAGCGCTGCCATAATCCAGCCGATCGTCATCGACGCCATCAGCGGCACCACCGAGAAGGAGGTGATCGCATCGGCGGCAAAGCGGATCATCTTGGCCAGCGGATACTTGCTCTCGCCAGCGGCGCGCGAATGGCGATCATAGACCAGCGGCACCTGCCGCCCGCCGATCCAGGCGACCATGCCGCGAATGAAGCGATGGCGCTCGGGCATCGCCAGCAGGACGTCGAGCACCCTGCGGTTGACGACCCGGAAGTCGCCGGCATCCGAAGGAATCTCGACGTCAGTCAGGCGTCCGATCAGGCGATAGAAGACCGCCGCCGTGGAGCGCTTGAACAGGCTCTCGCCGTCGCGCTGGCGACGCTGGCCGTAGACTACGTCCGCACCCTGGTCCATCAGAGCCAGCATGTCGGGCAACAGCTCGGGCGGATCCTGCAGGTCGGCGTCGATGATCAGCACCCGCTCGCCGCGGCAGATCGACAGGCCTGCCGTCAGCGCGAGCTGGTGACCATGGTTGCGCATCAGCCGCACGCCGACGATGCGCGGATCGTGCGCAGCGGCCTCCGAAATGACTTCCCAGGTGCGATCCCGCGAGCCGTCGTCCACCACCACGATCTCGGCCGAGCCGCCGATCCCGTCAAGGACGGCGCCGACCCGGCGCAGGAACTCGGGCAGAACGTCCTGCTCGTTGTAGCAGGGCGCCACAACGGAAAGTGCCGGTCGGTCAGCAGGGCTCATGCGGGCGAGCAATAGCCCAACCGCACGGGGAAAACGAGCGGTCCCTCGCCTTCCGTGCCTCCCCTTCCGGCGCGCGATGGGCTATCAAGCGGCACCATGAGCGCCAACGACAACGACCATCGCGGCCTGCTGCCGGCGGGCCTGGCCGACCTGCTGCCGCCCGACGCGGCGCGCGAGGCCCGGGCGATCGACGTCGCCATCGAGCGCTTCGCGGCCTTCGGCTACGAGCGGGTGAAGCCGCCGCTGGTCGAATTCGAGGAGTCGCTGCTGGGTGGACCCGGTGCTGCCCTTGCGCCGCAGACCTTCCGGCTGATGGACCCTGTCTCGCAGCGCATGATGGGGGTCCGACCCGACATGACGGTGCAGGTCGCACGCATCGCGGTCACCCGCCTCAAGCACGAGCCGCGGCCACTGCGCCTGTCCTACGGCGGCAATGTCATCCGCGTGCGTGGCAGCGCCCTCAAGCCCGAGCGTCAATTCGCCCAGGTCGGCACCGAGCTGATCGGCGTCGACAGCGCCGAGGCCGACGCGGAAGCCGTCCTGCTCGCCGTCGACACGCTGCGCGCGATCGGCGTGACCGAGCTGACGGTCGACCTCAACCTACCGACGCTCGTGGCCGCCATCGCGGCCGGGCTGAAGCAGCCGGCCGACGCCGTGCGCCGCCTGCGCCGGGCACTCGACCGCAAGGACGAGGGCGGGATCGCGAAGGCCGCCGCCGACAAGAAGGTGGCCGACCTCTTCGCCGGTCTCCTGCGCGCCGCGGGTCCGGCCGATCCCGGCCTGGCGACGCTCGGCAAGCTGAAGCTGCCAGCGACAGCGGCGGCCGAGGCCGCGCGCTTGGCCGAGGTCGTGAAGCTGGTCCGTGCCGCTGAGCCCGACTTGCCGCTCACCATCGACCCGGTCGAGTATCGCGGCCTCGAGTACCAGACCGGAGTCTCGTTCTCGGTGTTCGCGCTGCGGGGCCGCGAGGAACTGGCGCGCGGCGGGCGCTATTCCGCTGGCTATCCCGAGGATGGCGTCAGCGAGCCGGCCACGGGCTTCACCGTTTACATGGATGCGGTGTTGTCCGCCTCCGAAGCGCCACCCGAGCGGCCACGGCTCTATGTGCCGCAAGGAGTCGCCTGGAGCGAGGCCGCTCCGTGGCAGGCCAAGGGCTACGCCATCGTGCGCGCTGTCGTCGCAGCCCCCGAGGCGCGCGCCGAAGCCAGGCGATTGCGCTGCAGTCACGCCCTGATCGACGGCGAGGCTGTGCCTCTCTAAGTGGCCTCTCTGAGGATCGTTTCGTCTCGCCCCCGGCGGACGGAAGTGCTATCCGACGTCACGCCTCTCCGGAACCGGCCCCGGGGAGGCGTTTTCGTGTGTGAGGGAAAATCCGATGGCCAACGTGGCAGTGATCGGCGCCCAGTGGGGCGACGAGGGCAAGGGCAAGATCGTGGACTGGCTGAGCGAGCGCGCCGAGGTCGTGGTGCGCTTCCAGGGTGGTCACAATGCCGGCCATACGCTGGTCATCGGAAACCAGACCTACAAGCTCGCCCTGCTGCCCTCGGGCGTCGTGCGCGAGGGCAAGCTGTCGATCATCGGCAACGGCGTCGTGGTCGATCCCTGGCACTTCCTCGAGGAGGTGAAGCGGGTCTCCGATCAGGGTGTGTCCGTGACGCCGGCGACGCTCAAGATCGCCAACCACGCCGTGCTGATCCTGCCGCTGCACCGCGACCTCGACGGCTGGCGCGAGGATGCGCCCGGCATCATCAAGATCGGCACGACCCGTCGCGGCATCGGCCCCGCCTATGAGGACAAGGTCGGACGGCGCGCCATCCGTATCGGCGATCTCGGCGAGCCCGATACGCTACCGGCCAAGGTTGCGACGTTGCTCGCGCACCACAATCCGCTGCGTATCGGTCTCGGTCATCCGACGATCGACGCGGCCAAACTGACGGGCGAGCTGCTGGCCCTGGCGCCCAGGATCCTGCCCTTCGCCGAAGACGTGTGGGAGCGACTCGACGCGCTACGCGCCGCAGGCAAGCGCATCCTGTTCGAGGGCGCGCAGGCCACAATGCTCGACATCGACCACGGCACCTATCCCTACGTAACCTCGTCCAACACGGTTGCGGCGCAGGCCATGATCGGCTCGGGCATGGGCAACGGCGCGGTGGGCTACGTGCTGGGCATCGCCAAGGCCTACACCACAAGAGTCGGCGACGGCCCCTTCCCCACCGAGCTCAAGGACGAGGTCGGCCAGGGCCTTGGTGACCGCGGCAAGGAGTTCGGCACCAACACCGGGCGCCGCCGGCGCTGCGGCTGGTTCGACGCGGTGATGGTGCGTCAGGCCGTGAAGCTGAACGGCATCGACGGCATCGCACTCACCAAGCTCGATGTGCTGGACGGCATGAACGAGATCAAGGTGTGCGTCGGCTACGAGCTCGACGGCAAGAGGATCGAGCGTTTCCCCTTCACGATGGGGGCGCAGGCCAAGCTGAAGCCGGTGTACGAGACGCTCGAGGGCTGGAGCGAGAGCACCCAGGGCGCGCGGTCCTTCGGTGAGCTGCCGGCGACCTGCATCAAGTATGTGCGCCGCGTCGAGGAGCTGGTCGGCTGCCCGGTGGCGCTGGTCAGCACCAGCCCCAAGCGTGAGGACACGATTCTGATGACGGATCCGTTCCGCGACTGATCGTGGATTACCTCAAGGAACTGTTCGCGCGGGCGAACCTGGGCGGCTGGGAATCGTGGGGTACGCAGTACCGCGTGCTCGCGGTGGTCGGCGGCCTGATGATCGCCTACTGGCTGCTGCGGGTCGCGGTGCCTGCCATGTTGCGCATCCTGCGGCCGTTCATTTTCGCCGCGATCGTGCTGGTCGCGGTCTGGGCGATGTTCCCGAAGGAGACCTGCTCGCTCGAGTTCCTGGCCAAGCTGCCCACGCTTTGCGCCCGCTGAGGTCACGACGACCGTGTAGCAACACTCCGCGGCCGGCCGCTCGTCTCCCAGCAATCCCGGATCGCATCAATCCGTCAGGATTTCCGTGAAAGCGTGGCAAACGCATCGATTGCGTGGCGCCGGACTCCACTCTTCGGTTCGACCGGCCGCAGTACGCGTTCGTCGATGCTGATCAGAGCATCGCGCTCGGCCAGCGACGAAAGGGTTGGGCCGAGGTCGCGCAACAGGCCGTCCGCCATGCCGTATATCCAGCCATGAATTTGCAGCGGACGCCCCTGGACCCAGGCATTTTCGACGATCGGCGTAGCTGCCACGCGCCTGACCTGCATCTCGATGTTGATCTCGCACATCAGATCGAGGCGTGACTGCCGGCCCGGAAGCGACTCGAAGACGGCACGGTGCTTGCGGTAGAACATCACGATCGGTTGCAGCCAGTAGTCCACCAGCGCGGAACGGTCGTCACCCAATGCCCTCTCGATGCCGCCGCAACCGTAGTGGCCGCAGACGATGATATGCTTAACGCGCAACACCTCCACCGCGTACTCCAGAACTGCCAGGAGGTTCATGTCGCTGGTATGCGCGACGTTCGCGATATTGCGGTGAACGAACACCTCGCCAGGATCCAGATCGAGCACGTCGTTGGCGGTAACGCGACTGTCCGAGCAGCCGATCCACAGGTACTTCGGAGACTGGAGCCCCGACATGCGGACGAAGTAGGTCGGATCGTCCCGTGTCTTGCGTTGCGCCCACAAAACGTTTCGATCGAGAAGGTCGTCGAGACCCCGAGGTAGATCGGCCGTGCTCATCTCATGAGATTAGCGCAGTCGCCAGTCCTCGCAAGGTCCGGACGACACCTGCCGGACCGGGTGCCGCCTCTCAAGTCACAGCAACGGCTTCATGCCCAGCCACCAGGTCGTCGAAACGGCGCAGGTATTCACGCGCGTGCACCTTGTAATCGGCGCCGGGGATCTGCAGGTGAATATCTGACACCATGGCCCACATCGCCTCGCGCAGTGCGCTCGCCGCTTTCATCGCGCGGAAGGACCGGCGCACCTCTTCCGTCACCCTGCCCTCGAAATAGGCATCGAGAAGCCGCGCATCGTCGGCCTGGTCGAAGTTGCCGTTGGCCGAGAGGTTGGCGAGGTCGAACATCGGCGTGCCGAAGCCGCCATATTCCCAGTCGATGAGCCAGAGCCGCTTGCCGTCGTCCATGACATTGCCCGGAAGCAGGTCATGGTGACCGAACACGACCGGCATCGGCGCCTGCGCGGCTTCGAGCGACTGCGCCGCCTCGAGATAGCGCGGCACCTCCGCAGCGAACGGGCTGCCGCCTGCCGCAATGGTTCGCGCGTAGTCGCGAATGACATGGAAAACCCAGAAGAAATTGGGAGGTCCCGCGAGCCGCGCGCCGACCTCGCGGTGACAAGTACGAAGCAGTGGCACCAGGCGGTCGATGTTGGCGCGCAGGTCGGCCTCGACGAAGGTCCGACCTTCGATGAAGCGCATCACCATGATGCCCGGCTCTACATGCACGACCTCGGGCGAGAGGCCTGCTGAGTGAGCGGCGACCGACGCGGCGCGCTCGCGGTCGCGGAAGACGTGATGGACCGGAATGTCGTCGCCGCAGCGCACGACGAACTTCTCCACGCCATCGTCGGCCGCCCAAGAGAGGTTGGTGAGGCCACCCGTCAATGGCGTCAGCGTCACCGGCCGTCGCCATATCGGCAGGCGGCTGAGGCGATCCACGAGAGCGTCGTCGGTCATGCCTAGTATGCTAGCGTGGCCCGCCCAACGGAGGAACCAATGCCTGACGCCCGCGTACCCAACACCATCACCGGCCGCGACGCCTTCCTGCGCGTGCTGAAGGACGAGGGCGTGGTGAAGATGTTCGGCAATCCCGGCACGACCGAGCTGCCGATCATGCACGCCCTCTCCTCGGCTCCCGAGATGGGCTATGTGCTCGGCCTGCAGGAAGCCGTGGTCATCGCAATGGCCGATGGTTACGCGAGGGCCTCCAACAAGCTGGTCTCCTGCAATGTCCACGTGGCGCCCGGCCTCGGCAACGCCATCGGCTCGATCTACACCTCGATGATGTCGGGCACGCCGATGATCGTCACGGCCGGCCAGCAGGAACAGGGCCACGGCCTCACCGAGCCCCTGCTCTACGCTCCGCTGGTGCCGATCGCCCAGCCGGTCGTGAAGTGGGCGGTCGAGGTCAATCGCATCGAAGACCTGCCGCGCATCCTGCGCCGCGCCGCCAAGGTCGCGACCACGGCGCCGACCGGCCCCGTCTTCATTTCGCTGCCGGGCGACATCCTGAACAACGAAGCCGCCATCGACATGGGCGAGGTCACGCGTGTCGACACTGCCGTGCGCCCGAGCGATGCAGCCCTCGAACAGCTCGCCCGGCGCCTGCTGGCGGCGAAGAGGCCCGTCATCCTGGCCGGCCATGAGATCGCGACGGCCGATGCCTTCGCCGAAGCCGCCGCCCTCGCCGAGACGTTGGGTGCGCCGGTCCTGCAGCAGACTGTCGCCTGGGGCGCCCACTTCCCGTCGGAGCACCCGGCCTATATCGGCGCGCTGAACCGCGATCAGAAGTACGTCCGCAGCGTGCTCGCCCCCTACGATCTCATGCTTTGCGTCGGCGCCGACCTGCTGAAGATGTCGGTGTGGAGCGAGACCGAGCCGCTCCCCGAGACCACCAAGGTGGCGATGATCGGACAGCGCGACTGGGAAATGGGCAAGAACTTCCCGGCCGAGATCGCCCTGCGCGCCGACGTGAAGGAGACGCTGAAGGCGCTGGTGCCGCTTCTGAAGAAGTTCGGAGGAGCCGCGCTCGCCGAGCGCGCCGAGGCTTCGCTGGCCGAGATCGCCACCCGCAACTGGAGTGCCCAGCGAGCGCAGCGCAAGGCCAGGGTCACGACGCCGGAAGGCAAGCTGTTGCCTGCCGAGTGGGTGATGATGCGCATGAGCGAGAAGCTCCCGAAAGACGCCATCGTCGTCGAGGAAGGCCTCACCAGCACGACGACGCTTCCAATCTATTTCCCCTTCCGCGACCGCAGCAGTTTCTTCGGCAATGTGAGTGGCGGCATCGGCTGGGGCATCGCGGCAGCGGTCGGCATCCAGATCGCCGAGCCCAAGCGGCGCGTCGTGGCCGTGATCGGCGACGGCAGCGCGATGTACTCCATCACTGCGCTGTGGAGTGCCGCCAACCAGAAGCTGCCGGTGATCTTCCTGATCGCCAACAACGAAGGCTACCAGATCCTCAAGAATCGGCTGAAGGCGTTCCACGGCAACGACACGCCGATCGGCATGGACTTCAACGACCCACCGATGAATGTCACCAAGATCGCCGAAGGCTTCGGTGTCGCCGCCGAACGCGTCGACACCGCGGCGGGCTTCGATGCGGCGATGGACAAGGCGCTGGCCCGCACCGACGGTCCGACGTTGATCGAAGTCATGGTCAGGCGGTGAACCAGGTCCGGCACAGCTTCGTCGAGACGCGCGGCTTTCCCACGCACGTCGCGGAGGCCGGAAGCGGTACGCCGTTGCTCCTGCTGCACGGCTGGCCGGAATTCTGGGCGACCTGGGAGCCGATGTTCGTGCGGCTATCGGATCGTTACCGCCTCGTCGCACCGGACTTCCGAGGATTCGGCGAAAGCGGCAATCCCACGCCCGGGCCGTCGGACCAGGCCGGACCGGACGTGCTGGCCGACGACATCGTAGCCCTTCTCGACCGCCTCGGCATCGCCAAGGCGGGCTTCGTCGGTCACGACGTCGGCGCCTTCGTGATGCAGCGGCTGGCGATCCGCCATCCCGCTCGGGTGGCAGGCCTTTTCTTCTTCAACTGCGGCACGCACGGTGTCGGAGCGCGTTGGCGTGATCCCGCGCAGATCAACGAGATTTGGTACCAGACCTTCCACCAGATGCCGTTCGCACCCGGCATCGTCGGTGCCTCGCGCGATACGTGCCGCGCCTACGTCCGGCATTTCCTGACTCACTGGTCGCACCGCAAGGACGCCTTCGACGCAGTGCTCGAGCGCTGGGTCGACAACTTCATGCGGCCCGGCAACCTGCAGGGCGGCTTCAACTGGTACATCTCGCAGAATGCCAGCCGCCTCGCGGTGATGGCCGGGACTGCGCCCAAGCCGCCGAAGATCGCCCAGCCGGCGCGCGTGCTGTGGGGCCGCCACGATCCCGTGCTTAAGTCGGCGTGGATCGACGTCGTGCCGGAGTACTTCGAAAACGTAGAGGCCGGCATCGCGGAGGATGCCGGCCACTTCGTTCACTATGAGGTTCCCGATCTCGCTGCAGCCGAGATCGGGAAATTCTTCAGCCGGATCGGCTACCGAAGCTGACTACTCCGCGGCCTGCGCCCGCGCAGGCTTGGCCGCCAACTTGGCGAGTTCTTCGGCGATCTGCACGGCGTTCCACGCCGCTCCCTTCAGGAGCTGGTCGCCAGCGACGAACAGTACGAGCCCGTTGGGATTGGAAAGGTCGGCGCGGATGCGGCCGACATGCACGTCGAGGTCGCCGCTGGCTTCCAGCGGCATCGGGAAGTGGTTGGTCGCCGGATCGTCGACGATCTTCACGCCTGGTGCCTTGCTCAGGATCTCGCGCGCCTTCGCGGGCGTGAGTGGCTTCTCGAGCTCGAGCGTGATCGCCTCGGAATGGGCGCGCAGCACCGGCACGCGGATGCAGGTCGGCACGATCGGGAGGTCGGGTGCGTGAAACATCTTGCGCGTCTCCTCGACGACCTTGTTCTCCTCCTCGTTGTAGCCGTTCTCGGCAACCTTGGTGTTGTGCGAGAAGACATTGAAGGCGATCTGGTGCGGGAAGATGCTCTTGGTGACTTCCTTGCCCTCGGCGTGCTGTTGGACCTGGTCCTCGAGCTCCTGCATGGCGGCGGCGCCAGCACCGGACGCCGACTGGTAGGTCGCCACGACGATCTTCTTCACGCCGGCGGCCTGGTGGATCGGCCACACAGCCGTGGCGAGGATAGCCGCGGTGCAGTTCGGGTTGGCGATCACGCCCTTGTGCTCGGCGAGGTCGGCCACGTTGACCTCCGGCACGACCAGAGGCGTGTCCGGGTCCATACGGAAGGCCGACGAGTTGTCGATCACGACAGCGCCCGCCGCCTTGGCAGCCGGCACGAACTCGCGGCTGCGCGTGGCGCCGGCGCTGAAGAAGGCGATGTCGACGCCCTTGAAGGCGTCGGCGGTCAGTTCCTCGACCTTGTGCGGCTTGCCTTTGAACTCTAGCATCTTGCCGACCGAGCGGGCCGAGGCGAGCAGCTTGAGGGAAGCGACGGGGAAATTCCGCCGCTCGAGGACGCGGAGGATTTCAACTCCGACCGCGCCGGTGGCGCCGACGATGGCGATGTTCTGAGCGTTCATGGTGGTGGCAACATACAAGAGAGGCCGGGCCGCCGGAATGGGTCAGTCTGCCGCCTTGTCCGTGTTCTTTTTGATGGCCGGCATGAGCCCCGTTGGGTCGACGAGCTTGCCGTGCACCAACATGTTGTGGGCGTGCGCCAGATGATGGAGTGCAAACGAAGTCTGCATCGCCCCCACCCTGCCCTGTGCGTCCTGGGCGGCGTTGATGGCCTGCTTCACGAGCTTCAGGGCGAACAGCGGCTTCTGTGCGATGCGCTCGGCCATCGCCATGCCGAACGACTCCAGTTCGGCCCGCGGCACGACGTGGTTGACCATGCCGAGCCGATACGCCTCGTCGGCCTTCAGCCAATCGGCGGTGAAGAGGAATTCCTTCGCCTTGCGCACCCCCATCTCCCAGGGATGGGCGAAGAACTCCGCGCCGCCCACGCCCATCGCCACCGAATGGTCGAGGAACTCGGCGTCCTGTGAGCAAACGATGAGATCGCACGGCCACATCAGCATCAGGCCGCCGATCATCACCTTGCCATGCACCAGCGCCAGCGTGGGCTTTGGAATGTTGCGCCAACGCTCGCTGAAGCCGAGGTAGATCTCCTGCTCGCGCGCGTACTGCGCTTCCGCCCCCGGCTTGCCGAAGCCTCCCCAGGTGCCGACCGTCTCGTGCTTCCGCATGTTGCCGTGGCCATCGACCTCACGCAGGTCGTGGCCCGACGAGAAATGCGGCCCGTTGGCCGACAGCACGATCACCTTCACGGCATCGTCGTGCGCGGCGCGATCGAACGCATCGTTCAAAGCATAGAGGAAAGCCGTGTCCTGCGCGTTGCGCGTCTCGGGGCGGTCGAGGACGATACGGGCGATGCCGCTCGGCAGCGCTTCGTAAAGAATGGGCGACGTGGTCATGGCGGCTCCGGAAAGTTTCCGGAGCCTACCGCAACGGATGCGCCGCGTCGCTCAGCGCCGCGATGCGGCGGGCTGGCTCGCCGGTCGCGCCGCCGCTTCGACGACCATGTTCTTCATGGCCTTCTGCAGCTTGTCGAAAGCCCGCACCTCGATCTGGCGCACACGCTCGCGGCTGATGCCGTACTCGGCCGACAGGTCCTCCAGCGTCTTGGGCTCGTCGATCAGGCGGCGCTCGACGATGATGCGCCGCTCGCGGTCGGTGAGTTGCTTCAGCGCCGCGGCCAGCATGCCCTTGCGTTGGCCGAGCTCCTGGCTCTCGGCAAGGCGGGCCTCCTGGTTGGGCGAATCGTCGACCAGCCAGTCCTGCCACTCCATGTCCCCGCCGTCGGCCTTGACCGGGGCGTTGAGCGAGCTGTCGGGCGCGGCGAGGCGGCGGTTCATGTTCACCACCTCCTCTTCCGGCACGCCGAGGCGCGTGGCGATCTTGGTCACCTGCTCGGGCGTGAGATCGCCCTCCTCGATGGCCTGCATCTGGCCCTTGAGCTTGCGCAGGTTGAAGAACAGCTTCTTCTGCGCCGCCGTCGTGCCCATCTTCACGAGCGACCAGCTATGCAGGATGTATTCCTGGATCGAGGCGCGGATCCACCACATGGCATAGGTGGCGAGCCGGAAGCCGCGGTCCGGGTCGAACCGCTTGACCGCCTGCATCATGCCGACATTGCCCTCGGAGATGAGTTCCGCGACCGGCAGGCCGTAGCCTCGATAGCCCATGGCGATCTTGGCCACGAGCCGCAGGTGGCTGGTCACCAGCCTGTGCGCGGCCTTCGAGTCGCCGTGCTCGCGCCAGCGCTTGGCCAGCATGAATTCTTCCTGGGGCTCCAGAAGGGGGAACTTCCGGATCTCCGACAGGTATCGGCTGAGGTTGCCCTCGGGCGTCAGCGACGACGGCAGGGCGGGAAGGTTGGCGGTGGCTGCACTCATGGCTACTCCCCCTTTCGTACGCGGTACAGCCGGCGAACGATCACTTAGCACTCTCATTCATCGACTGCTAAATCCGACTCTAGAGGTCGGATGATACCTCGGTCAATCTAAATCCGACTAAACCCCTCGGATATTGAGGAATTCACTTAACACCGTTCAGCGTTCCCACCAACCTCCTGAAGTCTTGAGGCAATTGTGTGGCGAACCGCATGTCCTTCCCGGTGCGTGGATGGCGAAACGCCAACACGGCTGCGTGAAGCGCCTGCCGCGGGAACTCTCTCAACGCCGCCGGCTGCGCGCTGTTGCGGGACTTCCGGCCATAGACGGGATCGCCGACCACGGGACAGCCGAGATGGGCGAGATGGACGCGGACCTGATGCGTCCGCCCCGTCCCCAGCTTGGCGCCGACCAGGCTGGCCACTGGCGCCAGCGGCGGGCCGAACCGCGTCTCGATCCAGTATTCGGTCAGGGCGGCCCGGCCGCCGCTGCGCCGGACCGTCATGCGCTTGCGGTCGACCGGGTGGCGGCCGATGGCGGCATCCACCGTGCCACGGGCGGCTTTCGGCGCCCCCCAGACCAGCGCCCGGTAGATGCGCGTCAGGTCGTGGGCCGCGAACAACTTGGACAACCCCTGATGGGTGGGGTCGTTCTTGGCCACGACCATGACGCCGGACGTGTCCTTGTCGAGCCGGTGCACGATGCCCGGCCGGCGCACGCCGCCGATCCCCGACAGGCTGTCGCCGCAATGCGCCAGCAGTGCGTTGACCAGCGTGTTGTCGGGATTGCCCGGAGCGGGATGAACTACCAGGCCGGCCGGCTTGTTCAGTACCAGCAGATCGTCGTCCTCGAACAGGATCTCGAGGTCGATCGCCTGCGGCCGCGGCACGGCGGCCTCGGGCTCCGGCACGTCGACGGTGAAGCGCTCGCCCGTTTTGACCTTGCGGGACGGCTCTTCTATCGTCTGGCCCCCCGCCAGCGTCACGCGGCGGCCCTCGATCAGCGCCTTCACGCGGCTTCGCGTGAGGTCCGGCAAGGCAGCGGCCAGCGCACGGTCGAGCCGCTCGCCGGCGGCGCCCTCGTCGATGGTCACGGTGTGGCGACCGGCGTCGCTCATGGAGTTTTCTTGGCGTCCCCTGCTCAGGCCTACGCACCGCTCTGGCTGAAGGTGCTGGTGATCGTGATGGGCCTGCTGATCGTGGCGGGCTTCGTCGTCGTTGCGGCCGAGATCGCCCGCCGCATGTCTACGCCCAACGCCGCCCGTTCGCCAGCCGCCGGCCCCATGGCGAGCAATGGCTTCACCGAGCGCATCGCGCTGCCCTCGGGCGCGCGCGTGGTCTCGATGAATGCCGTCGGCGACCGGCTCGTCGTCCATGTCGAGACCCAGGGTGGCCCCGCCGCGGCCTACGTCGTCGATCCGCGCAACGGGGCCCTCGTCGGCACCATCGAGTTCCCGCCCGGCGCAGGCCGCTGAGCATGATCGATCACCTGTCGATCACCACGACCGACCTCGACCGCGCAAAAGCCTTCTACGACCCGGTGCTGGGCGCGCTGGGCTACCCACGCGTCAACCGCCGCCCGCACGCCATCGGCTACGGCGTGCGCGAGCGCGGCCCTGACGCGCCGGCCTACATCTCCGTCTATCTCACCCGCGAGACGCTCGTACCGGACAACCGGCACTGGGCGTTCCGGGCGCCGAGCCGCGCCGCCGTGCGCGCCTTCCACGAAGCGGCGCTGAAGCACGGCGGCACCGACGACGGCGCGCCGGGCCTGCGGCCGCACTATCATGAACACTATTACGGCGCGTTCGTGCGCGATCCGGACGGCAACCGGATCGAGGCGGTGACGCACCAGCCCGAGGACGGCGAATGAATTTCCGCAGCGACAACGAGGTCGGCGCGCATCCGAACATCCTCGAGGCCGTGAACCGCGCCTTCTCCGGCGGCACCGCGCCTTCGTACGGAGCGGACGACTGGACGCACGAGGTCGAGCGTCGACTGCGCGAGATCTTCGAGAAGCCGGACCTCATCGTCTTCCCGGTCGCAACCGGCACCGCCGCCAACGCGCTGGCGCTCTCCTGCTGCACGCCGCCGTGGGGCGCGATCTACTGCCATCCCGAGGCGCACATCCAGGTCGACGAGGCCAATGCGCCGGAGTTCTTCGCCTCGGGCGCCAAGCTCGTCCCGATAGCGGGTCCCGCCGGCAAGATGGACGCGAAGGCGCTGGCCGACGCGCTCGCCCAGCCGGTCTACGGTGTCGTGCACCATCCGCAGCCGGCCGCCGTCAGCATCACGCAGGCGACGGAATGCGGAACGGTCTACGACCCGCACGACATCGCCGTGATCGCCACCGCCGTGCACCGCCATGGACTGAAGCTCCACATGGACGGCGCCCGCTTCGCCAACGCCCTCGCCTTCATCGGCTGCTCGGCCGCCGAGCTTTCCTGGCGGGCGGGCGTCGATGTGCTGAGCCTCGGCGCCACCAAGAACGGGGCGCTGGCCGCCGAGGCGGTCGTCTTCTTCGAACCCGAGCTGGCGCGCGAGTTCGAGTTCCGGCGCAAGCGCAGCGGCCACCTGTTCTCCAAGATGCGCTTCCTCTCGGCCCAGCTCGCCGCCTACCTGACCGACGGGCTGTGGCTCGCCAACGCCCACCACGCCAACGGCATGGCGCGCCGGCTGGTCGCCGGGCTGACGACGCTGAAAGGCACGCAGCTCCTCTACCCGGTCGACGCCAACGAGATCTTCGTCATCCTGCCGCCGCGCGTGCACGAGGCGCTGCAGGCGGCCGGCGCCCAGTATCATCCCTGGCCGTCGGACCGGCCTGGCGAGCGCGCCTTCCGCCTCGTGACGGCGTTCGACACCGACGCGGCCGAAGTCGACCGTTTCCTGTCCATCGCCAAGAAAGCCGCGTGAGCGTTCGATGACCCACCAGCGCACCCTCACCGCCGCCCACTGGGGCGTCTACGAAGTCGAGTACGACGAGGCCGGCAATCCGACCAGGCTGCATCCCTTCTCCAGGGACCCCGATCCCTCGCCGATCGGCCTGCACATGCTCTCCGACGAAGTTTCACGCTTGCGCGTCCTGCGGCCGGCGATCCGCAAGAGCTGGCTCGAGCGCGGCCCCGGCGCGAACAGCGACAAGCGCGGACAGGAGCCGTTCGTCGAGGTGCCGTGGGACGAAGCCCTCGACCTCGTCGCGAACGAGCTGAAGCGCGTGAAGGAGACGCACGGCAACAGCGCGATCTTCGGCGGCTCCTACGGCTGGTCGAGCGCCGGCCGTTTCCACCACGCGCAGAGCCAGGTGAAGCGCTTCCTCAACTGCTACGGCGGCTTCGTCCGCCACATGGATTCCTACAGCCTGGGCGCCGCGCGCGTGCTGATGCCGCACATCGTGGCCAGCATGGAAGAGCTGATGGCCATGCACACGCGCTGGGAGACGCTGGCCGAGCACTGCAGGCTCTTCGTCGCCTTCGGCGGCGTGCCGCGCAAGAACGCCCAGATCAACGCCGGCGGCGCCACGCTGCACCATGTGAAGCGTGGTCTCTACGACATGCGAGAAAACGGTGTGCGCTTCGTCAACGTGACGCCGACCGGCGACGACCTCGACACCGGCGGCGACGTCGAATGGCTGGCGATCCGGCCCAACACCGACGCCGCGATGATGCTGGCGCTCTGCCACGTCCTCTGGACCGAGAAGCTCTACGACCGCGCCTTCCTCGACCGCTGCACCGTGGGCTTCGACAAGTTTGCGCCCACCCTCGAGGGCAAGACGCCGGAATGGGCCGAGAAGATCACCGGCATCCCCGCTTCCCGCATCCGCAGCCTGGCGCGCGAGATGGCCGCGACCCGGACCACCGTCTCGATCGGCTGGTCGCTGCAGCGCAGCCACCACGGCGAGCAGCCCTTCTGGGCGCTGGTCACGCTCGCCTGCATGCTGGGCCAGATCGGCCTGCCGGGCGGCGGCTTCGGCGTGGGCTACGGCCCCGTCAACCTGATGGGCAGCGGCCACGCGCGCTACTCCGGTCCGACCCTGCCGCAGGGCACCAACCCGGTGAAGAACTTCATCCCCGTCGCGCGCTTCACCGACATGCTGCTGCATCCCGGGGAGTCGTTCGACTACAACGGCGCGCGCCACGAGTATCCCGACATCCGCTTCGTCTACTGGGCCGGCGGCAACCCCTACCATCACCACCAGGACCTCAACCGCCTGCGCCAGGCCTGGCGCAAGCCCGAGACCATCGTCTTCCACGAGCAGTTCTGGACGCCGGCCGCCAAGATGGCCGACATCGTGCTGCCCGCGACGGTTAGCCTCGAGCGCGACGACATCGGCTACGGCACGCGCGAGCCCTATCTCATCGCCATGAAGAAGGCGCGCGCGCCGCTCGGCGAGGCGCGCGACGACTACGACATCTTCCATGCGCTGGCGCAGCGCCTCGGCGTCGCCGCGCAGCACTCGGAAGGCCGCGCGGACGCCAAGGCGTGGCTGGCGCACCTCTACGAGGAGGCGCGCCAGAAGTCGGCCAAGGCCGGCGTCGCCCTGCCCGGCTTCGACGACTTCTGGGACGCCGGCATCGCCGAAGCCGTGGGCGAGAACCGCGATCCCGTCATGCTCGCGAAGTTCCGCGAGGATCCCGCGAAGAACCCGCTCAGGACGCCGTCGGGCCGGATCGAGATCTTCTCCGAGAGGATCGCCTCGTTCGGCTACGACGACTGCCCCGGCCACGCGACCTGGCTGGAGCCCGCCGAATGGCTGGGCTCGAAGACCGCCGAGCGCTACCCGCTGCACATGCTGTCGGACCAGCCGGCCGACAAGCTGCACAGCCAGCTCGACCACAGCCCGCACAGCAAGGCGACCAAGATCAAGGGCCGTCAGCCGGTCACGCTGCATCCAGACGACGCAAGCGCCCGCGGCATCGCCGACGGCGACCTCGTGCGCGTGTTCAACGACCGCGGCGCCTGCCTCGCGGCCGCGAAGCTCAGCGACCGTATCCGGCGCGGAGTCGTGCGGCTCTCGACCGGCGCGTGGTTCGATCCCGCCGACCAGGGCTCGAACATGCCGCTCGAGAAGCACGGCAACCCGAACGCCCTGACGCTCGACATCGGCGCCTCGAAACTCAGCCAGGGCTGCATCGCGCAGACCTGCCTGGTCGAGATCGAGCGCCACGACGGGGCAGCGCCCGCCGTGACGGCCCATCAGATGCCGGCGTTCGCCACGCGCTGACGGTCCGGAAACCCCGACCAAGTCTCCGGCCCGATTTCGGCTTCCCGCACGCCGGAAAGCCAACAACGACGGGCTTTTCG
>CAYQAY010000041.1:0-41929 GCA_964415585.1 uncultured Reyranella sp.
CAGGTTCAGCAGGATTGTGGTAGGAAATAGCCTAGGCTGGCGCCCGGACCGCGCCGGCCTTTTCCATCCCTGGCACGACCCCTCGCGGCACGCCCGCGAGCCAGCGCAAGGCGCGGGGTGCAGCCGCCGCGGCTCCTGAGCCGCGGACAGTCCCACGAACGACCCCCGTCTCGACCGACGCCGAAAAACGACGCCGGATCAGACACTTGACGACGCCTGAGCAACACGGCGCAGCGGGGGCACCAAGCAACGAAGAAGCGAGAGATGCGTAAAAGCCCGTCGTACAAGGCTCATCTCCGATGTGCGGACACCGTTCCGGACAACACGCGTTACATTCAGGTGTCCAGAAATAACGGGCGAAAAGCCCGTCGTTGTTGGCTTTCCGGCGTGCGGGAAGCCGAAATCGGGCCGGGGACCTGGTCGGGGACTTCGGCCCCTCAGTCGCCGCCGTTGCCGCCCACGACCATGACCGTGAGCCGCTCGGGCAGGGTCGTCTTCGACACCTCGATGGTGCGGCTGTCGGGCCAGACGAAGACGGCGTCCTGGTCGGCCATCAGCTCCTCGAAGCGGGCGACCTGGCCGCGGCCCCAGTAGTGCATGGGCAGCACGATCTTGGGCTGGATCTGGCGCACGACCTCGACCATCACCGGCAGGCCCACCGTGTAGGCGCCGTCGATCGGCACCATCAGCACGTCGATGCGGCCGAGCTCGTCGAGATGCTCCTTGGTGAGGCGGTGATGCAGGTGGCCGAGATGGGCGATGCAGAGATCGCCGATCGTGTAGGTGAAGATCGAGTTGCCGTTGATGCGCGCGGCGCCGCCGGCCCAGTCGCGCGCGTTGGTCGGCAGGTTGGCGACCTTCATGTCCTTGAGCGTCACGTCGTGGCGGGCCTCGGTCTCGCCCGGCTTGGTCGGCCAGCCCGCCAGCACGTAGGTGATCCCTTCCTCGGGATGGTCGGTGTAGTGCGTCGAGTGCGCGTTGTTCATCGTCACGATGTCGGGCTTGCGGCCGAAGCCGTTCAGCCCGTTGTAGTCGGTGATGGCGCGCACGCCCTGCGGCGTGTCGATCTCGAAGCTCGAATGGCCGAGGAAGGTGATGGTAGCGCGGCTGGGCGTCTCCTTCTCGGCGAACCGCAGGCCGTCGAGCGAGGCCACCTGCACGCCCCGGTCCAGCAGCACGAGGTTCTTGGAGCAGCGCGCGAGGGCCGGGCCCGCCAGCAGGGCTAGGGCGGTGGCGCAGAGCGCGGCGAGGGCAAATCGAGGGGACATGGAGCCTCCGGAACAGGACGGCAGCTTCCCCCCAGATGCAGTCGATATGCCAGCCCCTGAATCCTTTTGACTCTCACATTGAAGGGAACTAGAACAAAAATAGAACATTTAATCCCCAAGCGTTTCCATCAGCCTGACGAGGGGGCGATGCCCGCCATTTCCCCGAATGCCTTTGCTCCCCCTGCTGCCAACGATCTGTTGGCCCCGGTCCCGGTCGCCCTGCGCGAAAAGGTGCGCCGGCTGGAACGCGCGCACAGCGCCCGGAGGAGCGGCCGCGCCGCTTCGGTGCCGACCGGCCTGCCTGCGGTCGACGCCCTGCTGCCCGAGGGCGGGCTGCTGACGGGCGCCCTGCACGAGATCGAGGCGGGCCCCGGTCCTTCCGGCCGGGTCGCTCCGCACGACGGCGCGGCACTCGGCTTCACCGCCCACCTGCTGGGCCGCTTCGGACCCGGAACGATCCTGTGGTGTCGCCGCCCGACCGGCCCCTTCGACGCCCCGCCCTATGCGCCCGCCCTCGCCGCCTGGTTCGACCCGGCGCGGCTGCTGACGGTCACGGTGCGGCGCGACGAGGATCTCTTCTGGGCGATGGAGGAAGGGCTGCGCTGCCCCGGCATCGCCGCCGTGGTCGGCGAGACGCGCGCCGCCGATCCCACCGCCGGCCGCCGCCTGTCGCTCGCCGCCGAGAAGAACGGCGTGCCCGCCCTTCTCCTGCGGGCGCAGCCCGCGCCGCCGCAAAGCGTGTGCGCGACGCGCTGGTGCGTCGCCTCGGCGCCGTCGCTGTCGACGCCGGGCCTCGCCGATGTCGGGGCCGTGCGCTGGCGGCTCGAATTGCGGCGCAACCGCTTCGGCACGCCGTCCGCCGCCGAAACCCCGTCCTGGCTCCTGGAGTGGAACGATGAAACGCATTGTCTCGCTGTGGTTCCCCAAGCTCTCCACGGATCGCCTGGCGCGCGCTTCGAAGAAAGACTGGTCGGCCCAAGATTGGCAGGATAGGGCTGCCGCCACCGTCGTCTGGCACGACGGCTGCCCGCGCCTCGCCGCCGTCAATCCGCACGCCCGTGCCGCCGGCCTGCGGCCGTACATGCGGCTGGCCGATGCGCGCGCCTTGTTGCCCGACCTCGTCACGACCGCGGGCGAACCGCAGGCCGACCGCCGCCTGGTCGAGACCGTCGCCAACTGGTGCGATCGCTACACGCCCTGGGTGGCGATCGATCCGCTGGGCGGCGCGCTCGCCGAGGACAACGTCGAGGCGTGCAGCGCCGGCGGATTCGGCGGCGATGCCGGGCTGCTGCTCGACGTGACGGGCTGCACGCATCTCTTCGGTGACGGCGAGGCGGGCGAGCGCGCCCTGCTCGCCGACCTGAGCACGCGCCTCGCGCGCCACGACCTCTCCTGCCGTGTCGCCATGGCCGACACGGCGGGCGCCGCCTGGGCGCTGGCGCGCTTCGCCGAGCGCCAGGCCGATCTCCATTGCCCGGCCCGTGGCCAGCGCGCCGCCCTGGCGTCGCTGCCGGTCGAGGGGCTGCGCCTCGAGGCGCCGATCCTCGAGACCTTCCTCAAGCTCGGCCTGCGCCGCATCGGCGATCTCTATCCCATGCCGCGCGCGCCGCTCGCCCGCCGCTTCGGCGACCAGCCTCTCGCCCGCCTCGACCAGGCGCTGGGCACGCTCGCCGAGCCGATCGAGCCGCGCCGCACGCCGCCGGCCTTCCGCACGCGCATCGCCTTCGCCGAGCCGATCGGCCGCGCCGAGGACATCGCCGCCGCGACCAGCCGTCTGCTCGCCGCGCTCTGCCGCCAGTTCGAGCAGGCGGGCGTCGGCGCGCGCAAGCTCGAGATCGCGCTCTACCGTGTCGACGGCTCGGTCGATCGCACCGTCATCGGTACCAGCCGGCCCAACCGCGACAACCCGAAACTGATGAAACTGTTCGAGGAGAAGCTGGGCGAGCTAGATCCCGGCTTCGGCGTCGAGCTGATGATCCTCGCCGCCCCCGAGGTCGAGGCCTGGAGCGGCACGCAGGACGCGCTGCCCGACCAGGACTCGCCCGCGGTACCGGCCGGCGCCGACGGCACGATCGATCTCGCCGACCGGCTGGCGCTGCGGCTCGGTGCGGAGAACGTCGTGCGCCTGCTGCCGCGCGACAGCCACCTGCCCGAGCGCGTGCAGGTCAGCGCACCCGTCTCGTCCAAACCCGCCACGAACGGCGCCTGGCGCCGTCTCGCGGGCATGAAGGGCGCGCGGCCGACGCGGCTGCTGCAGCGGCCCGAGCCGGTCGAGGTCACCGCCTTCGTGCCCGACGACCCGCCCTCGGTCTTCCACTGGCGCCGGCATGCGCACCGCATCGTGCGTGCCGACGGGCCCGAGCGGATCGCCGATGAGTGGTGGCGGCCCCGGCCCGACGGCAGCCGGCCGCCGGCCAACGACGTGCCGCCGGTGCGCGACTACTACCGCGTCGAGGACGACGACGGCGGCCGCTTCTGGCTGTTCCGCGACGGGCCCTATCGGCTCGCCGCCAACGGCCAGCCGACCGCCCGCTGGTTCCTCCACGGATTCTGCGCCTGACGAGAGGATGAGGGGGAGACGATGAAGAAATACCGACACACGCTCACTATCCGCGGCCTCGACGATGCGGTCATCGAGCGCCTGAAGGCGCGTGCCCGCATCAAGGGCCGCTCGCTCGAGGCCGACCTGCGCGATCTCCTGATCCACACCTCGCGTCAGCCGCTGGTGCTCGATGCCCTGGCCGAGGCCGACCGCATCGCCGCCATGACGCCGGCCGACTTACCGCAGACCGACGTGCCGCAGACCGACGGCGGCCGGCTCGCCTGCGCCGGGGGTGCGTCATGATCGTCGTCGTCGATCCCGGCGTCGCCATCAAGTGGTTCATCGAGGAGCCGCTGCGTCCGCAGGCCCGCGCGCTGCTGGTCGACAGGCACGAGCTGATCGCACCCGACATCCTCATCGCGGGTGTGGCCGAGCTCGCCTGGAAGAAGGCGACGCGCGGCGAGATCACGGCCGAACAGGCCGAGCCCATCGTGCGCAACATCGCGCTGCCCTCCTTCATCTCGGCCTTCGTGGAGTCGCCGCGTCTGCGCAACCGCGCGCTGGCGATCGCCCTGCAGTGTGCCCGGCCGGTGCACGATTGCTTCTATGCCGCCTGCGCCGAGGCCGCGGCGGCGCCGCTGGTCAGCACCGACGAGGCCTTCCTGCGGGCCCTCGAGACCGAGGACATCGACCTGCGCGGCATCCCGCTCGCCCGCGTGCACGAGCTCGCCGAGATGTGAAGCCATGGACTACGCCGAGCTTCAGGTCACGACCAACTACAGCTTTCTGCGCAGCGGCTCGCACCCGGCCGAACTGGTGGAGCAGGCGATCGAGCTCGGCCACACCGCCATCGGCATCACCGACCGCAACACGCTGGCCGGTGTGGTGCGCGCCTTCGCCGCCTCGCGCGACGAGAAGGACAGGAAGCTCGACCGGATCAAGCTGCTGGTCGGCAGCCGGATCGAGACGCGCGACGGCTACTCGCTGCTCGCCTATCCAACCAATCTCGATGGGTACAAGCGCCTCTCGCGCCTGCTGAGCATCGGCAACAAGGACGCCGTCAAAGGCCAGTGCGATCTCACCTTCGACAACCTGAAGGATTATTCCGAAGATATCCTGGCCATCGCCCTGCCGCCGCGCCGGCCGGAGGATCCCGCCTTCCGCGAGCGCCTGCGGGCGCTGGCCCGGCTGTTCGGCGACCGCTGCTATCTCTCGGGCACGATGCTCTATCGCGGCGACGATGCCCGCCGCCTCGTGCAGCTCGACGATCTCGCCCACGAGATGGGCGTGAAGCTGGTCGCCACCAACGACGTGCACTATCACGTGCCCGAGCGGCGCGCGCTGCAGGACGTGGTGACGGCCATCCGGCTGGGCTGCACGGTCGACGAGCTGGGCTTCCGCCGCTTCGCCAGTGCCGAACGCCACCTCAAGGACGGCACGGAGATGGCGCGCCTGTTCCGCCGGCATCCGCACGCCATCGCGAATACACAGGAGATCGTCCGGCGCTGCAGCTTCTCGCTGCGCCAGCTCACCTACCAGTACCCGGTCCTGTACGAAGGCGGCGAGACGCCGATGGACAAGCTCATGCGCCTCACGTTGGAGGGCGCCAAGTGGCGTTACCTCGGCAGCGTGCCCGACAAGATCACCGACACGCTCCGTCACGAGTTCGAGCTCATCCGGAACAAGGGTATCGCGGCCTACTTCCTGACCGTGCACGAGATCGTCCAGTTCGCCCGCAGCAAGGGTATCCTCTGCCAGGGCCGCGGTTCGGCCGCCAACTCGGCCGTCTGCTATTGCCTCGGCATCACCTCGGTGAATCCCGACAAGTTCGACGTCCTGTTCGAACGCTTCCTGTCAAATGCGCGCGACGAGCCGCCCGACATCGACGTCGATTTCGAGCACGAGCGCCGCGAGGAGGTGATCCAGTGGATCTACGAGGAGAAAGGCCGTACGCGTGCCGCGCTGGCCGCTACGGTGATCTCCTTCAGGAGCCGCAGCGCCATTCGCGAGGTCGGCAAGGCGCTCGGCCTCTCGCCCGACACGGTGGGCGTGATGGCCGACACGGTCTGGGGCATGGGATCGGGCGGAGTGAAGCTCGACCATGTCGTCGAGGCGGGCCTCGATCCGACGGATGCGCGCCTGGTGCTGGCGCTGGAGCTGTCGTCTTCCCTGTGCGGCTTCCCGCGCCATCTCTCCCAGCATGTCGGTGGCTTCGTCCTGACCGAGGATCGGCTCGACGAGCTGGTGCCGATCCAGAATGCGGCGATGAAGGACCGCAAGGTCGTCGAGTGGGACAAGGACGATCTCGACGTGCTGGGCATCTACAAGGTCGACGTTTTGGCGCTCGGCATGCTGACGGCCCTGCGCAAAAGTTTCGATCTGATCGAGAAGCATTACGGCGAGAAGCTGACGCTCGGCATGGATGATGAAGACCCGGCTGTCTACGACATGCTCTGTCGTGGCGAATCGGTCGGCGTCTTCCAGGTCGAGAGCCGGGCGCAGATGTCGATGCTGCCGCGGCTTCGGCCGCGTGAATATTATGACCTCGTCGTCGAAGTCGCGATCGTGCGGCCGGGTCCCATCCAGGGCGGCATGGTGCATCCCTATCTGAAGAATCGCGCCCATCCGGATGCCGTCACCTATCCCAAGCCCGAACTCAAGGCCGTCCTGAAGCGGACGTTTGGCGTGCCGCTGTTCCAGGAACAGGCGATGCAGATCGCCATCGTGGCCGCAGGTTTCGAGCCGGAAGAAGCGGACCGCCTGCGCCGCGCGATGGCGACGTTCCGCCATAACGGCACCATCCACCTTTTCAAGGCGCCTTTCATCGAAGGCATGGTGAACAACGGCTACGAGCGTGACTTCGCCGAACGCTGCTTCAGGCAGATCGAGGGCTTCGGCGAGTACGGCTTCCCCGAAAGCCATGCCGCGAGCTTCGCGATCCTGGTCTACGACTCCTCCTACGTGAAGCACTACTATCCCGAAGTCTTCGCAGCCGCCCTGCTCAACTCCCAGCCCATGGGCTTCTATGCGCCCGCCCAGCTCGTGCGCGATGCCCAGGAGAATGGCGTCGAGGTGCGGCCGCCCGACATCAACGCGAGTACCTGGGATTGCACGCTGGAGCCCGGTAAAGGCAATCGCTGCGCGCTCCGCTTGGGACTGCGTCAGGTCCAGGGGCTTTCCGAGGAAGACGTCGACCGCATGGTTGCGCAGCGCACGACGCCTTATCGCGATCCTGCCGACCTGTGGCGACGTGCCGGACTCACCAAGCGGCAGATCGTGGCCTTGGCCCGCGCCGACGCCTTCGCCTCGCTCGGCCTTTCGCGTCGTGACGTACTGTGGGCGGTGCGAGGCTTCTCCGATGTCACCCTGCCGCTGCTCGACCGAACGCCGGATTCCGAACCCTCCGTCACCTTGCCGGCGCTGACGCTCGGCGAGCAGGTGGTCGACGACTACGGCAGCTTTTCGATGACCTTGCGCTCGCATCCGCTGGCCCTGCTGCGCGCGACCTTCACGGCTCGTGGCATCTCCAGCACGACCGTCCTGAAGGACTCGAAGAACGGCGACGTCTTCTCGCTGGCCGGGCTCGTACTCGTGCGCCAGCGGCCGGGCACTGCCTCGGGCGTGGTGTTCGTCACCATCGAGGACGAGGCGGACATCGCCAACCTCGTGGTCTGGCCCAAAGTGTTCGAGGCGCACCGTCGCATCGTCATGGGTGCGCGTCTGATGGGCGTGCGCGGCAGGATCCAGCGCGAGGGTAAAGGCGACTATGTGGTGATCCATCTCGTCGCCGAGGAGCTGTGGGACTTCTCGGCTGACCTCGATTCGATCTCCGCGCTCGACACTTTCCACCTGACCAACGGTCGCGGCGACGAGGTCCGCAGCGATCCCGGCGACCGCCGCGT
Source organism: uncultured Reyranella sp. (assembly GCA_964415585.1). GTDB lineage: Bacteria > Pseudomonadota > Alphaproteobacteria > Reyranellales > Reyranellaceae > Reyranella. The sequence continues at coordinate 7,713 of CAYQAY010000041.1, forward strand.
GAAGGTCGCAGAAGCCAATGCGACGCGCCACAAATCCAGTCGAGGCGCGCCTGCGAACCTCGGCTACGATCGCGGCCGCATCGTCCTCGACCGACCCAAGATCAAGATCGCCTCGCGCGACTTCCATTGAACGCGAATTCAGACGAGTCGGGTCGCCTCGTCGATCAGCTCCTGTGCGGCGATGTCGAGCAGCTCGTCCTCGGCGGAGCCGTCCAGCACCCGCTCGCGGCCGATCTCCAGCAGCACCGGAACGGCGAGCGGCGAGATGCGCTCGAGCCTGCGATATTCGATGCGGCCTTTGACGCGCTTTAGCAGCTCGCCCAGTCGCCTCAAGTCGGCGAGTTGCCAGGCTGCGTCCTGCCGCGTGGCGCGCAGCAGGATGTGGCCGGGCTCGTGCTGGCGCAGCGTGTCGTAGATCAGGTCAGAGCTGAACGTGACCTGCCGGCGCGACTTCTCCTCCCCGGGGAAACGGCGCTCGATCAGGCCCGCAATCACCGCTACGTTGCGGAAGGAGCGCCGCAGCATGGTCGATTCGTCCATCCACGCTTCGAGATCGTCGCCCAGCATGTCCTCGTCGAAGAGCTGGTCGAGCTGCGCCTTGGTCGGCGGCCTGAGGCCCCAGAGGCCCAGCACATAGTCGGTGGCGACGAAGCCCAGTGGACGCAGTCCCATGCGCTCCATGCGACGCGTCAGCAGCATGCCGAGCGTCTGGTGGGCGTTCCGGCCCTCGAAGCAGTAGGCCACGATGAATTGCTTGCCGCCGCGCGGGAATCCCTCGACCAGCAGCTTGTCACCGCCGGGCAGGGTCGAGCGCCAGGCCTGGATGCGCAGCCATTCGCGCACCTCTGCCGGCAGCTTCGGGTGCCGCGACGGGTCCTGCAGGATGCCGCGCACGCGGTCGGCGAGGAACGTCGAGAGGGGCAGGCGGCCACCGCCATAGGCCGGCACCTTGGGATCACCGCCGGTCGCCGGCGAGCAGATCGCGGCCAGCTCCTTCACGCCCTCGAAGCGCAGCATGCGGCCGGCGAAGACGAAAGTGTCGCCCGGCACGAGGCCCTGCACGAAGGCCTCCTCGACCTCGCCCAGCACCGGTCCGCGCCGCAGCCTGACCTTCAGAAGCGGCAGCTCGACGATGGTGCCGACGTTCATGCGGAACTGTCGCGCCACCAACGGCGAGGCCAGCATCCAGCGCCCGTCCGGCAGCTTCTTCAGCCGGTGCCAGCGGTCATAGGCGGCGAGCGCGTAGCCGCCGGTCGCCACGAAGTCGAACGTGTCGTCGAAATCCTGGCGCGGCAGGTCTCGATAGGGCTGGGCGCGCCGTACCTCGTGGAAGAACGCCTCACGGTCGATCGGCTGGGCGCAGGCCGTGCCCACGATGTGCTGCGCCAGCACATCGAGGCAGGGCGGCCGCGGCGGATCGCCGTCGAGCTCGCGCGCCTCGACCGCCTCCAGCGCGGCCAGCGACTCCAGCACCTCGAAGCGGTTGGCCGGCGCGATCATGGCGCGGCTGGGCTCGTCGAGTCGGTGGTTGGCGCGGCCGATGCGCTGCATCAGGCGACTCACGCCTTTCGGCGCCCCCATCTGGACCACGAGATCGACGTCGCCCCAGTCGATGCCGAGGTCGAGCGAGGAGGTCGCCACCACGGCGCGCAGCTTACCGGCCGCCATCGCCGCCTCGACCTTTCGACGCTGCTCGACGGCCAGCGACCCATGATGCAGGCCGATCGCCAGGTTCTCCTCGTTGATGCGCCACAACGCGTCGAAGGCGAGCTCAGCCTGGGCGCGCGTATTGACAAAAATGATGGACGTCCTGTGCTGGCGGATGACGTTGTAGATCTCAGGCACAGCGTGTCGGCCCATGTGGCCGCCCCACGGGATGCGTTCCTGCACGTCGAGGATGCTGACCACCGGCGGCGCGCCCGGCTCGCCCGTGACGATCTCCACCGTCTCGCCGTCGCGCAGCCTCAGGAAGTCGGCCAGCGCCGGCGGGTCGGCCACCGTGGCGGAGAGGCCAACGAAGCGTGCTTGCGGCGCGAGCGCCGCCAGCCGCGCCAGGCAAAGTGCGAGATGGTGGCCGCGCTTGGACGTTGCGAAAGCGTGCAGCTCGTCGATGACAACGCACCTGAGGCTCGCGAAGAACTTCGCGGCATCGAGGTAGGAGAGCAGCAGCGCCAGGGACTCCGGCGTGGTCATCAGCATGTCCGGCGGCCGCTCGCGCTGGCGCAGCCGGCGGCTCTGCGGCGTGTCGCCGGTGCGGCTCTCGGCGCGGACCGGCAGCTTCATCTCGGCGATCGGCTGCTCGAGGTTGCGGCGGATGTCCGTCGCCAGCGCCTTCAGCGGCGAGATGTAGAGCGTGTGCAGCTCGCCCTGCCCCTTCTTGTGGGCGAGGTCCTGGCCTGCGATGCGGCGCTCGCTGAGTTCGATCAATGACGGCAGGAAACCCGCCAGCGTCTTGCCGCCGCCGGTCGGTGCGATCAGCAGCGCACTCCTGCCCTGTCTCGCGAGATCGACCAGGGCGAGCTGGTGCGGGCGCGGCGTCCAGCCGCGACTCTCGAACCAGCGTGCAAACAGGTCGGAAAGACCCATATCAACCGGGTAGGATGCATCGCGCTCAATGACAACCGGCACCTTGAATCCCCGCTCCTGGCTCTACCCGACCGCGCGCGGCCTTTATTGTGAGCCCGGCGACTTCTATGTCGACCCCGCCGTGCCGGTTAACCGTGCCGTCATCACGCACGGCCACGGCGACCATGCCCGGCCGGGTCACCGCTCGGCAATGGCGACGCCCGAGACTCTCGCCATCATGCGCACGCGCTTCCAGGACATGCCCGACACCACGCAGCAGCCCCTGAAATACGGCGAGAGCGTGCGGATCGGCCAGGTCGACGTGGGTTTCGCGCCGGCCGGCCACATTCTGGGGTCGGCGCAGGCAGTGCTCGCATACAGGGGCCAGCGCATCGTCGTGTCCGGTGACTACAAGCGGCGGCCCGATCCGACATGCCTCCCGTTCGAACCCGTACCATGCGACGTGTTCATCACCGAAGCGACGTTCGCGCTGCCAGTCTTCCACCATCCCTCGGATGCCGGCGAGATTGGCAAGTTGCTGCGCTCAGTCGCCACCTTTCCCGAGCGAACTCACTTGGTGGGCGTCTATGCGCTGGGCAAATGCCAGCGCGTCATCAAGTTGCTGCGCGCTGCGGGCTGGAACAGACGGATCTGGCTGCACGGCGGTTTGCTCTCCTTGTGCAAGCTCTACCAGGACCACGGAGTCGATCTCGGCGACGTGGCCCCGGTCTCCGACGCGGTCCTCGAGACCTTCAAGGGCGCCATCGTGCTCTGCCCACCCTCGGCCATCGCCGATCGGTGGTCGCGTCGCTTCGCCGATCCGATCGCCGCTGTCTGCTCGGGCTGGATGGGCGTGCGGGCGCGGGCGCGCCAGCGCGGCGCGGAGCTGCCGCTGATCATCTCCGACCATGCCGACTGGCCCGAGCTTACGCAGACCCTGATGGATGTCGGCGCGCCCAAAGTGTGGGTGACTCACGGCCGTGAGGAAGCGCTGGTGCACCATGCCCGTGGTTTCGGCATCGATGCCGAGGCCCTGCACCTCGTCGGCCGCGAGGAAGAGGACGGCTAGGGTGCAGGCCTTCGCCCGCCTCCTCGACGCCCTCTCCTTCCAGCCGGCGCGCAACGCCAAGCTGCGGTTGATCGAGACCTACCTGAAGGAGACGCCCGATCCCGACCGCGGCTGGGCGTTGGCCGCACTGACCGGCGGCCTCGACTTTCCCGCCGCCAAGCCCGCGCTGCTTCGCGGCTTTGGCCGGGAGAAGATCGGCGAAGAGCTTTTCGCCATGTCCTACGACTATGTCGGCGACCTCGCCGAAACCCTGGCGTTGATCTGGGAAACCGACCCTGCGGCAGGACCACCGCCGACGCTGAGCGAGGTGGTCGAAACCCTGCAGCACGCCACGCGCGCGCAGACACCCGCGATACTGAAGCGCTGGCTCGACGCGCTGGATTCCGCCGGTCGCTGGGCCCTGCTGAAGCTTCTGACCGGCGCGCTGCGCGTCGGCGTCTCGGCGCGGCTTGCCAAGCAGGCCGCGGCCAACATCGGCGACCAGCCGGTCGATGCCGTCGAGGAGGTCTGGCACGGGCTCGAAGCGCCCTACCGGCCGCTGTTCGACTGGCTGCTGAACGGCGCCCCCCAACCCCGCAGCAACGCCGGCGGCGCCTTCATGCCGCCCATGCTCGCGAACCCGATCGACCGTGCCGAGCTCGACACGCTCGATCCGGCGCACTTTCGTGCCGAATGGAAATGGGACGGCATCCGCGTGCAGGTCGCCTCCTCGGGCGGCGTGAAGCGGCTCTACAGCCGTGCCGGCGAGGACATCTCGAACGCCTTTCCCGACATCGTCGAGACGATCGACTTCGAGGGTGTGTTCGACGGCGAGCTGCTGGTGCGCCGCGAGGCGGCGGTCGCGCCCTTCAACGATCTGCAGCAGCGACTGAACCGCAAGACCGTGACCCCGAAGATGCTGAGGGAGAATCCCGCGCATGTCCGCCTCTACGATTTGCTGTCGCTGGGTGGCGAAGATCTCCGTGGTCTCAGCTTCGATCGACGCCGCGCGCGGCTGGAAGCCTGGGTCGCGGAAAAGGAGCGGCCTCGCTTCGACCTGTCGCCGCTGGTGACCTTCACCGACTGGGCCCATCTTGCGGAGCAACGCGAGAGGATGCGCGCCGATGGCATCGAGGGGCTGATGCTGAAGCGCGGCGACAGCGCCTACCTTGCCGGGCGCCCCAAGGGCCCGTGGTTCAAGTGGAAGCGGGACCCGATGCTGGCCGACTGCGTGCTGATGTATGCGCAGCGGGGGCATGGCAAGCGAAGCTCGTTCTACTCCGACTACACGTTCGGCTGTTGGCGAAAGAGCGCCGAGGGCAAACGCGAGCTGGCGCCGGTCGGAAAGGCCTATTTCGGCTTCAGCGACGAGGAGCTGCGCTGGCTCGACAAGTGGGTCCGCGACCATACGACCAACCGCTTCGGCCCGGTCCGCGAGGTCGAGCAGAGGCTCGTGCTGGAGGTGGCCTTCGACGGCATCGCACGGTCCAAACGGCACAAGTCGGGCGTGGCGCTGCGATTCCCCCGGATCAGTCGCATCCGGATGGACAAGCCGGCCGCCGAGGCGGACACCGTGGGCAACCTGCTGCGCCTCTTGCCGTAACGGGTCGGCAACACCATTATCGAGGAGCGATGATCGACCCGTTCGGCCGGCATATCTCCTACCTACGCGTCTCGGTGACGGACCGCTGCGACTTCCGTTGCGTCTATTGCATGGCCGAGGACATGACCTTCCTGCCCAAGGCGGAGGTCCTGTCGCTGGAGGAGCTGGAGCGGCTCTGCACGGCCTTCGTCCGCCGCGGCGTCAGGAAGCTGCGCATGACGGGGGGCGAGCCGCTGGTTCGCAAGAACGTTATGTCGTTGTTCCGCGGCCTGGGCCGCCATCTGGAGAGCGGAGCTCTCGACGAGCTGACGCTGACGACCAACGGCAGCCAGCTCGCCAAGTACGCCCAAGAGCTGGCCGACATCGGCGTGCGCCGCGTCAATGTCTCGATGGACACGCTCGACCCTGCGAAGTTCCGCGAGCTCACCCGTTGGGGGGACCTCGACCAGGTGATGCGCGGCCTCGATGCCGCCCAGCGCGCGGGCCTCGCCATCAAGATCAACGCGGTGGCGCTGCGCGGCGTCAACGACAAGGAGTTCGACGAGTTGATCCGCTGGAGCCATGGCCGCGGCATGGACCTGGTGTTCATCGAGGTCATGCCGATGGGCGAGATCGGCGACCAGGCGCGTCTCGACCAGTACCTGCCGCTGTCGCTGGCGCGCGCCGACATCGCCAAACAATTCACGCTCACCGAAACCGACTACCGGACCGGCGGCCCGGCGCGCTACTTCAAGGTCGAGGAGACCGGCGGCCGGTTGGGATTCATCACGCCGCTCACCCACAATTTCTGCGAAAGCTGCAATCGCGTGCGGCTCACCTGCACTGGCACGCTCTACATGTGCCTCGGCCAGGAGGATGCCGCCGACTTGCGCGGTCCGCTGCGTGCCTCCGAGAGCGACGATGTCCTCGACCAGGCGATCACCGCGGCGATCGCGCGCAAGCCCAAGGGCCACGATTTCATCATCGACCGCCGCCACACCGGCCCCGCCGTCCCCCGTCACATGAGCGTGACGGGCGGCTGACCGGAGCGGCTAGACATCGTCAGGCCTCCGGGTTGGCCTGCGTTCCCGCAGTCTTGATCTGTGCGCGCCGCACCGCCTCGCGGTGAGAGATGTACATGGCGCTGGCAAAGATCACCGCGGCACCCACGAACGTCCAGACGTCGGGCTGCTGGAAGAACAGGAAGTAGCCCAGCACGGTGTTGTAGATCAGCGACAGGAAGCCGATGGGCTGCAGCAAGGTGATGTCGGCGAGCTGGTAGCCGCGCTGCTGGCAGATGTGGCCGAGCGTGCCGGCGAGGCCTGCCAGCAGGAACCACACGATGTCGCCCCAGCCGGGGGTCTGCCAGAACCAGATCGCGAACGGCGCGGCGCAGATCACGATCACGATGTTCTGCCAGATCACGATGGTGTTGGCGGAGTCGGTGCTGGCCAGCGCTTTGGACATCAGGTTCGATGCCGAGAAGATCGGCGTCGAGAGCAGGATGCAGATCACGCCGAGATGGAGCGCGCTGAAGCCCGGCCTGATGATGATCATGGCGCCGATGAACCCCACGATGACGGCGATCCAGCGTCGCAGCCGCACGTCTTCGCCGAGGAACAGGGCGGCGCCGATGGTGACGAAGATCGGACCGGTGAAGCCCAGGGCGGTGATCTCGGCCAGGGTGGTGAGCGGCAGCGCCACGAACCACAGCATCATGCCGGCCGTGTGGATTGCGCCGCGCGAAATGTGCAGGCCCAGCCGGTTGGTGTGGAGAGACCGATAGAGGCCCAGGCGGAAGATGATGGGCAGCAGGAACAACGCGCCGAAGAAGTAGCGCAGGAACGCCATCACATAGGGATTGAGGTGCTGTGCGGGGATCAGCGTGAAGACGTTGAGCAGCGCGAACAGCACCCCCGACAGCGCCACCCAGAGAATGCCCCGCAGATTGGGCGGCAAGGCGAGCCAGCGGGCGACGAGGGCGGACACGCGGCGACTATGTCACAGGCCCTGCAATGGAACACCTCGGCAGTGCGGCCGCTTCCGAGAGGCGAAGTCAGGCCGGTGCTAGGCCTCGCCGGCCATCTCCGCGCTGGGTGGCACGGACGGCAGCACGCGCTCGCCGCGCAGGTCGCCGACGCGCGTCACCAGCTCCTCGATGTACGGATCGTGGATGCCGAGCGCACGGGCATGGGCGGCGGTGTTGGCGAGGTAGTCGCGGCAGGCGCCGCGGCGGCCCTCGGCAAAGGCGATGTGATGGGCCGCCCTTTCGATCGGCAGGTCGCCGCAATACTGGCAGTGCGCGGTGTCGACCACGAAGGTCACGGCCGTCACGACGCGGCCGTCGCGCAATGTCGTCCGGACCCACTTGGCCTTGTAGACACCGGACAGCATCTCGCGGTTCCACAGGATGCCGAGTTCGCTGAGGACCTGGTCGGGTGCCAGGCGGTAGGCGATACCCTCGCACTGGCCGCCACCCTCGAGCGCCAGCATCAGGCCGGGCAGCTCGGGCGTTCCGCGGCCGAGCGGCGTCCAGAAGCAGAAGGAGCGGCGCCAGCCATCGACCTTGCAGGGTTGCCGATCGGCAAATTCGAAGGCCGGATTCCACATCAGGGAGCCGTAGGCGAAGACCCAGACCTCCTCGCCCGGCCGATAGCCGGCGAGCGCCTCCTTGAGGCTGGCCTCGCGCTCCTTCGACGAAAGGAAGAAGTGGTACCCAGCCGCCCGCGCGTCGGCCACGATCTGGTCGATGCGCTCGGAGCTCAGTTCTTCACGTGTGAGCAATGAACGTCCCTCAGGTGCCGTAGACGATCGACATGGTCTCGGCCACGCAGGCGGGGCGTTCCTGCCCTTCGATCTCGATCGTAACCTGGTTGGTGAGCCGCACGCCGCCCTTGTCCATCGGGTCGGCGGCCAGCAGCTTGGCGCGGGCGCGGACCTTGGCGCCGGCCGGCACGGGGCTGGTGAAGCGCACCTTGTTGCAGCCGTAGTTGATGCCGTTGCGCACGTTGTTGATGTGCGAGATCTGGTGGTTGAGCATCGGGATCAGGGAGAGCGTCAGGAAACCGTGCGCGATGGTCTTGCCGCCGGGCATGTCCTTCTTGGCCCGCTCGACGTCGACATGGATCCATTGGTGGTCGCCGGTCGCATCCGCGAAGAGGTTGATCCTGTCCTGGGTGATCTCGACCCAGTCACTGACCCCTATTTCCTGACCCACGTACTTGTGCATCTCGTTGGGGTGAGCGAACTCGCGCCTAGCCATTTCCTACCTCGCAACGTTCATTGCTTTACGGATGCAAGATACCATGAAACCATTCATCTGCGGACCCTTTCCGTCACCCCTGACGGTCCCCGTTCGCGACGCGATCCTAGTCCGGCGGTCTCGGTCGTGCGTCTCCAATCGGGTCCCATTTGTATCGCTGCCGCCCCATCATTCCAGCTTCAAGAATGCACATGAGGAGACCCCCGATGGCCTATGAAACGGTCCTCTACGACGTTGCGGATCGCATCTGCACGATCACCCTGAACCGTCCCGAGAAGCTCAACGCCTGGACGCGCCAGATGCACCTCGACCTCAAGGACGCCATGCACGAGGCCGGTGCCGACCCCGAGGTCCGCGCGATCATCCTGACCGGCGCGGGGCGCGGCTTCTGCGCCGGAGCCGACATGGGCGGCCTGCAGGCGATCGGCACCGGCGCCTCGACCGACCGGTCGAGCAAGGCCCGTGAAGGCCTGCCGGGCGGCAGCACGCTCGCCGAGTTCAAGATGAACTACTCCTACTTCCCGGCGATCCCGAAGTTCATCATCGCCGCCATCAACGGACCGGCGGCGGGCCTCGGCATGGTCATCCCGCTCTACGCCGACCTGCGCTTCGCGGGCGAATCGGCGGTCTTCACGACGGCCTTCGCCCAGCGCGGGCTGATCGCCGAGCACGGGATCAGCTGGCTGCTGCCGCGGCTGGTCGGCCTGCCCACGGCGCTCGACCTCCTGTGCTCGGCCCGCAAGTTCCGCGCGCCCGAAGCGTTGGCCATGGGCCTCGTGAACCGCGTCATCCCCGACGACAAGCTGATGGCCGAGACGCGCGCCTATGCGACCCTGCTCGCCGACACCGTCTCGCCGCGCTCGGTCGCCGTGATGAAGCGCCAGCTCTGGGAGGCCGAGTTCCAGACCCTCGCCGAGGCGACGACCCAGGCCAATCACGAGATGGAGCTCTCGTTCCAGACCTCGGACTTCAAGGAAGGCGTCGCGCATTTCCTCGAGAAGCGCGCGGCGCGCTTCACGGGGCGGTAGCGGGCGGCCTTTCGGCACACACTTTGTGCCGCGCCCTGTTCCGCTGCCTGTGTCACGGATCGCGGTCAACCGTCTGAAGCGAAAGGGCAATCCCGCCCCGACGGACCGTGTCACCGAACCGGTCGTGTGCGGCGCACGAGTGTGCCGCTGCCCGGCCGGGAAAGACCAGGAAAAACGCCCGCCGGACCTGTCCGCGGGCGTCTCCCATCGTAGGAGTTTTCTTACCACAAACCTGCTGAACCTGCAAATGCAGGGCCTGCCTGCACGGCGAGATCAGATCTTCTCGGTTTCCCCCGCACGGGGCTGCCAGGTCATCAGGCGCCGCTCGACCGCGCCCACCGCGCCGTCGAGCGCCAGCGCGAAGGCCGTCAGCACCAGAATGCCGGCGAACACGGTATTGATGTCGAAGGTACCCTCGGCCTGCAGGATCAGGTAGCCGACGCCCATCGAGGAGCCGAGATACTCGCCGACCACGGCGCCGACGAAGGCCAGGCCCACGGCGTTGTGCAGGCTGGCGAACACCCAGCTCATGGCGCTCGGCAGGTAGATCGAGCGCAGGAGCTGGCGCGGCGAGGCGCCCAGCATGCGCGCGCTGGCGATCAGGTTGGGGCTGACCTCGCGCACGCCCTGGTAGACGTTGAAGAACACGACGAAGAACACCAGCGTGACGCCCAGCGCCACCTTCGACCAGATGCCGAGGCCGAACCACACCGCGAAGATCGGCGCCAGCACCACGCGCGGCATCGAATTGAACCCCTTGATGTAGGGGTCCATGATCGCCGAGGCGGTCGGCGACAGCGCCAGCCAGAGGCCGATCACCAGACCGAACGTCGAGCCGATCACGAAGCCCAGCGCCGTCTCGAGCAGCGTGACGCCGAGATGAGGGAAGATCTCGCCGGTCGCGAACCAGTCGACGATCACCCAGAAGACCTTCTGCGGCTCGCCGAAGAAGAAGGCGGCGCGGTTGGCCTTCTCGAAATAGAAGGGCGGGATCAGCCCCGGCTTGGTCATCACGTACCAGAAGGCGATCAGCAGGCCGAGGACGAGGAACTGCAGGAGTCGAAGCCGCATCGCTACTTCGCCTTCTGCTGCTGGTAGGCCTTCAGGACTTCCTCCTTCATGGCGCCCCAGATCTCGCGGTGCAGCGACAGGAACGCGGGCGTCATGCGGATCTCCGACACGTCACGCGGCCTGGGCAGGTCGACCCTGAAGTCGCCGATCGGCCGCGTCGCCGGACCGGCCGACAGCACGACGACGCGGTCGGAGAGCGCGATCGCCTCCTCGAGATCGTGCGTGATGAACAGCACCGACTTGCGGTCCTGCGCCCAGAGGTCGAGCAGCTCGTTCTCCATGAGCTGCCGGGTCTGCACGTCGAGCGCCGAGAACGGTTCGTCCATCAGCAGGATGTCGGGGCTCAGGATCAGCGTCTGCGCGAGCGCCAGCCGCTTGCGCATGCCGCCCGACATCTGGTGCGGGTAGCGGTCGCCGAAGCCTGCGAGGCCAACGCGGCGCAGCCATTGCTCGGCCTGCGCCACCGCTTCTGCGCGCGGCACGCCACGGAACTCCAGCCCCGCGACGACATTGTCGATGCCGTTGCGCCACGGCATCAGCGCGTCGGCCTGGAACATGTAGCCGGCACGACGGTTCACGCCGGCTGCCGCGACGAGCCGCTCGCCGAACACGTCGACGGTGCCCGACGAAGGCTCCAGCAGGCCGGCGGCCACGTTCAGCAGGGTGGACTTGCCGCAGCCGGTCGGTCCCACCACGGAAACGAACTCGCCTTTCGCCACGGTCAGCGTGGCGTCGGCCACCGCGGTATAGGGCGCGCTCGCCCCGTCACGGGCGGCGAAGCGGCAGGTGATGTCGGCCAGCGCCAGCGCCGGCACGTCGCTGGTCGATGTCACGTCGGACTAGCTGCGCTTGCCGGCGCGTTGTGCGAACTCGTTCGTCCAGGTGTCGGCGAGCTTGAGCTTGCCGGCGTCGGCGGCGATCTTGGGGTCGCCGTCGACCAGGAACTTCAGCGCATTCTCCATGGCGCCCGCCGGCATGAGACCGTCGGGCGAGATGGTTTCGCGCACGCCCGCGAAGGACTTCTCGTAGACGGCCTTGTCGCCCAGCAGATAGGCCTCGGGAACCGAGGCGGCGACCTCGGCCGGCGTGGCCTTCTGCAGCCACTCGTTGGCCCGCACGATGCCGGTCGCCAGCGCCTGCGCCGTTCCCGGCGTCTTGGTCAGCAGCTCCGGCTGGGCGTAGAGGCAGGCCGCCGGGAAGGCACCGCCGAACAGCTCCTGGTTGCCCTTCATGGTCCGCGTGTCGAGCATGATCTTGATGAGGTTCTTCTCCTGCAGGATCGTGAGCGCAGGATCGGACTGCGAGACGCCGTCGACCTCGCCCTTCTCGATCGCCGCCACCACCGACGCGCCGGCGCCGACGCCGATCGCCACGATGTCGGTCGCCTTCAGGCCGCCCTTGGCGGCCCAGAAGTTCGCGAGCATGTGGGTCTGCGAGCCGGGCGCCGTGACGCCGAACTTCAGGCCCTTGATGTCGGCCGGTCCCTTCACCCTGGCGGCGACGTCGTTGCGCAGGCCGATCGCGAGCTGCATGCCGCGGCCGATCAGGGCGAAGCCGACGATCGGCTGGCCGCGCTGCTGCATGCGGATCGTGTGCTCGTAGGCGCCGGCGACCACGTCGGCGCTGCCGCCCATCAGGGCCTGCAGCGACTTGGCGCCGCCCTGGAAGTCGTTGATCTCGACGTCGAGGCCGGCTTCCTTGAAGAAGCCCTTCTTTTCCGCGATCGTGAGCGAGAGATAGTAGAGGGCGGACTTGCCGCCCACCGCCAGCACCACCTTGCTCTTCTCGGGCTTGCCCCCTCCGCTCCCCTGGGCGCGCGCGACATATGGCGCTGCCAACGCCATCGGGGCAGCCGCCAAAAGCGCACGCCGCCGCATCTGCAGCCTGATCATCGTTCCCTCCGCGAAAGCCTTGTTTTGCGGCAGCTTGCCGCAAGGTCGCGCAGAGGGCAACTCGACGTCGGGCGGCCTACTTGAAGGTCCGTTCGGCCCACCACGGAAAGTAGGACGGCATGCCGTCGCTCACCTTCATCGGGAACTTCGCGGGACGCTTCTCGAGGAACGCGACCACTCCCTCCTTCACGTCGGCTGACTTGCCGCGCTCGTAGATGCCCTTGGAGTCGACCTTGTGCGCCTCCATCGGATGGTCGGCGCCCAGCATCTTCCAGATCATGTGCCGGTTGAGCGCGACCGAAACGGGCGCGGTGTTGTCCGCGATCTCGCGGGCCAGCCCATAGGCGGCCGCCAGCAGCGCATCGGGCTTGTGGATCGAGCGCACGAGGCGGCCGTTCAGCGCCTCCTGGGCATCGAACACGCGGCCAGTCATCACCCACTCGAGCGCCTGTTGTGGCCCGACGAGCCGCGGCAGGAACCAGCTCGAGCAGGCCTCCATGACGATGGCGCGGCGCGTGAAGACGAAGCCGTAGCGCGCCGCCTCCGAGGCCAGCCGCACGTCCATGGCGAGCTGCATGGTGACGCCGACGCCGACCGCCGGGCCGTTGCAGGCGGCGATCGTGGGCTTCAGCGACTCGAAGAGGCGCAGCGTGAACAGCCCGCCGCCGTCGCGATGGCCGTCGAGTCCGGGATCGACCGGCCCGCGATTCTCCGCGTTGAAGGTGTTGGCGCCGCCGGAGAGATCGGCACCGGCGCAGAAGCCGCGACCGGCGCCGGTGAACACGACGGCGCGCACGTCGTCGTCGCGGTCGGCGCGATCCATCGCGTCGAGCAGCTCGGACAGCATCCTGCCGGTGAAGGCGTTGAGCTTGTCCGGCCGGTTGAGCGTGATGGTGAGGATGTTGTCCCTGGTCTCGTATCTGATCTGCTCGTAGTCCACGGGCCGGCCCTCAGTGCTGGTTGATAAGAACGACGCCGCCCATGATCAGGGCGATGCCGCCGATCTGCTTGATGCCGAACGGCTCGCCGAAAAGGAAGTGGCCGAGCACTGCAACGATCGCATAGGAGAGCGAGACGCTGGGAAAGGCCACCGAGACCGGGATCTTCCGCAGCGCGACGATGTAGAGGAACGCGGCCGAGCCGTAGAGCGCCAGGCCCGCAATGGTGGACGGCCGCATGAGCTGGCTCACGAAGTCGGGTGCATCGGCACCTGCCTTGAGGAGCATCTGGCCGGCGATGCCTGCCAGGATGCCGATGCCCAGCGCCACGTAGTAGACGGTCATTCTTGTCTCCCCGACGGTTCGCGGTGCGGCTGGCCTGCCGCCCGCGTGTCGACCCTGGGCCGCTCGACGGCCAGGCCGTCCGCGCTGCGACTGAATATGTCGCGCACCAGATACTGCGGCTTGCGATTGACCGCCAGAAACATGCGGCCGAGGTATTCGCCGATCATGCCCAGCACGACGAGCTGCACGCCCGCGAGGACCAGAACCGCGACCATCAGCGACGCCCAGCCCTGTGGCGGCTTGTCGGAGATGATCGCCTCGACGATCGTGATCGCAGCCGCCAGTGCACCCAAGGCGCCGAAGCCCAGTCCCAGCAGGGTCGCGAGGCGGAGCGGCATCACCGAGAAGTTGAGGAACATCGCAAGCCAGAGCCGGATCAGGCGGCGCAGCGTGTAGTTCGAGCGGCCCTCGGCGCGCGGCAGATGCGCGACCTGCAGGCGGCCGACATTCTGCGTCACCTGGAAGATCAGGCCGTCGACATAGGGGAAAGGTCCCTCGTAGCTCGCCGTGATGCGCTCGCGCACGAAGGCGGAGATGCAGCGGAAGCTCGAAAGGTAGAGGCCGGGTGGCTTGTCGATAAGGCGGTCGGCGCACCAGTTGGTGAAGCGGCTGCCGAGGTTGCGCCACGGCTCGTGCTTCTTGTCCTCGTAGTAGGTGTAGACCGCGTCGTACCTGCCGTCGCGGGCATGCTCGAACAGCCGACGAACCTCTTCGGGAGGATTCTGCAGATCGTCGTCCATGTTGATCACGTAGTCACCGCGCGCCCGGGCCAGACCCGCCATCACCGCGTTGTGCTCGCCGAAATTGCGGCTGAGGCTCAGCACGATCACCGGCGCTCCTGGCTCGGTGACGAGCTGCTTGCAGACGTCGAGGCTGTTGTCGGGACTGCCGTCCACGACCAGCACGATCTCCAGCCCGCCCTCGATGTCGAGGGCACGCAGGGCGCGCACCAGTTCGCCGACCGTCGCCGCGCCGTTGTAGACCGGCACGACGATCGAAAGCGCCGGCGCCGGCGACATCGCGTCAGTCATCACGGACCACCGTCGCGGGTCGCCACGATCAGAAGGGAGCCGCCGAACGGCAGGCTGAAGCCCGCCCCGATGACGGCCCGCTCGACGGCGAGAGCGGAGGAGAAGATGGCGTCGAGCCAGCGTGGATAGTCCTTCACGTCGCTCTCCGCATCGTCGCGTTCGATCAGGCGATGGATCAGCATGAGGGGAAACAGGATCGTGTTCCAGTAGGTTGCACGGACAATCCGGAAGCCGGTCGCGGCGAGCAGCGCGCGGACCTCCCCGCGATTGAAGCGACGGGCATTCTGCGTGCGACGGTCGTGTGCCGAGAACATCCAGGCATAAGCGGGCAGATTGAGGACGGCGATCGCGCCGGGCGCGAGGCAGCGATGGGCCTCTTTCAGGGCAACCTGCGGGTCGACGTTGGCGTGGCACAGCACGTCGAGCGACACGTAGCCGCCGAGCTTGCCGTCGCCGACCGGCAGTTCGTTGACCGAACCGGACATCACGGGACGGCCGGACTTGCTCCGCGCCATGCCGGCGGCGACCGGACTGAAGTCGAGGCCGACGGTCGGCCGGCCGGCAACGCTCGCGCCCAGGACTTTCAGCATGCCGCCGGTGCCGCAGCCCGCATCGAGCACGGGTCCCGCCGCAGGCGCGTTCGACAGCGCGCGTGCGAGCCGGCCGGCGACCAGCCGACGCAGGCCACGGTACCACCACATGCGGTCTTCGACCGCGTGCATCAGCTCGTATTCCGCCGGTTCCATCCCGCCCCGGAAGCCCCCTCTTCCTCTCCGCTTATGATATCTTCGCCAGGCCTTGCCAACCGCCCAGACCAAACCCCCGACAATCCCGCCGCGTGTCGAACGGCTGCTGCTTGTGCCGCTCTTCGCGCTGCCGATCCTGTGGCTGGCCGGCTACTTCTTCCCGCCGATCAACCACGATGTCGCGGCCATCCTCGACGTCTCGACGCGCTGGATCGGCGGCGAGAAGCTCTACGTCGAGGTCCTCGACGAGAACCTGCCCCTCACCTTCGTGGTTCACGGCCTGCCCGTCCTGACCGCCAAGATCCTGCCGGGCACGGTGGCCTTCTGGTTCACGGCCTGGGTGGTCGCCGCCATCTT
This sequence comes from uncultured Reyranella sp., assembly GCA_964415585.1. Taxonomy (GTDB): domain Bacteria; phylum Pseudomonadota; class Alphaproteobacteria; order Reyranellales; family Reyranellaceae; genus Reyranella. Next base: position 23,578 of record CAYQAY010000041.1, read on the forward strand.
CGTCTCCTTCTGGGCCTGCCGCCGCCTCATCCACCTCGTGCCCTCGGCCGATCACGCGCTGACCGAGGCGCTGCTGCCGCCGGTGCTGCTGTTCCTGTTCACCGTGCTGCCCAACGAGCATTTCGGCCAGCGCGAGCACATCATGTTCGTGGCCTGTGCGCCGTACCTGGTCGCCTCGATGGCGCGCGCCGAAGGCGTCAGCCCGTCCCGCTTCGCCTCGATCCTGGTCGGCCTCGTCGCCGGCGTGGCGCTCGCCATGAAGCCTCATTACCTGGCGATCCCGGCGGCGGTGGAGTTCTACCTTCTCGTCCGACGCGGCTGGCGGCTCACCTTCACCGATCCGATCCCCTGGGGGATCGGCATCGTCGCCCTTGTCCATCTCGGGCTGATGTACGTCGTCTTTCCCGAGTTCGGGCTCTTCGTCCTGCCGCTCGCAGTCGAAGCCTATGCGCCGATCGGGGACTCCGGCTGGCGCGAGGTGCTGACCAGCAACGTGTTGGGACCCACGCTGCTCGCTTTGGCGATCTTCGGCCTGCTGGCGGTCGTCTTCACCAAGACGATCGCGGCACGCGTCCTCGTCGTGTTCGGCATTGGTGCCGCCCTCTCCGCCATCGCCCAGGCCAAGGGCTGGCCCTATCACGTGCTGCCAGCCCTTTCGGCGGCCATCCTGCTCGCGGCGCTGACCGTGTCGCAGACCGTCGACCGCTACCTGCCGATCAGCCGCAGTGCGCACCGCCTGCCGGTGGCGGTCATCTGCGCCGCCATGATGGTGCTGTTCTACTTCCAGGCGGCGCTCTACACGCCGCCTTTCTACAAACAGCGCCAGTTCGAGGAATCGATCGGCGGCCGCTTGCAGCACATCATCGAGCAGAACGCACCCGACCGGACGTTCCTCGTGCTGTCGCCCGGCATCTATCCCTTCTGGCCGCTGGTGAACTACATCGGCGGTCGGATGACGACGCGGTTCCTGACCATGTGGGTGCTGCAGGGCGTTTATGCGACCTGCGACGACTTCCCGGCGCTCTACAATCCGCCCGACACGATGGGCGATTCCGAGAAGTTCGTGTTCGACACGGTGAGCGAGGACTTCGCCCGCGAGCACCCCGATCTGCTGATCGTCGACCGCATCGCCGGCGTGCCGCGCTGCCAAGGCAGGGAATTCGACTATCTCGACTACTTCCTGCAGAATCGGGTGTTCGCCGACGCCTTCGAGAACTACGAACACCTCATGGACTTCGACCGCTACAGGATCTATCGGCGCAAGAAGCGGTAGCTACTTCTTCCAGGGTGGATTGAGCGCAGCCTGCCGCAGCGGCTCGGGAATCTTGTCCGGCTCGGGCACCTTGAAGACACCGGACGACACCAGCACGATCTCGCCGCCGCACACGAGATCGCAGCTCGCGAAGCAGAAGTTGACGGTGCGCCGCGCGATCCGCGCCTTGCCTTCCAGCCACTGGCCGAGCTTGGCGCCGCGCACGAACTCGCTGGTGAGCGAGATTGTCGGATGCGGCCAGAACATGCCGGTCGCGAAGCCCGAACCGATGCCCATCACCATGTCGGCCACGGTGACCAGCAGGCCGCCATGCGCCCATCCCATCGGGTTGCCATGGCGCTGCTCCAGCGGCAGGCCGATGCGCAGCCCGTCCCCGTCCGCCTTGACCCAGAGCGGGCCGGCCATCCGGATGAACTCATCCGGGACGTCGAGCTGGCGAAAGCCTTCCGGCACCTGTGCAGTCATTGCGTCAGTCCATCCTTCGATGCAGCCAGCCGGTCGAGCGCTGCGCGCACCGCCGGATCGAACGGCGTGCTGCGATGCGTCTCCTCGTTCAGAGAAACCATGATGACACGCTGGACGGCGGTGCAGTTGCCGTCGCCGTCGAACAGGCCCTGACCGATCACGCACTTGCGCTCATGCGCCTCGATCACCCGCGCGCAGGCCGTCGCCGTGCCGGGGTAGAACATCTGCCGCTTGAAGTCGGCCTCGATGCGGCCGATGACCAAGCGGAAGCGCGGCAGACCGAGGCGTACGATCTGGCGCAGGTAGGAGACGCGCGCATTTTCGAGGAGCTCGATGAAGGCGCCGTTGTTGATGTGGCCGTTGGCGTCGACGTCGGCGAACCGCAGGTGTTCCGAGGTCGAGAAGCCGTAGACGCCACGGTCGGCGAGATCCAGCGCCATGAGCCCTAGCGCTCCGCGAATTCCAGGGTGAGGTGGGCTGCCTCGCCGGGCGGCACGATCAGCCGGCCGGCATCGGGCTCGAGCACGGTCACGCCGTTCTTCTTCAGCAATGCCTTGCAGACAGCCAGACTCTCCACGCGCAGGCTGAGCAGGGCGGGATGGTCGCCCGCCCTGACCGGCGTTACGCCGGGATAGCGCACCATGTAGTCGGCCCGCGTGAGGTAGCGGACCGGCTGGGTGCCCGTATCTGCGACGAGGCCGTCACCGTCGCGCCGCGTCGAGCCCTTGCCGAAATACTTCTCCAGTTCGCCGGCCCACTTCATCGGCTGCTCGGCGATCACCGTGATGCCCAGGATGCCGCGCGCACCGTTGGGATGCTTCGCCCATTCCGGTCGATAGACGAACTGCGGCGTCTGGTGCTCGCAGACGAAGAAGCCGACCACCGGCATGTTGGTCTTCGGGATACGGACGGTGCGGAACTTCGCAAGCTCCACTCTGCCCGCGACGTCGACGGCCCGGTCGAAAAACAGCGGCGCATCCGGCTCGAGGCCGGCGGCCCTGAAGGCGTCGAAGGCGATGTCCGCGCCGTCGGTCGCCAGCGCCACGTTGGCGAGGCCACCGCCGTCCTTCAGCCACTCGCGCCGCTCGGCGTTGAACGTGGTGTCCTCGACGATGCCCAGGATCTCGAAATAGTCGGTGTCGAAGATCATCAGGTGGTTGGCCGTGCCGAGCTTCCTGTGGAAGCCGCGTGGCTGCACCTGGAATCCGAGGCGCCTGTAAGCGGCTTCCGCGGCATCGATACCGTCCACCATGACCACGACGTGGTCGACACCCTTCACCGCACGTTTCACGCCGGCCTCCTGCGCACCATGTTGATCCCTTTCGCCGTCATGACGAGCTCGCCGTTCTGGTTGGTCGCGCTCCAGTGCTCGTGGATGATGCCCATGGTCGGCCGGCTCTTCGACGGCACCTTGGCGGCGCATTCCACCCAGGCCGTCAGCGTGTCGCCCGGCCGCACGGGCTTCAGCCAGCGCAGCTCGTCGAGCCCGGGCGATCCCAGCGCCGTGCGCTTGTCGACGTAGTTGTCGACGAACAGGCGCATCAGCTTGGCCGCGACATGCCAGCCCGAGGCGCAGAGGCCGCCGAACAGCGACTCCCTGGCGGCCTCGGCATCGACATGGAAGGTTTGCGGATCGTACTTCCGGGCGAAGTCGACGATTTCGTCGGCGGTGAATCCGGTGGAGCCCAACGGGTACTTCTTGCCGACTTCGTAGTCTTCCCAGTAGCGCGGATCTCGGGCCTGCATGGTTTCGGTCTTCGCAGAGCATGGCCGGGCACGCAAGCATGTCGTCCATCGTGCCCTGTGCTAGCGTGGCCGCGGACCATGACCGACGCCCATCTCGTCCGCCGCCTCACCACGATCGTCGCCATCGACGTCGTGGCCTTCAGCACCATGTCGGCGCGCGACGAGGAGCGTGCGCTCGCCCTGCTCGGCCGGCGCATGGACGCGGCCGGCACGCTGATCCGGCAGCATCGCGGCCGGGTGTTCAAGCTGACCGGCGACGGCCTGCTGGCCGAGTTCGCGAGCCCGGTCGAGGCGGTCCGAGCCGCGCTCGAGATCCAGGAGGCGATGCGCTCGGCCAACGCGACCGGCGGCGCCGACGACCAGCTCGTTCTGCGCATCGGCGTCAATCTCGGCGATGTCGTGGAGAGCGGCGACGATCTGATGGGCGATGCCGTGAACGTGGCCGTACGGCTCGAGTCGATCTCGGCGACAGGCGGTATCTGCGTGTCCGCCTCGGTCTACGACCAGATCGTGGGCAAGCTGATGCTGGGCGCCGAGGACATCGGCGAGCAGCACGTGAAGAACATACCGCGCCCCATCCACGCCTACCGGCTGACCGTCGACGGCGCGAAACCCGTCGCCGCGCATCCCGCGCACGCGACGGCGCGAACGATGCCGCGCTCGCGCAGCCTGCTCGCCGTCGCGGCGGTGATCGGGCTGGTGGCCGTGGCGGTCGCGGGAACCTGGTATCTGCGGGGCACCGCGCTGCCCGTTCCGCCGCAGACCGCTCAGCCGACGTCGCATCCCGCCGCGGATCCCCCGACGCCTCCGCCCGCAGCCGCGGCGGCCACCCGGGCGGCACCGCGCCCCTTCGACCCTGCCGACGTGCCATTCCTTCCCGAGTTCCGGCGGCGGGCGCTCGAGAACTATGCCGGCGCAGAGGGCTCGAAGGCGCTCGCCCTCAGCATCCGCGGCATCATCGCCATGGCTACGCGGCGCATCGACGACGAGACGGCGCGACGGAACGCCCTCGAGGAATGCGACAGGATCGTGCGGCGTGAAGTCCCGGTCTTCCGCGACTACGATCGCTGCATGATCTACGCGGTGGGCAACGACGTCGTCTGGTCGTTCCGCACGCCGCCGACACCACCGCCCCCCTACGTGCCGGCGAAGCGACCCTCGCCGCCGATCCCCTTCGATCCGACGACGGCGCCGCTTCTCAACGTGCCGGCCCGCGAACGGTTGGCCGAGCACTACCTGAAGGCGGTCCACAGCCGCGCCCTCGTACTGGGACGCAACCACTTCGACTGGTGGACGCCGAGCGACAACGACGCCGACGCGATCCGGCGCAACCTGCAGATCTGCGGCCATCTCACGGGCCGGCCCTGCGTCGTCTATGCGCTGAACAACGACGCGCTCGTCCAGACTCCCGCCACGATGCGCGCCGTCAACATCCTGACGCCGCAGGATCTCGCCAACCTCGATGCCGGCCAACGCGAAGCCGTGATGCGTTACTTAATCGCCAACGACTGGCGCGCGATCGCGATGTCGTCGAACGGGCGGCTGGGCGTCGCGAGCGACCTGCCGAACGAGAAGGATGCCATTGCCGCCGCGCTGCAGGCCTGCCGGCAGGACGGCGGCACCGACTGCGCGATCGCTGCCGTCGGACCGTTCCTGGTCGAACCGCGATAGTCCGGCCGCGGCAGGCCGTCAGTCGGCCAGCGCCTGGCCGAAGCGCTTGGCGATCTCCTCGAGCATGACCTCGGATGCGCCGCCGCCGATCGCCTGCACCCTGGCGTCGCGCGACATGCGCTCGACCGCGGTCTCGCGCACGAATCCCATGCCGCCGTGGAACTGCACGCAGTCGTAGAGCACTTCGTTCACGAGATCCCCGGCCAATGCCTTCACCATCGAGACCTGCGCCACGCAATCGCGGCCCTGGGCATCGAGCCAGGCGGTGTGGTGCACGAGCTGGCGCGCCGCCTCGACCTCGGCCAGTCGCCTGGACAGTCGCTGGCGGATCGCCTGCTTGTCCCACAGCGGCTTGCCGAAGGCGGCGCGCTGGCTCACATGATCGAAGGTGAGCCGGATCGCCTCGCGCGCCTCGGCCATCGCCATCGCGCCGATCACCAGCCGCTCGGTCTGGAAGTTGGCCATGATCGAGTAGAAGCCGCGATTCTCCTCGCCCAGTACGTTCTCGATCGGCACGCGGCAATCCTCGAAGATCAGCTCGGCGGTGTCGGAGCTGCGCCAGCCGGTCTTGTCGAGGGCGCGGCCCACCTTGAAGCCCGGCATGCCCTTCTCGACGATGAACATGGTGAGGGCGCGGCTGCCCTTGGCGTCGGGATCGGTCCTCGCTGCGATGAAGTAGAGATCGCCATGGACGCCGTTGGTGATGAACATCTTGGCGCCGTTCAGCACGTAGTGGCTGCCGTCGCGTACGGCTCTCGTGCGGATGCCGGCGACGTCGGACCCCGCGCCCGGCTCGGTGACGCCGACCGCGGTGATCGTCGTGCCCGCCAATATGCCGGGCAGGTACTTCTCGAGCTGGCGCCTGGTACCGAAGCGGACGAGATGCGGGCTCGCCATGTCGGTATGGACCAGCACCGTGATCGCAAAGCCGCCGTGCGTCGACCGCCCGACCTCTTCCGCGAGCACGACCGAGGCGCGCGCGTCGAGGCCGGCACCGCCCTGCGCCTCCGGCACGCGCAGCGAGAAGAAGCCCAGCGCGCCCATCTCGGCCAGCACGTCGCGCGGCACGAAGCCAGCCTCCTCCCATTTCGCGCCGTGCGGTTTCACGCGCTCCTCGACGAAGCGGCGGAGCTGGGCGCGGATCAGGTCGTGCTCTTCGGTGAAGACGGGGTGTGTCATGCCGCCCGGATGCTACACTCCGCCCATGTCACGCGACAAACGACTGCAGGACCGCTCGATCTACCCGCACTGGTGTTCCGACACGGTGCGCTTCTCCGACCAGGATGCGGCCGGGCACATCAACAACGTGGCGCTCTGCGCCTATCTCGAGACCGCGCGCCTCACCTTCATCCGCGACATGGGGATGATGGCCCGCGGCGCGGACGGCGTGCGCGGCATCTCGGCCGGCATGAACGTGAGCTTCCTGGCCGAATCGCACTGGCCGGGGAAGGTCGACCTCGGAACCGGGCTGATCAGGGTCGGCACCAGCTCGATCACCGTCGGGTCGGCGGCCTTCAAGGACGACCTCTGCATCGTGGCGGCCGAGATGACGGTCGTGCGCCTGAAGGGCAAGACGCCCCACCCGATCGACGCCGCCCTGCGGGAGAAGCTCGAAAAGTACCGTCTGGCGGGCTTCTAGCCATCTTGACCGAACTCGCCGGCCGCCCTATCTTTGCATCTGCGAGTAAGTCGCAAGAGCACGGGAAGAAACGGCCGCAAGGCATGTACATCTGCATCTGCACGGCTATCCGGGAACGCGAAGTGGACGCCGCCGTCCGCGCGGGCGCCAAGCGTCCGGCCGACGTGTTCCGGGCCTGCGGCAAGAGTCCCCAGTGCGGCACCTGCGCCTGCGACATGCGGGAGCGCATCGCCCGGACGGTCGCCCACGACCGGGCCAACGTCCCGCAGACGCTCCTGGCCGCCGACTGACGGCCCGCCCGAGCTGCTAGCTCGGGGCCTTTCCTTCGCCGATCTGGCTTTGCAGGTAGTTCTGCTCGCCGACCTTCTCGAGCAGGCCGAGTTCCGTCTCCAGGAAGTCGATGTGCTCCTCGGCGTCCTCGAGGATGTCGACCACGATCTCGCGGCTGACGAAATCCTTGGCCGTCTCGCAATGGGCCACCGCGGCGACCAGGGCCGTGCGCGCCGCCGTCTCGAGCTTGAGGTCGGCGGCCAGGCATTCCGGCAGGGTCTCGCCGACCGCCAGCTTGCCCAGGTCCTGCAGATTGGGCAGCCCGTCGAGCAGGAGGATGCGCTGGATGAGCTTGTCGGCGTGCTTCATCTCGCCGATCGACTCTTCGTAGATCTTCTTGCCCAGACGCTCGAAGCCCCAGTGCTTCATCATGCGGGCGTGGAGGAAGTACTGATTGATCGCCGTCAGCTCGTTCTTCAGGAGCTTGTTCAGTTCGGCGATGATCTGCGGATTGCCTTTCACGGCGAACCTCCTCGAGAACGAATGGCCCCTAGAGATACCCGCCGCTCCCGTCGATTCAATCGCAAATTGCGCGATTGAGAAACGTTCGCTGAAGAATTCGCGCGAAACCTCGCCGCGTCCGGCAAGTGAGAACCAATCGCCGACGTCAGCGCAGTCCGACGAAGGAGAGGATGGCCATGACGATGACGATCAGACCGACCAGATAAATGATGGAGTTCACGGGACCCCTCCGCGGAAATGTATCCGTCGGGCCCACAAACGCGACGTTTCCGCTCAGGTTGCGCCTATTGCTGCAACAATGCCGCAATGTGCAACGTCTCTACCTTGATCGCGTTCATGTCGGACGCCGCCCGCCCGGGGAGTTTCCGGGCCAGCTCAAGGATACGCGTTATGCCCGCCTTCACCCTGCCCAAGCTGCCCTATGCCGACGATGCGCTGGCGCCCGTCGTCTCCGCGAAGACCATCTCGTTCCACTACGGCAAGCATCACAAGGCCTATGTCGACAAGCTGAACGAGCTGGCGGCCGGCACGCCCTACGCCGAGATGTCCCTCGAGGACGTCGTCAAGAAGTCGGCGCAGGACGAAAAAGGCAAGGCGATCTTCAACAATGCCGCCCAGATCTGGAACCACACTTTCTACTGGGAGTCGATGACGCCCAAGGCCAGCGCGCCGGCCGGCAAGATCAAGACGGCGCTGGATGACAGCTTCGGGGGCCTCGACGACTTCAAGAAGGCCTTCAAGGCGGCCGCCGTCGGCCAATTCGGCAGCGGCTGGGCATGGTTGGTCAAGGACAAGGGCGGCAAGCTCAGGATCGAGACCACCTCGAACGCCGACACGCCCATCGCGCACGGCGGGGCGCCCCTGCTCGTCGCCGACGTGTGGGAGCACGCCTATTACCTCGACTACCAGAACCGCCGCCCGGACCACGTCGAGGCCTGGCTGGACAAGCTCGCGAACTGGCCATTCGCGGAGAAAAACCTCGGCTAGGAGCAAACGATGCTGGGCACCATTCTGCTGATCCTCCTGATCCTGATTCTGATCGGTGCGCTGCCGACCTGGCCCTACAGCAGCGGCTGGGGATACTACCCCAGCGGCGGCATCGGCCTGGTGCTCATCATCGTGGTCATCCTGCTGTTGATGGGACGTCTCTAGCGGCCCTTCGCCGCCTCAGTATCTGAACGTCAGATTGAGCGAACCGAACTGCGTGAAGCGGTCCTGTTCGTAGAATTCGGGCGTGCGCAGGATTTGCGTGTAGGAGAAGCGTACGCCCTTGTAGAGGATGGCAAGTCCCGCCTGTAGTTCGCCGACAAACGGGCGGCGGGACACGCGCAGGCTGTTGCCGTCTGTGTTGCCGTCGAGGAAGATATTGCGTGCCACGGCCGAACCGTCGAAGCCCGCGAACAGGTACCAGCCGAAGCTACCGTCCCCGATGAAGGCTTCCGACCCTGGCAGGGCCGGCCGGGCACGCGTCGGGCCGAAGTCCTCGCGCAGGTTCTTGCCGATACGCACCGTACCGCCGACGCCGGCATAGGTCGATACATTGCCCAGCGATGCGCCCAAGCGGGGAATGAAGTCGACCTCAAGCTTGGGATCCTCGATCAGGACGGCGCGGCCGGTCCGCCAGCGTCGCTCGAAGGCGAGGCCGATCGTCGGCTCATTGTGGAGCTGGTTGGCCCAACCGTAACTCTGGGCAACGCCGATGAGGTTATGGAAGTTGTTCTGGATAAACTCGCCCTGCGCAGCCGGGCCGATCACGCCGACGTCGAGCTGCAGCGTGTCGAGCCGCATGGGCTCGTCGCGGCCCGCCTTTTCGTCTCGACGCTTGTAAGTGTACTGCAGCGCGAAGCTCGCATAGGCCCAAGCGGCGTAAGGACGGTCATTGTAGATCGGATACGTGGCCCAAGTGTCCTCAGGCGTGTAGATATTCTGGCCGAACGACAGCGCGAAGCGGCGGATTACGGAGTCCGAGGCAGCCTCGCCGAAGAAGGTCGGCACCGTCGTCATGGCCACGAGCCCCGGCTGCATCTCCGTGATGGCCGGCGACAGCCAGCCCAGGCGCACGCCGCTCGTGTAGTCGCGGTCGGTCGTGCCGAAGCGGTTGAAAACATCGTTTTCGATCTGGATCGTGTAAATGCTTCGCTGCTCGTCCTCGGTCGCCGAGGGACGCGGCGGCGGTTTCTGCTCGGCGGGTGATTTTGATTGTGCAACTGCCGGCGCACTTGCGACGGTGAAGGCGGCCATCGCCAGGGCGACGGTCTTGGCGAGGCGGCATTCCATGCTGAGTGGAACGCACCCCCAATCGCCCGGTTGCCGTCAGCGCAGATTGGCTGTCGAAGAACGATCCCAGAGTTCGAGCCGCCAGCGCAGAGCGATCAGGAGCGTGAAAAAGACTCCGATGAGGCTGTAGGCGGCGCCCGTGACCGCAAACCCCGACAAGTCGATCGCCGGGCCGGCCAGCAGAAGGCCCACCGGCATGCCGTAAACCGCGAGCATGCGAACGCCCATCACGCGACCCCGAAAGGCGGGCTCGGTGACCCGCAGGAGGATCACTGCCATCGGGATCATGCAGAAACTCTGGAAGAAGCCTGCGATGAACAGCACGCTGCCGCCTGCCAGCGGGATAGTCGTCAGCGAGAAGACGAGATTGCAGGCGAGCCAGGCGAGCGTGTTCACGACCATGACACGGCCCGCCCGGATACGGGCGCCATAGAGCGAGACCATGATCGAACCGGAGAGCGCGCCGCCGGCGAAGCAGGCGATCAACCAGCCGAGGCCGGTCTGCTCCATGCCGTATACGTCCTTTGCGACGTAGGCGAGCAGCGAACCGGTCAGCGGATAGGCGGCGAAGTTGACCAGGAAGGCCAGCAGCATCACCGCCCGCACCACAGGCATCGCCCAGACATAGGCGAAGCCTTCGCGAAGCGTGCGCAGGGGAGAAACTGGAGCGCTGACCTCACCCAATACGCGCAGGCGCTGCGTGCCGACGCCAAATGTGAGGGCGAGGCTGAGCGCATAGACGCCGCACACAGCGACGTAAGCCAGCCCCGATCCCAGAGCCGCGACCAGCGCCGCGCCGGACAGCGCTCCCACGACGCGCGCCGAATCCGCGGTCGTGCGCGACACGCCCATGGCGCGCATCAGATAGTCGGCCGGCATGGTCTCGCCGATCAGCAGGTTGCGCAGCGTGATATCGGACGGCCGCACCAGACCCATGACCGTCGCCAGGATGAACACCGGTATCGGACTGGCGCTGTCTGTCAGGAACAGCACCATCAACGCCGACGCCAAAAGGAGGTAGATCAGGCGCATCAGCAGAAGCACCAGGCGGTTACCGAGACGATCTCCAGCCATGCCAAACAGGGGCGAGATGAGCGTGCCGAGGAACTGCAGGGAGCCGAATACCGCCAGCGCCAGGACCGAGCCGGTCGAAACCAGCACGAACCAGCCCAGGATCACCCCCTCCATCTCGAATGCCCACGAGGCGAGGAGGTCCGACGGCCATTGGAAGCGGAAGCTTCGAACCCGGAAGGGCGCTAGCACCGGCGTACGCGCAATGAGGCTCAAGTCTGGTTCGTTCCCTCCCCCTTGCGTCCTTGTGAACGGACGCGTTCGGGGCGAAGCGACCCTGCGCGTCCGGGTCGCAGACTGCAATAATCCCCTTCGCATGGCCCTAAAGCGCATATAGCTTGGCTCGGACCACGCAAAACCCTAGAGATTGTAGACCTATTGCAGGCTTTGTTTGCAAATACCGATGAGCTTCAGTTGCGTTGCGCGGGTACTCAGAGCATTGTGGCTTCGCATGCAGTCAAGTGGTGAAAAGCACTTTAGCCCCGCAGCGGAGTTTGGCTTTGGAGAAGTCCGCAATGGGCGGCGCTAAGCGTACCAAGTTTCATCTGATTCTGATCAAGCCGACGCATTACGACGACGACGGCTATCCGATCACGTGGCTTCGGTCTCACATCCCGTCAAACACTCTCGCCGCTCTATACGGGCTGGGCGAGGACTGCCGCGCGCGCCAGGTGTTGGGGCCCGATGTCGACATCGATATTCTTCCGATCGACGAAACCAACACGCGCGTGCGCCCCGCCCGCATGATGGCGGAGATCGAGCGCAAGGGCGGCAAGGCGCTGATCTGCCTCGTCGGCGTCCAGACCAATCAGTTCCCCCATGCTGTCGACCTCGCGCGCCAGTTCATCAAGGGTGGCTTTCCCGTCGCGATCGGCGGCTTCCACGTTTCCGGCTGCCTGTCGATGTTGCCCGTCACGCCTCCGGAGATCCAGGAAGCGATGGACATGGGCATCTCGATCTTCGCGGGCGAGGCCGAAGAAGGTCGGCTCGACGAGGTGCTGCGCGACGCGTGGAACGGCACGCTGAAGCCGCTCTACAACTACATGAACGACCTGCCGAGCCTCGAAGGCGCACCGGTCCCCCGGCTGCCAGCCGAGGCTCTGGCGCGTAACGAGGGTGGCATGACGAGCTTCGACCTCGGTCGCGGCTGCCCGTTCCAGTGCTCGTTCTGTACCATCATCAACGTCCAGGGCCGCAAGAGCCGGTTCCGCACAGCCGACGATCTCGAGGCTATCGTCCGCGAGAACTGGAAGCAGGGCAATACGTCGTTCTTCATCACCGACGACAACATGGCCCGCAACAAGCATTGGGAGTCGTTCTTCGACCGGCTGATCGAGCTTAAGGAGAACGAAGGCATTCAGTTGTCGCTGATCATCCAGGTCGACACGCAGTGCCACCGCATCCCGAATTTCATCCATAAGGCGCGCTGGGCCGGCGTCTATCGTGTCTTCATCGGCCTGGAGAACGTCAACCCGGACAATCTGCTGGCCGCCAAGAAGCGCCAGAACAAGATCACCGAGTACCGCAAGATGCTGCAGGCATGGCACGTCAGCGGCGCCTCGACCTGGGCCGGTTACATTCTCGGCTTTCCCGGCGACACGCGCGACTCGATCCTGCGCGACATGGAGATCATCAAGAAGGAGCTGCCGCTCGACATCCTCGAGCTCTTCATGCTCACGCCGCTGCCCGGCTCCGAGGACCACCAGACACTCTGGAAGCAGGGCGTGTGGATGGACCCCGACCTCAACAAGTACGACGTGCATCACCGCTGCGTGCATCATCCCAAGATGAGCGACGCCGAATTCGAGCAGGTCTATCGCGAAGCGTGGGCGAGCTACTACACACCCGAACACATCGAGACTGTTACGCGCCGCCATGGCGCCATCCCCGGACGCAACCCGGCCGAGGTCGCGCGCTTCATGACGATGTTCAAGATCATGTTCGAGGCCGAGGGTATCCATCCGCTGGAAGGCGGCGGCGTGCGCATGAAGTACCGCCGCGACCGCCGCTATGGCATGCCGATCGAGCCGTTCGGCGTGTTCCACTGGAAGCTCGCCAAGGAAACCTGGAAGAAGCTCAAGATCTACGGAAGCCTCGCCTGGCAGGGCTGGCGTATCGGCCAGAAGGTCAAGAACGATCCGAAGCGCCTCGAGTACACCGACCTCGCGCTGCAGCCGGTCGTCGACGACGACATGGACAAGCTCTCGCTGTTCGCCGACACGGCAGGCGGCGGTGCTGCCGTCAACAAACGTCGTGGCGAGGATCTCGCCCGCGCCAAGATCGCGGCCCAGCAGAACCAGCGACTCGCCGCAGCCGAATAGCCTGCCCGCCCGCGCCCGCCGCGGGCTATCATGGCGCATGGACGACGAGACCTCCCTCCGCGTCTACAGCGACCCGCTGGCACGCTGGTTCGTCACCGAGGCCTATCGGATCGCCGACACCGCCGAGCTCGTCAGGGCGACTGGCGAGCGGATCGTGATGGCCGGTCTGCCGCTGTACCGCTTCGCCTACTTCCAGCGCACGCTACACCCGGAGTTCTCGGGCAAAGGCTACTTCTGGCGGCGCGGACGCGGTGTCGAGGCCGGCAGCGTACCGCACGGTTTCGACCAAGGTGCGGAGTATCGCGACAACCCCCTGCCCCGCGTCTATGCCGAGCGCCGGATCATTCGTTATCGCCTCGAAGGCACCGCGCCCGAAGCGCCGGTGCTGCGTCAGCTCCAGAGCGAAGGCGCCACCGACTACGTGGCCCTGCCGCTGTTCTTCTCGGGCGGCCATGTCGATGCGCTCAGCATCGTCTCGGACCGGCCGGGCGGCTTCACCGACGCCGACCTCGACCGCCTCTACCATCTCCACTTCGCCTTCACCCGCATTGTCGAGACCCACTCGCTGCGCGACACCGCGGCCAACCTGCTCGACGCCTATGTCGGGCGCGCCGCCGGCCAGCGCATCCTGGCGGGCGAAGTGAAGCGCGGCGACGGCCAGACCATCGACGCCGTGATCTGGTACTGCGACCTGCGCGGCTTCACCCGCGCTTCCGACGATCTGCCGCGAGATTCGGTGATCTGTCTGCTGAACGACTATTTCGGCGTCATGGGAGCGGCCGTGACGTCGGCCGGCGGCGAGATCCTGAAATTCATGGGCGACGGCATGCTCGCTATGCTGCCCGTCGCGACCCCCGCCAAGCGCGCCGAGACGGCGGTGCGCGCGACCCGAGCTGCTTCGGACGCAGCGCGATCCATCGGCCTCCTCAACGACCGGCGCATTCCCAGCGGCGAGCAGCCGCTGCGCTTCGGGCTCGCGCTGCATCTCGGCGAGGTCATGTTCGGCAATATCGGCGCAAGCCAGAGGCTCGACTTCACGGTGATCGGGCCTGCGGTGAACTACGCAGCGCGCCTGGAAAAGGTCTGCGCTGCGGTTGGACGTCCGGTGGTCCTGTCGAAGGCCGTGGCCGACCTCTTGCCGACCGGCGCCGTCGAGCCGCTCGGCCTGCACCCGCTAAAGGACATCGACCGGCCGCAGCCGATCTACGGCCTCAGTGCAGCACAGGCGGCTTGACGTCGGCCAACCCGTCGGCCTCGGTCGCCGAAATCGTGGTGCGCACCATCGAGCGCTCCTTCGTGTAGTCCCACGGCCGGCCGCGATGGAGCATGGCGCGGTTGTCCCACATCACGGCGTCGCCTGTTCGCCACTTGTGGGCGTAGACGAACTCGCGCCGAGTCGCCTCGTCGAGAAGCTGCGCCAGGAGCTGACGCGCGTCGCGATCATCCATGCCGTCGATCGCATAGGCGTGGCTCGCCACGTAGAGCGCGCGGCGGCCGTTGCTCGGGTTGCGCCAGTTGAGCCGCCAGCGCACCGGCGGCAGCGCCTTGCGCTCCTCTGCGTTGGCCAGATCGGGATGGATCTGATCGCGGCTGTTGGCATAGGAGTGCGTCGCCACGGCGTCTTTCAGTTTCCCCTGCAGGTCGGCGGGCAGCCGGTCCCAGGCGAGCCGCGTCGAGGTGAATTCCGTGTCGCCGTCCTCGCCCGGCAGCACGCGCGCCGTGAGCACCGAGGCCAGCGCCGGAGTCTTCTTGAAGGACGAATCCGTGTGCCAGAGAGCGTTCGCCTTGGCGACCAGCACCTGGCGATGGTCGAGCGGGACGATCTCGCCCTGGGCGCCGACGTTGGTGAGCCGCGAATAGAAGCTGTTCTCGCCCAGCGAGGCTGCCTTGGTCAGCTCGAGCGGCCCGAAGGCCCGGCTGAAGGCAACCTGGATGTCGTCGGCAATGGTCTGGTTGCGGAACACCAGCAGCGAATGGGTCTCGAAGGCTGCCCGCACAGCTTTGTAGGCCTCGGCATCGATCGCGACGTCGAGCAGGCTGACGCCCTTCACCTCGACCCCGAATCCCGGTCCAAGCGGAACCAGCTCCATCGCGTTTCTCCTCGAATCTTCGTTGCGAGCGGGATTTTATCGCAACGGCACGGCAGGCGGCTATAGTGCCGATCTTGCACTCGGACATTGCTGGTATGGCCGCCCGTTCCTCCTCGTCATCTCCCCGCCTCGCCTTCGTCTCCGCCACCACGCCCGCTGCGAAGGCGGCCAAGGCGCGGCTCGAGCGGCATTACGGAGGCGTGACGCCAGCGGAGGCGGACATCGTCGTGGCGCTGGGCGGCGACGGGCTCATGCTTCAGACCTTGCACCGCAACATGCGGCGCCTGAAGCCGATCTACGGCATGAACCTCGGCACGGTCGGCTTCCTGCTGAACACCTATAAGGAAACCGGCCTGCTGCAGCGCCTCAGGAAAGCGCGCCAGGTGGCGCTGACGCCGCTGCGCATGGTCGCCGTGAACACGCGCGGCCAGACGTTCGAAGTGCTTGCGATCAACGAAGTGTCGCTGCTCCGGTCGAGCCGCCAGACCGCGCGCATCGCAGTTTCGGTCGACGGCAAGAAGCGTCTGCCCGAGCTGCACACCGACGGGGTGCTGGTGGCGACGCCCGCCGGCTCCACCGCCTACAACCTCTCCGCCCACGGTCCGATCCTGCCGCTGGGCGCGGGCTTGCTGGCGCTGACGCCGATCAATGCCTTCCGGCCGCGTCGCTGGCGCGGTGCGCTGCTGTCGCGCACTTCCAAGGTAGAGTTCACCATCCTCGATCCGCGCAAGCGTCCCGTGGCGGCGGCCGCCGATTCGGTGGAGATCGCCAACGTCGCCAAGGTCACCGTGACCGAGGCCACCGACATCCGCCTCACGCTCCTTTTCGATCCCGAGCACGATCTCGAGGAGCGTATTCTCAAGGAGCAGTTCGTCCCTTGAGCGAGAAGGGCGTCCCCTTCAAACCGGAGAAGAAGAGGATCATCGGACACGACGGCTGGGGCCCGCTCGCGCTTGCCCTGGCGATAGGCACCGCCGGTGGCTTCGTCTTCGACTGGCTGCGCATGCCGCTTGCCTGGATGCTGGGCGCCTGCGTCTTCTGCACGGTCGCGGCCTTCTTCGGCCTGCGCATCGGCATGAAGGTCCGCCTGCGACAGGGCATGATCATCGTCCTGGGCGTGCTGCTGGGCTCGGGGTTCACGCCGGACCTCGTGCAGCGGCTGGGCGAATGGGCGGTCAGCCTGTGCGTGCTGACCGGCATGACCATGACCGGCGCCAGCCTGTGCTTCGTCTGGCTGCGCATTTTCACCGGCTGGGACAAGGTCACCTGCTACTTCGCCGCGATGCCGGGCGGCCTCAACGACATGACGATCATGGGCGGCGCGATGGGTGGCGACGAGCGCGCCATAGCGCTGGCCCATGCGCTCAGGATCCTCACCGTCGTGCTGACCATCCCGATCTGGTACCGCCTCGTGACCGGCGCGCAGACCAGTGTGCTCACCGTGGTGCAGGGCGCCACGAGCAACGACTGGAAGGACTACGCGATCCTGATCGCCTGCGGCGTCATCGGCGCCGTGGCGGGCCGCCTGCTGCGGCTGCCCGCGAGCTTCATGATGGGTCCGATGATCGTGAGCGCGATTGCCCACCTCGGCGGCCTCACCGATTCCCAGCCGCCCGGCGTGCTGGTCGCCGCAGCTCAGGTCGTCGTCGGGGCGGGCATCGGCTGCCGCTTCGTCGGCGCCAACTTCGACAGACTGCACAAGGAGATGGCGGCGTCGATCGGGGCGGCGTTCCTGCTGATCGGCTGCGCCGTGGGCTTCGCCGAGATCACCTGGCTGCTGACCGGCCTCAACTTCGACGCCACCGTGCTCTCCTATGCGCCCGGCGGCTTCGCGGAGATGAGCCTGATCGGCCTGGCGCTGGGCATCGAGATCGCGATGGTCGCGACCCACCATCTCTTCCGCCTGTTCCTGATCGTCCTCACCGGCCCGCTGGTCTTCCGGACGTTCCTCAAGCGCGCCCCTTAAGCCCGCACCGTGATGCCGCCGTCGACGACGAGCAGGTGGCCGTTGACGTAGGCCGCCTCGTCGGACGCTAGGAACAGTGCTGCGTTGGCGGTGTCCCAGCCGGTGCCCATCTTGCCGGTCGGCGAGGCCCGGTCGCGGATGGCGATCATCTTGTCGTAGGCCTGGTTGTGGTCCTTCTCGCCCTTGGCGTACTGCTCGGCCAGGAAGTCGATCATCGGCGTGTGCATCAGGCCGGGCAGGATCGCATTGCAGCGGATGCCCTTCTCCGCGTACTGCGAGGCGATCGCCAGGGTGAGCGAGTTCACCGCGCCCTTGGATGCATTGTAGGCGATGTAGGACACACCCTTCGGCGAGCGGATCGAGGCGATCGAGCTCACGTTGACGATCGCGCCCTTGCCCTGCTTCTCCATCACCGGCAGCACGTGCTTGGCGGTCAGGAAGAAGCTCTTCACGTTGACGTCGAACACGCGGTGCCATTCGTCCTCGCCGAGCTCGACCGGGCCGCCCTGCGAGCCGATGCCGACATTGTTGTCGAGGATGTCGATCCGGCCCCACCTCGCGAGGCAGGCATCGACCAGCGCCTTCACGTCGGCGTTCCTCGAGGAGTCGGCCTCGAAGGCGACGGCGCTGTCCCTGCCGCACTCCTTCTCGATCAGGCCGACCGTCTCCTCGGCCGCAGCGCGCTTGAGGTCGACGCAGAACACCCGGGCGCCCTCGCGCGCGAAGGTGAGGGCCGTGCACTTGCCGTTACCCCAGCCCGGGCCGCTTGAGCCCGCGCCGACCACGATCGCCACCTTGTCCTTCAGCCTGCCCGCCCTGTCGCTTGCCATGTCGCCCCGCTCCCGGTTTTGCGCCGGCCTGCAGCCTAACACGGCGCTGGCGGCCCCTGCGCCGGCATGGAATGCTGCGGCGAAAGACCGAGGGGAGAAGCGTCCATGCGTCGTCGTGCGTTCACCGCTTCCACGATCGCAGCCCTCGCCGCGCCGGCCCTCGCCGCACCCGCCGTCGCGCAGCAATGGCCTGCCAAGCCGCTGCGTCTCG
>CAYQAY010000042.1:0-39537 GCA_964415585.1 uncultured Reyranella sp.
GCGCTGGCGGCCCCTGCGCCGGCATGGAATGCTGCGGCGAAAGACCGAGGGGAGAGGCGTCCATGCGTCGTCGTGCGTTCACCGCTTCAGCCCTCGCCGCCCTCGCCGCACCCGCCGTCGCGCAGCAATGGCCTGCCAAGCCGCTGCGTCTCGTCATCCCCTATCCGCCCGGCGGGCCGTCGGACGTCTCCAGCCGCATCGTCATGGACCGCGCCGCGCAGATCCTCGGCCAGTCGATCCTGTTCGACAACAAGGCCGGCGCCTCGGGCATGATCGGCGCGGAGTTCGCCAAGAACCAGCCGGTCGACCATCACACGTTCCTCACGACCACGACGGCGATGGTCTGCATCACCCGCCACCTGCAGCCGATCCCGTTCGACCCGGACAGGGATTTCGTCCCGGTGTCGCGCATGACGACCTCGTGGGGCGCCTTCGCGATCCATCCCTCGGTGCCGGCGAACACGGTGGCCGAGTTCGTGGCCTATGCGAAGGCCAACCCGGGCAGGATCAACTACGGCTCGGCGGGGCTCGCCACCATCACCCACCTGTTCGGCGAGATGCTGAGCCTAGAGGCCGGCATCAGGATGACCCACGTGCCCTACCGCGGCAGCGCGCCCGCCACCAACGCGCTGCTGGCGGGCGAGGTGCAGGCCCAGTTCGACCAGACCACCCTGCCGCACATCAAGGCGGGCAAGCTCCGCGCGCTCGCCATGCTGGCCGAGGTGCGCCACCCGGACTTCCCCGACGTGCCGACGCTCCAGCAGACCGGCTACGGCAAGGACGGCGGCGATTCCTGGTTCGGCATCCTGGCCCCCGCCGGCACGTCTCCGGACGCCATCGCGCGGCTCGACCGGGCCATCGCCCGGGCGCTGGCCGAGCCCGAGCTGGCCGCCCGGGTCCACACTGGCGGCATGCGCACGACCTACCTGAACCCCGCCGACTTCCGGGCCCGCATCGACGCCGAGACCGCGATGTTCGGCACCATCATCCGCAAGGGCGACATCAAGCTCACCTGAGCGGCATTTCTGGACGCCTGCGCTGTCCAGAAATCGGTGTCCAGAAATCGGGCCGTTGGAATCGTTGGCCTTTCCGGCCATTTCTGGACAGCGACTGTCCAGAAATGCCGACCTGTCCAGAAATGGTGTCCAGAAATCGGCGGCCGCTACGGGTGCTTCTTCAGCATGAATTGCCGCGACGTCTGGCCGGGGCGTGGGACGGCGGCCCTTAGCTCCAGTTGGAGCAGCCCTGCCGGCAGCAGGCGGGCCGTGACGGCAATTCGATTGCCGTCGTCGGTGTACTTCAGCCCATCCGATGCCTTGTCCTTCCGGAAGGAGAACTCGCGAACGGAGGCTCGCCCCGGGCTTCCGACGTAGGGCGACTGACCGAACTGAAAGAGGACATGGTCCGGCCCGACCTCGATGGCCTGCATGATGACGTAGCCGCCGGCCCGGTCGTCGCCCTGCCAGCGGCCGATATAGGCATCGAGACTTCCGTCGGCGCCCTGGAGATGCCGAACCGGCGGAAGCGCCGCCGGGAAACCGATGTCCGCCCCATGGGCGTAGCCGTTCTTCGTCGATGTACAGTCCGCGGCACCCATCGGAAGCGCCGGCGCCCGCAGGAACTCGACGACGCAATCGCGATAGCGGCGGGTGAAGCGACCGTATCCCGCTGCGCTGTGGCCCGACAGGTCTGGCGGCCGGTCGACGATCAGGAAGCTCGAGCCCGAAGGCTCCAGCGCTCGCTGAACCATGTGCGCGCGGCGCTCGAGCGTGTCTTCGCCGGGATCGCCGTCGAAGAAGAAGGCGGCAATACGCGGCGCCCGAGTCTGCGACAGGCGGGCCGCGAGCATTGCCGCAGTGCGATCCGGAGACTCGTTCCCGTACAACGACGATGCGGGCGCAAGTCCGACGACACCGTCGACGTTCGCCAGCGACGCCCCCGACAGCGCGAGCCACGCGCCGCGCGAATGGCCGCCCAGGACCACCCGCCGGTAGCCCGCGCGCCGGGCTTCCTCGACCTTCGCCTCCACGACGGCGAGGATGCCGGCGTCGGCCGTGTCGGTGTCGACGAACGGCAGCCGGTTGATGCGAAGTATGTCCCAGTCGGCCGCCCGCGCGACCTCCACGAAGAACGGAACGATCGGCAGCCTGTCAGCCGCGTCCGAACCGTCGCCATGGAAATAGACGAGCAGCCCCTCGGCGGCCTCCGGTCCCTTCTGCCGGACGGCGGTCGTCTCCCACTGGGACCAGATGAAGTCGTGTGCACGCAAGACGTGCATGCTTGATAGCCAGACTAGTATGGCGAGTATCACGCGCATCGTCCGTATCCTCTATAGGTAAGTGGCGAGAACGTGGCGGGGAAACCCGAAGCGGCCGGTCATCCGATGTTCTGACCCGGATAGCGGCTGGGCGGCACCTCGTCCTTTGGATCGGGGGCAGGCTCCGGAAGCGGCTCGAAGTCGATCGGAGGAGGCTCCGGCAGCATCGGACCCAAAATCGGCCGCCACCGCCTGAAGATGTTGGGCTCCGGT
Organism: uncultured Reyranella sp.; assembly: GCA_964415585.1. Lineage (GTDB taxonomy): Bacteria > Pseudomonadota > Alphaproteobacteria > Reyranellales > Reyranellaceae > Reyranella. The sequence continues at coordinate 2,531 of CAYQAY010000042.1, forward strand.
GGCGGCGGTTCGGGTTGCGGATCGGTCCGCGCAGCAACCTCCTGCTCGCGTCTGAAGATCGGTACCATGGTGTCGACCGTGCGCTTCACGATGGCATCGAGGTCGGCGCGGTTTGGATCGCGGCCCTCGATGGCGGGGAAGTCCTCCAGCTCGCGGCGCAAGAAGGCCGCGGCACGTCCCGACGGGCTGAGCTTGCGGTTCATCCAGGGTGCGCCGCGCATGTGAGCAAAGGGATCGTTCTCGTTCATGGTCTGCTCCAGATGTGAAAAAGGCCGCCCGTGAGAGGGCGGCCTGGTGGTGCGGGAAAACGAAAGCCCCGCGCAGCGGGGCCGGCGGGGCTCTCGGAGGGCCGGACGCTCGGGGCGCCAGGCTATAGGAAGTATAGGCATATTCCTGCTGAACCTGCAAGTCCCCTGTCACGAGATTTTCTCGGGGTCGATCGATCCAAAGAATGCCCGGAAACATACGCCATTGACGCATATACGCCATTGGCTCATACATCGTCGCGATGACTTCCCTGCTGGCCGTCGTCGAGACCGATCTCTACATCTCGCAGGCGAGCAAGCTGACGAGCGCAGTGGAGCGAGCGGCCATCGTGGATGCGGTCGCCGGCGCACCGGCGATGGGCGTTCTGATCAAAGGAACGCGAGGTCTGCGAAAGATGCGCGTGCCGCTGCAAGGCCGGGAAAGCGCGGCGGCGGGCGTGTGATCTACTGGTTCCATTCGGAGGGGTATCCCGCCGTCCTGCTCATGATCTATGCGAAAAACGCGGCATCCGACCTCACTGCAGAGCAACGCAAGCGCCTGGCGGTTCTCGCCGATGCCTTGCTCGATGATTTTGGAGGCTAGACCGATGAAGGCGAAGGATTTCGATCTTCTCGTGAAGAGCCTGGGTCAAGCCCGTGCCTATGCGCGCGGCCACGCCACCCCGGGTACGAAGGTTCACAAGGTCAGGCGCACCGACGTCGTCGGCATTCGCGCGAAGACGGGTCTATCGCAAGATGCCTTCGCGCGACGCATCGGAGTGTCGGTGGGAACCTTGCGGAACTGGGAGCAAGGAAGGCGTGCGCCGGATGGACCGGCCCGGGTCCTGCTGGCCTTGCTGGAGCGCGATCCCGGGATCGTCGAACGGACGCTTTCGAAGGCTGCCTGACCTTTCAGCCCCTCGACCACGCCCGCGGCCACAGCAGCGACAACAGCAGCGCCGCCAGCAGGCCGCCGCCCGCCGCCACGAAGGCGAAGCGGTAGCCGGCCAGGAAGCCCGCCATGCCCCAGATGCCCTCGGCGCCCCGCGCCTGCAGCGCCGTCAGCAGCGAGGCGCCGGCCACGATGCCGACGGTGCGGGTGAGCAGCGACAGGCTGCCGGCGACGCCCCGGTCCCCGGGCGGCAGGGTCGCCGTCACGATGTCGGTATAGGCCACCGTCAGCAGCCCCTGCCCCACCCCCTGCAGCACCAGCAGCGCCGCCACGGCGAGCAGCGGCGTGTCGATGCCGATGAAGCCCAGCGGCAGCAGGCTGAGGCCGACGAAGGCGACGCCGGCGAACACGGTCGGCCGCTGGCCGATGCGCTTCACCAGGAAGGCCGAGAGCGGCGCGCCGGTCAGGCTGCCGGCGAAGGCCATGGCGAGCACGATGCCGGCGCCCAGCGCGGTGAGCTTCAGCACGTTCACCAGGTAGTACGGCGTCAGCAGCAGGATCGCGAAGCCCGCGAGGTTGGCCAGCGCATTCAGGACGTTGGGAACGGTGAAGCGCGGATCGGCGAACAGCGAGGGCCGGATGATCGGCTCGGGGACGCGGTTCGCGCGCCGCACATAGGCGAGCAGCAGCCCGAGCGACACGGCGAACAGGACCAGCGACCAGAGGCCCGGGATCTCGCGGCGCTGCGAGAAGACCAGCGACAGCAACAGCGAGCTCATCGTGGCGGCGAGCAGCAACGCGCCCCGCGCATCGAACGGCCGCGGCTCGGTCTTCGGCGACGGCAGCAGGAGCGAGAGAGCGAGGGTCACGAGCGCGATCGGTACGCGCACCCAGTAGACGGCGGGCCAGCCCCACAGCTCGACCAGCACGCCGCCCAGGAACGGGCCGACGGCGGCGGCCAGCGCCATCGCACTGGCGAAGCCTGCCAGGGCCCTGGTGCGCTCGCTCTCGGGAAACAGCGACGTGGCCAGCGCCGGCGTGCAGGCCAGCGCCAGGGCGGTGCCGATCCCCTGCACCGCGCGCGCCCACAGGAAGAGCGGCCAGTCGGGCGCGGCGGCGCAGGCCGCGCAGCCCACGGCGGAGATCGCGAGGCCCGCCTGGAAGACGAGACGGTGGCCGAACAGGTCGCCGAGCTTGCCGGCGACCAGCATCAGCGAGCCGTAGACCAGCACGTAGCAGATCACCAGCCACTGCACGTCGGCGAGCGGCAGGCGGAAGTGGGCGGTGATCGCCGGCAGCGCCACGTTGACGGCGATGTCGAGCGGGCCGAGCGAGGCGCCCAGCCCGACGATGACGAGGCCGAAGGCAGGATTCCGCGTCATCACGGACGCATCAAGCGGATGGGCAGATCAAAGCACGCCTCACCCTGAGGAGCATCGCGACGGCGCATTCACATGCGCCCGGAGCGATGCGTCTCGAAGGGTCGGCAACCGGCATTTTCGTGTCCCATCCTTCGAGACGCGCGCTGCGCGCGCTCCTCAGGATGAGGGGATTCCGCAGTCAAAGGTGCTTCTTCAGGAACGGCAGCATGCGCTCCCAGGCGGTGTTGGCGGACTTCAGATCATAGGCCTCGCTGCGCTCGTTGAAGAACGCGTGCGCCGCGTCGTAGCGATGGATCTCGGGGCTCTGGCCCGCCGCCTTCATGGCCTTCTCGAGATCGTTCACCGCGGCCGGCGTGCACCAGTCGTCCTTGTTGGCGAAGTGGCCCTGCAGCGGCACCTTGATCTTCGCCGGATCGGCGAGCTGGCCCGGCGGGATGCCGTAGAAGGGCACGCCGCAGGCGATGCCGCCGATGCGGGCGCAGGCCGCGATGGTGAGGGCGCCGCCCATGCAGAAGCCCATGACGCCGACCTTGCCGCCCATTCCTGCAAGATGCTTGACCGCACCCGCGATGTCCTGGTCCGACGCGCCGACGAAGTCGAGGCCGCTCATCATGTGGTTGGCCTCGTCGGGCTTCTGCGTCACGCGGCCCTTGTAGAGGTCGGGCGCCAGCGCGTTGAAACCGGCGCGCGCGAAGCGGTCGGCGACGCCGCAGATCTGGTCGTTGAGCCCCCACCATTCCTGGATCACGACGATACCGGGCTTCCCTTTGCCCGCTTCCGCCACATAGCCCTTGCAGGTCGAGCCGTCCGGCCGCTCGAAGTCGATCATGCTGCCCATGTCCGTGGTCTCCTTCTCGTGTTCGATGGAAGATGCTTCGCTTCGCCCGGCATGACAACAAGAGCGAGAGCTCACCCTTCATGTTCCTCTCCCCCGGTTTCGAGGTAGGGAAATCGCATATGTACCTTTCCGTCGTCTCGACCGAAGCGCCGAAGGCGCGAAGCGGAGAGACCTTGCTTCGATCTGCACGGTCTGCTGACGTTCGGCATGGCTCGTAAGCCCGTCGTCTATATCCTCGCCAGCCCTAACGGGCGGGCGCTGTACGTCGGCGTCACGACCGATCTTGGACGTCGTCTCGATGAACACCGTAGCGGCGCCTCGATCCATACCTCGCAGTACAACATCACCAAGCTGGTCTATATCGAAGCTCATGAGACCGCGCCGGATGCCATCGCCCGAGAGAAACAGATCAAGAAGTGGCGGCGGGAGAAGAAAATCGCGCTCATCGATTCAGCCAACCCGGAATGGCTCGATCTGTCGTCGGAGATTCATTGATCTTCAGCCATGTGCCTGTTGAGGCAAGGTCTCTCCGCTTCGCGCCTTCGGCGCTTCGGTCGAGACGACGGAAAGGTTGATCACAGCAGCTTGCGCAGTTCCGTCTTGAGGATCTTGCCGTAGTTGTTCTTGGGCAGTGCGTCGACGAAGCGGTAGTCCTTGGGGCGCTTGAAGCGGGCGATGTTGTCGAGGCAGAGCTGGTCGAGCTCGGCCGGCGCGAAGGGCTGCCCGGTGCGCGAGACGACGAAGGCCACGACCTCCTCGCCCCATTCCGGATGCGGCCGGCCGACCACCGAGCATTCGGCCACGGCGGGATGGAGGTTCAGCACGTCCTCGATCTCGCGCGGATAGATGTTGGAGCCGCCCGAGATGATCATGTCCTTGGAGCGATCCTTGAGCGTCAGCAGCCCCTCCTCGTCGAAGGCGCCGACATCGCCGGTCCACAGCCAGCCGTCGCGCAGCGACTTCGCCGTGGCTTCGGGATTGTTCCAGTAGCCCGACATCACCGTGTCACCCTTGGCAACGATCTCGCCCACCTCGCCGACGGGAAGCTCCCGGCCCTCCTCGTCCACGATCCGCACCTCCATGCAGGAATCGGCTCGGCCGGCCGAAGCCAGCCGCTGCTCCCAGCGCGGATGGGCGCGGTCGGCATGCATCTCGCGGCTGAGATGGGTGATGGTCATCGGGCTTTCGCCCTGGCCGTAGATCTGCGCGAGCCTGTCGCCGAGAAGGTCGAGGGCGCGCTTCAGGTCGGCGACGTACATCGGCGCGCCGCCGTAGGTGATGAGGCGCAGCGCCTCGGGCTTCAGCTCGGCCACGCTGCCATGCTCGATCAGGCGCTTCACCATGGTCGGCGCGAGGAACAGGGAGCAGTGCGGCCAGCGGTTCATCAGCGCGACCGTCTCGGGCACCTCGTACCTGCCGCTCTCGGGGAACACCTGCACCGACCCGCGCGCCAGCGCGGCGAAGTTCCACAGGCCCGAGCCGTGGCTGATCGGCGCGGCGTGCACCATCGAGCCGCCGGGCGGCGGGCGGTCGAGGTCGGCATAGTAGTTGAGCGTCATCGCCAGCAGGTTGCGATGGGTCAGCGTGGCGCCCTTGGGCCGGCCCGTGGTGCCCGAGGTGTAGAACAGCCAGGCCGGGTCGGTGGGGCCTGCGTCGGCGATGGGGCTGGGATCGCCCACGGCCATGAAGGTGTAGGAGCGCGTGGTGACGTCCACGATCTCCTTCAGCGCCGGCGCCTCCTTCGCCGCCTCGGCGATGTCCCCGGCGAGATCGGGCGTCACGAAGCAGAGCTTCGCGCCGGAATTCTCCAGGATGAAGGCGAGTTCCTTCGGGTGCAGCTTGGCGTTCATCGGCACGGCGCAGAGGCCGGCGTGCCAGATCGCGTACATGACCTCGATGGACTCGACGCAGTTGGTCATGGCGAAGGCCACGCGATCGCCGCGCACCAGACCGAACCGGCCGGTAAGGTGCGTGCTCATCACCGAGACCTTGCGCCAGAGATCGCGGTAGTTGAGGTAGGGCGCCGTGCCGCGCGCCAGCGCCGGCAGGTCGCGGAACTCCCGGGCGGAGCCCAGCAGAAGGTGGGCGATGTTCACTTTGCCGTCGTCCCGAGCGAAGCCGCCCGCAGGGCGGCGCAGCCGAGGGACCTTCCATCAACCGGAAGCGGCATGATGTGGAGAGAAGGTCCCTCCACTTCGCCCTTCGGGCTCCGGTCGGGACGACGGAAAGGGATCATCTACGTCTGCTCATGACGAGGCGACTATTGCAGGCAGGGCATCGGCCTTGCAATGTGCCGGCCATGCAGGATTTCGATTTCGCCATCGTCGGCGCCGGCATCGCCGGGGTCTCCGCCGCCTTCCATCTCGCTCCCAAGGCGAAGGTGGTCATCCTCGAGCGCGAGCACGTCGCGGCCTACCACACGACGGGCCGCTCGGCGGCGCTGCATTCGGAGACCTACGGCAGCGCCGAGATCCGCGCCATCACCGTGGCGTCGGGCCGCTTCTACCGCAACCCGCCGCAAGGCTTCGCCGACCATCCGCTGCTCACGCCGCGCGGCGCCCTGATCGCGGGCCGCGCCGGGCAGAAGGCGGCGCTGCAGCAGGCGGCGGCCGACTATGCGAAGCTGGTGCCGAGCGTGCGCTGGCTGGAGCCCGCCGAGGTGCTGAAGCTGCAGCCGCTGCTGAAACCCGAGGCGGCGGGCGGCGGCGCGGTCTTCGAGCCCGAGGCCGACGACATGGACGTGGCCGCCATCCACGCCGGCTTCCTGAAGGGCGCGCGTGCCGCGGGCGCGGTGCTGCGGCTGAACTCGGAAGTAAACGCGCTCGACCGCCGCGACGGGCGCTGGAAGATCTGGCTGAAGGACGGCGAGGAGGTCGGCGCCGCCACCCTCATCGACGCCGCCGGCGCCTGGGCCGACGTGCTGGGCGGGCTGGCGGGCTGCGTGCCGGTCGGGCTCGTCCCGAAGCGCCGCACGGCCTTCACCTTCGAGTCGCCGCCCGGTATGGACATCGCCAAGCTGCCGATGGTCATCGACTTCGACGAGACCTGGTACATCAAGCCCGAGGTCGGCCAGTTCCTCGCCTCGCCGGCCGACGAGACGCCGTCGGAACCCTGCGACGCGCAGCCCGAGGAGATGGACGTGGCGATCGCCGTCGACCGCATCGAGACCGGAACGACGCTTCAGATCCGCCGCATCAAGAACAAGTGGGCGGGGCTCAGGAGCTTCGTCGCCGACAAGAACCTGGTCGTGGGCTACGACCCCAAGGTCGAAGGCTTCTTCTGGCTGGCCGGCCAGGGCGGCTACGGCATCCAGACCGGCTACGCCGCGGGCCAGCTCGCCGCCAGCCTCGCGCTCGGCAAGGGGTTGCCGAAGGACGTGGCCGACCTCGGCGTCACCGAGGCGGCCCTGTCGCCGGGAAGATTCAGCTCCTCACCCTGAGGAGGCCGCGTAGCGGCCGTCTCGAAGGGTGAGCGATCTGAATTTGCAAGGATGTCCGACCCGCTGCGTTCGACACATCGTTGGTGCCCGCTGCTGGACTCGAACCAGCACGGCCTCGCGGCCTCGGGATTTTAAGTCCCGTATGTCTACCATTCCATCAAGCGGGCAGCCGCGCGGACCTTAGTCGGGGGAGATTCTCATGTCACTTCGGCACTCCTCCCCGGCGCGGAGTCCGCGCGGGGGAGGTGTCGTCGTCTTACGACGACGGAGGGGTCTGCGCGGCAATTGAATGGCTTGACCCCTCCGCCCGCGAGGACGCGGGCACCTCCCCTTGGCGGAGTCCGCCAAGGGGAGGAGTCATGAAAATCTTCCCGGCGACAACGCCGCCTCGGTGACGCCGAGGTCGGCCACGTCCTTCGGCAAGCCCTTGCCGAGCGCGAGGCTGGCGGCGAGCGGGTCGGACATCCTTGCAAATTCAAACCGCGACTTTGAATTTGCAAGGATGACACTAGGAATTCTTCAACCCGTGCCGAACCGCGCCGGCCGCGAGGCGGACGGGGCGCGTCAGGCGGTAGACCGGCCACAGAGCGGGCGGCAGCGGCAGCGCGCGATGGTCGCCGAGGGTCGGCCTCAGCGCGATCCGCAGCGCGGCGACGGCGCGGCGCCAGGCGCTGTCGTGCAGCGCGAGGTCCGCGAGGTGCGGCCGCCGGTCCTCGCCGGTATCGGCCTCGCCGAGCCCCGCGATCATGGCGGATGCGAGCGCGTCGACGCGCCGGCGGGATCGCACCTCGACGGCCAGGTCGGCGGGCACCGGCACGCCGAGCAGACGCTCGGCCATCGCGCAGGAGAGCAGCAGGGCGTCGCCGCAGCCCGCAGCGGCGGCGCGACGGTGCAGGGCGCGCCAGTCGCGCGAGCGATCGCGTTCGAGCACCGTCGCGAAGTCGCACACCCAGGCCAGGCTGCGCCACGCCTCCTTGGTGCCGTGGCCGGCCAGCAGCAGGACGAGGGCGTCGCCGCCGATCGTCCGGACACGATGCCGGCCCACCTCGACCTCGACCGCCGCCCGCCGGGCCTCGGCCGCGGACAGCGGGAACGGCACGTGCTCGGCCGTGAAGTCCCAGTGAAGGTCGATGGTCGGCGTGCCCGGCCGGGTGAAGGTGAACTGCCGCTGATGGGCGAGAAACGCCCGGCGGACTTCTTCGTCCTCTTCGGAGATGCGGTAGCCGAGCGACGTCAGCACCTGCGACGCCGCCTCGACGCGGTCGACCGGAACGAGGATGTCGATGTCGTTGAACTCGCGCGCCGCGAGGTCGCGATAGAGCGCGGCGGAGAGGGCTGCGCCCTTGAACGCGAGGGCGTCCACTCCGCGGGCCGCCAGCCGGCCGGTCAGCTCGCCGAGCGCCTCGCTGGTCGCCAGGACATGGACGAGCTGGTCGCGGCGGAACGTGGCGAGCCGGTCGCGCAGCTCCGCGGGGACCCTTTCCCAGCCGACCGCCGACAGGGTGCGTATCAGGAGCGGTCGTACGCCGTGGTCGGCCGCGAGATCGACGACGGAGCCGAGATCCGCCCCCTCGCGCAACGCCGCCGCGAGTCCCGGGAGATCGGGCCTCGGCGCGATCATTCCGCACAGCAACCCGAGGGCGGCGCCGGGTCCGTCCGCCTGCGTCGATGCGCTCACGGGGGGCGGCAGCGATTGCGACCGATTCGCAATCAACGCGTGCGTTTGGGGCCTTTGCCTTTGCCGTTGTCCCGGGCGCCCGCGTTCCCGACCGCCCCCGTGAGGTCCGCGAACGTTCCCCATCGGATCAGGACAGGCGGGGCATAGGGCTTCTTCTTCGTGTTCTTCGCGGCGCGCTTCCGGACCAGGGCGACGTCCCGGGTATCGTGTCGATCCACGTTTTCCATGTTTCCCTCGCTGGTTCGCTGGCGGAAGCGCCAATTGCATGACGCGCGCAATTGTGGATCGCAGACGAAAAAGGCGAGACTGGGGCGAATTCAGACGATGTGAAAGACGAAACCGCGCGCGCGACGGGCGATGCTGGAGCGCCCTACCCCCGATAGTGGCAGGCCGCCCAGTGGCCGGGCCGCTTCTCCTCGAGGACCGGCGCGCGCTGCGAGCAGTCGGGCCTGGCGATCGGGCAGCGGGTGTGGAAATGGCAGCCCGGGGGCGGCCGGATCGGGTTGGGCACGTCGCCCTCCAGCATGATGCGCTTGCGCTTCACCGTCGGGTCGGGGATCGGCACGGCCGAGAGCAGCGCCTCGGAATAGGGGTGCAGCGGCGTGTCGTAGAGCTCGCGCGCCGGCGCGATCTCGACGACGCGGCCGAGATACATCACGGCGATGCGCGTGGAGATGTGCTCCACCACGCTGAGATCGTGGGCGATGAAGAGGTAGGTGAGGCCGAACTGCTCCTGCAGGTCCTCGAGCAGGTTGATGACCTGCGCCTGGATCGAGACGTCGAGGGCGGAGACCGGCTCGTCGCAGATCAGGAGCTTGGGCTCGACGGCCAGCGCGCGGGCGATGCCGATCCTCTGGCGCTGGCCGCCCGAGAATTCGTGCGGGAAGCGGCGCATGTGGTCGGGCTGCAGGCCGACCGTCTCGAGGAGCTGGACCACGCGGTCCTCGAGCGCCTGCCGCGAGGCGGCGAGATTGTGGATGGTGAGCGCCTCGCCGATGATCGCGCCGACCGTGAGGCGCGGGTTCAGCGACGCATAGGGATCCTGGAAGATGATCTGCATGTCGCGGCGCAGCGCCTGCAGGGCGCCGTGGTTCATCCGCGTGACGTCGGCGCCCTGGAACCAGACCTCGCCCGAGCTGGGCTCGATCAGGCGCAGGATGCAGCGGCCCGTCGTCGACTTGCCGCAGCCCGATTCGCCCACCAGGCCGAGCGTCTCGCCGGCCTTGATGTCGAAGCTGACGCCGTCGACGGCATGGACCTTGTCGACGACGCGCGAGAGGATGCCGCCGCGCACGGCGAAGTGCTTGCGCAGGTCCTTTACCGAGAGAAGCGCTTCGCTCACAGGACGCACCTCACGAAGTGGCCGGGGCCGACCTCCTTGAGGGGCGGCATGGCCCGGGTGCAGACGTCCATGGCGTGCTTGCAGCGCGAGGCGAAGCGGCAGCCGGGCGGCGGGTCGAGCAGGCTCGGCACCGTGCCGCCGATCGCCTCGAGGCGCTGCTTCTTCTCGGCGCTGCGGTCGACGCGCGGGATCGAGCGGATCAGGCCCTGCGTGTAGGGATGCCGGGGGTCGCCGAACAGCGCCTCGACCGGCGCCTCCTCGACGACCTTGCCGGCATACATCACGGTGACGCGCTGGCAGGTCTCGGCGACCACGCCCATGGCGTGGGTGATCAGCATGATCGCCATGCCGAAGCGCTCCTTCATCTCCTGCATCAGCTCCAGGATCTGCGCCTGGATGGTGACGTCGAGCGCCGTGGTCGGCTCGTCGGCGATCAGCAGCTTGGGCTGGCAGGAGAGCGCCATGGCGATCATGACGCGCTGGCGCATGCCGCCGGAGAACTGGTGCGGATAGTCGTGCACGCGGCGCTGCGGGTTGGGGATGTTGACCAGCCGCAGCATCTCGGCGGCACCCGCCATCGCCTGCTTGCGGGAGAGCTTCTGGTGCAGCTCGATCACCTCGGCGATCTGGTCGCCCACCGTGTAGACCGGGTTGAGCGAGGTCATCGGCTCCTGGAAGATGATGGCGATCTCCTTGGCGCGGATCGCGTTCATCTCGTCCTGGCCGAGCGGGATCAGGTCCCGGCCCTGCCAGAGGATCCTGCCCTCCTCGAAGCGGCCGGGCGGCATGTCGATCAGTTTCAGCACCGAGCGCGCCGTCACCGTCTTGCCGCAGCCCGACTCGCCCACCACGCCCAGCGTCTCGCCGCGGTCGATGTGCAGGTCGACGCCGTCGACGGCGCGCACCATGCCGTCGTCGGTCTTGAACCAGGTCTTGAGACCGCGGATGTCCAGCAGAGGTTCGGCCACGCTACACCAGGACTAGAGGACTCGCCGCGGATCGAGCGCGTCGCGCAGCCCGTCGCCGATGAAGTTGATGGCCAGCACGGTGAGGAAGATCAGCGCACCGGGGAACAGCGCCCAGTGCGGCGCGATGTCGAGATAGTCCTTGGCGTCGCGCAGCACGCTGCCCCAGGTCGGCACGTCGGACGGGAAGCCGAGGCCGAGGAAGGAGAGCGTCGATTCGGCGATGATGGCGGCGGCGATGTCGATCGTGGCGACGACGATCACCGGGCCCAGCGCGTTGGGCAGGATGTGCTGCACGACCTGGCGGATGCGCGAGGCGCCGAGCGCCCGGGCGGCCTCGACGAATTCCTTTTCGCGCAAGGAGAGGAACTGGGCGCGCACCAGCCGCGCCGCCGACATCCAGCGCGTGCCGCCGATCACCGCGACGATGAGGATGAAGGCGCCGCCCTCGACGCCCAGCACGCCCTTCACCGAGTCGCGGAACAGGTAGATGACCAGCAGCAGCAGCGGGAGCTGCGGCAGCGAGAGGAAGAGGTCGGTGACCCACATGAGCGCCGCATCGACCCGGCCGCTCGCCATGCCGGCGATGGCGCCGACCAGGACGCCGACGACGATCGCCACGATCATGGCGGCGACGCCGACGGCGATCGAGATGCGGCCGCCGTAGATCAGGCGGGCCAGCAGGTCCTGCCCGAGATCGTCGGTGCCCAGCGGATGCTTCCACGACGGACCCTGCAGCTTGGCGCCGAAGTCGATCTCGTTGATCGGCACCGGCCAGAGCAGCGGCCCGAGCACGACGCCGCCGACGATGATCAGCAGCACGATGCCGGAGAACAGCGCCATGCGGTGGCGCCGGAAGCGGCGCCACGCCTCCTGCCACGGCGAGAAGCGCCGCGCCTTGCGGGCGGGCGCGGCGACCGCGCCGGCCGGCGCGTCAGCGGAAAGCGATGCGGGGGTCGAGCCAGCCATAGAGGATGTCTGCGATGAGGTTGAAGAGGACGACCAGGCAGGCCGAGACGAAGGTGACGCCCATGACGACCGGCGTGTCGTTGGCGAGCATGGCGGAGATCAGCAGCGAGCCGATGCCGGGGACGCGGAAGATCTGCTCGGTGACGACGGCGCCGCTGAACACGATGGGCATCTGCAGGGCCACCAGGGTGACCACCGGGATCAGCGCGTTGCGCACCACGTGCTTGGTGATGACCTTGCGCTCGCCGATGCCCTTGGAGCGGGCGGTGGTGACGTAGTCGAGGCGGATGACGTCGAGCACCGAGGAGCGCACGAAGCGCACCAGCGCGGCGCCCTGGAAGAGGCCCAGCACGGTGACCGGCATGATCGACTGCTTGATGTGCTCCCAGTAGAACGCCCAGCCGGTCGCACTGATGTCGGCGCGATAGACGAAGGGCAGCCAGTCGAGCTGGATCGAGAAGACCAGGATCAGCACCAGGCCGGTGAAGAAGGTCGGCAGCGAGAAGCCGATGAAGGCGAAGGTGTTGGCGATCTGGTCGAACAGCGAATAGGGCCGGGTCGCCGCCAGCACGCCGACCGGGATCGCCACCGCGATCGCCAGGATCTGCGAGGCGCCGATCACCACCAGGGTGACGGGCAGGCGCTGCAGGATCAGCGTGCTCACGTCCATGCGGCTGACGAACGAGAAGCCCCAGTCGCCCTGCAGCATGGCCACCAGCCAGTGCCAGTAGCGCATCCACACCGGGTCATCGAGGCCGAACTTGGCGCGCAGGTTGGCGCGCACCTCGGGCGGGATCGCCGGGTTGGTCGCCAGCTCCTCGAACGGATCGCCCGGCGCCATCGCCAGCAGCCCGAACAGCACGATGCTGATCCCGAGCAGGCTCGGGATCATGATGAGAAGCTTGCGGATGACGTACTGCCTGCTCACGCCGTGGACCTATGGGAAAGGCCCTCCCCGCCGGCACGGCGGAGAGGGCGTTCTGGACTCAGGCGTCCTTGAACCAGTCGCTGAGGTCCGAGGTGTTGTTGTCCCAGCCGCTGATGTTGGCGTTGAGCTTGGCGGCCAGCGCCGACACGGTCGGCCGCTGCACGACGCCCATCACCGCGAGGTCCTGCACCACCATGTCGTTCATCTTGATGTACATCGCGGTGCGCTTGACCGGATCGAGTTCCGCCTCGGAGGCGCGATAGATCTTGTCGTACTCCTCGTTGCGCCAGCGCGTGATGTTGCGGCCCTGCCACTTGTTGTCCTTGGTGGCGACCTCCCAGGAGGTGAACTGGTTCATGAACACCTGCGGGTCGGGCTGCGACATGGTCGTCGTGTACATCTGCAGGTCGCAGTAGAACTTGGTGTAGGTGTCCGGGTTGGCGACGTCGGACGAGAAGAACACCGACGCCGTCACCGACTTCAGCTCGATGTCCATGCCGGCCTTCTGGGCCGCCTGCTTGACGATCGCCTGGGTCTTCTGGCGCGGCTGGTTGATCGACGTCTGGTAGACGAACTTGAGCTTCTTCCCGTCCTTGGCGCGGATGCCGTCGGGGCCCTTGGCCCAGCCGGCCTTGTCGAGGATCTCGTTGGCCTTGTCGATGTTGAACTCGATCGGGTTGGCCTTGGAACGATAGCGCGCCGGGTTGTTCAGGAAGTCGCGCGTCGCCGGGCCGGTGCGGCCGTAGATGTGCTGCTCGATCGACTTGTTGTCGACGATCAGCGAGAGCGCCTTGCGCACCGCCGGGTCGCTGAGCGTCGGATGCTTGGTCTTGATGCTCGAGCGCTCGCCGTCGACCTCGGTCCAGGGATCGGTGGTGTTGAACTGGATGTGCTCAATGTTGCCGCCCGGCGTCACCAGCACCCGGCCCTTGCCGCCCTTCTCCAGGCGCGAGAGGATCTCGTCCTCGACCTGCATGTTCCAGGCGAAGTCGAACTCGCCGGTCTGCAGTACGGCACGCGCCGCCGAAACGGCGTCGCCGCCGCCCTTCATCTCGATCGAGTCGAAATAGGGCTTGTTGGCCTGGTGGTAGTTCGGGTTGATGACGCCCGTCACCAGGTCGCCCGGCTTGAAGTCCTTGAACATGTAGGGGCCGGTGCCGACCGGCTTCAGGTTGGTGGGGGCGTCGCGCGACTTGGCGCCGATATACTCCTCGAACAGATGCTTGGGGATCTGCATGCCGCGCGTGCCGACGAAGGCGTCGGCCCAGAACGGCGTCGGCTTGGCGAACTTCACGACGATCGTGTACTGATCGACCTTCTCGACCATGACATCCTGGTAGGAGCCGATGGTGACGGCGGCGGTCGCCGGATCCTTGGCGTACTGCCAGTTGAAGACGGCGTCGTCGGCGGTGAACGGCTTGCCGTCGTGCCAGGTCACGCCCTGCTTCAGCTTCCACGTCACCGACTTGCCGTCGGCCGCGAGACCGCCGTTCTCCCTGGTCGGGATCTCGGCCGCGAGCTTGGGCCGCAGATTGCCGTCGTTGTCCCACATCGCGAGCGGCTCGTAGAACAGGCGCGAGCCGTCCTGGTCCTTGGTGCCGACCGCGAAATGCGGGTTGAGGAGCGTCGGCCCCTGCCACCACAGGACCTTGAGCGGCCCGCCGCCGCCCCGCTTGGTCGGCTTGTAGGTCGACGGGCTCTGCGCCATGGCCACGCCCGAGGCGACCAGAAGCTGTGTCGAGATCGGCGCGGCGATGCCGACCGCCATCATGCGCTGCACGAACCCGCGTCGCGACAGCTTGCCGGCCTTCACCTTCCCGATGAGGCCGCGCAGTTCACGTTCGTTCATCTTCCACTCCCGACTCTTGGATGCCCTTCCCCGATCACGCCCTCGCTATACTGCAAGATGCGTGCAATTCTCGGATGGTTACAGGCTGTGAAGCCGCCGTCAACGACGTCGCAGCCTTTCGGGGAGAGACAACATGGCTTGGATATATCTGGTACTCGCGGGAATCTGCGAGATCGGCTGGCCGGTCGGGCTCAAGCTCGGCTGGACCGACGAGGGCGCCCGCCCATGGTGGATCGTGTTCGCGATCGTTTCCATGACCGCGAGCGGCGCGCTGCTTTTGTGGGCACAGCGGTTCATTCCCATGGGCACCGCCTATGCGGTCTGGACCGGCATCGGGGCGGTCGGCGCATTTACCGTCGGCATCCTGGCCTTCGGCGATTCTGCATCGATCATGCGTATGGTTTCGATCGGGCTGATCGTGGCCGGCATCGTCGGCCTCAAACTCGCGTGAGGACGCGCCGATGCGCCTGAAGGACAAGGTGGCGCTGGTCACCGGCGCGGCGGGCGGCATGGGAGCCGCCACGGCCCGTCTGTTCGCCCGCGAGGGCGCCCGGGCCGTCGTCGTTGCCGACGTGCTCGATGCCGATGGCGAGGCGGTGGTGGCGGAGATAAGGACGGCCGGTGGGACGGCGAGCTACGTCCATCTCGACGTTACCCGGGAGGCCGAATGGCAGGCGGCGGTCGACAAGACAGTCGCCGCCCATGGCGGCCTCGACGTGCTGGTGAACAATGCCGGCATCTCGGGATCGGCCGCCGAGGACCTTTACGATACCGCCGTCTGGCACAGGCTGATGGACATCAACTCGACCGGCGTCTTCCTCGGCATGAAGTACGGCATCGCCGCGATGCGCAGGGCCGGCCGAGGGGGCTCGGTCATCAATCTCTCGTCGATCTCCGGCATCGTCGGCCAGGCCTACATCCATGTCGGCTACAACGCGTCGAAGGGCGCGGTGCGCCTCATGACCAAGGCGGCAGCGGCGCAGCACGGCAAGGAGAGCATCCGCGTGAACTCGGTGCATCCCGGCCTGATGCCGCCCATGCGCACCTCGGGCCGCACCGCCGACCCGGTGCAACGTGCCAAGACCCTCAAAGGCGTGCCGCTCGGCCGCGCCGGCGAGGTCGACGAGGTCGCCTACGCCATCCTGTTCCTCGCCTCTGACGAGTCCTCTTACGTCACCGGCGCGGAGCTCGTGGTCGACGGCGGCTGGACAGCGGTCTGATGTCGAAGGACGGCAAGACGGTCGCGCCGTGGAAGGTGCTGGAGTCGAAATACCCCTACCGTGACCGCTGGCTGGCCCTGAGGTCCGACACGGTCGAGCTTCCCAATGGCCGCGTGCTCTCGCCCTTCCATGTCATCGAGCAACCCGACTGGGTGACGGCGATCGCCCTCACCCATGACGGCAATATCGTGCTGGTCGAGGAATACCGGCACGGCGCGCGCCAGACGGTGATCGAGCTGCCGAGCGGCATCCACGACAAGCAAGAAGAGCCGATCGCGGCCATGCAGCGCGAGCTGCTCGAGGAGACGGGCTTCACGGCCGGCGAGTGGCAGCCCATTGGCAGCTTCTTCGCCAATGCGCCGCGCCTCGACAACACCGTCCACTGCTTCCTCGCGCTCGACGCCCGCAAGGTCGGCGAGCCGCACCTCGACGACGGCGAGGTCATCGTCACGCACGAGGTTCCCCTTGCGCGCTTCCTGGAGGAGGTACGCGACGGGCGACGCATGATGCACGGCTTCCAGGGCGGCGCGATGTGGTTGCTGCACGCCCATGCACACCGCACGCGCGACTCGCGGCTCGCCGCCTTGCTCCGCTGAGCTAGCCTCGCCGCAGGTCGCGCAGGCGGCCGGCGATCGCCAGCGCCATGAAGCCGCCGATCAGCGAGATGTGCTCGACGGCGACGCGGAAATGCAGGGTGCGGTCGGGGTCCTGCATCGTCCAGAAGGGATGGGCGAGCACGATGGCGACCACGAGAAAGCCGCTCAGGATGCCGCATCCCAGCCACAGCCAGCGGTCGAGCAGGATTGTCAGCGAGCCCACGAGCAGCGTGACGATCAGCAACACGGCCATCGGCTTCGCCGGCTCGATCCTGAGCGCGGCGAGCTCGGCGACACTGCCCGGGAAGTCGGCGATCTTGCCGAGCGCTGCCCCCCAGAACACGAAGGTCAGCACCAGGCGCGCCACTAACCAGCAGGCGCCACTGTCCAGGATGTTGGCGATCACCCGCGGCATGTCGTTCCTGCCCATCGCTCGAAGCCTCTCACTCATGAAAACGGCGACGACCATAGTCGCTTCGCCGCAGCGATGCGACACTTTGAATGAGATCGTCGCTTGAGGTAACGGGCCTCCGGCCCGTAGGATTGGTCATGGATCGCAGACGACCCGAACGGGGCTGGCGTGCGGTGGCTTTTGCCGCGGCACTCTTTGCGATCACGCTCAACTTCCTGCAGCCGCTCGCCCATGCCGCAATGATGCGCGACGGCGGCCCGCAGGCCGCGGCCGCGCTCTGGGGCGTCTTCTGCCTGCCGACGATGCAGGAAGACGGCACGCCGGCGCCGGTCCCCGCGTCGAACAAGGTCCACGAATGCTGCCTGGGCCTTGCCCATGCCCCGCTTCTGGCCGACCCTTCGGCAGGTTTCGTCGCAGTCGAGGTGGTTGCTGCCGACCTCGTCTTAGCGGCCGACCTCGATATCCTCACGCCCGTCGGCATCCGCGACGGGCCTCATTGCCCGCGTGGCCCGCCCACCCACGTCTGACCGCTGAAGCGGCGACGCACTCCCGTGCGTCGCGTTCGTTCGTCATTCGTGGGGAGAGTTCATGTTTTCCGTTCGCGCGGCGACCTTCGCCGCATTCGCCATTCTGTCGCTGGTGCCGGCACTGGCACGCGCGCAGGATCCGGCAACGCCGCCCGCCGGCGCACCGGCATCCACCACCGTCCTGCCGCCGATCACCGTCAGCGCCGGGCGCGGCTCCGACCTCGAGAAGCTCGATGTCAGCACCACCGTGCTGAACCGCGAGCAGATTCAGGCGATGCCTCAAACGGGGGTCGACCAGATCGTCAACCGAATCCCCGGCGTCTGGCTGCCCAACATCCCGACCGGGCAACTCCACCCGACGGCGCAGCCGGTCAACATCCGCGGCTTCGGTACCAGCACGACCATCAACACGCTGGTCATGGTCGACGGCGTACCGATCAACGATCCCTACTTCCGGACCATCAACTGGAGCACGATCCCCAAAAACTCGGTCGAGCGCATCGAGGTGATCCGCGGCGGCGGCGCCACCAGCCTGTGGGGCAACATGGCGATGGGCGGCGTCATCAACATCATCACGCGCGAGCCCGAGAAGACCGGAGTGGTCTCCGATGTGAGCTACGGCAGCTACAATACCTCCACTGCCGAGGCCGCCGGCAGCTACGTCGTCAACGACAAAGTCAGGATCGGCGCGAGCTACAATCATGCCCAGAGCTCGGGCTACAACCTGACGCCGGCGCAGTTCCAGAACGTGAACCTTGTCCCCACCGCCTCGAAGACCGACAACATCGCCGCCAGCGCCTTCTTCACGCCGAGCAGCGACCTCAAGCTCTTCGCCAAGGCCTACTGGAACCAGACCTTCGAGGACGGGTTGGTGTGGACTTACGCCCACAACAACTGGTCGACCTATCGTCTGTTGGCCGGCGGCAGTTACAAGTTCGACGAGAACCAGTCCCTGAACTTCAGCGGCTGGGTCAGCGCCGGATCGTTCGGCACCATCAACGTCGGAAACGGCGCCTATACCTTGAACAACATCAGCGCGACCAACCAGTTCGTGAGCCAGATCGAGGCCGCGCCGAACGCCGACCAGGGGGGATCGATCTTCTACGAGGCGAACTTCGGCCCGCTGCGCGACGTGAAGATCGGCGTCGATGCCCGCCGCACGCTCGTGACCGACTACAACGCCCTATTCGCCAGCGCGACGGCCACTCCCACTTTCTTCATCGTCAACGGCGAGCACCGCTTCCAGGGTGTCTTCGCCCAGGGCACCTATCGCTTCACCGGCGTGCCGCTCGATGTCACGGTGGGCATGCGCGGAGATTTCTGGCAGGCGATGAATGCCAGCGTGCTCACCACGAACTCCAGCACGCTCAATGTCGTTCCCAATGCCAGCGCTTCGAGCTTCGATCCGAGGATCGGCGTGAAGTTTCACGCCAGCGACGAGCTGCAGCTCCGCGCCGCGATCTACCGGAACTTTTCGGCGCCCGGCATGAACCAGATGTACAGGGTATTTGCCGCAGGCACCGGCTATACGACGATCAACCCGAACCTGCAGCCGATGACCAACTTCGGCCAGGAGATCGGCTTCGACTTCGACTGGAAGGGCTTCACCCTGTCCGGCACCTGGTTCAACAACAACCTGACGAACTTCATCGACCTCATCACGGTCTGCAACACCAACCCCGCCTGCGCCGCACCGTTCGTGACCGCGGCCGGTCTCGGCCCGGCCTTCACGACGGTGCGCCAGTACCAGAACGTCGGCGACGCCACCTTCCAGGGCGTCGAGCTGATCGCCTCCTGGCAACCGAACGAAAAACTCAAGCTGGCCGGCGGCTTCACCAACACGGTCGCCTACCTCGCCAGCTCCACCAATCCGACGTTGGTGCGCACCGGCGTGCAGCTCGGCCAAGTGCCGAGCTACATGTTCACCGCCGGCGTGGAATGGCGGCCGATCGAGAGCCTGATCCTCAGTGCATCGTTGAAGTCGTTTCCGCAGTACTGGAACGACACCAACCATACCCAATTGAACGACGGCGCGACGCTGATCGACCTCGGCCTGCGCTGGTCACCGGCAAAGGATGTCGACGTCTATGGAAGCATCCAGAACCTGACCAACGTGCAGTATCTCGCGCAGGGCTATACGCGGACCTCGTTCGAAGGCACAACCGTCAACGCGTCCGCCATCCCACAGCTCGGGATGCCGCTCACTGCGGCCGCCGGCTTGAGAGTGAAGTTCTGATGCGTGCACTCGTCCCATTCGTCGTCGCCTTGCTGCTCGCCGGCTCCGCCGGCGCGCAGCACCAGCACCATGCCAAGCCGGCCAGCACGCCCGAGGCGTTCACCGCCTCCCCGGCGTTCGGGCCGGACGGAACGCTGTGGCTCGTGCGCACGATGGCTGACCGGATCGCGGTCGTGCGCTCGACAGACCTCGGCAAGACCTTCTCCGAACCGGTCATGGTGACACCCGACCCGATGTCCCTCGACTGGGGGCCGGATGCGCGGGCAAGGATCGTCGTCGACGCGAAAGGCGGGCTGGTCGTCACCTTCGCGATCTTCCAGGACAGGAACTTCAACGGCCGTGCGTTCTTCTCGCGGTCGAACGACAACGGAGCGTCTTTCACCAAGCCGCAGCCGATCACGGCGGACAAGACCAGCCAGCGCTTCGAGACGGCGGCGGTCGATCCGTCGACGGGCCGCGTCTTCGCCGCCTGGCTCGACAAGCGCAACGTCGCGAAGGCGCGCGCCGCCGGGAAGCCCTATGCCGGCGCCGCGCTGGCCTATGCCTGGGAGGACGGCGAGGCGGGCTTCGGCCCGACAGCCATCGCGCTCGACAATACCTGCGAATGCTGCCGCCTCGGCGTCGCCTTCGCCGGGCCGGCCAAGCCCGCTGTCGTGTTCCGCAACATCTTCCCCGGATCGGTGCGCGACCATGGCGTCGTCACCTTCAGGGATTCGACGACGCCCGGACCGGTGCGCCGCGTCAGCGCCGACGAGTGGAAGATCGAGGCCTGCCCGCATCATGGCCCCTCCATCGCCATCGCGCCCGACGGCAGCTATCACGTCGCCTGGTACACCGACGGTTCGACGCGCAAGGGCCTGTTCTATGCCCGCGCCGACACTGCCGACATGCCGTTCGCCCAGCCGCGCGCACTTTCGGCCGCCAATCGCCAGCCGGCACGGCCTTTCGTTCTCTCGAACGGCAATACGCTGCATCTCGTCTGGAAGGAATTCGACGGCACCAAGTCGCTGGTGCGTTGGCAGGCAAGCAGCGACAGCGGTCGCCAGTGGAGCGAGCCAAGCACCGTCGCCGACACCGCCGATGCCTCCGACCATCCGCTGCTGGTGGCCCATGCCGGTCAGGCCTATCTCTCCTGGCTGACCAAGGCCGACGGCTATCGCCTCATCGCGCTCGGAGACAGGCCATGAGGCGGCGGCTGTTCCTCGCGCTGCCGCTCGTGCTGGCACCGTTCGGCGCACACGCCACCGGGCTTCAGGCCTTCGAGCGCGGAAGCTGGGCCAAGCTGCGCGCCGCGCACGACGGCAAACCGGTCGTTGTCCATCTGTGGGGGCTCACCTGCGCGCCCTGCCTCGTCGAGATGCCGCTCTGGGGCAAGCTCGCGGCTGAGCGGCCGGACATGCGCCTCGTCATGATCGCAGCCGACCCGGTGCCGCAGGATCCCGCGCGTGTCTCCGAGATGATCTCGCGCTCGGGTCTTGCCAAGGCCGAGAACTGGGCCTTCGCCGACCGCTTCAACGAGCGGCTGCGCTACGAAATCGATCCGGCATGGGGTGGCGAGCTGCCGCGTACCATGATGATCGACCGCAGCGGCCGGATGACCGTGCTGCCGGGCGTCGCCGACCTCGCCGAGGTCCGAGCCTGGCTCGACGGGGAGGGCAAGCGTTGACGCCAGCGACGACATCGCCACGTATGCCGTTCGCCGCGCTGGCGGCCGCTGCCGGCGTGCATCTGGCCGTACTCGCCGCCGCGATCGGCGTGTGGAATGTCGAGCCGTTGACGGACGAGATTCGCGCCATCGAGGTCGAGATCGCCGCGATCGCCGAGCCCACGCCACCGCAGCCGGAAGCAAGACCCGAAGCGCAGACGGAGGCGCAGCCCGAAGCCCAGCCGCCCGAACCGGAGCCGCCCGTCGTCACCGAAGCGCCGCCGATCGATCCGTCGCTGATCCCCCTGCTCGAGCCGCCGCCTCAGCTCGTGCTCCAGGCGCCGAAGCCACCGCCACCGAAGCCCGTCGCGCCCAAGTCCGCACCGCCGGCTATCGCCGCGCCGGCGCCGCCCTCGCCCCTGCCGCCGGCCCTGACGGCACCCGCGCCGCCGGCCGCCGCCGCGCGCCAGACCGCGCCCGATCCGCGCTACATCGACCGCCTCGCCGCCGCCATCGAGCGCGAACGCGACTATCCCGTGGCTGCGCGTCGGCGCGGCGAGCAGGGCCGCGTGACGCTCGCCATCGTCATCGCCACGAATGGCCGGCTGATCTCCGCGGAAGTTGTGGGCAGCAGTGGCTTCGACGCACTCGACAAGGCCGCTCTGGGCATGGTCCGCCGCGCCACCCTCCCTCCGCTCGCCGCCGGCCTTGGTGCCGAGAGCGCGAGCTTCACCATTCCCATCGTCTTCGCCGTCCGCTGAAAGGAACTCGTCCCATGATCGCCCGCCGCAACCTCCTCGCCGCCGCTCTCGTCCTCGCCGCCCTCCCCGCCGCCGCTCACGACTACAAGCTCGGCACGCTCGAGATCGCCACGCCCTGGACGCGCGCCACCGCACCGACCGCCAGGTCGGGCGGCGGTTTCATGACCATCACCAACAAGGGCACGACGGCCGACCGGCTGGTCGCCGCGCGCAGCAACGCCTCGGCCAAGGTCGAGATCCACGAGATGAAGATGGACGGCAGCGTGATGCGCATGCGCGAGCTCGAGAAAGGTCTCGAGATTCCGCCGGGCGCCACGGTGACGCTGAAGCCCGGCGGCTTTCACATCATGTTCATGGAGCTCAAGGTCCCGTTCGCCGTGAACGGCAAGGTGCCGCTCACGCTGGTGTTCGAGAAGGCCGGCAGCATCGACGTCGAAATGAAGGTCGAGGCGATGGGCGCCGGCGCCCCCAAGCACTGAGCCGGACTACACCGCCTTCAGGAGCTCGAAGGCGATGATGGCCATGCCGATCACCGACACGAACCACGCGACAGTGCGCAGCCAGGCGATGCCCGCGACGTAGATGATCGCGTAGGCGAGTCGGCTCCAGAAGAAGATCATGGCGCCCATCGCCGTCGCGGCGTTGGCTTTGCCGGCTGCCGCCGCGATCAGCACCAGCGCCGCGAACAACACCAGGTTCTCGATCATGTTGCGGTGCGCACGCATGGCGCGCCCGGTCCAGCCCTTGAACTCGCCGAGGCCCTCGCGGTTGCCGGCAAGGGTCGACAGGCCGACCGACTGGTTGGCGCCCGCGGCCGCCACCAGCACTTGAACGAAGCAGAGGATCGTCGAGAAGAGGAGGTACTTCAGGTCCGGAGACATCAGCGCTTCTCCCGTTGTCACTTGGTCCCGAAGAGGCGGTCGCCCGCATCGCCGAGCCCGGGGACAATATACCCGTGATCGTTGAGTTTTGCATCGATCGCCGCCGCGAAAACGGGCACGTCGGGATGGACCTCGGCGAAGGCGCGCGCGCCCTGCTCGGAGCCCAATACGCAGAGGAACTTGATGCGCTTGGCTCCCGACTCCTTCAGGCGATCTACCGCGGCGATCGCCGAATGCGCGGTCGCGAGCATGGGGTCGCAGACGATGACGTCGCGGTCGGAGATGTCCTGTGGGATCTTGAAGTAGTACTCGACCGCCTGAAGCGTGCGGGGGTCGCGGTAGAGGCCGACATGGCCCATTCGTGCGAGCGGCACGAGGTCGATGATGCCCTCGGCGAGACCGAGGCCCGCGCGCAGGATCGGCACGACGACGAGCTTCTTGCCGTCGAGCAGCGGCGCCTTCATCGCCTCGATGGGCGTCCGGATGTCGCGCTCGACCAGCGGCAGGTCGCGCGTCGCGTCGTAGCCCAGCAGCAGGCCCATCTCGCGCAACAGGCGGCGGAAATTCGTGCTCGACGTCTCCCTGTCGCGCATCTTGGTGAGCTTGTGCTGCACCAGCGGATGACTCACCACGTGGATGGAATGCGGCAACGACATCGTCTTCTCCCCACTCGGAAACCAGCTCAGAACACGGTGCCGTCGCTCTCGACGGCGATGGGCGGTCCGCCGCCTTCGCGGCGCTCCGCGGCGAGGCGACGGCCGGCGAACCAGGTGCCGCCCTCCAGTACCTTGACCAGCGGCAGCCGTGCGGCGTCCATGCCGAGATGCCCGCGGACATGGTCGGCGACCCGATCGAGCAGAGCCACCGTGAGGGCACGCCACTCGACGATCGCCTCGTCGCCGGGCTTGAAGGTGCCTTCGAGCAGCTTGCGCTGCTTGGGCCTGAGCGCGCCGGCATCGACCAGCAAGCCGCCGTTGCGGTATTCCGGCAGGCCGGTCAGCGCGTCGAGCGCCACGACCGGGAGGCCCGCGCCTTCGATCGGCTCGACCAGCGAGTAGCTCATCCATTGCGAGAGCTTGTGGAACGGCACGAGTCCCACCACCGGATGCTGCCACACGTCCCCCATCGGCGACGGCCAGATCGGCGAGAGCCTGTCGAGCACCGCCGCGAGGATCGCCTCGGCCTTCACCTCGTTCGCACCCGCGACGACATCGAACAATGCGCCCGGCCGTTCCAGGCCGACGCCGCCCAGCTTGCGCAGCAGTTCGGCGCGGCCTTCCAGCCCGACCATCGGATTGTGAGCCTTCACCTGGAAGCCCATGGCGATGTCCATGGGTGTGAGCTTCACGAGGCGTTCGGCGTCGGCCCTCAGCGGATCGCTGTTGGGATCGCGGCTGAAGAGGCCGTTCGCGAACATATGCAGGCTTGCCACACCCAGCCCCTCGGAGCGCGCGTAGGTCTCGCCCGTACCGGGCTCGCGATAGCTCCACGCCGGGCCGGCGCCGGCGTCGAGCAGCACGGACACGACGGCGAGATCGATGCGTCGCCGCGCGACCTCCTCGCGTGGCAGATGCTTCAGCCGCTCGGCGAGCGCCGGCCAGCGATCGCGGCCGCCCACCTCGAAGTGGCGCCAGCGCGAGTGGAACGGAATCGCCGCCGGATTGGGAAAGCGCTCGCGCGTGACGGCGAGCGTCGCCTGCACCGCGGCTTCGAGGCCGTTTGCGTCCAGCGCGAACCACTGCGAGCGGCCGTCCTCGGCATACTTCAGGACTTGCGCCGCCCGCTCGCGGATCGCGGCCGGCGTGCGCAGCCAGGCGAGGCTGTCCTTCACTCGCCCATTCACTCGTCGAGGCCCCGTCCCTTGGCGCGCGCCAGCTCGTTGGCGCCGGGTTTGGTCGCGCTGAAGTAGCCCGCGGCCTTCTTGGCATCCATCTCGACCTGGGCGTCGGCGGGGATCAGCTCGTCGGGGATCGGCACCTGCTCGACGACGTCGATACCCTGCTCGCGCAGCGCATCTGACTTCATGTTGCTCATCGAGGCGAAGCGATCGATGCGCGCGATGCCCAGCCAGTGGAAGAGATCGGGCATCAGCTCCTGGAAGCGCATGTCCTGCACTCCGGCCACGCACTCCGTGCGGTTGAAGTACTGCGCCGCCGAGTCGCCACCGGGCTGGCGCTTGCGCGCGTTGTAGACCAGGAACTTGGTGACCTCGCCCAAGGCGCGGCCTTCCTTGCGATTGTAGATCACGACGCCGACGCCGCCCTTTTGCGCCATGTCGATGCAGATCTCGATGCCGTGCGCGAGATAGGGACGGCAGGTGCAGATGTCGGAGCCGAACACGTCGGAGCCGTTGCACTCGTCGTGGAGACGGCAGGCGATCCTCGTCTCGCTCTTGCCGAGCTTGGAGACATCGCCGAAGAAGTAGATCGTGGCGCCGCCGATCGGCGGCAGGAACAGCTCGAGGTCGGAGCGCGTCACAAGTTCGGTGTACATGCCGCCGGTGTGCTCGAAGAGGGTGCGCCGGAGGTCGACCTCCTTGACGCCGAACCGCTCGGCGATGCCCGGCAGCCACCACACGGGCTCGACCGCTGCCTTGGTCACCTTCACGTCGCCCGACGCACTCAATATGTCGTTGTCGGGCTTCAGCCGGCCGGCCGCGATGGCGTCGCGGATCTCCGGCATGTGCACATGCGCCTTGGTGATGGCGATGGTCGGGCGGATGTCCCAGCCCGCCTTGAGCTTGTCGGCGAACACGTCGGCCACCATGTGGCCCCAGGGATCGAGCGACACGATCTTCCTGGGGTCGAACCAGCTCTCGAACGGGCCGATCGTCTCGGCGGGCGAGGTGTTGGTGAAGTCGGGCCGATGGCCGGGCTTCAGCTCCTGCGCCGCGATCGCGAGCGCACGGTAGATGCCATAACTTCCCGAATGCACGCCGATCGCATTGCGCTTCGCGGGATCGGCGACGGTGCCCACCACGGGCCCGCGGATCGCCGGATCGCGCGCTCCCCAGACCACTGGAGGGGCCGCCTGGCCGCCCTGGCTGGGATGGGTGTTCAGTCTGATGTGAGCCATGTGCTTTCCGTGAGCCAAACGCCGGGAAAGCGACGTAGTGTAGTCCCTGTCGTCAACGATGGGAAGAAACTCGACGCGGCCGGAAAACCCAATTGCCTCAACTGTCTGGTCGATCGTCTGCTACAGTGCCGTCATGCACCGCCGTATCGCTCTCCTGGTCGCCGCCGCATTCATGGCCGGCTCTGCGCTCGCGCAGCAACTTCCCGACATCCGGACGCTGACCGTGCCGACCGGCGGCACCACGGTCGCCGGCCGCCTCGCCGACACAAAGGCGCGCGGCCTCTTCTACGTCCAGGGCGCCGCCGGGCAGTCGATGAACGTGCTGGCGGTCTCGCCGGACAACAACGTCATCTTCCAGGTCTGGGAGCCGGGCACGACCGCGCGGACAGGGCCGGACGGCAACCTCATCCTGAACGGCAAGGCCATGCACGGTGCCGGCCCCAACGACGACCCCGTCGCCTGGATCGGCGCCCTGCCGACCGGCGGCATGTATCTGGTCGTTGTGGCCAGCCGACGCGGCGAGGCAAGCTACAGCCTCAACATCAGCCTGCAGTAGCCCAGCGATAGATAGACGGAGGATGGCATGCCGGATCTGTTCCCAACGACCGACGAGGCAGAGCAGGAAAAGCTGAAGGCCGATACCGCGGGCATCGTCACGCATCTCGGACCAGACTCGTTCAAGAAGGACGGCCTGCGCCCGTTCTTCGAGTACCGGCCGCTCGGCCTCAAGGAGCTGACCGGCGGCAAGGTCGGCGCCCACGTGATCCGCGCCGTGCCCGGCCGGCATCCCGACGCGCCGCGCCACAGCCATGCGCTCGACTTCCAGTTCGTCTACGTGCTGAAGGGTTGGGCGATCTTCGAATACGAGGGCTATGGCCGGCACAAGCTGGTCGCCGGCTCGACCGTCTACCAACCGCCCGGCATCAAGCACAAGGAGATCGACCACTCCGACGATCTCGAGCTGATCGAGATCACCATGCCGGCCGACTTCGAGACGACGGTCGAGAAGTAGCCCTGTGCTTGCGGCAGAAACGCGATGAACCTAGACTCGCGGCCGAACGACGAGGCGGGAGAAATTCAATGAAATGGCTTGGTTTCCTTGGGCTGGTCTATCTGTTCGCCGGCACCGCCCTCGCCCAGCAGCCGCCCCAGCCCGGCGCCAAGCCGCCGACCTGCCAGTCGCAATACACCGAGGCTCCTGCCATGTCCTCGGCACTGCTGATCAACACCGGCTTCGACATCAAGGCCGCCATCCCGGGCGGCCTTTGGCTGCAGAAGGACAAGGAAGTCTATTTCTGCAATTCCGGCCGCGCCCTGGACGGCGAGGTGATCTGCTGGAAGCTGCGCGTACCCGTGAAGGGACAAATCTGCCAGTAACTCACGCGCCGTGGCGCAGCAGCCGTCCTGAGAAGTTGTTGGTCGGCCGATCCTCGCGCATCGTGACCTGGCCGTTCACCAGGATGTACTTGTAGCCTGACGCCCGCTGCACGCGGCGCCATTCGCCCCCCGGCAGGTCGTGCGCGATCTCGTCGGGCAGCACTTTCAGCCCGTCATAGTCGTAGATCACGATGTCGGCCGGCGCGCCCTTTCTGAGCACGCCGCGGCCGCGGAAGCCCGCCACCTCCGCGGGCAGCGCCGACAGACGCCAGTGCACGTCCTCGAGGCTCAGCATGCCGTGCTGGCGCACCACCTTGCAGATCGTCTCGGTGGGATAGCGGCCCGCGGTCAGGAACTTGGTGTGGGCGCCGCCGTCGGAGACGCCGAACAGGATGTAGGGATCGTCGACCAGCTCCTTCAGGTGCTCGATTCTGCCGTTGGGCGGGGCGGCGAAGAACTCGGTCTCGAGATTCTCCTCGACCGCCATGTCGAGCATGACGTCGACCGGATGCTTGCCCATCTTCTCGCCGGCATGGGCGAGCGTATGGTCGAGCCACTTCTTGTTCTTCTCGAGCTTGGGACCGACGATCGCGATCTGCGGCAGCGGACCGGTCGCCGTGAACGGCAGATTGTCGCGCAACGCTGCGCGCCGCGCCGGATCGCCGAGCTTGGCCAGCCTTTCCTCGCGCGTGCCGGTGGTGGCGTCGCACCAGACCTGTGCGTCGTCGAACAGGTTCCAGTCCTCGAAGGTGAAGGTGAAGCCCGCATCGGTGGTGAGCCCCTGCCCGACCACGCGCACACCGCGCTCGCGGCAGCTCTTCAGCCAGGCAAGCACGCGGCGATGGATCTCCGGCTTGTGGTCGAAGGCCTGCACCACGTTCATGATCATCGGCCGGCCGCTCAACGTCGCCATCTCCTCGTAGAAGGCGCGGTCGCGGGCGTTGTCGCCCGAGATCAGCAGCATCTGCATGAAGCCTTCATTGCGCTCGGCCAGCACGCGCGCGAACTCGCGGCAGGTCTCGTCGTGCATCACGTCGGTCGGCATCGGTGTGCCGTCATAGTCGCGCTGCACCGCCGCCGGCCCGGTCGGCAGCATGCGCTGGGCCGACCAGCCGCAGGCCCCGGCGTCCATCGCCTCGTGGAGCAAGCGCCGGAGCTCGGCGTGCTGCTCGGGCGTCGGGCGCTTGCCGGCTTTTGCCGCCTCGAAGCCCATCACCCAGATGAGCAGCGGCGATACCGGCACGTAGGGCAGAATGTTCACGGCCTTGGGCGCGGCCTCGACGCTGTCGAGGAACTCGGGGAACGTCACCCAGTCCCACGGCATGCCCTGCTTCATCGAGGCCATGGGGATCGCCTCGACCCTGGTCATCGACATCATGGCGCGCTCGCGCTCGGCCGGCCGCACCGGCGCGAAACCGAAGCCGCAATTGCCGATGACCACCGAGGTGATGCCGTGCCACGAGGAGAGCGTGCAATAGGGATCCCAGAAGAGCTGTGCGTCGTAGTGCGTGTGCAGGTCGACGAAGCCCGGCGCCACGATCAGCCCGCCGGCGTCGATCGCCTCGTCCGCCTCGCTCGCGGCGATCCGGCCGATCTCGGCGATCATGCCGTCCTTGATGCCGATGTCGCCGCGAAAGCGCGGCAGGCGGCTGCCGTCGACGATCATGCCGCCGCGGATCACGCGATCGAAACGCGCCATGTTTCCTCCGGGTCTTGCGGCGAAGGGTGATGACGTCGTTTCGAGCTGTCAACGCATGGGTTGATCTGGGTCAATCACCGTGCGGAACGCAGCCTCATAATGGCTCATGGTCCTGAACTTCGCGCTCGCGACCTTCATGGTGGGGCTGACGGTCACCATCCATTTCGGCGGGCTGCTCAGCCTGTTGTGGGTATTGCGCCATCGCGGGCATCGCCTGCGCCCGCACGAGAGCGCTTTCGGCCAGGGCGCCGTCATTCTCTTCGTCGTGCTGGGCCTGATCGGCATCCACACCGTCGAGATCTGGCTCTATGCCAGCGCCTACCTGCTGCTCGGAGTGGTGCCGGACTTCGAGACGGCTCTCTACTTCTCGACGACATCCTTCACGACCATCGGCTACGGCGACGTCGTGCTCGGCGAGCGCTGGCGGCTGCTCGGCGCCATCGAAGGCGCCAACGGGCTGCTGCTGTTCGGATGGTCGACGGCTTTCCTGATGAGCGTCACCGTCCAGATGCGTACGCTCGAGCACGACTGGCTTGAACGCCATCGCCATTAGTCGGGTCACGCCTGCCGGCCTTCAGCCCGCCGCCTTTCCGCAATCGAACGTCAGCAGGCGCGGCGTGTAGGGCGCGGGCGGCTTGGCGGCCGGAAAGCTTTTCCGCGGCCATGTACCGTCGGCGAGATGCCGGTCGATTACGGGGACCAGGAGCTGCAGCATGATCCAGCCGCGCAGCCGCTCGCCCTCCTGCGTGCCGTGGATGGCATCGATGAACAGGTCGGGATCGGACGGCATCAGCCGCGCAAGATCGAGGAAGTCGATCTTGTTGGTGCGCGCATAGGCTTCGAGCACGCGGTTCTGGAACAGCGCCAGCCGCTCGAGATCGCGGTAGCGGAACGGCGCATAGCCGATGTTGAGATACTCGAGGATAGCGCGGTGCCGCTCGGGATCGAGCACCATGCCGTCAGCAACGAGCCACTTGTAAGAAGCCAGCGCCATCTCGCCGCCCGCTTCCGTCGTCGCCAAGCGGATGCGATCGAGGTCGGCCAGGATCTCCGACAGGTGCACCGGCAGGTCCTTGCGCGACAGGTCGGGCATCTTCTCGTCGAGCCCCTTGGGCCATCGCACCGCATAGTCGGGCTTCGGCCACTCGCGGCCATCGCCTGACACTTCCCGTGTCGCGAACAGCGCCTCCACGCGACGTGCCAGTGCGAAGTCGTAGGCGAGGTCGTGCAAACGCCGCTCGAACCATCCCCGTTGGCGCCGCTCGGTCTGCGCGACATAGGAAGGCCGCTGCGGCAGATCGGGCACGATGGTCCCGAGGTCGAATTGGTTGGCGCCCTCGTAGTAGACGACGAGATCGGGCGCAAGGGGCGTCACCTCGTTGCGCATGATGGCGGCGATGTCGAAGGAGCGGATGGCTTCGCGGCCGGCATTGAGGACCTCGAAACTCAGGTCGAGCTTGCGCGCCTTCGCCCATTCGCCGAGCCAGTAGCCGACGAATTCGGGATAGGACCAGTCGAAGTGATGCGAGGCGACCGTGGTGGACGCCCCGAGGAACGCGATCCGGATCGTCTTGGGCTGGCGCGCCACCGCTACCGGCGCACCGCGGAAGCCGTGGGCGTTGGTCACGAGCCCGATCGGCGTCGTGGCGTCGGGCAGAAAGCGATACGGCGGTTGCGGCGCGCCGTCAGGCGGATCGTAGATGAACAGCCGGCCCGGCGCGTCCTTGAGGTAGGGATGCTTGCACGGATCGCCGACGAAGACGCTGTTCCACGCCTTGAACGCATCGGCCCGCCGGGTCGGCCCGCTCACGCCGCTCTGCTCGATTTCCCGGTCGAGCTGACGCCATTCCGCCGGCACCGGCTTGCGATGGGGAAGCGGCGGGTCCTGCATGAACCAGGCGCGCTGCACGCCCGGCGCCAGCGGAAGGGAATCGAGATGGCGCGCCGCCACCGACGTCCCGCCGCCTTCGAGCAACCGCACCCCGCCTTCGGCAACCGCCGTGCACAGCACGACGGTGACGACCACCAGCAGGGTATTTTTCAATCCATTTCGCACGTCAGCTTGTTAGTACGCCCGGCGTTTCGAAGCCAGACGGCATGCTGGTACTCTCTCGGTCCACGCGGAGAGTCGGATGCAGTTCGGTTGGCTCACACTCGCGATGTCGCCCTCGCCCGAGGAGGACGGTGCGCGCATCGACCAGATCGTGGCGCAGGCCTGCGAGGCCGAGCGGCTGGGCTTCTCAGACGTCTGGCTGACCGAGCACTACTTCACCGGCGAGAGCGTCTACTGCGACTCGCTGATGTTCGCCGCCGCACTCGCGATGAAGACGGAGCGGGTAAGGCTCGGCTTCGCGGTCGTGCAGACGCCCTTCCATCATCCGGTGCGGCTGGCGGTGCAGCTCGCGCTGCTCGACAATCTCAGCAAGGGCCGCATCGATGTCGGCATCGGCAAGGGCACCGCCTACAACGAGTACGAGTTCGTGGGTCACGGGCTGCGCAGCACCGACAGCCGCGAGCGCATGGAGGAGACGGTCGACATCCTGCAGCGCGCCTGGCGCGAGGCGCCGCTCGACTACGAGGGCCGCTTCCACAGGCTGCACGTGCCTGCGATCCGGCCGAAGCCCGTCCAGCTTCCCGGTCCGCCGCTGTGGCGCAGCGTGATCTCGCCCGGCTCGTTCAAGGAATGCGGCAAGCTCGGTGTGCCGATCCTGACGGCGCGCCTGCCGGTCGAGCGCATCAGGGAGCGCTGGGCCACCTACGCCGCGGGCATCGACGAGGGCGGCCACGATGGGGCGACCAAGGCGCGCCTGCTCGCCAGGAGCGCGCTGTGGCGCAACGTCTATGTCGCCGAGAGCGACGCCGAGGCCGAGGACACGCTGGCCGGGCTGCTGGTCGAGACGCGCGCCCACATGATGCACGTGCGCGAAGCGCACAATCCCGCCGACTTCGAGCCCGACCCGGCGGCGCTCAATGCCTGGACCGATCCGAAGGTGCCCGACTCCGAGGCGATCCCCTTCGCGCTGCGCACCGGCTCCCTCTACGGCTCGCCCAAACGGGTGCGCGAGCAGGTGGCCGAGCTGCGTGACGTGGGCGTCCAGCACCTCCTCTGCCAGACCGGCTTCGGCGCCATGGACCACGCCCAGAACCTCGCCTCGATGCGCCGCTTCGGCGAGCAGGTCATGCCAGCGTTCGCCTGAACGCATGGCGCGCCCCTCCTACAGCGACGCGCTGGACCGCTCGGGCCTGCTCGCCGCACTCGCGCCCTTCGACCCGCATGTCGCCGGCACACCGCCGCTCGGCCTCGACCTGCCCGGGAGCGACATCGACGTGATCTGTCATGCCACCGACGCAGATGCGTTCACCCGGGCGGTATGGGAGTTCGCCGGCGGCTTCGAGGCGTTCAGCATCCATCAATGGACGGGCGACGGCCGGCCGGTCCTTGCCGGGTTCCGCATCCACGGCTGGCCGGTCGAGCTGTTCGGCGATGCGAGGCCCGTCGCGCAGCAGCCGGGCTGGCGTCACTTCGAGATCGAACGCCGGCTGCTGGCTCTGGGCGGCGATGGGCTGCGTATCGCCGTGATGAAGCGTCGCCGTGACGGGCTGAAGACCGAACCCGCGTTCGCCGACATCCTGGGTCTCGACGGCGACCCCTACCTCGCGCTGCTCGATCTCGAGGCGGTGTCGGACGACACGCTCGCTCAGATGCTGAGGTCGAGGAGGTTGTAGTCCTTGAGGCTCGCCTTGGCGGCAAGGTCCCAGCGATAGGTCTCGCCGGCGTCGGCGTGCGGCCGGTAGACGAACGGCGTTTCGTCCGGGAAGCGCGCGCGGCGGGCGTCGATGGCGTAGCCGATCACCTTGGCGCGCTCACGGATGCGCGCGGCGTCGTAGGTCGCGGCCTTGTTGTGGATGCCGCCCGCCGTCACGCCCAGCACCGAACTCCGCCGATGGAAGCCGAAGTTGATGGTGACGCGCCAGTCCTTGCTGGTGTTGGCGAAGGAGCCGTGCAGCGCCTGACGGTTGGTCATGGCGACGTCGCCCGGCTTGCAGAGGATCGGCACCGCATCGGGCAGCCGCTCGGTACCCGCCCGCGCGGCCTCGGCCTTGATGTCTATCTTGCCCCGCTTGTGCGACCCCGGCACGACCCAGACGCCGTTGGCCGCGGTGCAGCCGTAGAGCTGGGCCATGAAGTTGAAGCCGTGCACGCCCTCGTCCCAGGCAGCACTTTCCCAGTGCGTCGTGCCGTCCTGGTGCCAGGCGACCGAGCCGCCGCGGCCCGGCTCCTTGATCCAGATCGCCTCGTTGAAGGGCGCGAAGTCCGTGCCGTTGATCGCGGCCGCGACGCCCAGCAGGCCGGGATGGCCGTAGACGCGCAGGGCGGCGTCGGAGAACTGCAGCGAGCCCAGGATCAGGTAGACCACTTCCTTGGGTGCGCCGGCCTGCGGCGTGGGCTCGTACATCTTCACCGGATGCCGGCCGTTGGCGAGCTCGGTGCCGCCGAACGGATCGCCGAGCGGCCTGCACCAGTAGAGGTCGTTGGCCTTGCAGTCGCTGGCGAGCGCGGGCCGTCCCTGCGCGTCGACCGTAGCGCCCTTCTCGACCGGCAGCCGGCTCCGGATGTCGTGCAGGTCGCGCTCGATGTCGGCGAGCTCGTCGGGCTTCAGTACGTCTTCGAAGACATAGAAGCCGACCCGCCAATAGGCCTCGACGATGTCGGGATGCAGCGCGCCGTCGGCGGTAAAGCGGATCGGCCCGCGATTGCCCAGCGCGTAGGCGCGCCTCTCGCCGTCCCTGAGGTAGGCCTGCATCGCGGCCTCCTCCGGGCCGTAGTCGACGGCGCCGCCCGGGATGGTCTGGTCCATCGTCGCTTCCTCCGCTGATCCGGACGAAGCCTAGGCCCGTCGGCCGCCGCGGGCTAGGGATAGGTGACGGTGACCGGGAAGTTCGCCGCGCCGCCCTGGTAGGTGTAGGCGGCGGCGTTGAAAGACGGCGGACCCATCCTGCCGGTGGCGTTGCGCGAGAATCCAAAGCCCTCTTCCGGCTGGCCGAAGAAGCCGGTCCGCATCTTCGTCTCCCCCTTCTCGGCGTGGAACAGAGCCACCGCGTAGGTGCCGGGCGGCACGTCGGTGAACACGCAAACCGCCTGCCGGTTGGAGATGTTGGCGATCACGCCCTTGTACTCCTGGCCCGCCTTCGGGAAGGTCGCCGCCGAGTTGAAGAGGCCGCACCGCACGTCGCCGTTGTCGTTGCGCAGCCCGCTGACCGGCACGCTGATCGTGTTGCCCGCCTGGGCGAAGGCGGCGCCCGCGGCGCCGAGCGCCGCCAGCACGAGTGCAACCCTGATCGTCTTCATGGCCGTTCTCCCCCAAGTCCCAGCCCCAGCTTGTAGGCGATGCCCAGCCGGATCGTGTGGGTCGACGGCTGGGTCGTCACGCCGGCGGCGACTTCCTTCTGCTCGTACTGGCTGTAGCGATATTCGAGCCGCGTGGTCCAGCCACCGGTGATCACCGTCTCGATGCCGGGCGCCACGGCCCAGCCGCTCACCGTGGTGTCGCGCTCGCCGAACAGCGTATTGCCGCCGGCGAGGACGGCCGTCGCCGTCGACTTGACGTTCATGCCGGTATATCCGACCGCGCCGTAGAGCAGGGTCGAGGGAACGGGCAGGTAGCCGAGGCGAGCCATCACGCTCCATTCGCGGTTGGGCGAGATCGACGTGTAGGCGCCGCCGCCCGCGGCGCTGAAGGTCGAAGTGCCCTGCATGCCGGTCCAAGAGAAGTCGCCCATGATGCCGGCCAGGGCCCGGCGCGCGAACTGGTAGTCGGCGCCGACGAACACGCCGCCCAGCAGCCCCTGGCCGCCGCTGTCGAAGGTCGCGCTGGCGGTGCCCGCCGTAGCGGTCGTCGGCGAGGAGGCGAGGCCCGCGCCCGCCGCGCCGCCGGCATAGACGCCGGTCCAGTTGGTCGCGGGCTCGTTGAAGGTGCGGCCTTCGGAGGCGCCGCTGCCCAGGCCGCCGAACTTGTAGCTGAGGCCGGCACGAACGGCGTGCGTGGACGGTTGGGAGTAGATGTTGGCGGCGACGAGCTGGCGGCCGTACTGGCTGTAGCGATACTCTAGCTTGGTCGACCAGCCGCCGCCCAGCATCGCCTCGAACCCCGGCCCGAACGTCCAGCCGTGGAAGGCGTCGTCGCGCGAGAAGCTCGCGGTCGCTCCGCCGGCCGTCGCGGTGCCCCAGCTCCTGACGTTCTGGCCGGTATAGCCGCCGACCAGGTAGAGGAGCGTCGAGGAGTTCGCGAGCAGGCCGGCGCGCCCCAGCACCGCCCAGCCGAAGTTGGGCTGCGAGGTCACGCTGGCATTGAGTCCGGCCAGCGAGGCCGAGGCAGTGCTGGACACGCTCGACAGCGTGGCCTCGGCGAGCACGCCGATCACGGCGCGCGGGGCGATCTGGTAGTCGACGCCGCCATAGACCGAGCCCAGCACACCGCTGCCGCCGGAGCCGTTGAAGCCGACGCCGACCGCACCCGTGTTGGTGTCGAGATTGTTGACCGCGCCGCCCGCGCCGAAGGCGCCGCCGACATAGAAGCCCGTCCAGACGGGGCCGAAGTCATCGGCCGGGATGGAGACGGGCTGGGCCTGGACAACGGTCGGGAGCACCATGCCTGCTGCAACGAGAGACACGACAGCGAGCTTCACGACCATGAAGCCCATTCTACCACAAAAATGCCTCTACGGGCAGTCGCCCAAGCGCTTTCCGCTCAGCTCGCTGCTGCCCTTGATGCGGTGGCCCTTGGCGTCGTGCGCCTCGAGCTGGCCTGTCCCTTGGTAGCTGGTGGCGCTGTAGCTGATCTCGGCCTTTGCGGTAACTCCCGGCACGGTCTCGGTCGGCGGACAGGTGAGCGTCGCGGCAAGCACGCCAGCCTTCTTCGGGCCTTCCTCGTACCTGCAACCGTGCTGCTTCATCTCCTCGGGCGTCGGGAAGAGCAGCCGCTCGAGCTGGGCGTCGGCGCCTTTGAGGCAGACCTTCTTCGACGTGGCCGGCATCGGCTGCATGCCCTCCATCGAGGATTTCTCGGTCGACTCCCATTCGCCGGACTGGATGGCGGTCTGCGCCGCGACACTCCCGGTCGCGAGCGAGACGGCGGCGACGGCCGCCAGTGACAACAGTTTCATGTCTGCTCCCTTGGAAGACTCTCGATCCATCGTCGCGCCGGCGCAGCCTCATGGAACACCCGCATCGGCCGATCGGCCGCGGCGAGGATACCGAGCACGCGCGACACAAGCTCGACCTTTTCGGCAGGGACCACGACGGCGAGCGGCCCGACTTCGCCCCGCGCATGGAAGCTGCGGAACATGACGCCGAGCGCAATCATCTCATCGGGTCCCATCGTCGTGTCGCCGCGACTCCCGTCGAACAGCTTGCGGTAGGCCAGGGCCTTCGCGCCGACCAGCGCGTCGACATAGGCCTGGACCTCGGCGCGCGTGACCTCGCCCTCGGCGACGGCAACGACGAGCCGTTCCCTCGAATCGATGGTCCAGTGCAACGGCATGCGACCTTGTGCCAGCGCGCGAGCCAAAGCGCCAGCGGCGCCGCGCCCTCTCAGTCACGCGCGCAGGTCCGGCCAACGCACGAGCAGTGCAGCAACGATGCGCTCGACGGCATCCGCCATCGCACGCTCGCCGGTGAAAGCCGATGCCCGGCTCGACGGCGGCAGGAGGCCGGCGCGGATGCTTCGCGGGTCGAGCGCATACATCAGGGAAGTGTCGATGTCATCGGCATCCGTCGAACCGGCCGCGACCCGCGCCACGAACGCCGCCGCGGGCGCCGCCGCACAAGCAGGACCTGAGAAGCCGGCATCGAGCACGACAAAGCGCCGCGCTCCGAGCGCCTGCAACGCCGCTGCGCGTGCCGGCAGCTCTTGTTGCGGCGCCTCGTGCATCGCAATCACCGGCAGGCGGTCGACGAGTCGCTGGGCGACGGCGCGGGCGATCGAGGCGCCGGTCTTGATCGGCAACCAGGGCGGCAGCGCCGTCGCGCCGAATGTCGGGACAACAAAGAC
>CAYQAY010000043.1:0-39182 GCA_964415585.1 uncultured Reyranella sp.
AGCTCGATCTCGATGTCGTCGTCGACCTCGGGATAGACCCAGACGCTGGCGAACGAAGTCTGGCGGCGCGCGTTGCCGTCGAACGGGCTGATGCGCACCAGGCGATGCACGCCCGATTCGGTCTTCAGCCAGCCGTAGGCGTTGGGCCCCTCGACCTTGAAGGCGCACGACTTGATGCCGGCCTCCTCGCCCGCGCTCTCCTCGAGCCAGGAGACCCTGAAGCCGCGGCGCTCGGCCCAGCGCGTGTACATGCGGGCCAACATCTCGGCCCAGTCCTGCGCCTCGGTGCCGCCGGCGCCGGCGTTGATCTCGACATAGGCGTTGTTGGGGTCAGCCTCGCCCGACAGCAGCGTCTCGAGCCGGGCCGCCTTGGCCTCGCTCGTGGCCTCGCGCAGCGCCTTCTCGCACTCGGCGATGGTGGCCTCGTCCTTCTCGGCCTCGGCCATCTCGATCAGGCCGACATTGTCGTCGACCGCCGCGCGCAGGCGCTTGATCGCGCCGATCGATGCTTCGAGCCTGGTGCGCTCGCGCATCACCTTCTCGGCTTCCTTCGGGTCGTTCCAGAGCGCCGAGTCCTCGGCGCGCGCGTTCAGCTCGTCGAGACGGACGACCGCACGGTCGTAGTCAAAGACGCCTCCTGAGGAGCGCCAGCGACTCCTCGATCTCGTTCACCATCGACTGGGCTTCGGCGCGCATGACGGATCCGTCTGAAACTAGTAGGTCTCGCCGGTGCCCGAGAGACCCGGGCGCCGGGGGCCGCCCGCCTGCTGCGGGCCGCCTTGCGTGGGGTCTATAGCGGAATAAGGGGCCGACCCGTCAAGCGGCGTCGACATGAAGCCGTCCGAGCCCGGCTCGGTGCCCGGCTTGAAGACCTCGTCGATCGTGCCGCCCTCGTAGGTGTGGCGCACCATGCGCAGGCCCGGCGGCACGCGGAACGGCGTCGGCGGCTTGTCCTTGAAGATCACCTTGGCGATCTGCTCGAAGATCGGCGCGGCATTGCCGCCGCCGGTCTCCTGGGCGCCCAGGGTGCGCGGCTCGTCGAAGCCGATATAGACGCCGATCGTGATGTCGGGCGTCGAGCCCAGGAACCAGTTGTCGTGCGCGTCGTTCGTGGTGCCCGTCTTGCCGGCGATCGGGCGGCCGAGGGCCGCAAGGCGTCCCGCCGTGCCGCGCACCGTGACGCCCTGCATCATGTGCACGACCTGGTAGACCGACGCGGGATCGTGGAAGGGCTTGCGCGAATCGATCAGCTCGGGCGCCGCGGGCCTCGCATTGCCGACCGTCTCGCCGCACCCCCTGCAGGTGCGCGGCTCGTGGCGATAGATCGTCTTGCCGTTCCTGTCCTGCACGCGGTCGACCAGCGAGGGCGTGATCTCGAGCGCGCCGTTGGCCAGCATCGCGTAGGCCATGGTCATGCGCAGCAGGGTCGTTTCGCCGGCGCCCAGCGCCATCGGCAGATAGGCGCCCATGTTGTCGGTGACGCCGAACGCCTTGGCGACGGCCACGACGTTCTTCATGCCGACCTGCTGGGCCATGCGCACGGTCATCAGGTTGCGCGACAGTTCGAGGCCGCGCCGCACCGTGGTCGGGCCCAGCATGTCGCCGCCGTAGTTCTTGGGCGTCCACAGCGGCTGGCCGTAGCCGGGGTCGTAGACGAACGGCGCGTCGAGCACGATCGAGGCCGGGCTGAAGCCCGCGTCCATCGCCGCGAGATAGACGAACGGCTTGAACGCCGAGCCGGGCTGGCGCGCGGCCTGGACGGCGCGGTTGAACTGGCTGCGGCCGTAGCTCCAGCCGCCCGACATGGCGAGCACGCGGCCGGTCTGGGTGTCCATCACCACCACGCCGCCCTCGACGTTGGGCACCTGGCGCAGCGCATAGGTGCGCGGCGGATAGGGCTTGGCGTTCTGTCCTGCAGGCTTCTCGACCTTCTCGACGACGACCACGTCGCCCACCGCGACGACGTCGCGCGGGCCGCGCGGGGCGGCGCCGACATTCTGGTTCTGCAGGGTCGGCCGCGCCCAGCTCATCTCGGCGAACGGGATCGTGCCTTCCGACGCGTCGCCGGTGCCCGGCAGGCCCTGGATCTGCACCGACTGCGCATCGACCTTGGACACGACCGCGAGCTGCCAGCTCGCCGGGCCGGCCAGCGGACGGCGCTGGGCGATGCGGGCGAACTCCTCCTCCCACACGCTCATGTCGGGGATCTTGGCGTAGGGTCCGCGCCAGCCGTGGCGGCGGTCGTAGGCGATCAGCCCGTCGCGCAGCGCGTTGTCGGCGGCCGTCTGGATGGCGGGATCGAGCGTCGTGGAGACGGTGAGGCCACCTTCGTAGAGGCCCTTCTCGCCGTAGGCCGCCATCAGGTTGCGGCGCACCTCTTCGGCGAAGAAGTCGGCGGTCGCCACCTCGGTGGCGCTGCGGCGGCGGTAGGCGAGCTTCTCCTGCCTGGCGGCGGCCGCTTCGGCGGCGGTGATGTAGCCGTCCTCCTGCATGCGGTTCAGCACGTAGTCGCGGCGCCAGTAGGCTTCCTTCTCGTTGCGCAGGATGTGGTAGCGGTTCGGTGCCTTGGGCAGCGCGGCGAGATAGGCGGTCTCCGAGAGCGTCAGCTCGTCGAGCGAGCGGTCGAAGTAGTTGAGCGCCGCCTGCGCCACGCCGTAGTTGCCCGAGCCGAGATAGATCTCGTTGAGGTAGAGCTCGAGGATGCGGTCCTTCGAATAGGTCTCCTCGATGCGGAAGGCCAGGATGGCCTCGCGGATCTTGCGCGCGA
The DNA here is from genome assembly GCA_964415585.1 of uncultured Reyranella sp. Lineage (GTDB taxonomy): Bacteria > Pseudomonadota > Alphaproteobacteria > Reyranellales > Reyranellaceae > Reyranella. The sequence continues at coordinate 2,768 of CAYQAY010000043.1, forward strand.
GCGTGGCCTGGTTGGTCAGCAGGAAGTTCTTGGCGACCTGCTGCGTGAGCCCCGACGCACCTTCCGGCCGCTTGCCGGGGTTGGTCACGTTGGCGATCACGGCACGCACCACGCCGATGATGTCGACGCCGGGATGGGTGAAGAAGCGCTGGTCCTCGGCCGCCACGAAGGCCTCGATCACGCGCTTGGGCATGGCAGCGACCGGCACGAAGACACGCTTCTCGCGGGCGTACTCCGCCAGCAGCTTGCCGTCGGCGGCATAGAGACGGGTCATCGTCGCCGGCTGGTAGTCGGCCAACTGCTTGTGGTCGGGCAGGCCGTGGCTGAAATGCCAGAACAGCCCCGCGACGATGCCGGTGCCCACGACGAGGACGGCAGTTGCGAAGGCGAGGCCGATCTTGATGAGATTGAGCACGTTCATCTTCTACGCGCCGCGGGGAAACGCAGCAATGCGCAGGATGTTCCCGACTTATGCCTTTCTTGTGGCGGCGGTGGCGCCGAAATAGGCGTCGACCGACGCCCGCAGCGCCCGTGCGAGCGCGAGCTGGTGCTGGCGGACGGTCAGCAGCTTCTCGTCCTGGGCGTTGGAGAGGTAGCCGAGTTCGACCAGCGCCGCCGGAATCTCGGGCGAAGTCAGCACGGCGAACCCCGCCTGGCGATGGCTGCGCGGCAGCAGCCGCACGCCGTTCCGGGCGAAGGTGGCGACGACGGTGTCGGCGAGACGCCGCGAATCGTTCACCGTGCCGCGCTGGCTCATGGCGACCAGGGTCTGCGCCACGAGGTCCGGCTTGTCGGCGATCCTGCCGCCCAGCCCCACCATGTCGGCCCTGTTCTCGCGCGCCGCCAGCGCCGCCGCTTCGCGGTCGCTGGCATCCTCGGAGAGCGTGTAGACCGAGGCGCCGCGAACGTCGGGATCGGGGTGCGAATCGGCATGCAGCGAGAGAAACAGGTCGGCCTTGGCCGCCGAGGCGCGCGCCACGCGCTCGCGCAGTGCCACGTACCTGTCGCTGCTGCGGGTCAGCATCACACGGTAGCGCCCGCCCGCCTGCAGCTCACGCTGAAGCTCGCGGGCGACCGTCATCACGACGTTCTTCTCCCAGGTGCCGCGCACGCCTTGCGCGCCTGGGTCGCGGCCGCCGTGGCCGGGGTCGATCACGACCAGCCTGGGCCGCGGCGCCGGCGGGTTGGGCTTCTTCAGCGACTTCGGGGCCTGACGCTTCGACGGCGCCGCCAGCGCCCCGCCGGCAGAAAGGCCGAGGACGCTCGTACCGGCGAGAACGGCGAGCAGATGACGGCGACGGAAGGCGGACATGGCTAACGCCAGGATGGGAGGGGATTGAAAATTCTTTTGATTATGTTCAACCAATACCAGAGGAAAGATCGTAATTTCAAGTTATTTCAAACTCTTATCGAGCCTAATTCATTCGACGCAATCTTTTGATTGTCGCCCCGGTCGCGACCCCGTATGTTGCGTGGGCGAGCAGTCGCCGTCGTTCGTAGCGCCCCCTTGTGAGGCGCTCCGACGGCAGTTTCCGAGCCGGACCGGGCTCGCGCCCCCACAAAACAAGGGGCGCGACGGGTCTGCGGAGAGACTGTCAGGCAGGCGGTGGCTATCAGGAACCTCGAGGTTGGCAGGACCCGGTTGCGGTCCGGCGGCGCGGAGCTTCCCCGTCTTGGCCAGAAGTTTGGTCGTTCGACGGGTCGATGACGCGGCGTCCCCCTCGCCCCAGTGAGGCGGCTTGGCCGCCGGTCGCTCGCACCGGCAGGGATCGGACGCCTCGGAGCGAGCCATGGCAAGGCGCATGCTCATCGACGCAAGTCACCCGGAAGAGACCCGGGTCGTCGTCGTCGATGGAACACGACTCGAAGAATTCGATTTCGAAACCGCGACCCGCAAGCCCCTCAAGGGCAACATCTACCTCGCGAAGGTCATCCGCATCGAGCCGTCGCTTCAGGCGGCGTTCGTGGAATACGGCGGCAACCGCCACGGCTTCCTGGCCTTCTCTGAAATCCACCCCGACTACTACCAAATTCCCGTCGCCGACCGCGAACGGCTCATCGCCGAGCAGCAGCGCCTGCAAGCGGAAGCCGAGGACGAGGAACCACGCGGCCGCCGCAACCGTGTCGACCGCACCGACATCGAGGAGGTCCGCGAGGACAATCACGAGTTGGTCGCTGCCGAAGGCGATATGCCCGCGCCTGTCGAGACGTCGTCCGAGTCCGCACCGGCCGAAGCCGTCGCCGAGGCGTCTGCCGAGGCACCTGTCGTCGAAGCCGCGGCCGAGCCGCCGGCCCAGCCCGCCGAGATTCCGGTGGAGCGTGTCGAGGGCCCGGCCGTCGACGCCGCGTCCGGCGAGACGCCGCTGCCGGAGGCCGAAGACGCGGCCGAAGGCGAAACGCCGGCCGAGGCATCGGCCGATCCGGCCGATGCACCGCAGCCCGAGGTCGCGGTCGAGACGCTGGGCGGCGACGAGGTCGTCGAGGAGCGCGAGACGCGCGAGCGCCGCCGCCGCAACCCGATCCGCCAGTACAAAATCCAGGAGGTCATCAAGCGCCGGCAGATCCTGCTGGTGCAGGTCGTCAAGGAAGAGCGCGGCAACAAGGGTGCCGCCCTCACCACCTACCTGTCGCTGGCCGGCCGCTACTGCGTCCTGATGCCGAACGCAGGCCGCGGCGGCGGCATCAGCCGCAAGATCTCCAACCCGTCCGACCGCAAGCGTATGAAGGAGATGCTGAGCGAGCTAGAGGTGCCGCAGGGCCAGGGCGTGATCCTGCGCACCGCCGGCCTGGAGCGCTCCAACATCGACATCAAGCGCGACTACGAGTACCTGTCGCGCCTCTGGGACTCGATCCGCGAGATCACCATGCGCTCGACGGCGCCAGCGCTGATCTACGAGGAAGGCGACCTGATCAAGCGCTCGCTGCGCGACGTCTACGACACCGACATCGCGCAGGTGCTGGTCGAGGGCGAGGCCGGCTTCCAGGCCGCGTCCGAGTTCATGCGGCAGCTCGTGCCGCACCAGGCGAGCAAGGTCGAGCTATACAAGGAGCCGATCCCTCTCTTCCACCGCTACCAGGTGGAGAGCCAGTTCGACGCGATGCATTCGCCGACGGTCCAATTGCGTTCCGGCGGCTACATCGTGATCAACCCGACCGAGGCGCTGGTCGCCATCGACGTCAACTCGGGCCGGTCCACCAAGGAGCGCAACATCGAGGAGACGGCGCTGCGGACCAACATCGAGGCAGCCGAGGAGATCGCCCGGCAGGTCCGCCTGCGCGACCTCGCCGGCCTGATCGTGATCGACTTCATCGACATGGAGGAGACGCGTCACCAGCGCCAGGTCGAGCACAAGGTGAAGGACGCGATGCGCAACGACCGTGCGCGCATCCAGATCGGCCGTATTTCGGCCTTCGGCCTTCTGGAGATGTCTCGTCAGCGCCTGCGCCCTTCGCTGCTCGAGCACTCCACAGAGACCTGCCCGCACTGCGCCGGCACCGGCCGCGTCCGCTCGATCGAGTCCGCCGCCCTGCATGCGTTGCGCGCCATCGAAGAGGAAGGCGTTCGTCGCCGCGCCAGCGAGATCCTGGTCAGTGTGCCGCCGAACGTGGCCCTATACCTGCTCAACCAGAAGCGCCAGACCATCACCGAGATCGAGAGCCGCTACAGCTTCCACGTCACCGTCGAGGCCGACGACGAGCTGCATGCCGCCGATTGCGAGATCGAACGCGTGCGTTCGCGACGCGACGATCGCGGCGAGCGTCCGCAGGAACTGGCGCGCGCCAGCTACGACGAGGTCTCGGGCGAGCAGCCCGCCGGTGACGAAAGCGAAGCCGTCGAAGCCCGCGAGGGTGACGATCGCGCCGAGGAGCGCGGAGGCGACGAGGACGTCGATGGCCGTGGTCGGCGCCGGCGCCGGCGTCGGCGCCGCGGCGGCCGTCGCGAGGACGGCGAAGGCTCCGACCGGCCGCAGGCCGCCGGCGAGGATCGCTCCCCCGATGGCGAGAGCGACGAGGGTCGTTCACAGGATGATCCCGATGGTGACGCGCCGGAAGGCGAAGGCGCCGCTGCGGACGGCGACCGCCGAGAAGACGAGCGCAACGGCGAGGATCGTGGCGACCGCCGCCGCCGACGTGGCCGCCGCGGCGGCCGCCGCCGCCGTCGCGAGAACGGCGAAGGCGATCATGACGGCCAGGAGCCGCGCGAGTATCACGCCGAAGGTGGCGACAACGGACGCGAGCCTCCCGGCGAAGCGCCACCCTCGCCGCCGACGCCGCTCGAGAGCATGCCGGTGGGGCGGATGCCGATCGAACGCGCGCCATTCGATCCAGGCCCGCCGACAAACGTCGAAGCGCCGCTGCCCCCGATGCCTGCCTCGCCGCCGGTCGTGGCGTCGGCCCCGCAGCCGCTGGTCGAACCGGAGCCCGCTCCGCCGCCGCCCGCACCGACGGTACCGGTGATCGAAGCATCGCCTGAGAAGCCCAAGCGCGGCTGGTGGCGCCGCTGACGGCGGCGTCCCTTCAGGCAATCGTATCCGCGCGAACGTCCATGTTGCGGGCGTTCGCGGGCTGGTGCGCAGGATTGGCTCCGGAACGGAACCTTCATCGGTAGCGTGGCCGCGCCTTTTTGCTAGGCCGGCGCCATGAACAAGTTTGCCTGGTCCGAAGCCACACGGCTCGCCGCTCTCCGAGAGTACGAAATCCTCGACACGCCGGCCGAGGCGTTGTTCGACGCTCTTACGCGGCTCGCTGGCCAGATCTGCGGCACACCGATGGCCGCAATCAGCCTGATCGACCATGACCGCCAATGGTTCAAGTCGCGGCTGGGCATAGACATGTCCGAGACGCCGCGCGACATCGCCTTCTGCGATCGAGCGATACGTGGCGACAGGTTGTTCGTCGTGCGGGACGCCGCGGCCGATCCCGCGTTCCGTGACAACCCCTTGGTCACTGGGGTGCCGCACGTTCGGTTCTATGCCGGCGTCCCGCTGGTTAGCGACGGCGGCCTGCCGATCGGCGCGCTCTGCGTGATGGACGAGAAGCCGCGCTCGCTGGGCCCGGACGAGGCAGAGGCGCTGTCGGACCTCGGGCTGCAAGTCATGGCCGCGCTCGAGCTCAACCTCGTCCGCCGGCGCCTCGAGGGCGTTCTCAATCGCGCCAGCGGCGGCTTCTTCACCCTAGATCACGAGTTCCGCTTCACCTTCGCCAACGCAGGCGCGGCCCGGCTGCTCGGTGCGCGCGCCGACGTGATGCCCGGCGCCCCTATCTGGACAGCCTGCCGCGTGTCCGACAAGAGCCGCCTCGGAGAAGGCCTACTCCGGGCTGCGCGCACCGGTTCGCCGGCGCGCATCGAGGCCTACCACGCCCTCTCGGAATGCTGGCTCGATGTCGCCATCGATCCCTCGCCGGACGGGCTGACGATTCACGTCAACGACATCACCGCGCGCCGGCGCGAGGAGCTCATCCAGCGTACCAGCAACCGCATCCTACGCCTGATCGCCCTGGGCGGCTCGCTCCCCACAATCCTGCGTGCCGCGGCACGATCTATCGGCGACATCTCGCCGGGGCTTCGCGCCGCCATCATGACGATCGAGGGCACCGGCACGCTCAAGGTTGCCACCGCGCCCCATCTGCCGCCGGCTTTCGTAAGCGCTCTCGACGGCCTGTCGGTCGGCCCGGCGTCGGGTTGCTGCGGCACTGCAGCCTTCCGGCGCGAACTCACCGTAGCGGCGGACATCGACACCAGCCCGCTCTGGGCGGGCCTGCGCGAGCCCGCTCTCGCCCACGGTCTCAGGGCCTGCTGGTCGATGCCGCTGACGACCCACACAGACGGCTCGGTGGTGGCGACCCTCGCCGTCTACCGTGACGAGCCCAGCGGCCCGAGCGACGCCGACCTCGCCGTGCTGCGCCACTTCGCCAAGCTGGCGACGATCGGCATCGAGCATGTGCGCCGGGAGGAGGCTCTGCGCGAGAGCGAGCGACGCATGATCCAGCTCGCCGAGAACGTCGACGAGGTGTTCTGGATCTCGACCTCCGACGGGCGCCGCCTGGCCTATATCAATCCTGCCTACGAGAAGATCTCTGGCCGCCGGCGCGAGGATCTCTACCGCAATCCCCGGGAGCTGATCGACGCCATCCACCCGGATGACCGCGTCAAGATCAACCTCGCGCCGAAGCGCTTCCCCGACGGCTCCTTCGCCAACGAGTACCGGCTGATCCGTCCGGACGGAAGCATCCGCTGGATCGAAGATCGCCGTTTCCCGGTGCGCGGCAACGGCGTCGAGACCACGCAGACCGTCGGCATCGCCAAGGACGTGACCGATGCCAAGCTGGCCCAGTCCCGTCTGCGCGAAAGCGAGGAGCGCCTGCGCATCGTCACGCAGGCCACCACCGATGTCGTCTGGGACTGGAACATGGTCGACGATTCGGTCGGGTGGAGCGGACTCAGGGAACGCTTAGGCCACGATCCCGGCGAGAACGCCACGTCCCGGAGCTGGAAGGATCATGTCCATCCCGACGACTATCAGCGCGTCGTCGATGGCTTGCATGCCGTGATCCGCGGCGTGAGCAATGAATGGCAGGACGAATATCGCTTCAGGCACGCCAACGACAAGTGGGTGACAGTTGCCGATCGCGGCCATGTCATCCGCGACGAGCGCGGCAAGGCCGTCCGCATGGTTGGCGCCATGGTCGACGTCACGGAGCGTCGCCAGCTCGAGGACCAGCTTCGCCAGGCTCAACGCCTCGACGCGGTGGGCAAGCTGACCGGCGGCGTGGCGCACGACTTCAACAACATCCTGATGGTGATCGCGGCGAACGTGGAGGCGCTTCAGGAAGAAGCCCTCGATCGGTCGGTCGCCGAGCGACTGGAGCGCATCGGCGGTGCGACCCAGCGCGCTACCAGCCTGACCCGCCAGCTCCTGGCCTTCTCGCGCAAGCAGACGCTGCAGCCAGAGCTCACCGACCTCAACGAGCTGATCGGCGTCACCAGCACACTTCTCCATCGCACGCTGGGCGGCGAGATCGACATCGAAACTCGGCTCGCGCCGGCGCTCGGCCGCACCAGCGTCGACCGCAGCCAGTTCGAGTCGGCCCTGGTCAATCTGTGTGTCAATGCCCGCGACGCCATGCCTGGCGGCGGCCGCCTCACCATCGAGACCGCCAACGTCACCTTCGCCGAAGGTGACGGCAGCGAGGTCACGCCCGGTGACTACGTCATGCTGGCGGTCACCGACAACGGCAGCGGTATGGCGGCCGACGTGGTCACGCGCGCCTTCGATCCCTTCTTCACCACCAAGGACGTGGGCAAGGGCAGCGGACTGGGCCTCTCGATGGTCTACGGCTTCGTGCGCCAGTCGAAGGGCCATGTCGACATCAAGTCGCAGATCGGCTGGGGCACCACGGTCCGCATCTACTTGCCGATGGTGGACGGCGAGATCGAGCAGGCCGCGGCATCGGTTCAGCCCGCTGCTCCACGCGGCAGGGAGCGAATCCTCGTTGTCGAGGACAACGACGAGGTGCGCGAACAGGTGAAAATCATGCTCTCCAGCCTCGGCTACGAGGTCGTGTGCGCGGCGAGCGGCCGCGAGGCGCTCGGACTGCTGGACCGGGCCGGTGAGATCGGCCTGCTCTTCACCGACGTGGTGATGCCGGGCGGCATGAACGGCCGCGACGTCGCCGAAGCGGCACGCCGCGCTCGTCCAAACCTCAAGGTCCTGTTCACCTCGGGCTACGCCGAGGGCGCCCTTCAGAACGATGGCCGCCTCGCCAGGGGCGTGCTGCTGCTGGCCAAGCCCTACCGCAAGCGCGATCTCGCTGAAAAGGTGCGCGAGGCGCTGTCTGCAGCGCCTGCTTCCGTCGAGGAGATGCCGGCTCCGGCGCCGCCGCGTCTCGCGCCGGCCGACTACCTGCGGGTCGTCGCAACACGTTAGACGAGGCCCAACAACGCAGCGCGGGTGCGTCGGCTGGCACCGCTGGCGCAACCACTCCATACTTGCCGGATGACGAGTTCCGATGCCGCGTTCCCCGCCGACATAACCATCGTCGGAGGCGGCGCCACCGGCGTCCTCCTCGCCGCCCAGCTCGTCCGCAAGTCGCGCCTGCGCATGGCGATCATCGAGAAGTGCGGCGAACCGGGGTTGGGAGTCGCTTATTCGACGCGCTGCCTCGGCCACCTCCTCAACGTCCGCGCCAGCGACATGAGCGCCCTGGACGACGAGCCCGATCATTTCGTGCAGTGGCTCATTCGCGACGGCGGTGGCTTCGGACGCACCGACTTCGTGCCGCGCGCCGACTACGGCCGCTATCTCAGGGACCTGCTGGCCGATGCCGTGCACCGTTCCGAAGGCCAGCTCGAGGTCGTCTCCGGCGAGGTCGTGGCGGCGCGCGAACGCAACGACCGCGTCGAGATCGAGCTCGCCGACGGCATGTCGCTGCTGACTCGCACCGCGGTCCTGGCGACCGGCCATCGGCCGCCCTCCGACAGCTCCGGCGCCTATCATGGCAATCCGTGGCGCGAGGAGGCCATCGACGGCCTCGCGCCCGACGCCTCCGTCCTTCTGATCGGCACCAGCCTCACCATGATCGACGTGTTGGTCTCGCTGCTGGAAAGCCGCCATACCGACCCGATCGTGGCGCTGTCCCGCCGGGGCCTTGTGCCGCACAGCCATCCGCCGAGGCCGATCCCCTCACCGGAGGTCGATACGCGCGGCCTTTTCACCGGACCCCTTTCGAAGCGCACCTCGCTTTTCCGCTCGATCGTCCGCGAAGGCGTCGGCTGGCCCGGCCTGATGCAGCTCCTGCGGCCGCACAACAACGAGCTGTGGCTGGGGCTCGATCTCGATCAGCGCCGGCGCTTCCTGCGCCACCTCCGACCGTGGTGGGACATCCATCGTCACCGGGTCGCACCGCAGGTAGGCGAGATCATCGACGCCGCCCGCGCGCGCGGCCAGATCGAGGTCCTGGCGGCAAAGGTCGAGATCGAGGGGGCGACCGATGGCACCGTCGACGTCTCGGTTGTCCGCCGCGGAACGTCGACGGCCGAGCGGCGCACCTTCGATCGGGTGATCGACTGCCGCGGGCCACGCAACGAAGTCGACGAGCGCCTGCCGCTGCATGCGCAAATGGTCGCTGACGGCCTGCTGCGCCCGGACATGCTGGACCAGGGCCTCGACGTCAGCCTGGGCGAGGCGCTGATCGGGTGCGACGGCAAGTCGTCTCGCCGCCTGTACGCCCTTGGGCCGCCGACGCGGGGCCGCTACACCGAGATCGTGGCGATCCCCGACATTCGTATCCAGGCCGCGGCGGTGGCTGACCGGCTCGTGGCCCTGCTCCATGCGCCGTCTGGCCTTGACGGCAAGCCCGCCGCATAATCCCCGCCATGGCACGCGCGTTCGCCAAGCCGTCGATCAAGGCGCAGGCAAAATCCGCCGGCGGGACCTCCCTCCACCTGCGCCTGGACTTCGGCGACGGCCGCTCGCTCGGGCCCGGCAAGATCCGCCTGCTCGAGCTGATCGAGAAGACGGGATCGATATCTGCCGCAGGCCGCGCGCTCGAGATGTCCTATCGACAGGCGTGGCTGCTCGTCGACGAACTGAACCACATGTTCGCCGAACCGGTGATCGTCGCGCAGACCGGCGGCGGCGGCGGCGGCGGCACGATCGTTACCGGAACCGGCAGTGACGTGGTCCGTCTCTATCGCGATATGGAGCGGCGTGCCTACGGTGCGTCGACTGTCGAGCTGCGAAAGCTGTCGCGTTTGCTCGGCGCTAGTTCGGCGCGCTGAACCCCTGCTTCTCGAAGAGCGACCTCGCCTCCGGCGACGTCAGGAAATCGACAAACGGCCGCGCGTCGGGACTTGCCGAGGTCGAGAGCCGCGCAATCGGATAGACGATCGGGGGATGCGTGCCGTCGGGGAAGATGCCGACAATGCGCACGCTGGGATCGGATGCGGCATCGGTCCGGTAGACGATGCCGAGCGGCGCTTCTCCGCGCGAGACCAGCGTGAGCGCCATCCGGACGTTCTCCGCCTGGGCCACCCGGTCGGCGACCGACGGCCAGACGCCGAGCGATTCGAGCGCAGCCTTGCCATACTTGCCCGCCGGCCCATCGCCAAGCGGCCCCCGTCGAGTGCACCGCGCAGCTTGAAGCCCTTTTCGATCTTGATGTCGACTTTGGACTCCTTCGGCGCGATCAGCACGATCTGATTGCCAAGAAAGTCGAAGCGGCTCTCGGTCTTGATGAGCTTGCGCTCCGCAAGGTAGTCCATCCACGGAACGTCCGCCGATATGAAGACGTCAGCGGGGATACCGGCTTCGATCTGACGGGCAAATGCTGAACTTGCAGCATAGGCGATCTTGACTGGTTTGCCGGTCTCCGACGTCCAGTATTCGAGCCATGCGAAATTCGGCCAACGATATATACACTCGGATATATCGCTGGCGGAGCGCTGACAAGCCGCAACTAGCGCCCGTCGGACGAGCGCCCAATGACCCGCAGATTGTTCTGCACGTAATTCACGCCCGGCAGGTTTTCCGCGAGGTCTTCCGCGCGGCGGCGCGCGGCGCGGCTCTCGATCTTGCCGGCGAGCGTCACCTCGCCGTTCTTGACCGCGACTTCCACCTCGCTGGCATCGATGTGCGGATCGTCGGTCAGGCGGTCGCAGACGTCTTCGCGGATGCGGTCGTCGGAACGCAGGTAACCCTTCGGTCCGCGGCCCCGATGACCGGGGTCGCCATACAGGCTCGCGCCACGGTAACCGTGGCCCATCTGCCGGCCATAGCCGCTCTCCCCCGCCGGATGTTCGAAGTCGCGACCGTCCGGATCGGTGCCGAACCACGATGACGGCCGACGCCAGGTCTCACGATCGCGCTCGCGAATGCCGTCATGTTCGTGGCGTCCGTAGTCGCCCGGATAGGGCCGGTTCCCGTAGGGCTGGTCGGCCTGATATTCGCGACCTCCCGAGCGGTTGCGGCCGCGATAGAGCCGATCTGGATCGTAGTAGGCGTATTCATGCTCGTAGCCAGGGGCCTGATCGGACGGGTAGCCGTAGAGTCCGTGATCTCGTTTCTCCGCGCGGCGGCGGTCGTCACCCTGCTCGGAGCCGCTGTAGCGGCCATAGGCGTCGCGTATGTCGTCCCGGTTCTGGTCGTGGCGTGCCATTTCTTCTTCCCGTGAAGTGGATCTCGAGGAAGCAATGGCGACATGTGGCCTTGGTTGCCGTCGCCCCTTGATTCCTATCAAGGATGCCCTATACTCCTATCGCTCGGCATAGACAGGGAGGGCTTTTTCGATTTCTGGTAGGAAACCCGGGCTCACAAATGTCCCCGATCAGGGGACAGGCAAAGTCCCCGGCCGGCCGGACTTTCTTCTACCGTTTCAACACGTTGCATGCCGCTTGCCGGGCACGAAACGACACAGGCTCGGAACAGGTCGCGTCGCGAGGCGACAAGACGTCAGGCGGCGTAGCGGCTCTCGGTGAGCGCCGGCCACATCGCGTCCTTCCCTGCCTTGGCGAAGGACTGGCCGATCTTCTCGCCCCAGAAGCTCTCGCTGCCGAAGTCGCGGCGCCAGACCCAGAGGCGTCGCGTATAGTGATGCAGGATGTGCTCATGGGTGAACCCCATGGCACCCATCGACTGGTGGGCGATGGCCGAGATGCGGTGCGCGAAGTCCGAGCACTGGGTCTTGGCGGCGGCGATCGAAAAGCTGCCGCCGTCGGCGAGCTCGCCTTCGTCGGCATCGCGCGACGCGGCCTCGGCGGAGGCGATGGTGGCGGCGACGTAGCTCGCGAGCTCGGCAAGCATGTGCTGGATCGCCTGGAAGGTCGAGATCGGGCGGCCGAACTGGACGCGCTGCTTGCAGTACTCGGTCGCGGTGACGAGGACCTTGTCGGCGGCGCCCGCCATCTGCATGGCGCGCGCCAAGGCGGCGAGCTCGAAGGCGCGGTCGGCGCTCACGGCGGACGGTGCGGAGAACTCGAGTACTGCGCCGTCGAAGCTCACCGTGCCATAGGGTTCGCCGGCATGGCTCGGCGTGTCGTCGATCGCGGCGTTGTCACGCGAGACCACGACCAGCGTGGACGTGCTGCCCGCGGTCACGACCGAGACGAAGCGGTCGGCGACGCCGGCGAACGGCACGCGCTCGACCTTGCCGGAGAGGCGGTTGCTCTGAAGCGTCAGGTTGCCCAGTGCGAGCGTGGACGGTCCGGTCGCGGGCCTGCCCCCCGCTGCCGCGATCAGGAGGTTGGCGAGCGCGGTTTCAGCGAGAGGCACCGGCACGGCGTGTTCGGCCGCGACGCGCAGCAGCGCCATCAGGTCGGCGAGCGTGCCGCCCGCCCCTTCCTGCGCTTCAGGCACGGCGATGAGCGGCAAGCCCATTTCCTCGATCTCCTTCCAGAGATCCCTGGGCCACACGCCCTTCTCGACGGCGTTGACGACGTCCTTGCCGCTCAGCTCGGTGAAGAAGCGGCCGGCGGTCTCCAGCAGCATGTCGCGGGTTTCGCGGTCCATCGTGCGTCTCCTTCAGCGCAACCAGATCAACGCAATCCCAGGCCGCGGGCGACGATGCCGCGCAGGACCTGGGTGGTGCCGCCCTGGATGGTATAGCTCGGCGCCATCATCGTGGCGTACTGGGCGATGTCGAGGAAGTCGGCGAGATCCTCCTCGGTGGTGGCGTCGGACTCCGCGAGCGTGCGCGCGATCTCCGGCATGTCCTGCTGGTAGATCGTGCCGAGGTCCTTCACCAGCGAGGCCTCGATGGCGGGCGACTTGCCGCCCTGCATCATACCGGCGACGGCCGTCGACATCTGGCGGAGGGTCCAGAGCCGAGCGATCAGCCGGCCGAGAATGGCGCTGGCGCGCTTGGCCGGCTGGCGGCCGAGCACGCGCACGAGCTCGCGCAGAACGTAGATGTTCTGCATGAAGCGCTCGGGGCCGGAACGCTCGAAGGCGAGCTCGCTCGTCACCTGCAGCCAGCCGTCGCCCTCGTTGCCGATCAGGCAATCCTCGGGGATGAAGGCGTCGGAGAAGGTGACCTCGTTCCAGTCATGACGGCCGGCGAGGTTGATGATCGGGCGGATCGATACACCCGGCGTCTTGAGATCGACCAGGAGCTGGCTCAGCCCCTTGTGGCGGTCGCCGTGCTGTCCCGATGTGCGGACCAGCGTGATGCAGTAATGATTGCGATGTGCGCCCGAGGTCCAGACCTTGGTGCCGTTGACCCTGAAGCCGCCAGGCACCGGCTCGGCGCGAGTCCGCACCGAGGCGAGGTCGGAGCCCGAGTCGGGCTCGCTCATGCCGATCGAGAAATAGCATTCGCCTTTGGCGATGCGCGGCAAAATCGCCTGGCGCTGCTGCTCGGTACCGAACTTCAGCAGCAGCGGACCGGACTGGCGGTCCGCGACCCAGTGCGAACCGGCGGGCGCGCTGTTGCCCAGGAGCTCCTCGGTGACAACGTAGCGGTCGAGGAAGGTACGCTCGGCGCCGCCATACTGTTTGGGCCAGGTGATGCCGAGCCAGCCCTTGGCGCCCAGCGCCCGGCTGAACTCGGGCGACGGCGTGTTCCAGCTCGCGAACCTGTCCTCCGTCCGGATCTTGGGCAGCGTCTCCTCGAGGAAGGCGCGGACCTCGCCGCGCAACGCTTCCGCTTCGGGCGGCAGATGGAACGGCGGGAACTCGAGCTTGGGGATGGACATCATCATCTCGACGGTTGGATGCCTCATCTCTGTCGGCTAATCCTGTGGCGCGCAACCCGGGAGTTTCGAGGGACGAATGCCTCGCCGTCCGCCACGCCTGCTGCCGCTCCTCGCGGAGTTCGACGACGACGAACGCGACGCCGTCCTCGCCGCCAACCGCGCCTTCTACCGTGCCTTCAACGACCGCGACCCCGCCGCGATGGACCAAGTCTGGGCGCCGACCGGCTCGGTGGTCTGCCTGCATCCAGGGCAGCCCGCGCTGCACGACCGCGCCGAGATCATGGCGAGCTGGCGCGCCATCATGAAGCACCCCGACGCGCCGCGCGTGCGCTGCACCGAGGAATGGGTCCTCGGCCGGCCCGGCCTCGCCCTCGTGATCTGCCGCGAGATCCTGCCTAACGGCCAGCTCATGGCGTCGAACCTCTTCGTCCGGCTGAGCGACGGCTGGCACATGGCGAGCCATCATTCCGGACCGGTCCCGTCAGTGGCTACCGAGCGCGCGACGCCGACGACGACCACCACGCCGGCGCGCGACCGGCGCAAGCTGCACTAATTGATGAGTCCACCTGTGCGGAGGAACGGTCTGAGCTTCGCGTAAGGGATTTCGACCGTGTACGGCCCCGCCGCATACGGCCCGACATCGTACTGGTTGAAGTAGACCTGCAACTGTCCTGCCTGCCAGCAGTAGCGGTCGTCCTCGCGCAGCATCTTGCCGAGCCTGGCGGGTTGCAGCGCATCGTCGAAGCCCGGGTTTTCCTTGAACTGGCGCGCGAGGTCGGCGGTCACCAGCGTCAGCATCTCCCTGTGCCACTGGTCGCCCGCAGCGAAGACCTGGGCCGCTGGCACGAACCGGCCGCTGCGCAGGTCGACCAGCGCGCAGGTCACGCTGCCGTAGCCGTGCGCACCGCCGGTGTAGGCCCAGAAGTTCGACTGAACCATGACGGCGTCCGACCCCGGACGATGGAGCGCGTAACCGCCTTCAGCCGACCATTGCTGATCGAGGTCGGCGCCGGCCTCCGCCGTCGGCGTCGCCTCCTTCGTGCCGCTGGATGCCGCATCGGCATAGGCCTTGTTCACAGCGGAGAAGTTCGCGGTCGCGCCCGAGAAGCGTGGATAGCTGACGTCGATGGAATAGCTGATCTTGCCGACCTTGCCCTTCCTCACGATCCACTGCGCCTCCACGAAGGGATAGCTGCCGGAGCCCGATGCCTTGAGGTCGGCGATACGTTCGCCGTAGCGCCGCTTGAGGCAGCTCGACATCGCATCGACATCGTCGCCGGAGCAGCCGCGGTTGCGGCTGGCGCCCCAGGCGAGTTGGTCCTTCACCAGGCTTTCCCTCGCCCGCCCCGTCAGGCGGCCGAGCAGCTCCGCATAGATCTGCGACAGCTCGCGATCGGCCTTGGCGAGATCGGCGTCCTTGCAGACGGCTCGCTCGACGGTATTGGAGGCCTTGGCGCAATCGAAGCTCGGTCCGCTCTGTGCCGCCGCGACGTACGGCAGGAGCACGATCGTTGCGGCGATCGCCAGCGCCCTCACAGCCGCCGCCATGCCTCGAGCCGGCGGACCGCCTCCTCCATCTCCACCGTCGAGCCCGCGAACGAAATGCGCAAGGTGCCCGCGCCGCGCGCCCGGTCGAAGTCGACGCCCGGCGTCGTGGCGACGCCCGCCTCGCGCAGCATGCGGCTGCAGAAGGCGCGGCTGTCGTTGGTGAGGTGCGAGACGTCGGCATAGAGATAGAACGCGCCCTCGGCCGGTGTCAGGCGGTCGAGTCCGGCACGCGGTAGCCCGGCCATGAGAAGATCGCGGTTGGTGCGGTAGCGCCTCACGTGGCCGTCGAGCTCATCGCGGCACTCGAAGGCCGCCAGTGCGGCGTGCTGGCTGAGCGTCGGCACCGAGATGAAGAAGTTCTGCGTCAGCCGCTCGATCGGCCGCACCAGGTCGGGCGGCACCACCAGCCAGCCGACGCGCCAACCGGTCATCGAGAAGTACTTCGAGAAGCTGTTTACCACGATGGCGCTCTCGGAGACCTCGACGGCCGACGTCGTGTCTCCCTCGTAGACGATACCGTGATAGATCTCGTCCGAGACCAGCCGCACACCGTTGCGGTCGCACCAGTTGGCGAGCGCCGTGAGCTCGTCGCGATGGACCATCGTTCCCGTCGGATTGGACGGGCTGGCCACGATCAACCCGTCGATGCGGCCGGCCTTCTCGAGCGCCGCCACCGTCGGCTGGAAGCGGTCCACGGCCGAAGTCGGCAGATCGACAACCTCGAGATTGAGGGCGGCGAGAATGTTGCGATAGGCCGGGTAGCCGGGCGCGGCGAGCGCGACGCGGTCGCCGGCGTCGAAGCTCGCCAGGAACGCCAGCGGAAAGCCGCCTGAGGAACCGGTGGTCACGATCACGCGTTCTGGCGAGACGTCGGCGCCGTAGCTCTCGCGATAGTGCCGCGCGATGCGCTCGCGCAGTGCCGGAATGCCGAGAGCCGCGACATAGCCGATGCGGTCAGAATCGAGTGCTGCGTGGGCTGCCGCCAGCGCGCCCTTCGGCGCGGGCGTGCTGGGCTGCCCCACTTCGAGATGGATGACGGTGCCGCCGGCGGCCTCCCTTTCGGCCGCCGCGGCCATCACGTCCATGACGATGAACGGATCGACGCCGCCCGCGCGGCGCGAAAGCTTGCCCGACACGTCTCGCCTATTCGACGGCGATGACGGCGAGCCCGGCCCCGGCGGGATCGGCGCCCACCTGGCAGCTGTTCGCACTGCCGCGCAGGCCGGACGGGCAGGCGATGGCGTTCACGAAGCCGCCCTGCGCCCGGCGGTTGGCCAGCACGCTGCCGAGCGGACGGCTGTTGTCGAGCACTTCGCGCGCGACATAGCCCAAGGCCTGCGCCGCCGTAGGCAGGCCGCCGCCGGCGCCGGCGAAGGTGAACTCGCCGTTGCCCGGATTGCCGATCACCATCGGGCTGACCGACGCTGCGGCGGGCGTCGGCGCGCCGAGCAGGATGCCCGTGCCGGGCACCACGACGCGCGCTCCGAAAAGCTGGCCCATCGAGAGCGCGCAGGCTGCGGCACCGCCTCTGACGTCTACCACCGCGAAACCCGCGAAGCCCCCCGAGTCGGCCGGCGCACTCCCGCCGGGCTGCTGGCCTTTCCATCCCGCCATTGCCGCCGCGCCTGCCGCCGGAGCGGGCGCGGTGTAGACACGGCTGCGATAGTGGGTCTCGGTCAGCGGCGCGCTCGCCTGCGGCACGGTGCTGCGCAGCGTTTCGAACGGCAGGCTGCCGCCGGCCAACGAGACCTGCTCGGAGAAGGTGCGGGCGAAGGCCCCCTGAAAGAACTCGGCACCCCCGCGCTGGCGGATTGCGCCGAGCGTCGCGGCGAGATCGGGTTGCACGAGGCTCGCGCCTTCAGCCGCGGTGCCGAAGATGCGGCGGGCCTCGGCATCGGCTCCGATCAGCCCGCCGCCAGCCTGCAGATCTCGTGACAGCCCCCGCGACACCGGCACGCCGAACCGCGCCATGCGCTCGCCCGGGGAAACCGTCTGCTCCCACCGGAGCGAGCCGTGGCGGACATGCATCAGGGTGATCGCGCGCACGCCGGACGGGACCGAGAATGCCTGGCCCCGGATCGGGCCGGGCGCGGCGACCGGCGCAAAAACGAAGGCCTCGGCCTTCTTTGTCTTGTCGTTGTGGACGACGCAGGCGCCCGACGCCCCGAGCGAGGCCGCCGACGGCAGCGTCACCGCCAGTGCAAAATACATGGCCACCGCGGCGTCGGTGGCATTGCCGCCAGCTTGCAGGATGTCCCTGCCGACCTCGGCCGCGCGCCCCTCGTCGGCAGTGGTGGCAGCAAAGGATGCTCCCCTTGTCACCTTCGAGAGACCACGCGTGTTGGCCGCCAGCCCGGCCGGATTTTCGGCATTTTCGGTCCGGTCGCGCGCCCGATCCGTCTCACTAAAGCCACAACCGGTCAGCAAGAAGGCGCCGATCAAGGCGGCCGAGCACAATTGACGCGGCCGCCGCCCGTTCCTAGCCTGCCGAAGACCCGTGCCGACCGTGTTCAACCGCATCATCACCCTCGTCTGTCTTGCGCTGCTTGCGCTGGCGCCGTTTGGTGCCGCGACGGCGCAGCAAGGTCAACGCCTCAATCTAATCCGCGATGCCGAGATCGAGAGCACGATCCGTACCTTCACGATTCCCATCTGGAAGGCCGCGGGCCTCGATCCCAACGGTGTCGAGATCATGCTCGTCCAGGACGGCTCCCTCAACGCCTTCGTGGCGGGCGGACAGCGCATCTTCATCAATACCGGCCTGATCATGCGCACCGAGCGGCCGAACCAGCTCATCGGCGTGATGGCCCACGAAAGCGGTCACATCGCCGGCGGTCACCTGGCACGCATGCACGAAGAGTTGCGCAGCCTCTCCACCCTGCAGATTCTCGAGACACTCCTCGCCGGTGGTGCGATGGCGGGTGGCGCGCTCGGCGGCGCCGGCGGCGGCGGGGCGGCGGGCCACGGCGGCGGCACCGGGCGGCCGATGGCGCCGGGTTCGCTGATGTCGTTCCTCAAGTACACACAAACACAGGAGAGCGCCGCTGACCAGGCGGCCATCAGCTACCTGCAACGCACCGGCCAGTCGCCGATGGGCACGGTCGAGTTCCTGCGCTACATGCAGCGCGAGGAGAGGCTCGCGATCAACCGTCGCGATCCCTACCTGACCACCCATCCATTGACGCCCGAGCGCATCGCGGCTTTCGAACAGGCCGCCGAGCGGTCACCGTACAAGAACACGCCCGACACGCCGCAGTTCGTGAATCTGCACCAACGCATGGTGGCGAAGCTCTATGGCTTCGTCGCGCCCGATGCCGCGTTGCAGCGATACTCCGAAGCCGACCGCTCGCTGCCTGCGCGCTACGCGCGTGCCATCGCGCTCTACCGCAAGGGCAATCTCGGTTCTGCGTTGCTGACGATCGACGGGCTCCTCAAGGAGCACCCCAACGATCCCTACTTCCACGAACTCCGCGGGCAGATGCTGTACGAGAACGGCCGCGCCGCCGAGTCGATCGCCTCCTACCGCAAGGCCGTCCAGCTCGCACCAGCCGCAGCGATCCTGAAGATCGACCTCGCGCGCGCTCTGCTCGACGTGAACAACCCCGACAATGACCGCGAAGCGGTACGTAACCTCGAGCTCGCCACGCAGCAGGAAGCGGGGAGCTTCGAGTTGTGGCGCCTCATGGCCGCGGGCTACTCGAAGCTCAACAATCCAGGCATGACCTCCCTCGCCCGCGCAGAGATGGCGGCATTGCGTGGCCAGCGCAGCGAAGCGCAGACCCATGCCGAAGCGGCAGCCCGACAGCTCCAGCCCGGCACGCCTGCATGGCAGCGCGCACAGGATCTCAAGGCCTACATCAACAGCCGGCCTCGCAAGTAGCCGGCCCGGAGAAAAGCAATGCGTTCGCTTCTACTGGCTCTCACGATCGGCCTGATCGTAGTCGGCGCCCTCGCGGCAAGCCGCACCAGCGCGCCGGGGCGCATCGTGGCGCCTGGTACGGCTGCCGGTGCCACCGTGCCGGCCGATGTCGCCAAGAGCATCCGCGCCTACCTGATGGCCAACCCCGAGGTGTTGGTCGAGGCGATGCAGGAGCTCGAGCGCAAGCAGGACAACCAGCGCGATGCCGTCGCGCAGAAGGCGATCGTGCAGCAGGAAGCCGAGCTGTTCCGCGACGCCGACAGCCCGACCGGCGGCAACCCGTCCGGTGACGTCACCATCGTCGAGTTCAACGACTACCAGTGCCCCTACTGCAAGCGTGCCCACCAGGCGATGAAGTCGGTGGTCGGCGCCGATGGCAAGGTCAAGGTGATCTACAAGGACCTGCCGATCCTCGGCGAGCCGTCGCGCATCGCGGCGCTCGCTGCCCTCGCATCGGCGAAGCAGGGCAAGCACCAGGCGATGCACAATGCACTGATGGAATTCAACGGCAAGCTCGATCGCGAAAAGATCCTCGAGATCGCAGCGTCCGTCGGCCTCGACATCGTCCGGCTCGAGAAGGACATGGAAGACGCCAAGCTGCGCCAGATCATCGACCGCAACATGGCACTCGCCGGCGCGCTGGGCGTGCGCGGCACGCCGGCCTTCGTGATCGGCAAGCAGTTCGTTCCGGGGGCAGTGGATGCGGCCTCGCTGAAGCAGCTCATCGCCGACGCGCGCAAGGGAAGCTAGAGGAAGCTAGCGCGCGACCGTCGCCACCAGCCCGAGCGCGCTCACGAGATCGGCGCCGGGTTTCAACAGATAGTCGAGCCTGGCGAAGCCGAGGGCCGGTTGTGGTTTGGCGTCGATGGTGAGCGTGCCGCCCTGCTCGACGAAGCGGGCGATCGTGTCCTGCAGCTTGCTCATGTCCGGGGTGATCAGCACGTCGGACGGCTGATAGCGTCGGATCTCTGTCGCGAGCGCCGCCCGTTCGGCCGCCAGGGTCTTCCCGCCGAAGGTCGCCTTCGCCTGCAATGCCCGCTGCAGCAGGCTCTTGTCCGCGATCACCACCTTGGCAGAGGCGAGCGCGGCCCTCGTGCCGAGCAGGGCGAAGATGTCGGCCTCGTCGATCGCCCGCCAGAACTCCTCGTCGGCATCGACGACGTTCGCGACGAGCGAGATCTCCGCAATCCCCGGTCCGCTGAGCGCACAGTCCTCGACCCTGAACTGCTGGCGGGCATGGTCGTCGACCGTGACGCACGAAAATCCCAGCTGCACTTCCTTGAGGTTCATCGCCTGGAGCACCATGAGCGTGCCCAACGCCTCGACACTGCGCAGCGACGGCGCCAGCACGAAGCCCTCGACCGTGGTGCGTGATCGGCTGACATCGGCGCCTTCGCGCGTCGTCTCGCTGGCGACACTGCCGAGCGAGATACCATAGCGGGCAAGCAGCTCGCCACCGAAGCCCGACAGACGCGCCTTGGCAAACGGAACGCGGCCGATCGGCGTACCCGGCTCCCAGTCGAATGATGAGCCGGTCTCGATGGCACGCCGCAGGTCGACGCCCGCCGCCGAAATCTCACCGACCGTCAGTGTCGCCGTACGGGCATTGCCGGCCCTGGTCTCGAAGCCCGTCACCTCCAGCCGATCCATCAGGCCGCGCACGTAGCTGCCGAAGACGATCGTCGCGATCGAATAGACCGTGCCGTCGAAAGCCTGGTGGACAACCGCCGTCTGTTCGAGACGCTCGACCGTCAACGCTCCGAGCAGGCGCGCGATCATGACTTCGGAGCGGTGAGGCCCTTCGTACGTCGAATCGTAGCGCGGCAGATCGACGCCGGTGGCCGTCAGCTCGGCGATCGTCCAGGCCCCGCCCTCGTCCGGCTGGGCGAGGCGAAAGTTGCGCATCCGCAGGCGTGCCACGTGCAGGGGATCACCCCAACTCAGCCCGGCGAAAGGCGCGCGTCGTTTCAGCAGCTCGTCGAGCGGCCAGGCGAGGCCCGACGCCTCCCACTCGCCGATCGTCAGTTCCGCGTTTAGACCGCCGACAAGGCCGCTCAGGCGAATGCTGCGGTCGAGGAGGCCGATCTTCACCGCTTCCGCCTGCACGCCTTCTCGCGCCAAGCCTTCTTTGAGGCGACGGGCGGCGAAGTCTTCGGCAAACGGAATCGCCGCGGCGCCGATTCCGATCAGGGCAACGACGGCGCCGACCGCGACCAGCGCCTTCCTCATGGTTCGGCGTCCGGCTGCTTCGAGGGCTGCGCGGCGTCGAAGGCGGGATTCTTCATGCAGGTGTCGAAGATGCGCTGGATGGTCGGATAGCGCTTCATGTCGACCTTGAAGCGGCCGGCGTTGAAGACCTGCGGCACCAAGCACATGTCCGCCATCGTGGGCGAATTGCCGTGGCTGTAGCTGCCGGTCGTGGGGTCCTTCGCAATCGAGGCCTCGTAGGCGTCGAAGCCGACCTCGATCCAGTGGCGCGACCAGGCGAAGGCGCTCTCCTCGGTCTGGCCGTACTTCTCGCGCAAATAGCCCATGACGCGCAGGTTCTGGATGGGATGGATGTCGGCAGCGGCGATCAGCGAAAGTGCCCGCACGCGGGCCCGGCCGACAGGGTCCTTGGGCAACAGCGGCGGCTCGGGGTACGTCTCTTCGAGATACTCCATGATGGCTACGGACTGGGTCAGTACCTCGCCGGAGTCGAGAACCAACGCCGGCACGAGCTTCTGCGGATTGAGCGCCGCGTAGTCGGGCGACGACTGTTCTCCCTTGCGCAGGTGCCGCGATGCATGTTCGACGGCGACGCCCTTGAGGTGCAGCGCAATGCGCACGCGGAACGCCGCTGACGAACGAAAATAGCCGATGAGCTTCATGACCGCTGCCTTTCTGCGGTCACTCTAGCACGCCTCAGCCGGGCGGCGTGTAGCGCACGACCTTCTGGTCGATCGCGCCGAAGATCGACTTGCCCTCGTTGTCGAACATTTCGATGCGGATCTGATCGCCGAAGCTCATGAACGGCGTCACAGCTTTGCCACCGTCGATCGTCTCGCGCACGCGGCGCTCGGCGATGCAGGAGCAGCCGACGGTGGGGTCCCGGTTGGCCACCGTGCCCGAGCCGACGATCGTGCCGGCCTCGAGATGACGCGTCTTGGCGGCGTGGGCGATGAGCTGGCCGAAATCGAAGGTGAGGTCGGTGGCCGCATTGGGATGGCCGAACTCACGGCCGTTCAGGGTCGAAATCAGCGGCAAGTTGAGCCGCGCCCCGTTCCACGCCTCGCCCAGTTCGTCCGGGGTCACCGCCACTGGCGCGAAGGCCGTTGCGGGTTTGCCGTGGAAAAAGCCGAAGCCCTTGCCAAGCTCGGTCACGATGACGTTTCGCAACGATACGTCGTTCAGGATCGTCACCAGCCTGATGTGCTTGCGCGCCGCCTCGGGAGAGATGCCCATCGGCACGTCGTCGACGATGACTCCGATCTCGCCCTCGAAATCGATGCCGTAAGCCTCGTCAGCTACCTCGATCTCGTCGTTGGGGCCGATGAAGGAGTCCGAGCCGCCCTGGTACATCAACGGGTCGGTCCAGAAGCTGGGCGGCATCTCGACGCCACGCGCCTTGCGCACCAGCTCGACATGCACGACGTAGGCCGAACCGTCGGCCCACTGGTAGGCGCGCGGCAGCGGTGCGGCGAGCGCCGTGGTGTCCAGCTCGAACGAGCCCACTGCCTTGTCGTCCTCGAGCTGCTCGGCGAGCGCCCGGAGTTTCGGCATCGCGCCCGACCAGTCGTCCAGAGCCTTCTGCAGGGTGCGCGCCACGCTCGTCGCCCTAACCGCCCGCGTCAGCGCACGATTGACCACGATCAGCGTGCCGTCGCGGCCGCCTTCCTTCAACGATCCGACCTTCATCTGCTTTCTTTCCTACTCCGCCGCCTGCTTCATCTCGGCCGATTTGGCATCAGAGGGCCGCCACGACCTCACATAGCCGTCGAACTCCACGCCGGCCGGCATCGGCGCCACATCGACCGCATCGCGCGTGTCGACCATGACCGCCACCTCGTCGGTCTCGGTCTTGCCGCCCTTGGTCGCGGCGTCGAACGCCTTGGGATGCGGGCCGTGGGTGAAGCCGGTCGGGTGCACTGTCATCATGCCCGGATGGATGTTGTCGCGGCTGAAGAAGCTGCCCTTGTGATAGAAGATCACTTCCTCGAAGTCGTCGTTGTTGTGGAAGAACGGCAGCTTCAGCGCCTCGGGATCCGTCTCGAACGGCCGCGGCACGAAGGTGCAGACCACGAAGCGACTGGCCACCCAAGTCGTGTGCGCAGACGGCGGCAGATGGGCGCGATGGCTCATCAGCGGGCGCAAGTCACGCCAGTTGACGCGCACGACGCTGAGATCGCCGTGCCAGCCAACGGCGTCGAGGGGATTGAACGGGAAGGTCACGGTCGAGAGCTGGTTGCGGCGCTTCACCGAGACCTTCCAGGTCCGCTCGTCCTGCTGTGCCTTGAACGTCTCGTCGATCCTGGGTGTGTCGAGGATCGCTGGATCGAAGATCGCGTGGCGGCCGACCAACCCCTTCTCCGGCAGCGTGAAGTGATCGTTGGTCGCTTCGATCATCAGCGACATGGTGGACTTCGAGGGCTCCAGGCGCCACATCGTTCCGCGCGGGATCACGAGATAGTCGCCGTCCCTGTATTCGAGATGGCCGTAGTCGCAGAACAGCGCGCCGTTGCCTTCGTGGATGAACAACAGCAGGTCGCCATCACTGTTGCGCGCAAGCTCGGGCATCGACTTGTCGAGCCGCCAGATGTGCATCTGCATGTGGCTATTGCCCATCACCTGCTCGGCCTCCCAGGGATTGGTCCTCGCGGTGGCGAGCTTATTGAGGTCGAGAGCGCGCGGCCGGATCGGGCCGTCGAAGTCGACCCAGTCGGTCGGCTTGTGCTTGTGATGGAACTGCGCAGAAGGACCGAAAAAGCCCTCCTTGCTGATCTCCCGCTCGTAGGTACCTTCCGGCAGGCGGACATGGGCCTGGCGCGAGGCGGTGCCCTCGACCTGGCGCAACGGGATCCAGTTCTTGGCCATGGCTTCCTCCGTGGTTCTTTGGCTAGGCCTTCAGCACGCCGCGGCGGATCTGGTCGAGCTCGATCGACTCGAACAGCGCGCGGAAATTGCCCTCGCCGAAGCCCTCGTTGCCGCGGCGCTGGATGATCTCGAAGAAGATCGGACCGATGACGGTCTGGGTGAAGATCTGCAGCAGCAGCCCGCCGCCCTTGGTCGGTGCGCCGTCGATCAGGATGCGGTCGGCAGCGAGACGGGCGAGGTCCTCACCATGTCCCGGCAGGCGCTCGTCGACCTGCTCGTAGTAAGTGTCGGGGACCGTCTGGAATGGCACGCCCTTGTCCTTGAGGGTCTCGACCGTCTCGTAGATGTCACCGGTGCCCAGCGCGATGTGCTGGATGCCCTCGCCGTGATAGGCGGAGAGGTATTCCTGAATCTGCGACTTGTCGTCGGTGCTCTCGTTGATCGGGATGCGAATCTTGCCGCACGGGCTGGTCATCGCCTTGGACTTGAGGCCGGTCAGCTTGCCCTCGATGTCGAAGTAGCGGATCTCGCGGAAATTGAAGAGCCGCTCGTAGAAATCGGCCCACTCGTCCATGCGCCCGCGATGAACGTTGTGCGTCAGGTGGTCGATGTAGGTGAGCCCGACGCCCTTTGGGTTGCGCTCGACGCCCGGCAGGTATTCGAAGTCGACGTCGTAGATCGAGCCGCGCTCGCCGTAACGGTCCACGAGATAGAGGAGTGAATCGCCGATCCCCTTGATCGCGGGGATGTTGAGCTCCATTGGGCCGATCTTGCCCTCGACGCCCCAGGCGCCGAGCGACAGCGCGCGCTTGTAGGCGGCCGCTGCGTTCTTCACGCGCAGCGCAATGGCGCAAACCGAGGGACCGTGCACGCGGGCGAAGCCCTGCGCGAAGCTCTCCTTTTCGGCATTGACGATGAAGTTCACGTCGCCCTGCCGGTAAAGCGACACGTCCTTGGAACGGTGCTTCGCCACCTTGCTGAAGCCCATGCTCTCGAACAGGGCGCCCAGCGCTCCTGGATCGGGCGCGGTGTACTCGACGAACTCGAATCCGTCGGTGCCCATCGGGTTCACTTCGTCGATCGTCGCGTTCTTCGGGTCGGCAAGCGTCGCCATGTTGACCTCCCGGCTGAATTAGTTTCAAATGTAACTATTATGCCGTCCGGTTTGCAAGCCCTCGAACTGGAGAAATTCCTCCCCTACCGGCTGTCCGTCCTGGCACAGCTTGTGAGCGAATCCCTGCACGATCTGTACGCGGAGCCGTTCGGGCTGAGCGTCACGCAGTGGCGCGTGATGGCGGCACTGGGCCGGTTCGCCCCGCTCACCGCCTCGGATGTGGGACAGCGCATCGTGATGGACAAGGTGGCGGTCAGCCGGGCGGTCGCCGGACTGATGGAGCGCGGTCTGGTCGAGCGCGCTACCGACCAGGAGGACCGCCGCCGGGCCTCCCTCCGGCTGAGCGCCAAGGGCCGGGCCATGCACGACCAGATCGTGCCGATCGCACTGAAATACGAGGCGGAACTCTACGAGGCGCTCGCCCCAGACGAGCGCCAGATCCTCAACTGCTTGTGTGATCGCCTGTTCGCACACGCCAAGCTGTTGAGAGACAAGGCCTGAGGCCGCCTTGTGGCCTCGACTCCCCATGCTATAACGCCCGCCACTTCTAGTTCTGGGAGGCAGTCTTGGCCGCAAAGGCCGCCCGGCGCCCTCCGGCCAAGAGGCCGGTGCTGGTGCTCAACGGGCCCAATCTCAACATGCTGGGCAAGCGCCAGCCCGAGATCTATGGCCGCGAGACCCTTGCAGACGTGGAAAAACTCTGCCGTGCCGAAGCCGCGCGGCTCGGTCTTGCCATCGAATTCGCCCAGAGCAACCGCGAAGGAGCGCTGGTCGACCGCATCCAGAAGGCACGCGAGAAAAATGCCGCCATCGTGATCAATGCCGGCGCCTATACCCACACCTCGGTCGCGCTGCTCGATGCGCTCAACGCCGCCGAACTTCCGGTGGTCGAGGTCCATATTTCCAACATCTACAAGCGTGAGAGCTTCCGCCATCATTCCTACATCAGCCCGGCCGCGGTCGGGGTGATCGCGGGACTCGGCATCCACGGCTACCTCCTCGCCCTGCAGGCGCTGGCGCGCTTGCTCGCACGCTGACCTTTATCCGGGAGTGTTTCTCCATGGCAAAGTTCGAGATGGATACCGAGTTCATCGCCAAGCTGGCGAAGCTGCTCGAGGAGACCAATCTCGGTGAGATCGAGATGGCCGATGGTGACCGCCGTATCCGTGTCGCGCGTCCGGCGGTGAACGTAACACCGGCGCCGATGACGATGGCCGCGCCGGTCGCCGCTGCGGCAACCGTTGCCGTAGCTGCCGCGGCATCCGCCGGCGGTGGCGATGCCGCCGCGCATCCGGGTGCCGTGAAGTCACCGATGGTTGGCACGGCCTACCTGTCGCCCGAGCCGGGCAAGCCGGTCTTCGTCTCGGTCGGCGACAAGGTCACGGTGGGCCAGACGCTCCTCATCATCGAGGCGATGAAGACCTTCAACCCGATCAAGGCCCCCAAGGCCGGCACGGTGAGCAAAATCCTGGTCGAGAACGGACGGCCGGTAGAGTTCGGCGAGCCGCTGATGGTCGTCGAGTAGGACGCCGGCCGGGATGTTCGACAAGGTCCTGATCGCTAACCGCGGCGAGATCGCGCTCCGCATCCACCGCGCCTGCCGCGAGATGGGGATCCAGACGGTCGCGATCCACTCGACCGCCGATAGCGACGCGATGCACGTGCGTCTGGCCGACGAGTCGGTCTGCATCGGCCCGCCGCCGGCACGCGACAGCTACCTCAACATTCCCGCGATCCTCTCGGCCGCGACCATTGCCGGCGCGGACGCCATCCATCCTGGCTACGGCTTCCTGTCCGAGAATGCCCGCTTCGCCGAAGCAGCCGAAGCACATGGTTTCACCTTCATCGGTCCGACACCGCAGCACATCTCCATGATGGGCGACAAGATCGTGGCCAAGCAGACGGCTAAAGAGCTTGGCCTGCCGCTGGTGCCGGGTTCACCCGGGCCGGTGGGGTCGCTTGAGGAGGTGGTGGCGCTCGGAGAAAAGATCGGCTGGCCCGTCCTCATCAAGGCCGTCGCCGGTGGCGGCGGTCGCGGCATGAAGGTGGTAGAGAGCGCCGAAGGTGCGGCCGAGGCCTTCTCGCTGGCCCGCGCCGAGGCCAAGGCCGCCTTCAGCAACGACGCCGTCTATGTCGAGAAGTATCTCGGGCGGCCACGCCATATCGAGATCCAGGTGCTGGGCGACGGCCAGGGCGCCGGCGTCCATCTCGGCGAGCGCGACTGCTCGTTGCAGCGTCGCCATCAGAAGGTCCTCGAGGAGGCGCCTTCGCCCGCGCTCAACGCCGAGCAGCGCGCCCGTATCGGCGAACTGGCGGCGGCCGCCGTTCGCAAGCTCAAGTATCGCGGCGCCGGCACGATGGAGTTCCTGTTCCAGGATGGCGAGTTCTACTTCATCGAGATGAACACCCGCCTGCAGGTCGAGCACCCGATCACCGAGGCGATCACCGGCATCGATCTGGTGCGCGAGCAGATCCGCATCGCCGCCGGTGCGCCGCTCGGCATGACACAGAAGGACATCGTCTTCCAAGGGCACGCCATCGAGTGCCGCATCAACGCCGAGCACCCCGAAACGTTCGTGCCTTGCCCCGGCAAGGTCGCCGACTACCATCCGCCGGGGGGACTCGGCGTGCGCGTCGATTCCGGCCTCTACACGGGCTACGTGATGCCGCCCTACTACGACTCGATGGTGGCCAAGCTGATCGTGAATGGCGCGACGCGCAACGAGTGCCTGATGCGGCTGCGCCGCTCTCTCGAGGAGTTTGTGATCGGCGGCATCGACACGACGATTCCGCTGCACCGGCGGATCATCGGCGAGCAGGCCTTCATCGACGGCGACTACGACATCCACTGGCTGGAGAAGCTGGTCGGCCTCAAGAAGTAGCGCCGGCGATGCTGGAGATCACGCCCGACCTCCTGCTCCAGGCCTACCGCATCGGCGTCTTCCCCATGGGCGAGCGCCGTGACGATCCCAAGCTCTACTGGCTCGACCCGCGGCTGCGCGCCGTGCTGCCGCTGGACGGTTTCCACCTGCCGCAGCGGTTGGCACGCACGATCCGCAGCGGCCGTTTTGAGGTGGCTGCCGACACCGCCTTCGCCGAGACGGTCCGCGCCTGCGCCGAGCCACGACCCGGCCATCCCGAGAGCTGGATCAACGAGCCGATCGTCGGCCTCTATACGGAACTGCACCGCCGCGGCTATGCGCACAGCATCGAATGCAGGATCGACGGCCGGCTGGTCGGCGGCCTCTACGGCGTGTCGGTTGGCGCGGCGTTCTTCGGCGAGAGCATGTTCAGCCGCGAACGCGACGCCTCCAAGGTGGCGCTGGTCCACCTCGTGGCGCGCCTGATCCTCGGCGGCTTCCGCCTGCTCGACTGCCAGTTCATGACCGAACACCTGCGCAGCTTCGGTGCCGTGGAAGTACCACGCGACGAGTTCAAACTGATGCTTGCCGAGGCGATCGACCAGACGGCGACGTTTCAGCGCGAGCTGGGCGGCGCCGATCCCTGCGCCATCGTGCAGGAGAGCACGCGCAGGTCGTAGACGCCGTGGTCGAGCGCGGACAGCGACGGCGTCGAGGCGAACATCCAGCCCGCGAACAACTTCTCTTCTGCCTGGCCGGGCTTGTGGTCGACGATGGTGAGGTAGGCCACCGACTCCGGCGGGGCTTCCGGTACGTTGACCAGGCAATCGCTCACGGTTATCTCGAGCGTGCCGAAGCGCGTGGCCTTGCCGACAGGCACGTAGAAACGCTGGGTCCGCGCGGTCACCTTGTCGAGGCCCTGCAGCTCGGCCGAACGCACGCCCGGGCCGTCGGGAACGGCGCGCAGATTGGCGTTGTTGGGACGCTGCTGCGGCGCCTGCGCAGCAGCAACGCCGATGCCGGCCGCGAACACGGCCAGCGCAAGCAGGCCGCGCATACTCAGCCTTTGGCGCGGGGCGGCGTCAGCCCGTCGATCAATTCGTGAAGCGCCTGCTTGATCTGCGCGGCGTCGCATCCCATCAGAACTCCATCCTCGAGCGCATCAGCGCAGAGGGATTCGATCTCCTGGATATTCTGATTGAGGACTTTGATCTTTTCGAGGCACGACACCGGCTTGCCGTCCGGTTGCCGCCACACCGGCGGCGCCTTCGGAGCCTGAGCGCCCATCACTTTCCTCCCGTGCCGCCGAACATGAACTTGGCGATCAACTCGGTGAGTGGGATCGAGTCCTGCGTATGCTCGATTTCTGCCCCGTTGCGCAGCATCTGCTTACTGCTGCCCGGCTCCAGCACGACGACCATGCCGCCGAGCAGCGACTCGCTTACGACCTTGGCATGGGTGTCGGACGGCAGGTCGACGTTCGACGACACGGCAAGACGCACCACCGCCTGGTAGTTCTTGGGGTCGAGGCTGAACCCCGTCACCGTGCCGATCTTCACGCCGCTCAAAGTGACGTCGGCCCCGCGCTTCAGGCCATCGATGCGACCGAAGCGCGCGATCAGCTCGTACCCGTCCGGGCCCGTGCGGTCGGATTTGGCGAAGGCGTAGAAGACGAAGACGCCGGCCACGAGCAGGACCAGCGCACCGACAATCGTCTCGATGATGTTGCGACCCACGGCGTCCCCCCGCTCCCGCCGCTTCAGCCCGGACGCCACGCCTCGTAGGGCGGCTTGGGCTTCTCGCCGTCGGACAGCGTATGGCCCGGCGGACGGTAGGCGTGATCGGTGCCGGTGAGATTGGGCACATGTTCCTTCTGCCAAGGCCTGCGCGGCGCCCCGCCGGCGGGCGGCGTCGCGTCGTGCGTGTGATGCAGCCAACCGTGCCATTCCGGCGGAACGCGCGAGGCCTCGGCGACGCCGTTGTAGATCACCCAGCGCTTGCGGCGCATGCCGGGGACGATGCGCTTGTCCTGGAAATAGCGGTTGCCCTCGGCATCGGTGCCGACAAGTTCGCCGCGCATCTTGGTGAAGAGCCAGGTGCCGATCGTCATGAACCAACCGCTTCGTAAGGGATCGCGCCGCTTGTACGCGGGCGCTTCACCGCGCGCAACGCGAGGCGATCGACGCGCGAGTCGTGTCGTTCGTCGACATGCGAATCGCACAGTTCAATGCCCTGTTGCGCACTTGCATCATCTAGTACCATCAACACACAGGTCTACAAAATATAGTTGCGCACACAAGATTTTGTAATTTACTATCGTCGCGTGCCCATATGTGCGCGCTCGATCGTCGATCGAGCGCTCCCCGCGACAGGGATCGAAACGAGGGAACGGGCACGGGGGATCGTCGATGCGCTTCGAGCGTCGGTATACGCAAGCAGGGAAATCGCCATTCGCGGGAATGGCGTTTCGTGCTGCCGACTCCGAAATCCGCAATCCCGACGGTTCGATTGTCTTCCAGGCGAAGAACGTTGAGGTGCCGGTCGACTGGTCCCAAGTCGCCGCCGATGTGCTTGCGCAGAAGTATTTCCGGCGTGCAGGCGTTCCTGCACGCATGAGCCGGGTCGCCGAGGCCGATGTACCGGAGTGGTTGTGGCGGTCGGTGTCGGACGAGGTGGCGCTCGCCGAATTGCCCGCCGACCAGCGCTACGGCGCCGAGACCAGCGCACGCCAGGTCTTCCATCGCATGGCCGGTGCCTGGACCTACTGGGGCTGGAAAGGCGGCTACTTCGACAGCGAGGACGACGCCCGCACCTTCTATGACGAGCATTGCCGGATGCTGGCGGCGCAAGTCTGCGCGCCGAACTCTCCGCAATGGTTCAACACCGGCCTGCATTGGGCCTATGGAATCGACGGACCCGGACAAGGCCATTGGTATGTCGATCACCGCGACGGTCAGGCCTACAAGTCGACCTCTTCCTATGAGCGACCGCAGCCGCATGCCTGCTTCATCCA
Organism: uncultured Reyranella sp.; assembly: GCA_964415585.1. Taxonomy (GTDB): domain Bacteria; phylum Pseudomonadota; class Alphaproteobacteria; order Reyranellales; family Reyranellaceae; genus Reyranella. The sequence goes on from CAYQAY010000043.1 coordinate 33,986, forward strand.
GAGCGTCTCCGACGATCTGGTGAACGAGGGGGGCATCATGGATCTCTGGGTGCGGGAAGCGCGCCTCTTCAAGTACGGGTCCGGCACCGGCTCGAACTTCTCCAAGGTTCGCGGTCAGGGCGAGAGACTGTCGGGCGGCGGCAAGTCTTCCGGCCTGATGTCATTCCTCAAGATCGGCGACCGGGCCGCGGGTGCGATCAAGTCGGGCGGTACCACGCGCCGCGCAGCCAAGATGGTGTCGGTCGACATCGACCATCCCGATATCGAGGAGTTCATCTCCTGGAAGATGCTTGAGGAGCAGAAGGTGGCGGCTCTCGTCGCCGGCTCACGGCTCGCCAACCGGCATCTCAACGCCGTGATGAAGGCCTGCCTCGAGAGCGGGCTCGCGGGCGATGCTGCCTTCGATCCCCGGCAGAACCCGACGCTGCGCCGCGAGATCGCGGCCGCGCGCAGGGCGGAGCTGCCCGAGAACTACATTCATCGGGTCGTCCAATTCGCGCGGCAGGGCTATCGCCACATCGAGTTCCCGACCTTCGACACCGACTGGGAGTCGGAGGCCTATGCCTCGGTATCGGGGCAAAATGCCAACAACTCGGTCCGCGTCACCGACGCTTTCCTGCGCGCAGTCGAGGAAGACCGCGAATGGTCGCTCACCGAGCGAACTACCGGCAATGTCGCCAGGACGGTTTCGGCGCGCGCGCTCTGGGAGCAGATTTCGGAAGCCGCCTGGCACTCGGCCGATCCCGGCGTGCAGTACGACACCACGATCAACGACTGGCACACCTGCCCGGCGTCGGGACGGATCAATGCGTCCAACCCCTGTTCTGAGTACATGTTTCTCGACGACACAGCATGCAATCTTGCGTCGCTGAACCTGATGCGGTTCCGGAAGGAAGACGGGTCGATCGACGTCGCCGCGCTCGAGCATGCTAGCCGCCTGTGGACTCTCGTCCTTGAGATCTCGGTGATGATGGCGCAGTACCCATCGCGACGGATCGCTGAACTCTCCTATGAGTACCGCACGCTAGGCTTGGGCTATGCCAATCTCGGCGCCCTGCTGATGGCCTCGGGCCTCGGCTACGACAGCGCCAAGGGTCGCGCCATTGCTGGCGCCCTGACCGCCATCATGACGGGCACCGCGTACGCGACCTCGGCCGAGATGGCCCGGCTGATGGGCGCCTTCCCGGGCTTCGCCGCCAACCGCGAAGCTATGTTGCGGGTCATCCGCAACCATCGCCGGGCCGCATACGGTTTGCGCGAAGGCTATGAAGGGCTCTCGATCCCGCCCGTCGCCCTCGATGCCGCGGCCTTGCCCTCCGCTCTGGCCGAAGCGGCTTGCAGGGCTTGGGACCGCGCTCTGGAGCTCGGAGAACGCTACGGCTATCGCAACGCACAAGTGTCCGTTATCGCCCCCACGGGCACGATCGGCTTGGTGATGGATTGCGACACCACCGGCATCGAGCCCGATTTCGCCCTAGTGAAGTTCAAGAAACTTGCGGGCGGCGGCTACTTCAAGATCATCAACCAGACGGTCCCGCTGGCGCTGCGCACTTTGGGTTACGACGAGGCAGCCGTCTCGCGGATCGTGAGCCATGCGGTAGGCCACGGCTCGCTGGCGGCCGCGCCGGCGATCAACCATCAGACCTTGGCGGCGCGTGGGTTCGCTGCCGGAGACCTGCAGCGGATCGACCAGGCGATTGCCACCGCCTTCGACATCCGCTTCGTCTTCACCCGCTACAATTTGGGAGACTCTTTCTGCCGCGACGTGCTTGGCCTCGATGCGTCGCAACTCGAAGATCCCCAGCTCGACATCCTCGCGCGCCTCGGCTTCACGCGTGCCGACATCGCCGCTGCGAACGTGCATGCCTGCGGGACGATGAGCGTCGAGCGTGCGCCCGATCTTCGCAGCGAACATCTCGCGGTGTTCGATTGTGCGAATATCTGTGGACGAGATGGCACGCGCTACTTGTCTGCGGAAAGTCACATACGCATGATGGCTGCAGCCCAACCGTTCGTATCGGGCGCCATCTCCAAGACCATCAACATGCCCAACGCAGCAACGGTCGAGGATTGCCGCAAAGCTTATGAGATGTCGTGGAAGCTGGGACTGAAGGCCAACGCGCTGTATCGCGACGGCTCGAAGCTCTCTCAGCCGCTGTCGGCTATGATTCTCGGCGACGATCTCGCCGCCAACGACGATCTCGTCGAGTTGCCGCCGGTCGCGCGGGCGCCGATCATTGCCGAGCGCATCGTGGAACGTGTCGTCGAGCGCGAGGTCCGCGCTGGACGCGAGCGTCTGCCGCAACGCCGCAAGGGTTATACGCAGAAGGCCATCGTCGGCGGACACAAAGTCTATCTCCGCACCGGCGAGTACGAGGATGGCAGGGTTGGCGAGATCTTCGTCGACATGCACAAGGAAGGCGCGGCGTTCCGAAGCCTGATGAACAACTTCGCGATAGCGATCTCGATAGGCCTGCAGTACGGCGTGCCACTCGAGGAATTCGTCGAGGCCTACACCTTCACGCGCTTCGAGCCGTCCGGCATGGTCGAGGGCAATGATGCGATCAAGATGTCGACCTCGGTGCTCGACTACATCTTCCGCGAGCTGGCCATCTCCTACTTGGGCCGCAACGATCTCAGCCACGTCGAGCAGGCCGACCTCCGGCCCGACGGAGTCGGCCGCGGCGAGATCCAGGGCGAGCTGCCCGGCGCCGGCACCGATGCAGCCGAAGCGGCTGCGGCTGCAGTGAGTCGCATCGCCAGCGTCGGCTACATGCGCAGCAATCTTTACGTGTTGAACGGCAGGAACGGCGGAAACGTCGCGATCGCAGCGGAAGCGTTCGCCGCCGGCCCCCTGCCTAACGGAATGACGGACGGTCCAGCCGTCGCTTTGGCGCCCAACGCCCAGGCGGCCGTCGTCGTCAGCGCCGCGCCCGGAGCAGCACTAACCGCGAAGCTGAAAGGCTTCGAGGGGGATGCCTGCCCGGAATGCGGCAACTTCACCATGGTGCGCAATGGGACGTGCCTCAAATGCACGACCTGCGGCGGTACCACTGGATGTAGTTGAGCATGTGGCGAAGCGTACCTGCGTACCCCCTGAGACCCCGCGGTTGGGGCTCTCATTGATAACCATAGGAGACAGTTATGGCTGCTAAGAAGAAGGCTGCTAAGAAGAAGGCTGCTAAGAAGAAGAAGCAGTAAAAAGGAAAGGGCGTAGGCCAAAGTCAGACTTTGGCCCCTCTAACCAACGCCTTTCGGCTTCCGTGTGGGCGCCCCTTCAAGGGGCCCCACCGGAGGCCACCTTCAGAAGACGGGCAATAAGCCGATCCGACGCCTTGGTTCACCAGGGCGGAAAGGCGAGACTAGTCAAAGCGTCCGGCAACCTATTGGTTTGCCGGACTTTTTTCTTCTGCCTTGAAGCTGGCGAATTTCCGCTCTACACGGCGGAATATGGATACTGACCGGTCAGTCACCACTTCCGAAGATACTCCAGAGACAGCGTCCCGTACCCGGCGGCCCGACGACCGCGTGCAAGAAATCGCCCGGGCCGCACTGGATCTTTTCGTCACCAAGGGGTTTGCCGCGACCAAGCTCGAGGACGTGGCCAAAGCGGCATCGGTCAGCAAAGGCCTTCCCTATCTCTACTTCAAGAACAAGGAAGAGCTGTTCAAGGCGGTGATCACCGAGGCGATCGGTGGACCGCTCGCCGAAGCGGCGGAGATGATCGAACACTTCGAAGGCTCGGCCGAGGCCATGCTGCGCGAGCTGGTCGCAGGCTTCCGCGCCTTCGAGGAAAGCCCGGCAGGCGGCGTCGTGAAGCTGATCCTGGCCGAGGCCGGCAACTTCCCCGATGTCGCGCGCTTCTTCTGCGTGCACTTCGATGCGAGCGGCCGCGACCTTTTCATCCGCACTCTGCGCCGCGGCGTGGAGCGTGGCGAATTCCGCCAGCTGCCAGACCTCGAGATGACCGCCATCCTGATCGCCCAGCCGCTCGCCATGTTCTCCGTCTGGAAGCGTTCGCTGGCGCCTTTCGACCCGGCCGTGCAGATCGACAGCGACCGCTTCTACGCCGCCCACCTCGAATTCGTTCTCAAGGGACTGCGCGCATGAACACCAAACGCAAGATCGTCCTGGCCGCCATCGGCGCGGTCGTGCTGCTGGGTGGCGCCTTCGCATGGAGGGCCAAGGCCCCGTCGCCCGCGGCCAACGGCGCCGCCGCGTCCAAGACCGCCGCTCGCCCGCTGGAACTGATCGCGGCCGAGGTTCATACGATCGAGCCTCGCGGCCTCGTCGATGTCGTACGCTTTACCGGCACCACGCAGCCGATCGACCAAACCATCGTGAAGAGCCGGGTCGCCGGCCGCCTTGCCGAAGTGCTGGTGCGCGAGGGAGACCGCGTCACGGAAGGCCAGGTGCTGGCCCGTTTCGAGACGACCGAGCTGCAGGCCAAGGTCAACGAGCGCCAGTCCGCACTGGAAGCGGCACGAGCCGACGCGCGCTGGACGGCGCGCGACCGTAACGACAAGGAGACGCTCGCCAACCGCAACATCGTCTCGCAGTCGGCAGCTGATCAGGCCCGTGCCACGGCCGAGAATCGCGCCTCCATGGTTTCCGTCGCCGAGGCCCAGCTGGAGGTCGCGAAGAAGAATCTGTCAGATGCGGAGGTGAGGGCGCCCTTCGACGGCGTGGTGGGCGAACGCCTGGCCAACCAGGGCGAGTCACTGCCGATCGACGGCCGCATCTTGGCCTTGCTCGACACCAGCCACGTGGAAATCGCCGCGCAGATGCCGGCGGCCGACGTAGTGCGCATGAAGGTCGGCCAGCGTGCGACCGTCACCCTGGAAGGCTTCGGCGATCGCACATTCAGCGGCAAGATCACGCGCATCAGCCCGACCACACAGGCCGGGTCGCGCTCGATCCCGGTCTATGTCGAGATCGTCGACCGTCACGAGGCACTGCGCGGCGGCCTGTTCGGCACCGGCAGCGTCACGGTGATGGAGAAGGCCCATGCGCTGGCCGTACCGGCGGCCTCTGTTCGCAAGGACGAGCAGGGCGACTTTGTGCTCGCCATCGAGAACGGCGTGCTCGTGCGCAAGCCTGTCGGCGTCGTCCGCACCTGGTCGCGCGGCGAGCTGGTCGAGGTGAAGGGCCTGGAGTCCGGCATTACGGTCGTCTCGGCGTTCCTTCCCGGCCTCCA
>CAYQAY010000044.1:0-37741 GCA_964415585.1 uncultured Reyranella sp.
AGGAGATCGAGCTCGCCGACAAGTTCGAGAACATGGGCGCCCAGATGGTGCGCGAGGTGGCCTCCAAGACCAACGATCTGGCCGGTGACGGCACCACCACGGCCACCGTGCTGGCCCAGGCGATCGTCCGCGAGGGCGCCAGGTCGGTCGCGGCCGGCATGAACCCGATGGACCTCAAGCGCGGCATCGATCTCGCCGTCGAGGCGGTCGTCGAGGATCTCAAGAGCCACGCCCGCAAGGTCACGAAGAACGACGAGATCGCCCAGGTCGGCACCATCTCGGCCAACGGCGACCGCGAGATCGGCCGCTACCTCGCCGAGGCGATGGAGAAGGTGGGCAACGACGGCGTGATCACCGTCGAGGAGGCCAAGTCCCTCACCACGGAACTCGAGGTCGTCGAGGGCATGCAGTTCGATCGCGGCTTCGTCTCGCCCTACTTCGTCACCAACGCCGACAAGATGCGGGTCGAGCTCGAGGATCCCTACATCCTGATCCACGAGAAGAAGCTCTCGGGCCTGCAGGCCATGCTGCCCGTCCTCGAGGCGGTCGTGCAGACCGGCAAGCCGCTGCTGATCGTCGCCGAGGAGATCGAGGGCGAGGCGCTCGCCACCCTGGTCGTCAACCGCCTGCGCGGCGGCCTCAAGGTGGCCGCGGTCAAGGCGCCGGGCTTCGGCGATCGCCGCAAGGCGATGCTCGAGGACATCGCCATCCTGACCGGCGGCACGATGATCGCCGAGGATCTCGGCATCAAGCTGGAGAACGTCACGCTCCAGATGCTGGGCCGCGCCAAGAAGGTGATGGTCGACAAGGAGAACACCACCATCGTCGAGGGCGCGGGCTCCAAGGCCGAGATCAAGGCCCGCATCGGCCAGATCAGGACGCAGATCGAGGAGACGACGTCGGACTACGACCGCGAGAAGCTGCAGGAGCGGCTCGCCAAGCTGGCGGGCGGCGTCGCGGTGATCCGCGTCGGCGGCGCCACCGAGGTCGAGGTCAAGGAGAAGAAGGACCGCGTCGACGACGCGCTGCACGCCACGCGCGCGGCCGTCGAGGAGGGCGTGCTGCCGGGCGGCGGCGTCGCCTTGCTGCGGGCCACCAGGGCGCTCGCGAAGGTGCAGACCGCCAACGACGACCAGAAGGCGGGCGTCGAGATCGTGCGCCGCGCCATCCAGGTGCCGGCGCGGCAGATCGCGATCAACGCCGGCGAGGACGGCTCGCTGATCGCCGGCCGCCTGCTGGAGAAGGACGACTATGCCTGGGGCTACAACGCCGCGACCGGCGAGTACCAGGACCTCGTCCAGGCGGGCGTGATCGATCCCGCCAAGGTGGTGCGGACCGCGCTGCAGGATGCCGCGTCGGTGGCCTCTCTCCTCATCACCACGGAGGCCCTCGTCGCCGAGGCGCCGAAGCCGGCGCCTGCGACGCCGGGCGGAGCTGCCGGCGCGGGCTTCTGACGCCGGGGGGCCGGGAGGAGGCGCCATGCCTCCTCCCGCTGGCCGCCGGCAGTTCCGGATCGACGGTATCGCCCATGGATGAGATGCCTCAACTCCTGCTGGGCTGGGTCGGCTCGCTGCTCCTCGCGCTCCTGCTCGTTCTCGGCGCGGCGATGGCGCTGCAGTCCTGGCACCAGGCCAGCCACCAGCGGCGTCCGGCAGCGACGCTCGAAGCCGCGACGCCCGCACCGCTGCCTGCGGGTTCGACCTTCTGGTCGGGGCGGAAGTGAGCCATGGAGGACGTGCTCCTTCCCCTGGCGCTGGCCGCCGCCGCCACCTGCCTGTGGTACGGCGGAGCCTCGGCGGTGCTGGCGCTCGCCCGGATGTGGCGGCTCAGGCTCCATAGAGCGTCGTCGGGGTCTGCGGCCCGGACCTGAAGGACGGCGCCGCACGCAGCGCCCGGGGCGGCCGCCGCGGGCTGACCAGGTGGACCTCACCCTTCGAGACGCATCGATGCGCGGTGAGTCGCGTCGCCGTTCGCGAGGAGAGAAGGCCCCTCGGCGTCGCTCGGGGCGACGGGAATATCTCATGCGCGCGTGAGAGGGCCTCTCGACGGTATCGCCCCGCGGGGTGCTAAGGTCCGGCCACCGTTGGAAACACCGAACCGAGGCAAAGATGACCGACTACGTCCCCCCGAAGGTCTGGACCTGGAACAGGGCGAACGGCGGCCGCTTCGCCGCCATCAACCGCCCGATCGCCGGCCCCACGCACGACAAGGAGCTGCCGGTCGGCAGGCACCCGATGCAGCTCTATTCGCTGGGCACGCCCAACGGCCAGAAGGTCACGATCATGCTCGAGGAGCTGCTGGCGCTCGGCCACACCGGCGCCGAGTACGACGCCTGGCTGATCCGCATCGGCGAGGGCGAGCAGTTCGGCTCGGGCTTCGTCGCCGCCAACCCCAACTCCAAGATCCCCGCGCTGGTCGACCGCAGCGGGCCGCAACCGGTCCGCGTCTTCGAGTCGGGCGCGATCCTGATGCACCTCGCCGAGAAGTTCGGCGCGTTCCTGCCCAGGGTCGGCGACCCGGCGCGCGCCGAGACCCTGTCGTGGCTCTTCTGGCAGATGGGCAGCGCGCCCTATCTCGGCGGCGGCTTCGGCCACTTCTACGCCTACGCGCCCACGAAGATCGAATACGCCATCGACCGCTTCGCGATGGAGACCAAGCGCCAGCTCGACGTGCTCGACCGGCGGCTCGCCGAGACCGAGTTCCTGGCGGGCAAGGACTACACGATCGCCGACATCGCGGTGTGGCCGTGGTACGGCGGCCTCGCCAAGGGCCTGCTCTACGGCGCCGCCGAGTTCCTTGCCGTGCACGAGTACAGGAACGTCGTCCGCTGGGCCGACACGATCGGCGCCCGCCCGGCCGTCAAGCGCGGCCGCATCGTCAACCGCCTGCAGGGCGACCCCAAGGCCCAGCTCCGCGAGCGCCACGACGCCAGCGACTTCGAGCTGCGTACGGAGGACAAGCTGCAGGCAGGCAAGGCGGCGGACTGACCCTCCGCCGCTGTCAGCCCGCGGCGGGCGATGCCGCGGGGTCGCGGTGGAACATCAGCGCCCACAGCCGGCCCTCGCCCATGTGACGGCCGATCTCGCGCAGCGCGAAGAAGGGCAGCAGCGAGATCGCCATGATCGCCCAGACAAGGGCGGCGCCGAACCAGGTGCCGCCGCCGATCGAGGGCAGGCTCGCGGCGATCGGCTTGCTGGCGATCGCCGCGACCGCCATCTCCTCGACGCCGTGGAAGACGACGAACACGGTGGCGAACAGCACGGACTTGTAGGCGATGGGAACGATCAGCGGCAGGTGGTCGAACCGGCGCCCCACCTTGAGCGCCTCGGCGATCAGCATGACCTTGCCCAGGATGGCGGCGTTGAGCAGCGCGAAGCCCTGCGCCAGGAAACTGATCTCCGTCTTGCGCAGGATCACCGCCTCGTTCAGCACGAACAGGGCGAACACCGCCCACAGGTAGACGAACATCACGAGGAAGCGGCGGAACTCGTCGATCCCCCGTTCCTTCAGTCGCTGCAGCCGTTCGCTGGTCATCGCTCTCCCCCGGCGCGGCCCGCCCGTTCGAGCTCCTCGGCCAGGATGGGGACGCCGAGATTGCAGGCCTGCACGCCCTGTACCACGCAGAGCTTCAGCACTTCCATGATCTCCTCGACCGTCGCGCCGGCCGCCAGCGCGCCCCTTATGTGGCGCCGCGTGCCCGGCGCGTACATGTGCGTGTAGGAGGCGTCGAAGGCGATGCTGAGCAGCTCGACCTCCTTCGGCGTGAAGGTCTTGCCGGCATAGATCTGCACGCCGGTCGCCATGAATTCGTCGGTCCAGTGCGGGTCGAGCGCGAAGAAGGGATCCCAGGCGGCGTTCCACTGGCCCGCGGCCCGCATCATGTCGCAGGCCGGCGTCGGCCCCACCGCCTTTTCGGCCGGCTTCACGCCGGCCGCCTTCGCCTCCTCGATCAGGATCGGGGCGCCGAGGCTGCACGAGTGGATCGCCATCACCGACGCCATCTTGAACACCGTCATGATCTCCTGGCGCGTGGCGCCGGCGGCGAGCGCCGCCCGGATGTGCCGCCGCGTGCCGTCCGGGTTCAGGTTGGTGCAGGCCGCGTTGAGCGCGACCCCCACCAGCTCGACGAACTTCCGGGGCAGCACGCCGCTCTCCCAGGGATCGTTCGTCATGGCGGCGCAGGTCGTCGACCACAAAGGCTCCCAGGTCCGGAGCGTTTCCAGCGCGGAGTCCCAAGGTCCCACGGTCGTCGGCCCCGTCGTCATCCGGATCGCCTCCGGCTCAGAGGATGCTGGTCGTCGAGGTGCGCGTTCCCGCCACCTTGGGCACGCGTCCGCCGGGTTCGTAGCTCAGGAAGCCGGTGTAGCCTTCCGGCCGGTTGGGCGGCAGGCCGAGCTTGAACAGCGTCTCCTCGATCGTGTCGTACCACACGCCGACCTTCATGATGCTGCGGGCCTCCTCGGCGGTGGCGACCTTGCGGCCGAACCGCCGGGCCATGTCGACCGCCCATTCGACCTGCTCGACCGACTCCCAGCGGTTCTTGTGCACGTCCCAGAGATTGTCCTCGTTGCCGACCCGGATGTGCTGGCCGAGGATCAACGCCAGGTTCTGGATGGCGATGTTGCCGCGCATGCTGCTCCAGAAGGTGACCGAGCTGGAACCATGCGGCGTGCGGCGCAACATCTCCATCCAGTCGAACGGATTGCGGCCCATCGAGCCGCCACCGTAGCCGCACAGGGCGACGTTCAGCGGCCCCATGTAGACGCCGGCGCGGATCAGGCGCTCGATGATCTCGAGCTGGTGGACGTGCCCGGGGACGAAGTAGGGCTGGATCTTGTTGGCGCGCAGCCGCTTCAGATGCTCGATGTAGAAGGCCGGGGTCGAATCGACCACCATGCCGCTCCACGCCTGCTGCACTTTCGGATCGTCGAGGTGGGTGCCCTTGACGTCTCCGGGCACGAAGGCCTGCGTGATGTCCCACAGGGTCGTGCCCGTCGTGACCGTGACGAAATCCGGCTTGGGATCGAGTTCGGTCAGCATGTGTCGCGTGTCGTAGTCGAGCCACTTCGCCTTGGCCTCGGGGGAGTGCGGGGCGAAGGAGATCGAGCCGCCGACCTGGATGATCATCTTCGGCACCGCCGCGCGAACGCGGCCCAGGAGATCGTTGTACTGCTCGAAGTTGCTCGAGCCCTCTCCGGTCTTCGGATCGCGCACGTGGAAATGCAGCACGGTGGCGCCCGCGTTGTAGCAGTCGACCGCTTTCTGCACCTGTTCGTCGAAGCTCACGGGAATGTCGGCGTCGCCCGGCAGCCACTCCGGGCCGTAGGGCGCCGCGGTGATGATCAGCGGCTGCATGAGGTCGGGGAACAGCGAGTCGTCGGTGAAGTACACGGTCTTTTCTCCTCGGGCTGGATGGCAGGGTGAAGAAGGAAGAGGTGGTCAGCCGACGCCGTCGGCGGTGATGCCGAGCCGCCGGATCAGGCTGCCCAGCCGGTCGTGCTCGCTCTGCAGGAAGGCACCCAGCTCGCGCGGGCTCATCGGCTGCGGCTCGATGTAGGCCGCCAGCAGGCGCTTGCGCGTCTCGCCGTCGCCGAGCGCCGCGCCCATCGCCGCGTTCAGCCGTTCGACGATGCCGTCGGGCAGGTCTTTCTGTCCCAGCAGCGGCAGGGCCGACTGCACCTCGAGGTCGCCGACGCCCTGCTCGCGCAGGGTGGGCACGTCGGGCAGGTCGTCGTGGCGCCTGAGCCCGACGAGAGCGATCGCCCTGAGGCGGCCCGCCTTGACGTGGGAGGCCGCCAGCGACGTGCTGATGACGGCGAGGTCGAGCCGGCCGGCCAGCAGGTCCTGCACCCCGGCCGGCAGTCCCTTGTAGGAGATCGACGTGACGTCGATCCCGTACTTGATCTTCATCTGCTCGGGGATGAGGTGGGCGCCGGTGCCGTTGCCCGGATTGAGGTAGTTGAGCTTGCCCGGATTGGCGCGGGCGAGCTTCACGAAGCCCTCGATGTCGCTCGCGGCCGAGGCGGGCGGTACGCAGACCAGCGCGCTGCTGACGCCCAGCATGGCGATCGGCTTGAAATCCGCCATGGCGTCGAACGGCGCCTTCATCAGCAGGTTGAGCACGACGTGGCCCGACACGGTGAGGTAGAGCGTCTGGCCGTCGGCCGGCGCGCCCAGCACCGCCTGCCCGGCCACGATGCCGTTGGCGCCGGGCCGCGGGTCGATCAGCCAGCTCTGGCCCAGCTCGCGCTGCATCACCTCGCCGACCGCGCGGCCGGCGATGTCGATCAGCCCGCCCGCGGGGCCCGGCAGGACCACGCGCACCGGCTTGGTGGGATAGGTTCCGGCGCGGGTGGCCTGCGCCAGCAAAAGAGAAAGGGGCGCCAGCGCGGTGCCGGCGAGGAAGAGGCGGCGGTGCATGGGTCAGCTCCTGAAGAACGGCTTGTCGCCCTGCACCGTCACACGGTGCCCGTAGCGACGGTGCGGGAAGTAGTCGAACAGCGCGTGGTGCTGGGTGCAGCGGTTGTCCCAGAAAGCCACCGACCCGGCCTGCCACTGGAAGCGGCAGTGCAGCTCGGGCGTCTCGATATGGCGGAAGAGCATCTCCAGCAGGGCGTCGCTCTCGTGCCGCTTGAGCTGCGGGATGCGCGTGGTGAAGCCGCGGCCGACGAACAGCGCCTGCCGGCCGGTCACCGGATGCGTGCGCACGACCGGATGCTCGGTCGACGGGAAGCTCATGTCGCTGCGGTCGGCCGCGCGGGCGCGATAGCCGTGCGCCTTGGCGCTGTCGTGGATCGCCGTCAGCCCGGTCAGCATGGTGCGGATCGGCTCGGAGAGCGTCTCGTAGGCGCGGTACATGTTGGCGAACAGCGTGGCGCCGCCGCCGTCGGGCGGCACTTCGGTGAGATGCAGGATCGAGCCCATCGGCGGCTCGGCGTCGCACGAGACGTCGCTGTGCCATTCCTCGCCGGCGACGCGCTTCGACGTCTCGTCGGCCTTGATGACCAGGATCTCGCGGTGCCCGGGCAGGCCGATCGGCGCGTTGGGATGCACGTGCAGCGGACCGAAGCGGCGGCCGAACTCCTTGTGGGCGTCGACGTCCATCCGCTGGTCGCGGAAGAAGATGACGAGGTTGTCCATCAGCGCGTCGTGCACCTCCTGGAACTGCTGGTTGCCGAGCGGCCGGGAGAGGTCGACTCCCCGGATCTCGGCGCCGATGGTGGGCGTGAGCTTGCGAACCTCGATCGACTGGCTGGCCATGCGCGTCCTCCGTCTCGTGGATCGGAGGTCTACAGCCGGCCCTCTTCCCGCGTTTGACATTTGGGGACAGGCCCGGAAAGATTTCCGCGAGGGCTTCCCCCCGAGGCTTTCAACCTCGATGACCGACTTCATCCGCAGCGCCTGCCTGACCTCCTTTCCCGAGATCGCCCGTTCGATGGGGCTCGACCCGCTGCGCCTGCTCGATGCCGCCGGCATCGACCGGCGCTGCCTCGACGATCCCGAGCTGCGGATGGCGAGCGGCGCGCTGGGGCGCCTGCTCGAGGCCTCGGCGCGCGCCGCCGGCGTCGAGGATTTCGGGCTGCGCCTCGCCGAGACGCGGACCGTGGCGATCCTCGGGCCGGTCGGCCTGCTGGTGCGCGAGGAACGCACGGTGCGCGACGCGCTCACCTCGCTGATGCGTTACATCCCCCTGCACAACCAGTCGCTCTACCTCAGGCTGGAGGAGCGCGATGGCCTGGCGATGATCGCCGTCGAGATCCGCGTGCGCCGGCCGGTGCCGATCCGCCAGGGGACGGAGCTGACGGTCGGCGTGCTCTACCGCATCCTGCGGCAGCTTGTGGGGCCGCGCTGGCGGCCGCTGGTCTGCTTCGCGCACGACGCGCCGCGGCGCCGCGACACCCATCGTCGTGTCTTCGCCGGCCGGGTCGAGTTCGGCCACGACTTCAACGGCATCGTTTGCGACACCGCCGATCTCGACCGCGCCCTGCCGGCCGGCGACGCCGCACTGGCGCGCCACGCCCGCCGCCATCTCGACAGCCTGCTGGCGCGACCCGATGCCGGCATCGCCGACAAGGTGCGCGAGCTGGTCTGGCTGCAGCTCTCGACCGGCCGCTGCAGCGCCGACCTGATCGCCGGCCAGCTCGGCGTCGACCGCCGCACGCTGCATCGTCGGCTTGCGCGCGAGGGCCTCACCTTCTCGCGGGTGCTCGAAACCGTGCGCACCGAGATCGTGACGCGCACGCTGCCCAGCCGCGAGCGGGCGCTCGGCGTGCTGGCCGACATGCTGGGCTTCGCCAGCCTCAGCGCCTTTTCCCGATGGTTCCACACCCGCTTCGGCACCAGCCCGACGGCGTGGCGCCGCCGGGCCACCGCTGCCGGCGCATGACCGGCCGGCGACAGGAGATCCGATGAACGTGCTGCGAGCCTTCGCCTTCACCGTGTTGCTGCTGCTGCTGATGCCGCTGGCCGAGGCCCGGGCGCAACCGTCGCCGGGTCAGCCGCTGCCGCAGGGCATGACGCAGGAGCAGTTCGATGCCCTCGTCGGCGCCATAACCAGGTCCGTGCTCGAGCATCTGAAGGCCGAAGGCGTGCCGGCACACGGCTCGGCGGCCCCTCGTGCCCCCGTCGAACCGGTCGACGAATTCGACCTCTTCGTGCAGCAGGCGCAGGAGGTGATCCGGGCGATCCCCGTGCTCGCCGCGAATCTGGGGCGGCTTGCCGACGTGCTGGGCGGCGACGTCCCGGAGGGACGCACGCGCGGCATGTTCCTGTTGCTGCTGATGGCTGCCGTGGCCGGTGCGTTCGCCGGCGAGGCGGCGGTGTCCTTCGCACTGGGAAGGTTGCGCCTGCGGCTGGCCGCCGGTGCCGGACCGGAGCGCGGCCTGAGATCGCTCGCCTGTCTCGCGGCCCTCGCGGCGATCGATGCCCTGGGGGTCTTCCTCTTCTGGCTCGTCGGCCGCACCGCCGCCGCCGCCTGGTTCTCCTCGACGGCGCTGCCGGATCGCTTCGCCGTCGCCGTCCTCGTCGCGCTCCTGCTCTGGCGCCTCTACGCCCTTCTGTTCCGCATCATCCTGCGGCCGAACCTGCCGTCCGCCCGCCTGTGCGCCATGGACGACGGCAGGGCCCGGCGCCTCTATCGCTTCCTCTCGGTCTTCGTCCTGCTGATCGTCGCGCTCCGCATCTTCGGGCACACCCTCGTCGCCCTGCAGATGCCGCCGCTCGCCGTCCAGGCCGGCCGGCTGTTGATCGCGCCGGTGCTGTTGCTGGGATTCCTGTGGTTCATCCTCGGCTCGAAGGAGGCCGCCCGGGACTGGCTCCGCGGCCTCGGGCGGGCGGCGCCGGTCGCCCGCTTCGTCGGAGACCACTGGGTTCCCGTGGCCACGGCCTTCTTCGTCGCGGTGATCGCGACGCTGGTCTACGGCGCGGTGTCCGGCCGGCAGGGCGTGCCTTCCGCCGTCCTGCTAACGATCGGCCTGGTGGCCGCGCTCCTGGTCTTCGAGACCCTGCTCCAGGCCGTCGTGTGCCGCCTCGACTCGCAGCTTCCCGGCCTCACCCCGGCCGGCGACCGGGAGAAGCTGCCCGACGTGGTCGCCCGCTGCATCCGCGTCGCGATCCTGATCGTCGTGCTGGTGGTGCTGTCGGAGCACTGGGTGGTCGACGTGCTCGGCCTGGTCGATGTCGGGGCATGGGACAAGCTCACGCGGTCCGCCCGCTCGGCGGGCATCGCGCTGTTCGCCGCCTTCGTGCTGTGGGAGCTCGTCAAGTACTTCACCGACTCCTACATGCAGCGCCTCTCCGCCAACGCCCTGGGCGGGCCGGGCAGGGCGGCCGGCGCTTCGGTGGCGTCGCGCCTCGACACGCTGATGCCGCTGGCCCGCGTCACCATGGCGATCCTGATCGCCACCGTGGCGGCGCTCGTCGCCCTGTCGGAGATCGGCGTCGACATCACGCCCCTGCTGGCCGGCCTGTCGGTGTTCGGCCTCGCCGTCTCCTTCGGCAGCCAGACCCTGGTCCGCGACATCGTGTCGGGCATCTTCTACCTGGCCGACGATGCCTTCCGCGTCGGCGAGCACATCGACTGCGGCAAGGCGACGGGAATCGTCGAGGGCTTCACGCTGCGGTCCATCCGGCTGCGCAACGCGAGCGGCCAGGTCCACACCATCCCGTTCGGCGAACTCGGCCAGATCGCCAACTTCAGCCGCGACTGGGCGGCGGCCAGTTTCGATCTCCGCTTCGCCCGCGACACCGATCTCGACCGGCTGCGCGAGGCCACCCGCAGGATCGGCGACGAGATCATGGAGGTGCCCGCGCTGCGGGCCGAGCTGCTCGAGCCGCTCGCCATGCACGGCATCGCCGAGGTGGCCGACAATGCCCTGGTCGTCCGGTTCAAGTTCAAGGCGCGCCCCGGCGCTCCCGGCCGCATCAAGGACGAAGCCATCCATCGCATGTTCCGGCAGTTTCCGGATCTCGGGATCGGATTCGCGGGCTAGGGACGGCGGCTGTTGACTTTAGTCAACTCACGGTCGCGACGTTCCCTGCAGAATGCCCCGGGCTGTGCCAGCTGAAACGTCTTCGAGGTGGTCGTGTCGTCCTTGCGTTTGGTGACCAGTCGCCGCGGCTCGCCGGGCCTTCCGTTCGGGTGGGAAATCCACGATTCGGCGGGAACGGAGATCGCCAGGTCTCCGACGACATTCCGCTCGCGGCACGAGGCCGGGGTGGAGGGGCAGAAGGCTTTGGCCGCACTCGAGGCGGCGCGGGGCGAAGGCGGGTAGGCCGCGGCGGGGGGCTGCGGGGTTGTCCGGGAACGGCGCCGGGTGATAATTCTGCGGCGTGAGACCGGTACCCTCACGGCCCGTCGAAGCGCGCACCCCCGATGTCGCCGCGCTGCCGTGTGCGCGTTGCATCGGCCGTCGCCTCAACGTGTGCGCCGCCCTGGATGGACGCCAGTTGCCGCGCCTGTTTTCGCTCGGCGCGGTCCGTCGCTGGAAGAAGCGCGAGATCCTCTTTCGCGCCGGCGATGCCATGGGATCGTTCTTCAAGATCAGGGCCGGGCTCGTCGCGGTCTCGCGTATCGTCGACGATGGACGCCGGCAGATCCTGGCGCTGCGGGCGCCCGGAGATTGCATCGGATATCTCGAAGAGGACGGGCGCTACACCTTCGAGGGTCAGGCGCTGACCGATGTCGAGGCCTGCTCGTTCGACCGGCGCGAGTTCGACAGGTTTGCCGCTCAGAATCCGGCTCTGGCAGCCGCCACGGCCGAAGCGCTTGCCGCCACCCTGCGGCAGGCCGGGGAAGCCCTGCTGGTGGTCGGACAGTTGAGCTCGACCGAACGGGTTGCGCACTTTCTCGTCGAGGTCGATGCGCTTTATCGCGAACGCGAGATCGCCGGCCAACCTCTGTCGCTGTTCATGAGCCGCTCCGAGATCGCCGACTATCTGGGTCTCACCCTTGAGACGGTCAGCAGGTCGTTCGGCAGGCTCAGGCAGCGCGGTCTCGTGCGGCTGGGCGGCGCCGACAAGGTGACGATACTGGACGAGGCCGGATTGCGGAAGCTCGGGAAGAACGGCCCTCGGCCCGGCGGTCGCCGTCGAGCGGGAGTGGCGGACGATTGACTTATCGCAAGGACCCGGCCGGTCGTCCGCACTAGAAGCGGTGGGGCGTTGTGCCTTGCCTCGACGAGCTCCTGAAGGAACCAACAATGCTGAAGACCGACCGTCGCAACACGTTCAAACTCCTGGGCGCCGCCGCACTCGCGGCCGCGCTGCCCCTGCCGGCGCTGGCGCAGGAAGAACTCCTCGTCCCGGATCGCTACCAGAACTTCAAGCGCGGCACGATCCATTCCATGCACCCCGAAGCGCGCAGCTTCACGATCATCTGGGAAGACCTCGGCCGCGTGAAGATGAAGGCCGCTGACCTCGTCACGAACTTCGCCTCGCTCAAGCCCGGCCAGATCGTCGACGTGCACTGGTACGACTATCTCGATTTCCTGGTCGCCAGGACCACGCCGCAGGTGACGGCGCGGGCACAGGCGATGCTGAAGCAGGGCGCCAAGCTCGAGGGCATCCCGGGCGCGCAGCAGACGATCCGCCTGTGGACGATGGCCGGCATGGCGACCAGGGTCGACGTGCCGAACAGCCAGGTGTTCCTGATCAACGCCTCGGGCGGCGAGCCGGACAAGCCCGCACCCAACAGCGGCGAGGTCATCCAGATGCCGCAGATCCAGACCGCCGCCGGCAAGGCGGCTCTGGCGACGCTGAAGCCGGGCGACCAGGTCACCACGGTCTACAGTCAGCAGACCGCGATCAAGGTCACGATCATCCGGTAAGGGCCGCTGTCGCATGAAGCCGTGAGGCGCGCCGTCATCCGTGGAGGTTGACGCCGTCGTCCAGGACCAAGCGGATGTCGTCGGTCGTGGCGCGCGACGCATCCTTCAAGGTCGGGGCATGGCCGTCGCACACGCAGCGACGGACCCTAGGCGGGTCTCCCGCCATGCCGCCATGCGAGCGCCACATCCTATGCGTTCGTCATGAGCCGACGTCGACCGGGCCCAGCTTTGCCCGATCGGATGTCGGCAGGAGGCAGCTCGCGGTCAAGTCGCCATCGCGCAGCGATGTCCGAGAGCGCCGGGAGATGCTTCTGCAAGCACTGCTAGCAGCCATGCTAGAATGACGGTCAGCCATGCAATCCGGCTCTTGCAGGTTCAGCAGGATATGGTAGGGTGTTTCCGCTAGCATGATCCCGATGCGCCCGGTCCGAAAGGATCGGGCTTTTGCATGCCTAGGGCAGGTCCTGACCTGCCGTTCACAACCATAGAGGCCGCCGCGCTCGAAACGGCTGTACGGCGCGGCAGACAAGGAAGGGGCATCCAAGCTCCCTCGCTGCGCCCGCCAATTCCATTCAAGCCGACTGGCCGAGCTTCGCTCGGCGGCATGACTACGGGTGGCCCCGGTCTTCGGCGCTCTCGGACATTGCTGTGCAATGTCCTGTCGCTGAACGGTCGGGCTTCGCCCGCCCATAGGCTCGCTTAGAGAGATCGTTAACGAGTCCATCGAGCGTATGCGCGCAGAAGCGCGAATTGCGACAAGTGCTACATGCTACAATGCGGTACTTCCGGGTGTCGCACTTGTAGCGCTGTGGGGCACAGGTTCGGGCACAAAACACGCTACGTCGTGGTGTGCCCTTCGACCGGCGGGAAAGCCTTGCACCGGGGGCTTTTCGGGGTGTCGGTATCGTCGAGGACCTCATGCCGCGGAGCGCCCGAGGGGTGCGTCTCGAAGCATGAGCGGCCAGGAGGTTGCCCACCCTACGAGACGCCACGTTTCGCGTGGCTCCTCAGGGGGAGGCGGGGTGCGCGTCTGGTGTCCGATCGGCGAACAGCGCCGCGATTCGGAGCGGTCTCGCCGCCGCGTCGGCGCTGTGCCGCGTCCGACGGCCAAGCCGTTGATCCGGCGCGCGGATCGGCGGCGCGCGGCACAGGCAGCGGCACGGCTGGCGGAATTTCGCGGCACGTTTCGTGTGCCGCTGCCGGGCCGGAAAATCGGGTAACGTCGCCGGCAATCGGGCCGGCGAAAACGGATGGGATGGAAGCGTCATGACCGAAGACAGCAGCACCTACTGGAAGAAGCAGCGCGTCGAGCTGCGCGCCGCCGGGTTCGAGCCGGACCGCGCCGCCAAAGCCAATGCGGTCGTGACCATCGCCGGCGCCTGGACCAACGCCCATCGCTGCAACAACCGCGTGCGCACCATCGCCGACCTGCTGGTCGAGCTGGTGGCCGAGCGCGGCGGGCAGGGGCTGGTGGTGGGCGCGCCCGCCGTGTCGGACGCGCTGACGCAAGGCACGCCGACGGCGGGCTTCAGCCTGGTGTCGCGCGACGTCGTGGCCGACTGCTTCGAGATCGGCCACCGCGCCCATCACGGCGAGGCCATGATCGTGATCTCGGGCTGCGACAAGACGGGCGCGGCGGCGCTGATGCCGCTCGCCAGGACCAACGCCTTCGGGCTGGTGCTCTATCCCGGCACCAGCTCGCCGGGCCGCGTCTCGTTCGGCGCCTGGGCGGCCAAGGGCAACAACCTCACCATCCTCGACTATGTCGAGGGCCGCGCCGCCCACGAGGCCGGCCGCATCTCGGCCGAGGAGGCGCTGGAGCTGGAGCGCAACGTCATGCCGGGCAGCGGCACCTGCGGCGCCATGTTCACCGCCAACACGATGAGCACCATCGCCGAGGCGATCGGCATGATGCTGCCGCGCGGGGCGTCGCATCCGGCGGACTACGAGGCGGGCTCCGACATCCACGCCGACGTCCGGGCCCAGGCCAAGGCGTCGGTCGACGCGCTCTACCGGCTGATCGAGAAGGGCATCCGTCCGCGCGACATCATGACGGAGCGCGCCTTCGAGAACGCCGTCACCACCGTCTATGCGATGGGCGGCTCGACCAACATGTATCTCCACCTGCTGGCGATCGCCCGCGAGGCGGGGCTGTCGGCGATGGGTATCGAGCGCATCCAGGCGATCGGCGAGCGCGTGCCGCTGATCGCCAACCTGCAGCCGCACGGGCCCTACGCCATGGTGAGCCTGCACCAGATCGGCGGTGTGCCGGTGGTGATGAAGGAGCTGCTGCGCGCCGGCCTGCTGCACGGCGACGCGATGACGGTGAGCGGGAAGACGCTGGCGGAGAACCTGGCGGACGTGCCGACGCTCGATCAATTGGGCGCGCAGTTGGGCGCGCAGGACATCGTGCGGCCGGTGGGCAAGCCGTTCGCGCCGGCCAACAACCATATCAGCGTGCTCAAGGGCAACATCGCGCCGGAGAGCTGCGTGCTGAAGCTCTCGGGGAAAACCCTGGAGAACGGCGAGTTCCGCGGCCCCGCCCGCGTCTTCGAGTCGGAGGCCGACACGATGAAGGCGATCCGCGCCGACGAGATCAAGCCCGGCAGCGTGATCGTCGTGCGCAATGTCGGCCCGGTGGGCGGCCCGGGCATGCCGGAGATGGTGATGCTCACCATCCAGTTGCAGGGCCGCGGGCTGGGCAAGGACGTGGCGCTGATCACCGACGGCCGCTTCTCGGGCGTGAGCCACGGCATCCTGATCGGCCACATCTCGCCCGAGGCCGCGCGCGGTGGCCCGATCGCTGCGGTGCGCGACGGCGACATCGTGGTCATCGATCCCGGCAAGCGGACGCTGAACGTCGAACTCTCCGACGCCGAGATCGCCAAACGCATGGCCGAATGGAAGCCGCCCGCGTCCCCCGCGCGGCCGGGCTCCGTCCACGACAAGTACATCCGCCTGGTCTCGTCGGCCCATCACGGCTGCGTGGTGTAGCCTGTCCTTCGAGACGGCGGCTTCGCCGCCCCCTCAGGATGAGGGCAAAGGATCGGACCTCACCCTGAGGAGCATCGCGGAGCGATGCGTCTCGAAGGGTGGGCGCGAGCACTTCGTCTGCAGCGCGTCATGCTTTAGGGTGCGCCCCGTGGCTTTTTTGGGAGAGAGTTCGTCACATGAAGATCGATTTCACCGGCAAGAAAGCCATCGTCTGCGGCGGCTCCAAGGGCATCGGGCGGGCGATCGCCATGGGCTTCGCCGCGGCGGGCGGCGACGTCTCGATCTGCGCGCGCGATCCGAAGGGGCTCGAGGAAGCGCGCGCCGATCTCGCGAAGTTCGGCCACAAGGTCCACATCGCCAGCGCCGATCTCTCCAGGGGCGACTCCGTCCGCGGCTATGTGAAGGAGGCGGTCGCAGCGCTCGGAGGTGAGGGGGGCGGCCTCGACTTCCTGGTGAACAACGCCTCGGCGTTCGGCGCGTCCGACGACGACAAGGGCTGGACCAGCAGCCTGGCCGTCGACCTGCTGTCGATCGTGCATGCGACGCAGGAGGCGCTGCCGGCGCTCAAGGCCTCCAAGGGCAGCGTGGTCAACATCTCCTCGATCTCCGCCCAGCATCCCGCCGCGCGCCAGCCGCCCTACGGCGCCATCAAGGCGGCGGTGATCCACTACACCGTCACGCAGGCCGTGATGTACGCCAGGGACCAGGTGCGCGTGAACGCCATCGCGCCGGGCTCGATCGACTTCCCCGGCGGCATCTGGGACCGCCGCAAGACCGAGAACCCGGCGCTCTACAAGGGCACCTTGGCCTCGATCCCGTTCGGCCGCTACGGCACGCCGGAGGAGGTGGCGAACGTCGCGCTGTTCCTCGCCTCGCCCTACGCCTCGTGGGTGACCGGCCAGACCATCGCCGTCGCGGGCGCGCAGGGGCTCACCTAGCCCCGGTCCTGGTCCTTGTCCTTCTCGATGATGCTGATGGCGCCGTCGTCTTCCAGATAGGCGGCCTTCACCCGCGAGCAGTCCTCGTGGCCCTTCTCGCGGAGCTGGGTCATGAGTTCGCGGGTCGTGACGTACTCGCGCCGCATGTTCCGGGGCAGCATGCGGCCGTTCTCGATCAGCTTGAGCTTGGGGTTGCGCACCAGCCGCTCGAAGGCCGGAAAGCGGTACTGCGCCCACTCGATGGCGAAGCTCCAGAACAGGATGGTGGCCACCAGCACGGCGCCCTCGACCACCGACATGTCGAGGGGCGCGATCGCGTTGCCCGCCACCTCGGCCGTCAGAACGACGACCAGGAGGTCGGCGGTGCCGATGCCGCCCTCCTGCCGGCGCAGCACGATGCGCAGCAGGACGAAGATCGCGAGGTAGGTCAGCGAGCCGCGCAGGATCAGCTCGAGGATCGAGTTCTGCGGCACGAAGATCGCCTGCCAGTCGAGTGTCATCCAGTCGGGCGTCATCGCGGGCGCCGTCGCAGGCAGCGCACGAACTCCTCGGCGTAGGGCAGGGCGCCGGCGAGCGCGGTCGCGGCGAGGACGGATGCCAGGTACCAGCCGGGCAGCGGCTCGTGCTTGGGCTCCAGCGCGAAGCTCGCCGGTGCCCGGCCGAGCAGCCCGCGGAATTCCTGCCAGTGCAGCATGATCACCACGGCGGTCGCGACCGCGGGCGTGGCTTCGAGGATGCCGTGCAGGTGCTGCTCGGCGGGCGGGACGCGGCGCGTGGCGTCGGCGTAGCGCACGTCCCATATCGCCACGGCCTGATGCAGCACCAGGCCCGCGAGCATCAGCAGCAGGATCGCGGCGTTCACCTGCAGGAAGAGAACGGCCAGCAGAGGCACGCCGACCAGGGAGAACTGCGCGAGGTGAAGGGCGGATTCCCGGGCCCCGCTGGTCCGCTCGATCCCGGTCGCCCGATGGCACAGCCAGTCGGCCAGGCCCGCGGCGAGCCACAGCGGCACCAGGACGTACATGAGGAACAGGACCAGCAGGCCGGACACGGTCATCGGAGCAGCAAGGCAACGACTCCGGCGACGTTACGTTGCGGCCGCGAAGGAGGCTGTCATGACCAACACCGTCGATCGCGTCACCCGCCACACCGACGACGCCGTGAACCGCCGCATAGAGGCCGAGACGGGTGCGCATATCCGCCGGTGCGCCGGCAACCCGCTCGCGATCGAGCGGCGGCTGCGGGCGCTCGACCGCGAATGGGACATCGAGCGCGTGCTGGAGACCAACGCCTCGCTGCTGGCCTTCGCGGGCGTGGCGTTGGGCGCCTTGGTGAACCGCCGCTTCCTCTGGTTGCCCGCGACGGTGACGGCGTTCCTCTTCCAGCATGCCGTCCAGGGCTGGTGCCCGCCCCTCCCGATCCTGCGGCGGCTGGGCATCCGTACGGCGCGCGAGATCGAGGTCGAGCGGGTGGCGCTCAAGATCCTGCGCGGCGACTTCCGCGACCTGCCGTCGGGCCGCGACGGCGGGGGCGGCGGCGCCGAGGAGGCCGTCCGCGCCGCGCGCGCCTGACGGCCCGGGTTGCAACCCGAGTCACAAAAGGAACACAGGCCGTTCCGCTGCGTTGCCGCCTACCCTGAACGCCATGAACAGGGAAACCGGGAAGGGCTGCATGAGGTCGTTCGTCGTGTTCGCCGCACTGGCGCTGGCCGCCGCGTCGGCCGTGGGCGGCTGCGCCCAGCTCGGCCTGCAGGAACCGGCCCTGTCGCGCGGCATCGCGCCCTCGGAGGTCGAGTGGGCGCGCAAGACCGGCCGCAACACGGTGAGCGGCGTGGCGAGCCTCAAGGCCGGCAACACCGTCCATACCTGTGCCGGGCAGTCCGCCAACCTGATCCCCGACACGCCCTATGCCCGGGCCCGTCTCGAACGCATCTTCGGCAGCACCACGAGGGGACAGCGCGCGGCGAGCCTCGGCCCGGTGAAGTTCGCGAGCGACGACCCGCTCTATGTCTCGTCGCTCCGCACCACGCGCTGCGACGCCTCGGGCAGCTTCTCCTTCCCGCGCGTGCCCGACGGCGTCTGGTACGCCACCACCAGCGTGAAGTGGGGCCAGAACGAAGGCGGCTCGATGATGCAGCGCGTCGACGTCTCGGGCGGCCGGCTGGTGAAGGTGACGCTGCCCTGAGCTTGGGCCCTGAGGTAGGGTGGCGGCATGGTGAAACCGATACGCCGCATCGTGACCGGCCACGATGCCCAGGGCCGTTCGATCTTCCTCGAAGACGGACCCGCGCCGCATCCCTTCAGTCCCTCGCACTCGCCCAATGTCGGCCTGACCAACCTCTGGCTGATCGACTCGCTGCCGGCGTCGAACGCCGACGGACCGGAGCCGACCGCGCGGCCGTTCCGGCTGGAGCCACCGGCCGCCGGCAACGTGGTGCGCATCGTCGAGTTCCCGCCCGACAAGGAGCGCAACTACGGCAACCAGGCCGAGGTGTTCCGCCAGTACGGCGCCGACCGCGCGCACGACGCGGGTGCGCGCCACCCGGGCTTCCACAAGACGCAGAGTGTGGACTACGCGATCCTGCTCGAGGGCGAGATCTGGGCGCTGATGGACCTCGGCGAGACGCTGATGAAGCCGGGCGACGTGCTGATCCAGCGCGGCACCAACCATGCCTGGGCCAACCGCTCGACGGCGCCGGCGCGCGTGCTCTTCGTCCTGAACGGCGCTGCACCTCTCTAGTGCGCACATCGCACTGGATCGTCCTGGGGGTGGCGAGCCTCGCGGTCGCCGCCGCGCTCTGGCAGCCCGCTCGCGGCCCCGCCGTCATCGGCACCGCGACCGTGGTCGACGGCGACACGCTCAGGATCGGCGGCGAGACGTTCCGCCTGCAGGGCATCGACGCGCCGGAGCTCGCACAGACCTGCGGCAACTGGCCGGCGGGCGAGGAGGCGCGCCGCGCGCTGCAGCGGATAGTGGACAGGCAGGCCGTGCGCTGCGAGCGGATGGGCACCGACCGCCACGGCCGCACCACGGCCCATTGTTACGCAGGCGAGAGCGATCTCGGGGCCGCGCTGGTGCGCTCCGGCATGGCCTTCGCCTACACGAGCTATTCGATGCGCTACCTGCTCGACGAGGTGCAGGCGCGTTTCGACGGCGTCGGCCTCCACGGCCGCGGCTGCATCGATCCCGCCGACTGGCGCGCGGCCCATCCGCCCAAGGGTTAGCGCCCTGCTTAGCGATAATCCTCGTGCTTGAGCTCGATCGGCTGGCCATGCGGCGTGCGGTCGGCGGCGTGCTCCCACGCATGGTAGGTGCGGTCGAGCAGGGCAGGCGTCGCGATTCCCTTCTGCGCGACGATGCGCTCCAGCGTCGCCATCCAGTGCCGGTAGTAGGTGCTGCCGTCGTCGGGATCGCCGGCGGCCTGCGCCTTCTTGATCTCCTCGCCCAGCATCTCCGCCCAGTCCTTCCAGCGGAACACGCCGCGCTGGTGCAGCGTCAGCGCCATCGCGAAGGCCTGCGCCTGCCACGGCTCGGCGAACACTGGCGCCTCACCCTCGCAGGGGATTCCCGGCACTGCCGCCAGCGCAGCACGGATGCGCGCGTCGTCGGCGTTGGCCTTCGGTCCGGCGGTCATTTCGCGAGCTCGATGTAGGGCTCGAAGGCCTCGATCGAGACCTTCACCGTCGGATCGGCGTCCGGTCCCCAGAGTTCGCGCCCGTCGAACGTCACCGTGTAGAGCCATTCCGGCCGCTCGACGCCTTCCGCGACGGTGGCGTCGGGATAGACGTGGCAGCCCTGGATGCGCTCGATGGTTCCGGTGCGGCCGCGCGCGAAACGCGGCAGGCGTGTGTGCGAGACGGGATGCATGTTCTTCGTCGTCACCCGGTCGCCGACCTTGAAGCGCGCGGCGGCCCTAGGCGCCAGGTCGTAGTTCCTGCGGCTGAGCAGCGCCGCCGCCTCGGAAGCCGGCACGACGCGGCGCAGCTTGCGGCCCGGCCCTTCGGCATGGCCTGCGGCGATCTCCTCCTTCGTGACCAGCCCGCGCGCGAGGCACAGACGCTCCAGCCGCACGAACCATTTCCGGTAGTAGGAGGAGGCGAGATACTCGGCCGGCGGCAGGGTCTCGATCCACCAGCGGCCGACATCGATGTTCCACTCCCCGGTCGCCTGCATCACGCGATTGAGCGCCAGCACGCGGCCTTCCCACTCGGCATGGAACGGCGGTTCGGCGGGCGGCGCCTCGATCTTGCCGAACCCGTCCATGCCGCCCATGTCGTGGATGCCGTTCATGGCGCGGCTCCATCTGCGGACTTGGCGAGTCCGGTGCCGATCATGGCATCGCGGGTCACGAGGCCGGCGAGCTTCTCCTCGCTCCAGCCTTCGGTGCCGGCGGGCCGCATCGGCACCACGATGAAGCGCGTTTCGGCCGTCGAGTCCCATACGCGGATCGTCATGTCGGCCGGCAAGGTCACGCCGAAATCGGCGAGCACGGCGCGCGGCTCCTTGACCGTGCGCGAGCGGTAGGGCGCGGACTTGTACCACGCCGGCGGCAGGCCGAGTACGTCCCACGGGTAGCAGGAGCAGAGCGTGCAGACGACGATGTGATGCGTGTCCTTCGTGTTCTCGAGCGCGATCAGGTGGTCGCCCACCTTCTGCTCGAGTCCCAGGGTGCCGATCGCCTTGCTGGCGTCCGCCAGCAGCGCCTGCTTGAAGCCGGGGTCGGTCCAGGCCTTCGCCACCACCTTCGCGCCGATGTGTGGGCCGATCCGCTTCTCGTAGGCCTCGATGATGACGTCGAGCGCCTTGGGGTCGACATAGCCCTTTTCGGTCAGCACCGTCTCCAGCGCACGCACGCGGAGCTGCATCTCGCTTAGTTCAGAGCCGTGGTCATGCCCATGGCCATGGTCATGATCGTCATGCTTGTCTGCCATAGGCCCATCATGGCGGTTTTTCCCTTCCCTGTGTACCCGCCGCCGGTCCACTCTGCCGGCACGCGAACGAGGAGACGACGATGGCCTTCACGGTGGTGAGCGACAGTTTCAAGGAGGGCGGGACGCTGGCGATGGACCACATCCTGTCGGCCGACTACGGCTTCGGCTGCGGCGGCGGCAACAGGTCGCCGCACCTGCGCTGGTCGGGCGCGCCGGAGGGCACGAAGAGCTTCGCCGTCCATTGCTTCGATCCCGATGCGCCGACCGGCTCGGGCTTCTGGCACTGGGTGGTGGTGAACATCCCCGCCGGCACGACCGAGCTCGCCCTCGACGCCGGCAATCCGAAGTCCGGCCTGCTGCCAAAGGGCGCCCTGCAGACCCGCACCGATTTCGGCGCGCCGGGCTATGGCGGACCCTGCCCGCCGCAGGGCCACGGGCCGCATCGCTACGTCTTCACCGTCTTCGCGGTGAAGGAGGCGTCGCTGCCGGTCGCCGCCGACACCTCGGCCGCGATCGTCGGCTTCCAGCTCCATTTCAACACGCTCGCCAAGGCCGCGATCACCGGCAAGTTCGAACGCTGAAGGAGGACCGCATGACCATTCTTCTCGGTCGCCGCCATACCCTCTCCCTCGTCGCCGCGACCGCTTGCCTCGCCGCACCGGCCGCGGCGCATCACGGCTGGGCGTGGGCCGAGGGCGAGCTGACCACCCTGCAGGGCAAGATCAAGTCGGTCTCCATGGCGCCGCCGCATCCCTCGCTGCAGGTCGTCGCGGCGGACGGCAAGGAATGGCTGGTCGATCTCGGCAACCCCAACCAGACCGAGCGCTCCGGCTTCACCGCCACCTCGGCCAAGCCGGGCGACGCCGTTGTCGCGCTGGGCAACCGGCACCTCGACAAGGCCAAGCTGCACATGAAGGCGGTGCGCATCACCGTCGCCGGCAAGACCTACGACATGTATCCCGAGCGCATCCGCACCAACTGATGTGGCTCCTCGAGGCGCTCGGAAGCTGGCCGGGCGCCGTTCTGCTGCAGCGCTCCGGCACGGCCTACCTGCTGGTCAGCGCCGCCCACATCCTGGGGGTCGGCCTGCTGGTGGGCGCCATCCTGCCGCTCGACCTCCGGCTGCTGGGCTTCTTCCGCAACCTCCCGCTGGCGGTGATCGAGCCTTTCCTCACGCGCGCCGCCGCCACGGGCCTCGCCCTCGCTCTCGTGACGGGATTCTGGCTGTTCACCGTGAAGCCCGCCGAGTACGCGGCCAACGAGGCGTTCCTGATCAAGCTCGGCCTGCTCGCCGCGGCGCTCCTCAACATCGCACTGCGCCACCGCATCGCGGGCCTCGTGCGGGCGGCGGCGGCGCTCTCGTTCCTGCTCTGGCTCGCGGTGCTGGTGGCCGGCCGCTGGATCGGTTTCGTCTAGGCCAGACGGTACACGCCGTCGTCCGCCGTCACGCGGCCCTGCGCGACCAGCTCCTCGAGATGCTGCGCGATCGAGCGCGTCTCGGCTTCGCTCACCCACGGCGAGGTGGCGTGCGGCGGATAGAGCAGGCGGCGTTCGACCAGCGCGTCGATGGTCGCAGGTCCCTCGTCCAGCCAGCCGATCAGCTTCGCCTCGCGCTCGTCGAGCTTGGCGGCGTAGGCCGTGAGGTCGGCCAGGAAGCGGGCGCGGTCGGTGTAGACGCCGCGATGGTGCGAGGTCACCCAGACTCTGGCCGGGATCTCGGCCAGCCGCGCCAGCGAGCGGCGGAAGTCGCCGAGGTTGGAGGTCGCGTCGCCGTAGTAGGGGCCGAAGCCCGTGAGGTCGATGTCGCCGATGAAGGCCACGCCCTCCGGCTCGACCAGCAGCACGCAGTGGCCCGCGGTGTGGCCCGGCATGTGGATCGCCCGCACCGTGGCGCCGCCCAGTTCGAACACCGCGCCGTCCCGGTAGGCGATCGCGTCGGGACGCGGAGCGTAGAAGAAATCGCGGCGGAACTTCTCGAGCATGCCCGGCAGCCTCTCGGCGCTGCTGCCGTAGTGCGCCGCGAAGCCCTCCCAGCTTCGCGCCGCCGCGAGATCGGCCTCGTGCACGTGTACCGGCGCCTTCGGCAGGCGGTGCAGCCCTGCCATGTGGTCCTCGTGCACATGGCCCAGCACGACGAGTTCCGTCGCATCGAACTCCGGCCCGATATGGTTGGCCACGACCGGCGTGTCGAAGGCGGCGCGCGTGTCGGAGCCGCGCACGATGACCTGGTTGCCGTCGGGGTACTTGCCGTTCCTGGCGCCGAAGAAAACCGAGACGCGGCCGAAGTCGGCGCGTTCGACGGACGGGGTGGGGCTTGAACCGTTCATGTCGGCCTATTCTAGCGGAGCCGGGGCTTCAGGCGCCCGACGGCGAACGGCCGCAGGTCGACCCGCGCCGCGGCGCCGTCGAGGATCAGTTCCGCCATCGCCTCGCCGGTCGCCGGCGCGTTCAGCATGCCCCAGACGCTGTGACCGGTCGCGACGAAGGCGCCGGCGACGCCGGGCACCGCGCCGATCAGCGGCAGCCCGTCCTCGGTCACCGGCCGGAAGCAGGCCTGTCGCGCCACGATCGGCGCCGCGGCGAGGGCGGGCGAGACGGCGCGGCAGAGCGCCTCCAGCCGCTCGTGCGCCCCCTCGTCGCCACTCACGTCGGCGGGGTCGGCCGGCAGCGCCGCCGTGCTCGACACGGCGCAGGCCCAGACCGTGCCGTCGGCGCGCGCGAAGATCTCGGGCGTCAGTGTCTCGCCGTCCGCCTCCTCGTATTCGAGGAACAGCGCCTCGGCGGGGACGGTGTCGCCGGTGCGGAAGACGAGACTGTGGCCCTTGAAGCCCCAGACCGCGGGCAGCGGCAGCCAGCGCGTGGCCAGCATCGACCACGGCCCCATGGCGATCACCACGGCGTCGCCCTCGACCGTCGTGCCGTCCTCGAGGCTCACGCCGCGCGCCGCGCCCGAGCCGTCGCGCAGGAGGCCGGCGACCGTGCCCTGCCGCAGCTCGGCGCCGTTGGCCGCGGCGGCGCGCAGCAGGCCCGTCGTGAAGGCGCGCGGCTCGACCAGCGCCGTCGTCTCGGGCGTGCCCAGCCGGCCGGTGATCGCGACCTGCTGCGAAAGCCAGGGCCGCCGCGCCCTGCGCGGGGACTTTCCCTCCGCGGCGACGCCTCCGCCCGCCACTCCGCCAAACGTGTCGAGCCGCCGGTAGCCCCACGGATTGTCGAGCGCCTCGGCAAGCTCGGCATGGAGCGCGAAGCTGCGGCGCGCCAGCCGGTCGAGGGCCGTGCCGCGGCACCAGTCGAGCGCCAGGAAGCCACCCGACTTGCCCGAGGCCGCGCCCGCCGGCTCGTGGCGCTCGATCACGATCGGCACGGCGCCGCGCGCGCCGAGGAACCAGGCCGTGGCGGCGCCGATCGCGCCGCCGCCGCAGATCACGATGCGCTTCGGTCGGTCCATGCCCGACGAGTCTAGCGGAAGGCCGGCGCGGCGGCGCGCCTACTTCTTCCCCGCCTTCACTTCCGGCAGGGCCGCATCCTGCGGCTTCACCGGCGCGGCCTCGACGAAGGCCACCGGATCGCTGCCCGGAAAACTGTCCTTCAGCGCGGCATCGAGCTTGCGGTCGAGCTTCTTCTCGACCGGTTCGTCCTTCTTCGCCGTCTCCTGCGCCTTGTCGGCCTCCCGCTGCATCCTGAGCTTCTGCGCCGTCGCTTCCTGCTCGATGATCTTGAGATCGGCCTCGTCGCGCGCCGTCGCGTCGGGCGCCGCGGCCCGCTCGCGTGCGCTGCGCAGCTTCTCTTCGTGGTCCTTCATCTCTTTGCGCGCGCGGTCCATCTCTTCCCTCCAGGCTCGCCGGGTGCGTCAGGGACTAAACGGCGCGCGGCGGCGCCGGTTGCACCTCCCGGCGGCCACCAGGTGGTCACACCCTCGGCCGCGCGGCGGCGGCTAAGGTTCATCAAAGAGTCCCCGAAGTGAAGCAAGGGGGCGGGCTGGCCGGGAGGGGGCTCATGGAGCGGCTGCGACATCGGTTCGGCAAGGCCCCCGCGCGACGGCGCTGGCAGGGCGGCCGCATCCTCGTGGTCGAGGACAACCCGCTCCTCGCCGAGCTGGTCTGCGATTTCCTGCACGATTGCCGGCTGGTGCCGGTCGGTCCCGCGCTCGATCTCGGGACCGCCCTGCCTCTGGCCGCCGACGCCGCCCTCGACGGCGCCGTCCTCGACCTCAACCTGCCGGGCGGGCTCAGCCTGCCGGTCTGCCGCGCGCTCGGCGCCCGGTCGATCCCGTTCCTGTTCCTGACCGGCGTGCGCGACCTGTCGCTGATCCCGGTCGAGTACCGCGTCGCGCCGATGATCGCCAAGCCCTTCGACACGGGCGAGCTGACCTCGGCGCTGGCCGCCATCCTGCCCGCCTGGTCGCCCCCGGCCCTGGATCTCGCGGCGGTTCACTAGGCCGAGCCTTCGGCTCGGCCAAGGAGCGTCAGGACATTGCGTCAGCAATGTCCGGGAGCGTCGATCGGTGCTAGTACCGTCCCCATGCCGCCGCGCCTCGCCCCCTCGGCCCTCGTCGACCGCATCCTCTCCCACATCGACGCGAAGTCGACCGACCGGGGCACGACCGTGTGGCGCGAGCCCGTCGCCAACTACACCTCGCCCGGGCGCTTCGCGCAGGAGCTGGAGGTGCTGCGCCGCGTGCCCATGGCCTTCTGCCCCTCGGCGGCGCTGCCCGAGCCCGGCTCGTGGATCGCCCGCACCACGGTCGGCACGCCGCTGCTCGTGGTGCGCGGCACCGACGGCCTCGTGCGCGGCTTCCGCAACGCCTGCCGCCATCGCGGCATGAAGGTGGCCGACGGCGAGGGCTGCAGCCGCGCCTTCGCCTGCCCCTACCATGGCTGGACCTACGGCCTCGACGGCGCGCTGCGCCACGTGCCGGGCGAGGAGGGCTTCCCCGGCCTCGACAGGGCGACGCACGGGCTGGTGCCGGTGACGGTCCACGAAAAGGGCGGGCTGGTGTTCGTGACGCAGGACGCGGCCCTCTCCGACGGCGCGCTGCCCGACGTGCCCGACGACCTGCTGCCGCCCGACTGGATCCTGTTCAACCGGCTCGAGTTCGACGATAGGGCCAACTGGAAGCTGATCGGCGAGACCTCGATGGAGGGCTATCACATCAAGGCGCTGCACAACCGCAGCTTCTACCCCTACGGCTACGACAACCTGAACGTCGTCGAGCTCCACGGCCGCAACTCGCGCATCGTCTTCCCGTTCCGCCGCATCGAGAAGCTGCGCGACCTGCCGCGCGAGCAGTGGGACGTGCAGGTGCAGGGCCGCCTCACCGACGTGCACCAGCTCTTCCCCAACACCCATGTCAGCTTCCTCTCGAGCCACGCCATGCTGATCGTGCTGGAGCCGGTCTCGCCGACCGAGACGCACTGGGTGGTCTGGCAGCTCGCGCCGCGCTTCAAGAACGGCAAACCGCTCGACCTCGAACAGGCGCGCCGCGACGCGGGCTTCGTGCAGGATGCCGGCCTCACCGAGGACCGCGCCGCCGCCTGCGCCATCCAGGCCGGCCTCGCCTCCGACGCCAACACCCACTTCACCTTCGGCCACTACGAGCAGGCGATCGGGCATTTTCACCGGCATCTGACCGAGCATGTGGCCGCGCTCCGCGCGGCCGGCTAGCGACAGGACATTGCACGGCAATGTCCGAGAGCGCCGAAGGTTCGACCGACCTGCGCCGGCCGAAGCCCGACGTGCGGTCCGCCGGTCGCGCGAGCCCCTCAGCGCCGCGGGTTCAGCACTTCCTGCCTTTCGTAGCGGAAGAGCTCGGGGCAGGCGGCGGGCGGCGGATGGAACGCCTTCTGCAGGGCGGTGGGCGCCATCAGAACCAGGTCGTACCGCTCCGGCACCGTGGGCGAGAGCGAGACATGGCAGTGCAGGGCGAGCGCTCCCGACGCATAGCCGTCGACGACGAACGTGCGGCCGGAGTGATCCAGCAGCGGGATGCCGGCGGCGCGAAGATCGGCGTAGACGGCCTCGACCAGCCGCTGGTCGCGCGACGCGATGAGCGCCGCGAGCTGTGCGGCGAGCGGTCCCGACATCTTGTAGGACGCGACGTTGGCATGAACGGCTTCGAGCAGGTGTCGCCGCGACTCCGGTATCGAGATCGGCCGCGCCTGCGAGGGATCGGCCGGCCTGGACCAGCCGGTGGCGTGGTTGCAGATGTTGGCCGCCTGCCGCTCCGGCAGTGCCGGCGACGGCAGGCTGCCGACCGGGCAGGCGCCGGCATTCAGGAAATCCTCCGTCGTCTGGACGTAACGCCACTGGTCGGGCGGACGGCTGATGATGTCGGCGATGAAGTCGATATCGACCCCCATGTCGGCGGCAAATCGTACGAGTGTGGAGGCGCCTGCGCGGGCGAGGCCGAAGGCGCGTGCCACCAGGGCCGTGGCGTCGCCGCGCGCCGCGCCCGACACCGCCGACGGATCGGTCGTGTAGGTGTGGAACCCGACCTGGCCGCCGATCTCGATCCGCCGGTCGGGCACCGGCGCCGGCAGCACGCTGGCTGACGTGCCGCCGAGGAACACCAGTGCGCAGGCGGACATGCAGGCGTCGCCTTTGCGCACCAGCGTGGCGACCTCGAACTCGCGCAGGAGGTAGCCGATCCTGATGCCTTCGAGCAGGTCGCCGCCGCTGCTGCTCAGCTCCAGGGTGGCGAGCGGTATGCCGGAGCTGCGGATCGTGCTCGACCGCAGCGTCGTGAGCATGCCGCGCAGCCGCTCGGAGTCGCGTGGTTCGATGGCGCCGGTGAGGCGCACGACATGTGACAGAAGGGGCTTCTTCGGGTCGAGACCGGGAACGCTCGACGTCTGCAGGGTGAGACTCGCCGGCAGCGCGGGGCCGTCCGGCATCAGGAAAAGAAGGCAGGCGACCAGAAACGCGATCCCGGCGGCGGTGGTCCGGCGCCGAAGCTGCGGGAGATGCTGCCGGCCCGTGTCCGCGTTCCCGATGACCATTCGGCCTCCGTCGTTGGCGTCCGCGGCGCGCCTCCGAGCGGAGAGGGGCCACCGGCCGCTCCTCATCATAGCGCAGGCCGGTCGATGTGCCGAACGCAATCGCCGGCTCGGGTTGCAGAAAAGCGTTTCGCCACGACCGTCGTCGCGGCGGCGGGAGGCGGCGAAACCGGCTAGGCTGGTCGCCCGACGCCGCCGCCATGACCTCCCTCCGCCACGCCTGGTCCGCCCTGCCGTCCCGGCTGAAGATCCTCGACCCCGTCGCCTTCTCCGCCGACGAGTGGCGCGTCCTCGAACGCCTGCACCAGAGCTTCGAGGACCGCGACGCCCACACGCGCCTGCCCATCCCCATCGCGCGCTTCCGCGCCGACGCGGTCGCCGCGATCCTCGCCGCGGCGCGGACGCTCGACGACGTGGCGACCGGGAGCCTCGACGACGACCCGTTCGCGCGCGCTTTCGCCGGCGACGTCGACGAGATCGTGCGCGTGCTCGTCCCGGCGGCGCGCTATCGCAAGGGCCACTTCGCCCACGGCCGGTTCACGGTGCCGCAGCCGCACGGCCTGCACACCGACCACAGCCAGGAGGATCCCGCGGCCGGCGGCGAGCCGATCTGCATCGCCCGCATCGGCACGCTGGGCACGCACTACGTCGCCGGCGACTACCGCGCGCACGATGCCGGCACGCAGCGCCTGCTCGCGGCGCTGCGTTACTGGACGGCCGTTCCCGAGGGCGAGCCGGAGGCGATCTTCGAGGCGCTGCTGGCGCGCGGGACGCTCCGCACCATCCCGGTGAACCACGTCGTGCTGATGGTTGCCGGCAACCCCGCGCCGAACGCCCAGGTCACCCAACACATCGCCGCGCGACCGCCCGCGGGCGGCGTGCATTCGGCGTTCTTCCAGAGGCAGTACAGGCTGGGCCTACGGCCCAGCCCATGAGCGTCAGGCGAAGCGAAGCTTCGCCGAGAGCGACTGCACATCGTCTCAACCTTCTGTGGTGGCCGCGATTGTCTGCACGCTGGGGAAGGCGCCCGAGTTTAGGTTGTCGACGTCGTCCGACCAGGTCTGCGCGTGGATCGCCGCCGGGCAGTTGGCGCCCGACAGCCGGTGGGGCAGGGCGTGTTCGCCTCGGTCCACGGGTTGGCCGCGATCGCGGCGTTGGTCTGGACGGAATGCGGATCGATGTTGGTAGACGCAGTACGGGTCCTACAGACCGTCGGTCTGGTACATCGTGTAGCCGGCGAAGTTCTTGAGGTAGGTCGGCTGCGCGGCGGTGTGCGGCACGGCGTAGGTGGCGTTGAACGCGGCCATCACCGTCGGATTCGCCAGCGCCGCGCGCACGTTGGCGGCGAACGGCGAGGGGTTGTGTAGGCCGCGCTCTGCGCGACAGCTTAGCGACAGA
Organism: uncultured Reyranella sp.; assembly: GCA_964415585.1. Lineage (GTDB taxonomy): Bacteria > Pseudomonadota > Alphaproteobacteria > Reyranellales > Reyranellaceae > Reyranella. The sequence goes on from CAYQAY010000044.1 coordinate 29,580, forward strand.
ACATTGCGGAGCAATGTCTGAGAGCGTCGAAGGCTCTTGCTATTCATGGTCCCCCACCTCACACGCCGAGCTGGAGCGCGCGGCTGTCATCCTGCCCGGATGTGCAGTGCGTGTCTTAGTCTATTGATGACCAACCGATACAACTTGCGCTCACGTTGCGGGCAGTTGACATCCAGCCGTTGTCGACAGAGCCTAGCCGGGTTCTTCTCCCGGCCTTAAGGAAACAAATTCTGAAAGCATATTCATGAGTCCGAGCATCTCCTGCGGGACATCTTGTTCAATCATGGCGTCAATAATTGCGGTAGGTGTGACCGACACACTAAAGCGTTGCTGCAGAGTAGCGTTGATGTTTGCTAAAGCTTCCTTCCCAGGAAGCAGATTGAAGCGAGTGGCTTCATTTGACCAAAGCTGGTCAAAAGACTCGATAGCTCGTTGCGTCAACGTCGCTTCGTGTACACCTGATGATCGTGTTCTCTCAAACATGCGATAAGACGTAACCATCTGTGACGTGATGTACGCGCGCTTGTCTTCCGCAAATAAGTTAAGCAAGTCCAGAGCGTGATCCTGATACGAGGCGTCATCGCCTGACCGAACTGCTCGATCATTTACCTTCTTTTTTGCCGCGCTATCGATTGCCCTTGGAACTAGCAAAAAATTCTCTATCTCTTTGCGCTCAAGAATCCTTACGAAATCACAGAACTGGCGACACTTCTCTACAATGTATTGGCACTCGTCAGATGATCGATAGTCTCTGTCAAGAATCACCGCGCTCAATACGGGAGCGCCAAGCGTTTCTTCCATCCCTGCCTTTAGGTTTTTGACCCGATCAGGGTTGAATCCGTCGACTGGAACTACTGCAAAGTCTACGCGATTCCCAATAGCTGCCCTTCCAAGGCGGCGAGCGAAACGCCCTAGAATCTGAAAGTCCTTTCCCTCGACAAACAATACCCTACGTGTCTTCGCAACTTGCGTAAGAATGGGGTTCACATTGGACCCCACCATCTTGAAGACTTCCTGCAGCTGGGAAGGGTCTTGTATGCGGCGAGCGCGGCGGTTTGTCTTTGTTATCAGTACAATGTCGTCTGTCTCTGCTTCTGTGATGATCTCGGTCGAATGTGTTGCGATCAGAATATCAGGACCAAGGTTCCGCAATAAGCCGAGCAGCTGACGTTGAAGCTCCGAATGCAAGTAGATGTCTGGTTCGTCAATCAAAAACAATGACACTTCGCTCGACTTCACCAGATGTGTGAGCATCTGGGCCCAGACTTGGAATCCAAAGCCGGCCCAAAATATCTCACGTGGATACCGGTTCTCCGGACAGAACATATGGAGTCTTGGCTTTTCATGTGTGGTGTCGAGTTCGGGCGGGCGAATATCCATGCCTGGCCAAGTTGTCTGTAGCAAAGCACGAAAATCTTCGAAGTTGTCTCGGAAATGGTACCAGATGTTTCGGAAGTTTCTCGCGGCTCCGTAAGTATAAAGCGACCTTCTTGCGGTCTCCTCCAAATAGAGGGGCTCGTGGTGCTCGACAGGTCCTAAGATCGGAACAAAACCGATGGGGCAATTGAACTGCTTAACAAAAGTGGACGGTGAACTTGCAGCCTTTCCTTGCGCATCCATCAATAGAAGGCACGTACCAGGCTCGGGAAAGTATAGCGTCAAGATGTTCCGGTTCGATAGGTGGAACTCGACCGTTGCCGCATCGGTATCGTCATAGTTGTGAAAGATATTTTCTTCAGCGATCGATATTGCTTTGATATCTACACTGTGGCCTAGCGTTGAGCGTCGAAATGCAACAACTGGTTGTGCCTTCTGTCGACGCGCCTTTCGCATCGCCGCATCGAGTATTCGAAAGGCCGCTAGCACGGTCGATTTGCCCGCATTGTTGGGGCCGACAAGAATATTGAAGTGGCGAAGGTGAATGGTGAAATCGCGGAAGGCCTTAAACCGATGAAACTCGACCCTCACAAATTGATGCCGTGCTTCGGACATGAATAGATGCCTTCTGAAGTCTTCGCTGCGTCCAGTATTGTTACTTGCTAGTGCCTGTCTGATATCAGGTGAGTTGTGGTGGGTAGCACAAATTAACTGAATTGGAGCGCACAGCATGGACCTCCGTAAGTCAAGCAGTGAGCCGCTTCTGTCGTTTGTGATGTTTCACGATCAATTCAATCGAAACATCAAACTCGCTTCTGCATCGCTAGCATTCATTGAGCGGCTTTCGGGTCTCCCAGCCGCCGACAAACCCCTAGCGACATTGATACTCAAGTCCGACGTTGAGCCGTGGGGGAACACGCCCTGGAGATCTATTGCGGCGTCTGTTCCTGAAGCCAAAAGCTTTGTCGCAAGTTTGGGTATCGTCCGGGCGACGTCGGCTTTCGAGGACTATGTAACTCGTTGCTGGGCAGAACTTGATCGTGCAGATGATCGTAGAGGTAGTCGAACAACTGCCGCGAATGGTCAAAGCTTGGCGCCGACATTGACCAATCTTATGGCTCGACTGAATACCCAAATTGACAGTCAGTTGTTGCTAGTTGCTGATCTATTTGTCACCGCGCGCAACTGCATAGTTCATCGGTCAAACAGGGCTAGCGACAGTTTGGAAGGCGCCGGTACGTCAACCGAGCTTGTTGATGCGTTAAAGGCGTGGTCGACACGGCCAGGTAAGTGGACCATCAGTTTGCCAACCATTCGAGAGGGTGAGACTACCGAATGGTTACCCCGGCATTCCATAATGGCGTCAGACTGCTTCTATCGATTGGCTAAAGCAGTCGATACTGCGGTAGTCCACCGGCTTGGAGTGGATGGCATGGTCCACATGGCCGCACACTGGTGCTTCTTCGCCGAGGCCAAAGTGCCAACTGCAGCAAAGTTAAACACGGAAACTGTCTTGCGATCGCAGTTGATCAATCGCTACGGAGTAAGGAAAGTAGTACTTTCGCAAATGATTGGTGTCTTGCGGGAAAGTGGCAGATGGAATGATGCGCGCGCAGCATTTGATCGCATGCGAGGGCAGCAAAGCACGGCGCAAGCCTAATCATCGAGTGCGACAACTATATAACTAGTGTTCTAAGTGTGACTCTAACGATCTCTCGCAGCTGCGTCAGTTGCTCCCTCGTGACTGCCTTTGCTTCATGAACCAAGTCGTTGCGAGCCTTGTAGAGTGTGTCCAACTCCTTTCCAATCGACTTGGGGTCCGCATAGCCAGCCTTGGAATATTGCTGTTTGACCAAGGCAATTACGGCCCCTCGTTTCCCCTTCGCTGAGGCCTTGGGCAACAAGACTTCAAGTGCAGTCAGCAGCGTTACAAATTGGGCTTTAGGGCCCCCGGCGAACTCGCAATTTGAATACAATTCAATTGCTAGAGAGAGTTCAGGAGCAGACTGCGCCTTTGTGCAGTGGCCTTGGGAAATGTGCTGATCAATAAGATTAGCAAGGTTTGAGATGTGCAAACCTGTCCGCATAGACGACGACAAGTGATATGGCCGCGCTTTGCTGTTTGTTGCGCAAACAGTGGGGACATTGCCATCGAACAGTTCTTTGCTTGCGATCGTCGGCGGAGCGTCCGACGGCATAATGCTGTGAGGCGTGTCCAATGCGGCCAAGCGGAGTGCGGTGCGCAAAGTTGGGCAAAAATCTACCGCATGTTTTTGGTCGGGAAAGCCAGAGATCTGAAGTACGAATGGCATGCTGTCGTCATGGCCGCATGTAACGGACAACCCATTCTCGAGGCTCAGTGTCGGCAATTCCTTGTTGTCGAAGTATGAATGGTCATCAGGTAAGTGAACCGGAAAGTAAAGAGTGAACAAATTACCCTCAGAGCGATAGAAGTCGCATCTTCTTTTATCACTTTTGGTTGTCGGTTCCGCAATTGTGGTAGGTGTGTTTACAGATTCAGCAGGAAAGGATAGGATATCTCCGCTAGCATCAACCCACCATAGGCCCGCGCCGGAATCGGAGGCGGGCTTCGTCATGGCAGGGCAGGTCCTGACTTGCCGCTCGATCAAGAACTGAGGCCGCACGGCTGAGCGAAGCTCGGCCGGCTGAGCGACAGACATTGCGAAGCGATGTCCGAGAGCGCCTAAGGTTCACGCCCTAACTCAGCGCTGCTAGCACTGCCAGCAGCCCCGCTCTCCGCAAATACCCGCCATGCACCACCCGGTTTGACAGGTTCAGCAGGAAATGATAGGCATTTTCCGGTAAACTGGATCATACCGCGCCCGGCCTCGGCAACGAGGGCCGGGCGTTCGCTTTTCCGGAGACCCTCATGCCGCTTCACCCCTCGCTCCTGCGGGCGCTTCTCGCTGCCTGCGCGGCGGCGCTCCTCGTGCAGGCCCTGCCGGCGCTCGTGCCGCATCGGCTGCCGGCGGCGCTCCTCGGGCCCGCGCCGGCCTCACCGGCCTGTGATCCCCCACCGGTCATCCGCCCGGCGGGATGCGCTAGTATCAGGACCATGCCGCTCTCGTCGCGCACCTGGACCTGGACCTTCGACCTGCCGCCGCAGGATCTGTGGCCGGTGCTGGCCGACACCAACCGCTTCAACGAGGCGATGGGCCTGCCGCCCTATGCGCTGGAGGAGACGCCGCAGCCCGACGGCACGGTGCGCCGCCGCGGCCGCGGCAAGGCGGCGGGCTTCACGCTGGAATGGGAGGAGAAGCCCTACGAGTGGATCGCCGGCCGCTGGTTCCGCGTCAGCCGCGTGTTCAGCAAGGGTCCGTTCCGCCGCTTCGGGCCGGTGTTCGAGCTGGCGCCGGACGGCAAAGGCGGCAGCGTGGTGTCGTATGCGCTGGAGTGGGAGCCGCTCAGCTTCACCGGCCGCCTGTTCGGCGCCAAGCTCGCCGAGAAGGCGGGCGGTGCCGTCGAGAAGCGCATCCTCGAGGCGGTGGGGTTCCTGAAGGGCGAGCGGCCGAGCCTGTTCGAGCTGCCGCCGCCCGAGCTGCCGGCCGGCGCGCGGGAGCGGGCCGCCGCCCTGGCGGCCGAGATCGACCGCAGCCCCTATGGCAACGGGCTGGGCCGCGCGCTCGCCGCCACGGTGCTGGGCGGCATGGCGTCAGACCTGGCGCACCTCAAGCCCAAGCTGCTGGCGCGGACGCTGGCCGTGGCGCCGCGGCCGGCCATCGAGGCCTGTCTCGCGGGCGTCCGCGCCGGCCTGCTGACCATGAGCTGGGACCTGCTCTGCACCAACTGCCGCGGGCCCAAGCTCACGGCCTCGGCGCTGTCGGAGCTGCCGCGGGGTGCGCACTGCCCCTCGTGCAACATCGACTACGACCGCGACTTCGAGAAGAACGTCGAGCTCTCCTTCGCGCCGGCGCCCGCGGTGCGGCCGATCATGGCGGGCGGCTTCTGCCTCTCCGGGCCGATGGCGACGCCGCACGTCGCCGTACAGATGCTGCTGGCGCCCGGCGAGACGCGGCCCCTGAAGACCGGAGGAGTCGACGTGGAGCTGCCGGCCGGCAGCTACCGCGTGCGCACGCTCCATCCCGGCACGGCGGTCGAGGTCGAGCATGCCGGCGGCCGCTTCCCCGGCGCGCGCATCGGGCCGTCGGGCGTCGAGAGCGTCGGGGGCGATGCGTTCGTGAACGCGGCGGGCTTCGAGCTGGCCGTGCTGGTCGAGGACCGCACCTGGGCGCGCGATGCGCTGACCGCGCCCGAGGTGATCTCGCTGCAGGCCTTCCGCGACCTCTTCGCCGCCGCGACGCTCCGGCCGGGCGACGAGGCGGGGGTGAGCCAGGTGGCGCTGCTCTTCACCGACCTGCAGGGCTCGACCGCGCTCTACGAGCGGGTGGGCGATGCCGCGGCCTACAACATGGTGCGCGATCATTTCGCCCTGCTGGCCTCGATCGTGCGCGACCATGACGGGGCGGTGGTGAAGACCATCGGCGACGCGGTCATGGCCTCGTTCGGCGATCCCGCGCACGCGGTGAAGGCGGCGCTGGCCATGCAGGCCGGGCTCGCCGATCACGACCTGGTGCTGAAGCTCGGCGTCCACATGGGCCCCAGCGTCGTGGTGACGCTCAACGACCGGCTCGACTATTTCGGCTCGACCGTGAACATGGCCGCGCGCCTGCAGGGCCAGAGCACGGGCGGCGACGTCGTGCTGAGCCGCGCCGTCGCCGACGATCCCGCCGTGCAGCAGATCATCGCCGGGCTCCCGAAGACCGAGGAGGAGGTCGTCCTGCGGGGCTTCGACCGCCCCGTGGGGTTCGTGAGGCTCGGCGCCTCGTTTGCGGCCCATCCTTCGAGACGCGATCCTGCGGATCGCTCCTCAGGATGAGGGCTGTTTCGAAACGCACGACCTCACCCTGAGGAGCCACGCGCAGCGTGGCGTCTCGAAGGGTGGCGACGAGCCCGTCGATTTCTGGACACCATTTCTGGACAGGTCGGCATTTCTGGACAGGGGCTGTCCAGAAATGGGGGAAAAACCGTTTGGAATCAGCGGGCCGATTTCTGGACAGCGATTTCTGGACAGCGCAGGCGTCCAGAAATCAGGTGCCGAAGTGGGCGCCCAGCACCGCCGCCGCCTCGTCGTTGGCCCTGAGGCCCTGCGCCAGGAAGCGGGTCATCGAGAAGAAGCCGTGGATGGTGCCGGGGTAGTTCACGTAGGTCGTCTTGACCCCGGCGTCGATCAGCCGGTCGGCATAGGCGCGGCCCTCGTCGCGCAGCGGGTCGAAGCCCGCCGTCAGCACGAAGGCCGGCGGCAGCCCCTCGAAGCTCTTCGCCAGGAGCGGCGAGAGGCGGAGGTCGGCGAGGTCGGTGCCGGCCGGCACGTAGGCCTTCCAGAACCAGTCCATCAGGCTCTTCGTGAGGAAGTAGCCCTCGGCGAAGGCCTTGCGCGAGCCGCTCTCCTTGCTGGAGTCGGTGGCGGGATAGATCAGCATCTGGAACGCCGGGCCCGCTTCCTTGGCGTCGCGCATCGCCTGGCACACCACGGCGGCCAGCGCGCCGCCCGCCGAATCGCCGCCGACCGCCAGCCGCCCGGGGTCGGCGCCGAAGCTCGCGGCGTTGTCCCTGATGTGCCGGAACGCCGCGACCGCGTCGTCGGTCGGCGCGGGGAAGGGATGCTCGGGGGCCAGGCGATAGGCGATCGAGATCACCTGGCAGCGGCTCTTGTTCGCGAGCCGGCGGCAGGTCGAATCGTGCGTCTCGATCGTGCCGATCACGAAGCCGCCGCCGTGATAGTAGATCAAGGTCGGCAGGTTTCCTGCGGTGACGCCGCCCACGGATGAAAGCGGAACGTATTTGCGGAAGCGGATCTCGCCGCCGGGACCCATGAAGCCGCCGTCGGCGACCTCGGCCACGTCCATCGGCTCGGCCTCGCCGTCCTCCGACATCTTGTCGACCGCGGCGCGGCCCAGCGCGTGCGGCAGGGTCTCCAGTTTGGGCCGGCCGGCCTTGTTGGCCTCTTCCATGAGGTCGAGCAAGGTGCGGGCTTCCTGGTCGAGCATGTCTGGTCTCCGACGTCGATCGAACGGAAGACGATAGGCCGCCCGTCCGTCGAAGCAAACAGCGGGCTTTCCCGGCCGGAAATCCGCAGTACATTGCCGGCATGGCCGACTTTCCGAAGAAGACCCTCGCCGACTGGGAGAAGCTCGCCGCCAGGGAGCTGCGCGACCGTCCGCTGGAGGACCTCACCTGGATGACCCCCGAGGGCATCGCGGTGAAGCCGCTCTACACGGCGGCCGACCTTGAGAACCTCGAGACCGTGGGCTCGCTGCCGGGCTTCGCTCCGTTCACCCGCGGCCCCAAGGCGACGATGTATGCCGGCCGTCCCTGGACGGTCCGCCAGTACGCGGGCTTCTCGACCGCCGAGGAGAGCAACAAGTTCTATCGCGCCAATCTCGCGGCCGGCCAGATGGGCCTCTCGGTGGCGTTCGATCTCGCCACCCATCGCGGCTACGATTCCGACCACCCGCGCGTCGTGGGCGATGTCGGCAAGGCCGGCGTGGCCATCGACTCCGTCGAGGACATGAAGATCCTGTTCGACGGCATCCCGCTCGACAAGATGAGCGTGTCGATGACCATGAACGGCGCCGTGCTGCCGGTGCTGGCCGGCTACATCGTGGCGGCCGAGGAGCAGGGCGTGCCGCAGGACAAGCTCGCCGGCACGATCCAGAACGACATCCTCAAGGAGTTCATGGTCCGGAACACCTACATCTATCCGC
>CAYQAY010000045.1:0-37619 GCA_964415585.1 uncultured Reyranella sp.
CGTTGCCGCCGTGCATGTCGCGTGCGACGCGGGCGATGTCGAGCGCCTTGCCGCAGTTGTTGCGCTTGATCAGGGAGATCATCTCCGGCTGGGCGTGGCCCTTGTCCTTGAGGCGGCCGACGCGCAGGCAGGCCTGCAGGCCCAGCGCGATCTCGGTCTGCATGTCGGCGAGCTTCTTCTGGATGAGCTGGTTGGCGGCGAGCGGCCGGCCGAACTGCTTGCGGTCGAGCGTATAGGTGCGCGCCTGCTTCCAGCAGAACTCGGCCGCACCCATGGCGCCCCAGGCGATTCCGTAGCGGGCGTTGTTGAGGCAGCCGAACGGGCCACCCAGGCCCGCGACGTTTGGCATCAGGTTCTCCGCGGGCACGAAGACGTCTTCCATCATGATGGCGCCGGTCACCGAGGCGCGGAGGCTGAACTTGCCCTCGATCTTGGGGGTCTCGAGACCCTTCATGCCGCGCTCCAGGATGAAGCCGCGGATCGCGCCGCCGTCGAGCTTGGCCCATATCACCAGCACGTCGGCGATCGGCGAGTTGGTGATCCACATCTTCGAACCCGAGAGCTTGAAGCCGCCGGGCACCGTGACGGCGCGGGTCTTCATGCCGCCGGGATCGGAGCCGTGATCGGGCTCGGTGAGGCCGAAGCAGCCGACCCACTCGCCGGTGGCGAGTTTGGGCAGGTACTTCATGCGCTGCTCCTCGGTGCCGTAGGCGTAGATCGGGTGCATGACCAGCGACGACTGGACGCTCATCGCCGAGCGATAGCCGGAATCGACGCGCTCGACCTCACGAGCGACCAGCCCGTAGCTCGTGTAATTGGCGCCGGCACAGCCGTACTTCTCGGGCAGGGTGGAGCCCAGAAGACCGAGGGCGCCGAACTCGTTCATGATCTCGCGGTGGAATTTCTCGTGCCGATTCGCCTCGAGAACTCGGCTCATCAGCTTGTCCTGGCAGTAGTCGCGCGCCACGTCGCGGATGGCGATCTCTTCCTCGGTGAGCTGGTCGTCGAGGAAGAAGGGATCCTCCCAGTCGAACGGCTTGGCGTCGGCGGTGATGCCCTTGGCGGCGCTTTTGATCGGGGTGGCGGCAGTGGCCATGTCTGCTCCTGACTGTTTCCATCGCGTCTTAACAGCCGGTATGCGCCACGCCAACACGGTCGCCCCGAGTATTGCTCCCGAGCGCAGATGCCGAGCACTGTTCGAATGAAGATGCTATTGTGATCGGGCGCACTGTTGGGGGAGATTTATGCGCACGACTGTCGTGGGTTTCATCGCCGGGTTCTTGAGCGTCTTGCTGTTCCATCAGCTCGGCTTTTACATTTCCAATAGTCTTGGTTTCACTCGTGCTGCAATATACAACATGAATGCGGTCGCGCCATTTGGCGTACCCGCGATCCTGTCGGCGGCATTCTGGGGCGGGTTGTGGGGGGTCGTCGGGTCCTATGTCGTTCCACGCGTGCCTCCTACGTTCGACGGCCTGATCGGCTGGATGGTTTTTGCGGGCGTCGTGGTGACGCTGGTGAACTGGTTTGTCGTGTTGCCCATCAAAGGCCTGCCCGTCGGCGGTGGATTCCGCATGCCGGGAGTTATCGTTGTCCCGATCATCTATGCCTTCTGGGGATTCGGAATCTGGCTGATTTCCGGCCTGCTCCGCCGCGCGTTCGGCTGGAGATGGACGTAGCTACAGCGCGCGTGTGACGGTCTCGGAGCCGCCACCCCAGACCGGCAGATAGCTCATCTTGTAGCCGGCGCCGCCGGTCACGATCGGATGGATGGCCTCTGGCGCACGCGCAGTACCCTGAGCCTCGTCGAAGAGATGCCGCTGCACGCGGGCAAGGTCCCAGCCGTCGTGGCGCACGATCTTGCCCGCCATCTCCAGCGGCAGCAGGACGACCTGCTCGCCGCGCTCGTTCCTGCGGCTGACACCGGACGTGACGACGGCGGCGCGCATCGCGGTCGCGACGGGCGAGAGGATGGCCTCCGGTGTGGCGCCTTCACCGTCACCTGGCAGCACCTCGGCGGTACCCGAGACTCCCATCACAGTGAGGGCGCTCGCGTTCGCCCCGAGGCCGCGTCGCCCGGCAAGCGTGGGGAAGGGGCCGTCGTCGCGCTCGGCGAAGCAGAACGTGTACTTGCCGGGCTGGCCCATGGTCGCCATGTCGCCGACGTCGGGCCGCGCGCCGCCGACATTGCGGATGCAGAGCTGCAATGCGCGCCCGATGCTCGCATTGGCGCGGTTGCCGGGGCCCAGGCAGTTGGTGCCGGTATTGACGCCGAGCTTGCGGACGATCGGCCCGTGCAGGCAGAGCGCGACGCAGGCGGTTCCGGTCGTGGTGGCGATACCCAGCAAGTTGAAGCCCGGCTCGAGCGTCGCCTCAGCGGCGGCCAGCACGACCGGCAGCTCGGCCGGGAGGCAGCCGGCGATCACGCACTGGTAGGCGACGGCTTCGGCGGTTATTTCACCGAACATCGGAGGCATCATGCCGCGCGAGTCGGCACGTCCTCCGAGGCCGGCGACCATGGCGTCCAAGCGCCGCCGCGTCGGCGGCACCAGGGGCAGGCCGTCCGACAGCTCGGCGTCGGTCAGGATCTGCTGTGCGTCCTCCCAGCCCGTCCGCTCGTCGACGACCGGCCAGCCGCACCACTCGCTCATCCGGCGATGCGCGTGCAGGTGACGGCGGTACCGCCGAACGAGGGGATGAAGGCCGAGTGCTTGCCCGGACCGCCGGCCACAGTGATGTGAATATCCTGCGGGTTGCGGGCGATCCTGAGCCAGTCCCCCTCGGGCTTGTGGCCGGTGCTCTCGTAAGTGTCGAGGTTGGCTTTCGAGATACGCGACAGGTGGACCCGCGAACGCTCGTAGAGCTCGTTGCGGATGCTCTCGATGGTGAAGCCGTCGCGCTTCAGGGTCGCGGCGTGCTCCGGCCCGATGATTACGAACATCGGCCCCTTGCCGTAGATCGTGTTGGCGCCCGGAGTCGCCATGCCGCCGGCGAAGGTGGTCAGCAGGCCGTCGCCGGTGGTGCTGCCATGGTCGTTGAGATTGTGCGGGCCCTCGCCCGACATCACCGTCACGACGTTGTCGCTGGCAGCGAATCCCCGCTGCACGTGGTAGGGCATCCAGGGATTCTCCTCCTCGTTCTCGCCGAAGCAGAAGGTGAACTTGGCGGGATTTCCCTGGGTCGAACGGTCCATTTCACCCGGCTTGGCGCCGGCGATGTTCAGCAGCATGAGGCCGAGCGCGCGGCCAATGGTGGCATTGGAGCGCCAGCCCTGGCCGAAGCAGTTGGAGCCGCAGTTGATGCCGAGCTCCTTGCGGATCGGCCCGCTCACCATGACCATGGGCGCACAAGAGTGCGTGGTCGCCAGCGTGCCGTGCAGGTTGAACTCCGGATCGAGGACACCCCGCAGTGCCGCGGCGACGACCGGGAAGTACTCGGGCTTGCAACCCGCCATGACGGCATTGGCCGCCATGCTCTGCAGGGTCGGCACGACCTGGCGCGGCGGCACGGGCGGATAGGGGCGATTGTCGCCGCGCACGGTCTCGACGAACTTCGCGACCTTCTCCTCGGTGGGCACGTAGAGCGGCATGCCATCGCTCCAGCCCTGCTCGGCGGCGAACTCGTTGAAGGCCTCGACATCCATGTCGCCGATGTCGATCAGTTCCTGTTCAGCGATGTCCTTCATCGGCTCGTCGCCTCGATGAGACCCCGGGTCGCGGTGTCGATGCGCTCGCGCAGCTCCTCGGCGTTGAGTCCGCCGACCGGATGCTTCACGACGATGAGCTTCGGCTCGATCTTGCGGGCTTTCGCCTGGGCAAGAACCAGCGGTTTGAAAGTCTCTGTGGCGATCACGTAGGCCGTGATACCGAGTTTCTCGAGTTCGACGCTGTCGTGGAAACTCCACGATGAACAGCTTCCTCAATCCCCTAGTGCGAGCAGCGCCGCGCGATACCTCTTGGCGACGGCTTCGATCAGCTCCTTGGGCGCAGGCTGGCTCGCGCTGTTCTTGGCATGAAACTCGATGTTGTCGATCTTGCGTGTTGCGCCGAGCCTCTCGCGCATGCCTTCCAGCAGCTCGCGCGCGTTGGGCTTGGAGTTCGATATCAGAGCGATGGCATCGGTCGCCCAATTTACGGGCTTCAACGACACGGTAGGGCCGCCTGCGGCGGCCATTCCGAAGGTCGGATTGAAGATGCGCATCTCGTTCCTCCTCGACGCCTACTTCTTGAGAGCCGCCACGATCGCATTGGCCACCTTCTGGCCGTCGGCGATGGCATTCTTGAGAAAGTCCTTCGTGCCGGATCGCACGTCGCCGGCCGCGTAGACCAGCGGAAGCGACGTTTGTCCCCGTTCGTCGACAACGATATGCCGCGACGCGTCACGTGCAAGCGAATCCGGCATGAATTCCGCAGCGGGAGTTCGGCCGGTGTATACGAACACCGCGCTGGCCGGAATGGCTTTCCGTTGACCACCGGCTTCGACGGTGACCGCCTCGAGCCCGTCCTTGCCTTCGAGGGCGACAATCCGGCCGTCGACGATCGTGACGTCGGCGGCGGGTGCAGGTGGCGGCGTGTCCAGTACGGTGATGTCGCCGGCGATCCCGACGAGGGCGGCCGCCTCGGTGTAGGTCCAAGTCCAGTTGCGCGGCGGCGCGATGATCACCGACTGGCCGGCGTAGAGCGGGCCGTCGCAATTGGCGCAGTGCGAAAGGCCGCGACCCTCGAACTCCTCCTCGCCAGGCACGCCGAGCTTGCCCTTGGTCAGGCCCGTGGCGACGACGAGGGTACGACCGGCGTGCTTTTCGCCCTCGGCCGTCGTCACCTCGAAGGGCCCGCTGCCGGAGACCGAAACAACCTCGCCGAAGCCGATCTCGACACCGGCGACGACGGCATCGTCGGTGAGAACCGAAGCCATGTGGGTGCCGGTGAAGAGCTCCTCGAACTCGTGAAGTTCGCCCAGGTTGATGATCTCGCCACCGGGGGCGAGCTTGTCCAGGCACAGGGCCTTGAGGCCGGCGCGAGCGGCCTCCGTGGCGGCGGTGAGGCCGGCGGGACCGGCGCCGATGACGATGACGTCGAAGGAGGGACTGTTCATCGTCGCAGTTAGACGGCACCTGCGCGGCGCAGTGCAAGCGGCTTGACGCCACCGGCCTGCATACCTAGTAATACTAGGTATGCAGGCCACCATGCTCAAAGGCCATCTCGACGCCATCGTCCTGGCGGCCCTGGAAGGGACCCCGGCGCACGGCTACGCGATCATCGAGAAGATCAAGACATGCAGCGCGGCGACTTTCGATCTACCCGAGGGAACGATCTATCCGGCGCTCCATCGGCTCGAGCAGGCGGGGCTGCTCGAGAGCGACTGGGTAATACCGCCCGGCGGCCGCCGCCGCCGCGTCTACACGCTGACCAAGGCCGGCGTCGCAGCCCTCTTCGAACGGCGCAAGAACTGGAGCCGTTTCTCGCAGGCCGTGGATGCGATACTGCAGGCAAGGCCGGCCGCACCCGGCTCACGATGATCGCCCCAGCGGTCGTCCCCTTCGTCGCCATGCAGCTCCACGTGAATGGCGATCGGCAATCGAGCCATGACCGGCTGCGATGCGCCGCGCATCGATCGCCTTTTCGGTCGTGCGATGGTTCGCGTTCAACGGCTCGCCGACCTCGCCAGCGCTCTTCGTGATGGCCTTCACCGCGCCGACGATGGTCGGGCCGGCGCTCGGCAGTCGCTCCAGCTTGGCGACGGCTGATTCATCTGCCCCCTGATGTTCTGCCATGTGGTCCGCGATTTGCACGCTTGCCAGTGGCCGCGAAAGCGTCGTACGTCGCAAGGCAGGGAGCAAAGAACAAGACATGGCGTATTTCACGCAGCAGCTGGTCAACGCCATCACGCTGGGCGCCATCTACGGCCTGATCGCCATCGGCTACACGATGGTTTACGGGATCATCGGCATGATCAACTTCGCGCACGGCGAAGTCTTCATGATCGGTGCGTTCATCTCTTTGATCGGTTTCATGATCTGCGCCAGCGTGGGCATCAGCTCGGCGCCGATCGCCATCGTGCTGGTGCTCTTGCTCGCCATGTCGTTCTCGGCGGTCTACGGCTGGGCGATAGAACGGACCGCCTATCGACCATTGCGCGGCTCGTTCCGGCTGGCGCCGCTGATCTCCGCCATCGGCGTCTCGATCGCGCTCCAGAACTACGTGCAGCTCACGCAGGGTGCGCGGCCCAAGCCCGGCGGGCAGGTCGTTTCGGGTGGCTTCACGCTGTTCACGTCCGACGGCTTCGACGTCCGCATCACCTGGCTGCAGATCATCATCGTGGTCGTGACGATCCTGCTGATGGCGGGATTCACCTGGCTGATCACGCGCACCTCGCTCGGCCGCCAGCAGCGCGCCTGCGAGCAGGACATGAAGATGGCGTCGCTCCTCGGCGTGAACGTCGACCGAACGATCTCGCTCACCTTCGTGCTGGGCGCGGCACTCGCTGCCGTCGCCGGCATGCTGTTCCTGATGTACTACGGCGTCGTCGACTTCTTCATCGGTTTCCTGGCCGGCATCAAGGCCTTCACCGCTGCCGTACTGGGCGGCATCGGTTCGCTGCCGGGCGCCATGCTGGGCGGCCTGCTGATCGGCCTGATCGAGGTCTTCTGGGCCGGCTACTTCTCGAGCGAGTACAAGGACGTCGCCGCCTTCTCGATCCTGGTGCTGGTGCTGATCTTCCGGCCGAGCGGCCTGCTCGGCAAACCGGAGATCGAGAAGGTCTGAGCGCATGGGTCCGCGTCTGCCCCTGATGCTGAAGGACGCAGGCCTCACCGCGTTCGTGGCTGCTGCTCTCGGCATCTTCATCGTGGGCTTCCGCACGGTCGACGTGAGCGGCAAGGGCCTCACTTTCGACTATCACCTGATCGACCTCGCGGTGGCCGTCGTCGTGATCTTCGTCGGCCGGCTCGGCCTGTCGCTGGCCGCGCGAGGCCTGCGCTGGCCCGCGATCGGGCTCGGCGTCGCGATGATCGCGGTGGGCGCTTCGCCGATGCAAATGCCATCGGGCTTTCTGCACTGGTTCGTGGCGCTGGGCGGCGTGCTGCTGCTGATCCGTGCCGTGTGGCCGTGGGTCGATGACGGCCTCTCCGCTGTAGCACGCACGCCATCGGGCAACGCCGTCGGCAAGGCTACGATAAAGTGGTTCGGCTGGCTGCTGCTCGGCTTCGCCGTGCTGCTGCCGGTCATGCCGTTTTCCGACCAGAAGACGATGGATCTCGGCGTGTTGATCCTGACCTACGTCATGCTGGGCTGGGGGCTGAACATCGTGGTCGGCCTCGCGGGTCTCCTCGACCTGGGTTACGTCGCGTTCTACGCGGTCGGCGCCTATGCCTATGCGCTGCTCAGCACTCAGCATGGCCTTGGCTTCTGGGCCGTGCTGCCTCTCGCCGGCATGATGGCGGCGCTTTTCGGCGTGCTGTTGGGCTTCCCGGTATTGCGGCTGCGCGGCGACTACCTCGCCATCGTGACGCTGGGCTTCGGCGAGATCATCCGCCTGGTGCTGCTCAACTGGTTCGACCTCACCAACGGGCCGGCGGGGATCGGCTCGATCCCGGGCCCGACCCTGTTCGGCGCGGTGTTCGCGGAGACGGCGCCACCCGGGAAGCAGACCGTGTCGGAGATGCTGGGCATCCCGTTCAGCGGCAACCACCGGCTGATCTTTCTCTACTACATCATCCTGGCGCTGGCGCTGATCACCAACGTCTTCACCCAGCGCATGCGCCGCCTTCCCGTGGGCCGCGCCTGGGAGGCGCTGCGCGAGGACGAGACGGCGTGCCAGGCGCTGGGCATCAACCCGACCAACACCAAGCTCACCGCCTTCGCCATCGGCGCGATGTTCGCGGGCTTTGCGGGCTCATTTTTCGCCGCCAAGCAGCGTTTCATCAGTCCCGAGAGCTTCGTCTTCATCGAGTCGGCGATCATCCTCGCCATCGTCGTGCTGGGCGGCATGGGCAGCCAGATCGGCGTCGTGCTGGCAGCGGTGCTGCTGATCGGCCTGCCCGAGTGGTTCCGCGACCTCGGCAACTACCGCATGCTGGCCTTCGGGCTGGCCATGGTGCTGATCATGGTGTTCCGCCCGCGCGGCCTGATCGCCCACCGCGAGCCGTCGATCCGGCTGCATCCCGCCGGATCGGGAGTCGGGCCATGACGGCACCGCTGATCGAGGTCGAGCATCTCACCATGCGCTTCGGCGGGCTGGTGGCGATCGACGACGTCTCCTTCTCGGCGATGCCGCGTGCCATCACGGCGATTATCGGGCCGAACGGGGCGGGCAAGACGACGGTCTTCAACTGCATCACCGGCTTCTACAAGCCGACGATCGGCCGGCTGACCTTGCGCGGTGGGCGGAGCGAGTTTCTGCTGGAGCGCATGCGCGGCCACGAAATCGGTCAGCGCGCCAGGGTGGCACGCACTTTCCAGAACATCCGGCTCTTCCCCGGGATGAGCGTGCTCGAGAACCTGATGGTGGCGCAGCACAACAAGCTGATGCGTGCCTCGGGTTGGAGCGTGCTCGGCCTGCTGGGCCTGTCGAGCTTCCGCCGCGCCGAGGCGGCGGCCGTCGATCTCGCGCGGACCTGGCTGGAACGCATCGACCTGGTGGCCGACGCCGATCGGCCGGCCGGCGAACTCCCTTACGGCGCACAGCGCCGGCTGGAGATCGCCCGGGCCATGTGCACGGAGCCGGTGCTGCTCTGCCTCGACGAGCCGGCGGCAGGACTGAATCCGCGCGAATCGGCCGAACTCAACCAGCTCCTGGTCTCGATCCGCGACCGCGACGGCATCGGCGTACTACTGATCGAGCACGACATGAGCGTGGTCATGAGCATTTCGGACCATATCGTGGTGCTCGATTATGGTCGCAAGATCGCCGAGGGCGAGCCGGCGGCGGTGCGCAACGATCCGGCGGTGGTCCGCGCCTATCTCGGCACCGACGAAGAGGCGATCGATGGCTGAGTCCGCGATCCTCTCGGTGAAGGGCGTGGAAACTTTCTATGGCGCCATCCAGGCGTTGCACGGCGTCGACCTCGAGGTGGCGCGCGGCGAGATCGTCACGCTGATCGGCGCCAACGGCGCGGGCAAGTCGACCCTGCTGATGACGATCTGCGGCAACCCGCGAGCGCGAGGCGGCAGCATCCTGCTGGACGGCGAGGATATCACGGCGTTGCCGACGCACGAGATCGTGCGGCGTGGCGTGGCGCAGGTTCCCGAGGGAAGGCGCATCTTCGCGCGCATGAGCGTCTACGAGAACCTGCAGATGGGCGCGACGCTCGCCGATCCCGTCCATTTCAACAGCGACCTCGAACGTGTCTTCGCCATGTTCCCGCGGCTCGCCGAGCGGCGTGAGCAGCGCGGTGGCACGCTGTCCGGCGGCGAGCAGCAGATGCTGGCGATCGGTCGCGCACTGATGAGCCGTCCGCGGCTCCTGCTGCTCGACGAACCCTCGCTCGGCCTGGCGCCGCTGATCGTGCGGCAGATCTTCGACTCGATCGGACGCATCGCGCGGGAGGAAGGCGTCACGATCTTCCTGGTCGAGCAGAACGCCTTCCATGCGCTGCGGCTCGCCGACCGCGGCTACGTGCTGGCCAACGGCCGGGTGCGGCTGAGCGGCAGCGGCAGGGACCTGCTGGCCAACCAGGAGGTCAGGGCGGCCTATCTCGAGGGCGGTCACGGATGAGCCCACTCGATACCTTCATGTTCGACTGGTTCGGCGACACATTCTTCAATGTGCTGCTGTTCAATCTGGTGCTGGTGGGGCCAGCCTCGTTCGCCGCCGGGCATGCGGTGGCGCTGACCTGGCGGCCTTGGTTGCAGATCGTCTTCTACACGGCGCTTCTTTCGGCGACGCTGCGCTTTCTCGACTATGCGCTGGCCAACGGCGAGTTGTGGTCCGTGGCGGGCTTCCTGCTGGGATGGGCCGTCCAGTTCGCGATTGCCGCCTTCGCCTACCGCCTCACGCAGGCGCGCCAGATGGTCCGCCAATATCCCTGGCTATACCGGCGCAAAGGCTTGCTGGGCTGGGAGGCGCGGCACTAAGCTCTGTTTCATGCTCCACGCAATCGTGGAGGGGGCTCAACGGGGATGAAGGAGACTCTAATGAAGAAGCTGTATGGAACACTGGCCGTCGCGGCCGTCGCCCTGATGGCGACGCCGGCGCTGGCGCAGATCAAGATCGGCACGGCCGGGCCGATGACCGGCTCGAACGCGGCGTTCGGCGAGCAGCTTCGCCGTGGCGCCACCATGGCGGTCGAAGACATCAACGCCGCAGGCGGCGTGAACGGCCAGAAGTTGCAGCTCGTTGTCGGCGACGATGCCTGCGATCCCAAGCAGGCGACCGCCGTCGCCAACAAGATGGTGTCCGACAAGGTTGTCTTCGTGGCAGGCCACTTCTGCTCGGGCTCGTCGATCCCGGCCTCCGACATCTACAAGGAAGGCAAGATCCTGCAGATCACGCCGGCCTCGACCAATCCGCGTCTCACCGACGACGCCGCAGCCAAGGGCAACACCACGGTGTTCCGGACCTGCGGTCGTGACGACGTACAGGGCGCGACGGTGGGCTCGTACATCCTGAAGCACCACAAGGGTGCCAAGGTCGCGATCCTCCACGACAAGTCGCCCTACGGCAAAGGCGTGGCGGACGAGACCAAGAAGGCCCTGAACAAGGGCGGCCTGCGCGAGGCCATGTACGAGGCCTACAACGACACCGACAAGGACTTTGCCGCCCTCATCAACAAGATGAAGCAGGCGAAGATCGACATCATCGTGCTCGGCGGCTACCACACCGCGGGCGCGCTGATCATCAAGCAGGCGCGCGAGCAGGGCCTGATGGCCCAG
The DNA here is from genome assembly GCA_964415585.1 of uncultured Reyranella sp. Taxonomy (GTDB): domain Bacteria; phylum Pseudomonadota; class Alphaproteobacteria; order Reyranellales; family Reyranellaceae; genus Reyranella. The sequence continues at coordinate 10,872 of CAYQAY010000045.1, forward strand.
ATGATGGGCTTCGACTCGCTCGAGACGGCCGAGTTCGCCCAGCTCGGCGGCGCGGCGACCAACGGCGTGCTGATGTCGTTCCCGCCCAAGGCCGAGGACGACCCGAAGAATGCCGCGCTCGTGAAGAAGTTCCGCGACGCCAAGTACAATCCGGAGGGCTACACGCTTTTCAGCTATGCAGCGGTCAAAGTCTGGGCCGATGCCGCCAACAAGGCGAAGTCGACCGACGCGGCCGCGGTCGCCGCGGCGCTGCGCTCGGGCAAGTACGACTCGGCAGTCGGCGTGCTCGAGTTCGACGCCAAGGGCGACATCAAGAACGCGGTCTACGACATCTACGTTTGGAAGGACGGCAAGTCCTTCCCGTCGGTCAAGTAAGCCATCCGACCGATCTCGGGAGAGGCCCGGCGCGAGCCGGGCCTTTTTCGTTCCCGATCAGAGTCTTGTGGGTGGTCTTCCATGATTTTGGGGGACCGTGACATTGCGGCCCCGGATATGGTATCGGGAGGCTCAACAGCTAGAGGGGATCGATCGTCGAGATGCCGGGGGGCACCATCGCGGTCGCGTCGGATCACGCCGGCTTCGACCTGAAGGAAATTCTCAAGCGCGACCTGCAAGAGGCGGGTCACGAAGTGCTCGATCTCGGCACGAATTCGACGGCCTCCGTCGACTATCCGGACTTCGGCAAGGCGATGGCCGATGCCATCGCGACGGGCAAGGCTGCGCGCGGCGTGCTCGTCTGCGGTACCGGCATCGGCATCTCGATCGCGGCCAACCGCAATCCCAAGGTCCGTGCCGCGCTGGCCCACGACGTCACCTCGGCCAAGCTCGGCCGCGAGCACAACGATGCCAACGTGGTCGCCTTCGGCGCCCGGCTGATCGGCGTCGAGACGGCACGTGAGGCGCTGAAGGTCTTTCTCGATACCGAATGGGCGGGCGGGCGCCATGCCGGCCGCGTCGACAAGCTTTCGAAGGGTTGCACGACATGAGCCAGGCTGCCGCCAAGCTGAGCGATTCGCCGCTGCCGATGTTCACCAGGAGCCTCGCCGAAGCCGATCCCGCGATCGACGCCGTGCTGAAGGGCGAGCTGCATCGCCAGCGCGAACAGATCGAGCTGATCGCCTCGGAGAACATCGTCTCGCGCGCGGTCCTCGAGGCCGCCGGTTCGGTGCTCACCAACAAGTACGCCGAGGGCTACCCGCGGCGTCGCTACTACGGCGGCTGCGAAGAGGTCGACAAGGCCGAGGACCTCGCCATCGAGCGCGCCTGCAAACTGTTCAACTGCGGGTTCGCCAACGTCCAGCCGCACTCCGGCGCTCAGGCCAACCAGGCCGTCTTCATGGCGCTGCTCAGGCCCGGCGATACTTTCCTCGGCATGGCGCTCGACCAGGGCGGCCATCTCACGCACGGCTCGCCGGCCAACCAGTCAGGCAAGTGGTTCAAGGTCCTGTCGTACGGCGTGAAACCCGACACCCATCTGATCGACTACGAGCAGATGGAGGAGCTCGCGCGCAGGGAGAAGCCGAAGCTGATCATCGCCGGGGCGTCGGCTTATTCGCGTCACATCGACTTCGCCCGCTTTCGCAGGGTGGCCGACGAGATCGGCGCCTACTTCATGGTCGACATGGCGCACTATGCGGGCCTTGTCGCCGCGGGCGTCTATCCGAGTCCGCTGCCGCATGCCCATGTCGTGACGACGACGACTCACAAGACGCTGCGCGGCCCGCGCGGCGGCATGATCCTTTCGACCGACGCCGAGCTCGGCAAGAAGATCAATTCGGCGGTGTTCCCGGGCCTGCAGGGTGGCCCGCTGATGCACATCATCGCCGCCAAGGCGGTGGCGTTCGGCGAGGCGCTTCGGCCTGACTTCAAGATCTACGCGCAGAACGTCATCGACAACGCCCGCGCGCTCGCCGCGGCTCTCACCGAGCGCGGCCTCAAGATCGTCTCCGGTGGCACCGACAGCCACGTTATGCTGGTCGACCTGCGCCCGAAGAAGGCGACGGGCGTGTCGGCGGAAAAGGTGCTCGACCGCGCCGGCATCACGGTGAACAAGAACAGCATTCCGGGCGATCCGGAGAAGTACACGATCACATCGGGCGTGCGGCTCGGCTCGCCGGCCGGCACGACGCGCGGCTTCGGCGTCGCCGAGTTCCGCCAGGTCGGCCATCTGATCGCCGACGTGCTCGACGGCATCGCCAAGAACGGCCCGGACGGCGACGCCCAGGTCGAAGCCCAGGTGCGCGCCAAGGTCCAGGCCCTGTGCGCGCGCTTTCCGATCTACCGCGACTGACAACGCACAAGCACGAATAACAGGGGGACGAGATGCGCTGTCCATTCTGCGGTCACGAGGACACCCAGGTTAAGGACTCGAGACCGACCGACGACAATTCGGCGATCCGCCGGCGGCGCTACTGCCCGTCCTGCGGCTCGCGCTTCACGACCTTCGAGCGCGTGCAGCTCCGCGAGCTGACGGTGGTGAAGAAGAACGGCCAGCGCGTGGCCTTCGACCGCGACAAGCTCGCGCGCTCGATCCAGGTCGCATGCCGCAAGCGGCCGGTCGATCCGGAGCGCACGGAGCGCGTGGTCAACGGCATCGTCCGCCGGCTCGAGAGTTCCGGTGAGAGCGAGATTCCCTCGACGCAGATCGGCGAGCTGGTGATGGACGCGTTGCGCGCGCTCGATCCGGTGGCCTATGTGCGCTTCGCCTCGGTCTATCGCAACTTCCGCGAGGCCAAGGACTTCGAGGAGTTCATCTCGGATCTCGCCGAGACCAACTTCAAGGACTGATGTCATGATGCGCGCGGCCCTGGCGCTGGCGCGCCGGTCGCTCGGCCTTAGCTGGCCCAATCCCGCCGTCGGCTGCGTGATGGTGCGCGACGGCCGCGTGATCGCGCGCGGCCGCACACGGCACGGCGGCCGTCCCCATGCCGAAGCGGATGCGATCGCGGAAGCGGCGGCGGCGGGACAGTCGCTGAAGGGCGCCACCGCCTACGTCACGCTGGAGCCGTGCTCGCACCACGGCCGCACGCCACCCTGCGCCGATGCTCTTGTGAACGCCGGCGTCGTGCGCGTGGTGTCGGCGATCGAGGATCCCGATCCGCGCGTGAAGGGGCAGGGGCACGCCCGGCTGAAAGCGGCAGGCATCGAGGTCTCGGTCGGCGACGGCGCTGCCGAAGCGGCCGAGATCAATGCCGGGTTCTTCCAGCGCGTGCGCGAGGGCCGACCGCTCTTCCATCTCAAGATCGCAAGCTCGCTCGACGGGCGCATCGCGACGGCATCGGGCGAGAGCAAGTGGATCACGGGCGAAGCGGCGCGCATGGATGGTCATCGCCTGCGCAGCATTCACGACGGCATCCTGGTCGGTGCGGCAACGGCGACAGCGGACGATCCTGATCTCGGCTGCCGGCTACCTGGGCTAGGCGCTCGCTCGCCTCTGCGCCTCGTGCTCGATTCGCAGGCGCGGCTCTCGCCGACGTCCAAGCTCGCGACCACGGCGCGCGAGCGGCCGGTTTGGCTGCTCTGCACCAGCTCCGCCGAGGCGGGCCGGCGCGACGCGCTGGCGAAGCTCGGTGTCGAGATCGTCGAAGTCGGCGCCGGCGCGGATGGCCGGGTCGACGTGCGGTCCGCTGCACAGGTACTCGGTAGCCGCGGCATGACGCGCGTGCTGGTCGAAGGCGGCGGACAGGTGGCCTCGTCCTTGCTGAAGGCCGGCCTGGTCGACGTTGTCTCGAGCTACCGCGCCGGTCTGCTCCTGGGCGCGGACAGCCGCTCTGCGGTCGGGGCGCTCGGGCTCGGCCGGCTGGGTTCCGCGCCCCGGTTCAGGCTGGTTTCGGCGCGGCAACTGGGCGGCGACACGCTGGAAACCTGGAAGCGGGGGCCTTAAGTAGCCGCCATGTTCACGGGAATCGTCACCGACGTCGGCGAGATCGTCTCGATCGATCCAGGCGGCCAAGCGGGCGACCGCCGCTTCGTCATCCGGACCAAACACGACCTCGCGCCGACCGCCATCGGCGCCTCGATCGCCTGCTCCGGCTGCTGCCTCACGGTGGTGGAGAAGGGCGCGGACACGTTCGCGGTCGAGGTTTCGGCCGAGAGCCTGGCCAAGACCCATCTCGGCGACTGGAAGGTCGGCAGCCGCATCAACCTCGAGCTCTCGCTGAAGGTCGGCGACGAGCTCGGCGGCCATCTGGTCTACGGCCATGTCGACGGCGTCGGGCGCATCGTGTCGATGACGCCGGAGGGCGGCAGCGTGCGCTTCGTGTTCGAGGCGCCGCCGGAGCTGGCGCGCTTCGTGGCGGCCAAGGGCTCTGTGGCGATCGACGGTGTTTCCCTCACGGTCAATGAAGTGGACGGCAACCGCTTCGGCGTAAACGTGATATCGCACACCCAGGCGGTCACCACGATGGGCCAGGCCAAGGCCGGCCAGCGGGTCAACCTTGAGGTAGATATGCTCGCGCGTTACGTTGCGCGGCTGTTGGAGCACGGAAAATCATGAGCGCGCTCGAAAAGGACGCTTGGCGTATCACCTTCGCGGAGGTGAAGGCCGCTGCCGAGGACATCATCGAGGAGGCCCGCAAGGGCCGGATGTTCATCCTCGTCGACGACGAGGATCGCGAGAACGAGGGCGACCTCGTGATCCCGGCGCAGTGGGCGACGCCGGACGCCATCAACTTCATGGCCAAGCATGCGCGCGGCCTGATCTGCCTCGCCCTCACGCGCGAGCGGGTCGAGCAGCTCGGCCTGCCGCTGATGTCCCAGAACAACCGTACCCGCCACTCGACCGCCTTCACGGTCTCGATCGAGGCGCGCGAGGGCGTGACGACCGGAATCTCGGCCGCCGATCGCGCGCGGACCGTCGCCGTGGCGATCGACCCGTCGTGCGGTCCGCACGACATCGTCACGCCGGGCCATGTCTTCCCGCTGGTCGCCCGCGACGGCGGTACGCTCGAGCGCACGGGTCACACCGAAGCGGCGGTCGATCTCGCCCGGCTCGCCGGACTCACGCCGGCCGGTGTGATCTGTGAGATCATGAACGACGACGGCACGATGGCCCGTCGCAACGACCTCATCACCTTCGCGCAGCGCCACGCGCTCAAGATCGGCACCATCGCCGATCTGATCGCCTATCGTCGCCGCTACGACTCGATCGTCAAACGGATCAGCGAGACTCGGCTCGACAGCATCTACGGCGGCGACTTTCGCTGCGTTGTCTACACCAACAAGGTGACGATGGCGCAGCACGTCGCGCTGGTGAAGGGCGACCCCGCGACGGGCGGGCCGATCATGGTGCGCATGCACGCCGTCAACCTGTTCACCGATACGCTGGGACAGCGCAGTGGCGGCCGCGGCGGCGAGATCGAGGCTTCGATGCGCGAGATCGCCAGGGAAGGCCGCGGCATCATCGTGCTGATCCGCGAGCCGCTCACCGTCGTGCTGGCGGAGCAGCGCCGCCGCGCCGGTGAGCCGCTGGAGCCGGCGGGACAGGAGCTGCGCGACTACGGTGTCGGCGCCCAGATCCTGATCGACCTCGGCGTGAAGGAAATGGTGCTGCTGACCAACAGCAAGAAGAGCGTGGTCGGTCTGGAGGGCTTCGGCCTCAAGATCGTCGGCCAGAAGCCGGTCCCCGGCCGCACGGTAGCCTGATCATGTCGACACGGACCGAGAACCCGACGACCCGCCAGGCCGTCGCCGGCGTCAAGGGCGCGCGCGTCCTGATCGTGGAGTCGCGCTACTATGCGGACATCGCCGACGCGCTGATCGAGGGCGCGGAGCGCGAGATCAGGAAGAACGGGGCGAACTGCGAGCGCGTCGTCGTTCCGGGCGCCTTCGAAATCCCCGGCGCCATCGCGCTGGCGGCCGCGAAGAAGGGCAGGGGCTATGACGGGTTTGTGGCGCTGGGCTGCGTCATACGCGGCGAGACCACGCATTACGACTACGTCTGCGGCGAGAGCGCGCGCGGCCTGATGGATCTTGCGATCTACAAGAAGCTCGCCATCGGGTACGGCATCGTGACGGTCGACAATATCGAGCAGGCGAGGGCGCGCGCCTTCACGAACCGCGGCGACAAGGGCGGTGACGCCGCGCACGCTTGTCTCGCCATGGTCGCGCTGCGCCGCCGCTGGAAGAAGTCGTGAGTGAGCAGCCCAACCCCGCTCCGAGCCGTCGTCAGGCGGCGCGGCTGGCGGCGGTACAGGCGCTCTACCAGTGGCAGGAGGGCGAGCATGCGCCCGCCGAGATCGTCGAGCAGTTCCTCAAGGTGCGGACCGGCGAGACGGGCGAGGGCGGAATGCGGCGCGACGCCGACCGGCCGCTCTTCAAGGACGTGGTCGTGGGCGCTGCCTCGCACAAGGACGAACTGCAGGAGATCGTGACGGCCGCGCTCGCCGACGGCTGGACGTGGGCGCGGGTCGACCGGCTGGTGCGCGCCATCCTCATGGCGGGCGCCTACGAACTCATGCACCGCAAGGACGTGCCGCCGCGCGTGGCGATCAACGAATATGTCGAGGTTGCGCACGCCTTCTACGACAAGGGCGAACCGACCTTCGTGAACTCCGTGCTCGACCGCGTGGCACGTCAGGTGCGGCCGGCCGAGCTGGCGAAGTAGAGCCATGGCGCGGCGCCGGCGCATCGGCGAGTTCGAGCTCATCGCCCGCCACTTCGCGCCGCTCACCCGCGGATTCGCGGGCGCCGGCAACCTCAAGAGCGACAACGCTTTCCTCGCAGCCGATCCTAAGCACGATCTCGTGGTGAAGACCGACACGGTCGTGTCGGGTGTGCACTTCCTCGCCGACGAGAAGCCCGAGCGGATCGCTGCCAAGGCGTTGCGCGTCTGCCTGAGCGATCTCGCGGCGGGCGGCGCCGCGCCGTACGTCTACCAGCTATCGCTCGCACTGCCGACCGCCTGGACCGAAGCTTGGGTGGCGGGTTTCGCGCGCGGACTCGCAGCGGACCAGCGGCGCTACCGCGTGACACTCTGCGGCGGCGACACCGTGGTAACGCCGGGCCCGCTCACCGTGACCGTCACTGCGTTTGGCAAGGTGGCGCGCGGCAAGGGCCTCGGTCGCGACGGCGCGCGGGCAGGGGACGAGCTCTGGGCGACTGGCACGATCGGTGACGGCGCGCTCGGCCTGCTGGCGGCGCGGGGAAGGCTCCGCGGCGTGTCCGCCCGTGAGCGCGCCGCTCTCGACCTCCGTTTCCGCCTGCCACAGCCGCGCGGCGCGCTTGGCCGGCGGCTGGTGGGCATCGCGAGCGCGGCGGCCGACGTCTCGGATGGCCTCCTCGCCGACTCCGGCCATATCGCCGATGCGTCGGGTCTCGCGGTCGAGATCGAGCGGGATGCCTTGCCGCTCTCGACGGCAGCGCGCCAGGCGCTCGCCGCAACCCCGGCGTTGTGGGCAAAAATCCTGGGCGGCGGCGACGACTATGAGCTCGTGATCGCGGTGCCGCCGCGCAGGCGCGAAGCGCTGCTGGCTGCAGCGCGCGCGGCCAAGGTCAAGATGACTCGCCTGGGTCGCTTCACACGCGGTGAGGGCGTTCGGCTCACTGTCGGCGGCAAGCCCGCGCCGGCGCCGCGCAAGGGCTATGTTCACTTCTAGGGCGCGCCCGTCGCGCATCAGGCGCGTATCAGGATCGCGTGAGCGGACTGGCGCGGGGGATGCTTTTCACTAGAGTGCGCGCCCAATGGATGGATCGACACGGGTTCAGGAAGCGCCGGCGGAAACGCGGGGCGGCATGCCGCCCCGCTCGATGCGCAACATCGTTCTGCTGGCTATCTGCCAGGCGCTGACGCAGAGCAGCAACACGCTGATGTTCGCGTCGTCGGCGCTCGCGGTGCTGACGATCGTCCCCGACATGCGCATGTGGGCCAACCTGCCGGTCACGATGCAGCATCTCGGCGTGATGCTGTCGGTGTTCCCGGCGTCGATGCTGATGATGCGCCGCGGCCGCAAGTTCGGCTTTCGCAGCGGCTCGCTGATGGGCATGACCGGCGCCTCGTTCGCGGCCATCGGCCTCGGGCTCGGCAGCTTCCCGATGATGTGTGTGGGCGGCATTTTCCTGGGCTATGCCATCGCCAATATGCAGCTCTATCGCTTCGCCGCCGTCGAGCTGGCGCCCGGCGCCTTCCGCGCGCAGGCGATCTCCTACGTGACGGCCGGCGGCGTTCTGGCCGGCATCCTCGGGCCGAGCCTGGCGCGCTTCACGCCGGAGCTCTGGCTGCCGCTGTTCCAGGCGAGCTTCGTCGGGGTCGTCATCATCCACGTCCTGGTCTTCTTCGTGCTGGGCTTCATCGAGTTTCCGCAGGTCAAGGCCGAGGAGGCGTCCGGCCCACAGCGGCCGCTGTTCGAGATCGTGACCCAGCCGGCCTACATGGTGGCCTGCAGCGGCGCGATCATCGCCTTCGGCGTCATGTCCTTCGTGATGGCCGCTTCGCCGCTCGCCATCGTGCAGTGCGGGCTGAGCGCAAAGGAGGCGCCGGTCACGATCTTCGTGCACGTCATGGGCATGTTCGTGCCGTCGTTCTTCACCGGTCACCTGATCTCCCGTTTCGGCGTCTTCAACATGATGATCGCCGGCGCGGTCCTGCTGGTCGCCGGCGTGGCGGCAGCCCTCATGGGCGTCACCGAATGGCACTTCCGGGCCGCCCTCAGCCTCAATGGCGTAGGCTGGAACTTTCTGTTTGTCGGCGCCACGACGCTCCTCACGACGACTTACAGGCCGGCCGAGCGCGGCAAGGCGCAGGCCTTCAACGACTTCATGGTATTCGGCGTGACCGCTGCCGCCAGTTTGATGGCGAGCGTCGTGCTCGAGCTGCAGGGCTGGGCGGTACTGAACTACATGGCGCTCGCCATGGTGCTCGTGGCCCTGGTCGTGGTCGTCACGTTCAGGTTCCGCCATCCGGTGCGGATCTGACGTCCAAGCCCTTGAGGCAGCGGGGCTTTTCCCGCGTCTGAGTTGCGCAGACACGGCCGTTCTGTCATTTTCCGCCCGCCTCGCGCCGGGGGGAGTTTCGTACTTCGGGCTGCGATGCGCTGAAAGCGCCGTAAAAACAACAGGTTAAAAAGCAATGTCCACCATTCTTTGGGCCGTCATCGGCTGTGGCGTCATCGCCCTGCTGTATGGCGTCGTCACCGCTTCGCGGGTCATGGCGTCCGACGCCGGCACGCCGCGCATGCAGGAAATCGCTCAGGCCATCCAGGAAGGCGCCTCCGCCTACCTGCGCCGCCAGTACACCACCATCGGCATCGTCGGTGTGGTCGTGCTGGTGATCCTGTTCATCCTCCTCGGCAAGTACGCCGCCATCGGCTTCCTGATCGGCGCCGTGCTGTCGGGAGCCGCGGGCTTCATCGGCATGAACGTCTCGGTGCGCGCCAACGTGCGCACCGCGGTCGCCGCGCAGAAGAGCCTGGGGCAGGGCCTCGACCTCGCCTTCAAGTCGGGCGCCATCACCGGCATGCTGGTGGCCGGCCTCGCGCTGCTCGGCGTCGTCGGCTACTTCGCGCTGCTCCTCAAGATGGGCATCCCGGCCGGCGGCCGCGTCATGGTCGACGCGCTGGTGGCCCTGGGTTTCGGCGCCTCGCTGATCTCGATCTTCGCCCGTCTCGGCGGCGGCATCTTCACCAAGGGCGCTGACGTCGGTGGCGACATGGTCGGCAAGGTCGAAGCCGGCATCCCGGAGGATGACCCCCGCAACCCGGCGACGATCGCCGACAACGTGGGCGACAACGTCGGCGACTGCGCCGGCATGGCCGCCGACCTGTTCGAGACCTACGCGGTGACCACGGTCGCCACGATGGTCCTGGCCTCGATCTTCTTCCAGGCCGATGCGGCCCTGGTGGCCAAGCTGATGACCTACCCGCTGGCGATCGGCGGCGTGTGCATCCTGACCTCGATCATCGGCACCTATTTCGTCCGCCTCGGCTCGGACGGGAACATCATGTGGGCGATGTACAAGGGCTTCATCGCCGCTGCCGTGCTGTCGATCCCGGCCATCTGGTTCGTGACATCGCACGTCGTCGGCATGGGCACTGTCATGAAGGTGGGCGAACTCAGCTTCACCGGCATGTCGCTGTTCTGGTGCTCGCTGGTCGGCCTTGCGGTCACCGGCCTGATCATCTGGATCACGGAGTACTACACGGGCACGGACTACCGTCCCGTGAAGGCGGTGGCGCAGGCGTCCGTCACCGGTCACGGCACCAACGTGATCGCGGGCCTCGCCATGTCGATGGAGGCCACCGCGCTGCCGGCGCTGGTGATCTGCGCCGGCATCGTGGTCTGCTACATCCTGGCCGGCCTGTTCGGCATCGCGATCGCCACCACCGCCATGCTGGCGCTGGCCGGCGTGGTCGTGGCGCTCGATGCCTACGGCCCGGTTACCGACAACGCCGGCGGCATCGCCGAGATGTCGGGCCTGCCCAAGGAAGTGCGCAAGAATACCGACGCGCTCGACGCGGTCGGCAACACCACCAAGGCTGTCACCAAGGGCTATGCGATCGCCTCGGCCGGTCTCGGCGCGCTGGTGCTGTTCGCGGCCTACACCGAGGACCTCAAGTACTTCATCGGCCAGGGCAAGCTGGGCGTGACGGCGGTGCAGTTCAGCCTCGAGAATCCCTATGTCGTGGTCGGCCTGCTGATCGGCGGCCTGTTGCCGTATCTGTTCGGCGGCATGTCGATGCTGGCCGTCGGCCGGGCCGCGCAGGCGGTGGTCGAGGAGGTCCGGCGCCAGTTCAAGGAGAAGCCGGGCATCATGGAGGGCAAGGATCGCCCCGACTATGGCCGTGCCGTCGACATGCTCACCAAGGCCGCGATCAAGGAGATGATCGTCCCGTCGCTGCTTCCGGTGCTGTCGCCGATCGTCGTCTACATCGTGATCGCCGCCATCGCGACGAAGGCCGATGCCTTCGCTGCCGTCGGCGCCATGCTGTTGGGTGTGATCGTCACCGGCCTGTTCGTCGCCGTCTCGATGACGGCGGGCGGCGGTGCCTGGGACAACGCCAAGAAATACATCGAAGAAGGGCATTTCGGCGGCAAGGGATCCGAGGCCCACAAGGCCGCGGTGACCGGCGACACCGTCGGCGACCCGTACAAGGACACGTCGGGGCCGGCCGTGAACCCGATGATCAAGATCACCAACATCGTGGCCCTGCTGCTGCTTGCCGTGCTCGCGCACTGAGCCTCCGCAGGAACCGCAAAGAGAAAGCCCCGGTCGAAGGACCGGGGCTTTTTCGTTGGCCATCGTGACGGCCGTAGCGCAAGAACCCGCGATCAGCTTCCGCCGCTGGTCGGAGCGCCCGGCGCAGTCTCTCTCTTCGGGCCGGTGAACTTGCCGACGTTGCCCAGGATCTGCTCGAGGACGGTCAGCTCCTTACCGGAGGTCGGCGTGATGCGCTGCACCATCTGGATGTCCTGAGCATCCTTCAAATCGTAGTTCTTGATGCCGGAAACGCGGCCATCGTCGTTGAAGGTGACCTGGATGACTTTCTGGGCGCTGATCTTGGGCTTTGTGAAGGCCCAGTATTCCTGGGTCTCGCTGATATAGTACCAGACGTTCGGGTTGAACGTGGCGACCGCGGACGGCGACCCGATAAGGCGTACGACGTCTTCGCGGCTCTGCGCGCCCACTTCGAGCTTTTCGACCGAGCCTGGTGTCGCGGCGAAGCCGCGCTGGTTGACGGTGTTTTCGCAGCCGGCGAGGGCTACGGCGGCGGGAGCGAGCAGGGCGCCCACGAGGAGGCGCGAAAGCGGGACGGTGCGACGCATGGACGGCTTCTTGGCTTCGCGGGAAGAGGGTCTGCAAGATGTCGCGGCGGCGGCGGCCGGTCAACCCGCCAAGTCCGTTCGAAACCCACGTGATTGGTCGAGGAGCTGAGCGTGTTCCGTCGTCGCAGACCCGAAGAGGAGTTCGCCGCCGCTGTCTATCGCCGAACGGCCGAGCAGGCGCGCGCACCGGAGTTGTTCGAGGCTTGCGGCATTCCCGACACGCTCGACGGCCGCTTCGATTCCCTCGCCCTCCACGCAGCGCTCATGATCGACCGGCTGCGCCGCGAGCCCGACGGCGAGGCGTTAGCCCAGGCTTTCTTCGATGCCATGTTCAGCCACCTCGACCTGACGCTGCGCGAGATCGGGGTCCAGGACCTGGGAGTCGGGCGGCGCATCAAGATCATGGCGGAAGGCTTGCACGGCCGAGCGCTGGCCTATCGCGAAGCATTGGGCGACGGTCGGACCGCCCTTGCTGAGGTCTTGCGCCGCAACGCCTATGGCGGTAGGCCGCCCGAGGACCCGGGGGCAGTCGCCCGCCTCGAAGCGCATGTCCGCCGATATGTTGGACGGCTCGAGGCTACGGCGCGCCGGGATTTGGTGAATTAGGAAAATGCCTCAATCTGTTGATAAATCGCAGAAATCCGAACTGGAGCGTATCGTCGATCTCGACCGCATGGGCAACAAGGGCGCTGCGATCGAGGTCGTGGCCGGCGACGGCGAGCGAACCGCGCTCGCCAAGCGCTTCGGATTCCTGGGCCTTCCGGCACTCTCCGCGCGCGTGACGATCGATCGCCGGCCGGGCGGTCAGGTGGTCGTGGAGGGGCGCCTGAAGGGGCGCCTGGTGCAGGCCTGCATTCTCAGCCTCGAGCCGGTCACACAGGAGCTGGACGACGTCTTTCGGCTGGTCTTCGTGGAGAATCTGGCCGACCAGCGCGATCCGGAGAGCGGTGAGGCCATCCTGAGCGCCCAGGCGGACGCTCCGGAGCCGCTCGAAGGGAATTTGCTCGATGTCGGAGAAATCATCGCCGAACAACTCCTCCTGACCGCGGATCCTTATCCCCGGCGGCCCGGCCTGAAGTTGGACGATGTGCTTCCCAAGCCGCGGGGCGGGGCGCGAAAAGCCCCGCCGGAACAGCGCCGGCACCCCTTTGCCGGGCTGGCGGCCCTGAAGGACAAACCCCGCGGCGGCCGCTAAATTGTTGCGGCGGTGGAGCGATTTGGCTAGAGAAGGCCGCCCGCCGCGCCTATAGAGCGCGGCCGCAGCTTTTTTGGGACAGGTGCAAGCAGAGGCCGGCGCCGTCCCGTCGTGGAGATCGTCATGGCAGTTCCCAAGAAGAAGGTTTCGAAGTCCCGCCGAAACATGCGCCGCGCGCACCACGCGTTGCCGTCGATGGCCTATATCGAGTGCAAGAACTGCGGCGAGCTGAAGCGTCCGCACACGGTTTGCACCCATTGCGGATACTACCGCGAGGACATGCCGGTCCTGGCCGACAGCGCGTCGGCCGAGAAGTAGCCAGCGGCACGCCGCCGGCGATGCGCTGGCACCCGACAGGCGGAGCACACCGGTGAGCGCGGACAAGATCGTCCTGGCGCTCGACGGCATGGGCGGCGACCATGCACCCGAGGTGGTGGTGAACGGCGCCGATATCGCGCGCGAGCGCTATCCCGGCACCTCCTTCCTGCTGTTCGGCGATCCGACGCGCCTGAAGCCTCTGGTCGACAAGCGCAAGGGCCTGGCCCGGGTGCTCGAGATCGTGGCCGCCGAGGACACCGTGCTGGCCGACGACAAGCCGTCCTTCGCCCTGCGCCGGCGCCGCAAGTCCAGCATGTGGCTGGCCGTCGACGCCGCCGCGCAGGGTAAAGCCGACACCGTCGTCTCGGCGGGCAACACCGGCGCGCTGCTTGCCATCTCGATGTTCGCGATGCGCACCGTCGAGGGCGCCCACCGACCTGCGCTGGCGTCGTTCCTGCCGACCGCGCGCGGCGAGACCGTCATGCTCGACCTCGGCGCCAACCTCGAGTGCGATGCCGACAACCTCGCCGAATTCGCGGTGATGGGCAGCGTGTTCGCGCAGGTTCTGCTGGGCCTCGACAGGCCAAAGGTCGGCCTGCTCAACGTCGGTTCGGAAGAGCTCAAGGGGCACGACGAGCTGCGCCAGGCCGCAGCCTGGCTGCGCGGTGAAAAATCGCCGGTCAACTTCCACGGCTTCGTCGAGGGCAACGATATCGGCACCGGGCTGGTCGACGTCGTCGTCACGGACGGCTTCACCGGCAACATCGCGCTGAAGTCGATCGAGGGCACGGCCAAGGTCGTATTCGGTTTTGTCGGCGATGCTTTCAAGACCTCGACCTTTGCCAAGATCGGCTATCTGTTCGCCTCGGGTGCCTGGAACAAGTTGCGCAAGCGCGTCGACCCGCGCCGCTACAATGGCGGCGTGTTCCTGGGCCTCAACGGGGTCTGCGTGAAGAGCCATGGCGGCACCGACGCGCTGGGCTTCGCCTATGCGATCGGCGTGGCGGTCGACCTCGTCCGTTACGAATACAAGAACAAGCTTGTCGAGGGCCTGGCCCGGTTGCGCGAGGTCACCTCGGCCGCCGAGGCGTCGCCGGCCCTGCAGGCCGGCGGAGGAGCCGAGTGATACGTTCTGTCGTCCTGGGGTGCGGTTCCTACCTGCCGGAGCGTCTCGTCACCAACGACGAGCTCGCCAAGAAGGTCGACACGTCCGACGAATGGATCCAGCAACGTACCGGCATCAAGCAGCGCCACATCGCCGCCGAGGGGGAGTTCACCTCCCATCTCGCGATCAAGGCCTCGCAACGTGCGCTCGACCATGCCGGCGTCAAGGTATCCGACCTCGATCTCATCGTGCTGGCGACGGCGACCCCCGACGAGACGTTTCCCGCGACCGCCACCCGCGTGCAGGCCGAACTCGGCATGACCAGGGGCGCGGCGTTCGACGTCCAGGCGGTCTGTGCCGGCTTCGTCTACGGGGTCTCGGTCGCCGACAGCCTGATCAAGAACGGCGTGGCTTCGACGGCCCTGGTGATCGGTGCCGAGACATTCTCGCGGATCCTCGACTGGAGCGACCGCGGTACCTGCGTGCTGTTCGGCGACGGCGCCGGCGCGATCGTGCTCAAGGGGGAGCAGGGAACGGGCACCTCGGCCGACCGGGGCATCCTGGCCAACGCGCTCCACTCCGACGGCCGCCAGCACGACATCCTCTATGTCGACGGCGGACCGTCCTCGACGCGGACCACCGGCTTCCTGCGCATGGAAGGCAAGGAGGTCTTCAAGCACGCCGTGGTCAATATGGCGGCGGTCGTCGGCGAGGTCCTGCAAAAGGCCGGTCTCGAGCCCGATGACATCGACTGGCTGGTCCCGCACCAGGCCAACAAGCGCATCATCGACGGGACAGGCCGAAAGCTCGGCCTGCCGCCCGAGCGGGTGGTCGTCACTGTCGACCGGCACGCCAATACGTCCGCGGCATCCATCCCGCTCGCCCTCGATACTGCCGTGAAGGACGGACGCATCAAGCGGGGCGACCTGCTGCTGCTGGAAGGCATCGGCGGCGGCCTCGCCTGGGGAGCCTCCCTCGTCCGCTGGTAGGACCGGAACGGTTTGTAACGGAACGAGAACAGACGGCGATTCAAGGCAAGCTGCTATCCCCCTGATATTGACCGCTTTCCCTCCTTACGTTATGGATTAACTGGGGGAAGGAAGGGTACCGGAGTGGAAGGCCGGACTGTCACACGTGCCGATCTGAGCGAGTCCGTGTTCCAGGAGGTGGGACTGTCTCGCAACGAATCCAGCGACCTCGTTGAGACGATTCTCTCCGAGGTCGTGGAAGCTTTGGCGCGTGGCGAGTCGGTGAAAATCTCGTCGTTCGGGAGCTTCACGGTTCGCGACAAGGGACAGCGCGTCGGCCGCAACCCGAAGACGGGGCAGGAGGTTCCGATCCTGCCGCGTCGTGTGCTCGTCTTTCGAGCGTCGAACGTCCTGAAGTCTCTGATCAATGGGGCGCCCGGCGAGATCAAGGGGTAGTTGGGGAAATGTGGGGGTTCAGATATGGCCGTTTCGGTTCAGACCGTCGAAAGGCGGGTTGAGAAGTCGGCGCAGGCGTTTCGCACGATCAGCGAAGTCGCGACCGAGCTCGATGTACCGCAGCACGTGCTGCGGTTCTGGGAAAGCAAGTTCAGTCAGGTCCGCCCGCTGAAGCGGGGCGGTGGCCGCCGCTACTATCGGCCGGAGGACATCGACCTCCTGCGCCGCATCCGCACGCTGCTCTACGAAGACGGCTACACCATCAAGGGCGTGCAGCGTCTCCTGAAGGAAGGCCGCGGCCGCCTACCGGCGCAGCGACTCGACCTCGCCGCGGAAAGCGCCCTCGAAAGCCTGCGCATCGTGTCGGCCCGCGCCGAGGCGATGGCCGGCGGCAACCGCCAGCCCTTGCCGCGGACCGGGCCGCAGCCGTCGACCACGACGCCGCGCGCTGCCGTGCTCGACCTGCACAAGCGTCGGGAGATCGAGTCGGTGCTCGAGGACCTCGAGCAGGCGCTGACCCAGCTCCGCAGCACGCTGAAGGCCCACAACTAGACGTCGGCAAGATCGGCGGCGGCATGCTGTGCGCAAGGACTTGCCGCTAACTCCGCCGCTTGCCACCAGATCGGGTGGCAATTGTAAGAGTGTGTATCAAGCATCTGATTTCACTTGGGTTTCTGCCCGGCTGGCGTATCCTGATCTGCGAGGGGCCTTTAACGGTATCGTCATAGGGGGACGTCGCCGTGTTTGCAGATCAGGAGCCGATGCGCCATCCGGCGCGGTCGTTTGGCGTTCTGGCGTTGAACGACAATGAATCGTCGGGAGAGCTTCCGACGGTGCCTGAGCTTCTCTACCTGCGGCGAGGCCTGACCCAGGCGGGCGGGAAGCTGCCGCTGTTCGACCTCGACGGCCAGAGCATCGACGAGGCCATCGTTCGCCGTTGCCTCGAGCGCGGCTGGGCGGAGCCGTGGTTCAACAACCCGCTGAAGCCCGAGTGGCTGGTCTGCAAGCTCACGCCGGCCGGCCGGGGCATCGCCGCGGGGCCTTAAAGCTCCACCGGGCATGGCGGCTTGCGGGGTGGTGATTCTCGAACCGACCGAAAGGTAGAAATGGTCGGGGCGACAGGATTTGAACCTGCGACCCCCAGTCCCCCAGACTGATGCGCTACCAGGCTGCGCTACGCCCCGACCGGTGCCCGGGCGGTCGGCCCGCGGCAGGGGGGCTTTAGCGCGAATGGCAGCGATGCCGCAAGCCGGGTTGCGCCGCCTCGGGAGGCAATGGATACAGGCGCAATGATCGATCCCGGCCGCCGCGTCCTGCTGTTCTCCTCCATCGGTCACGCCCTGATGCACATGATGACGGCCTTCTACGCCGTGATCGTGCTGACGCTTGCCGTGTCCTGGAACCTGCCGCCGGAGGATCTGCTGCGGCTCTATGCGCCGGCCACGATCCTGCTCGGCGTGGTCTCCCTGCCGGCGGGCTGGCTGTCGGACCGGTTCGGCGCGCCGGCCATGATGGTCGTCATGTTCCTGGGGCTGGGACTCTCCTCGATCGCCTGCGGCCTGGTGCCGACCGGCGACACGTTGATGCTGTCGCTGGCCCTCTGCGGCATCGGCGCCTTCGGCGCCTTCTACCATTCGGTCGGTATCGGCTGGGTGATCCGAACGGCCAAGGAGCAGGGTCACGCGATGGGCGTCAATGGCCTGTGGGGAAGTGCGGGCCTCGCGCTCTACGGCATCGTGCCGGGCGTGCTGATCACCCTCGCCTCGTGGCGCGCAGCCTTCATCGTTCCCGGCATCGTCTGCGTCGCGGTGGGCGTTGTCCTCTTCTGGCAGATGCGGCAGGGCAAGGTCGGCGACCGGCCCATGCCTGCCACGCCGGGTGTCCAGCTCGGCCGCCGCGAGTTCTGGCGCGTCTTCTCGGTGCTCTCCGTCACCATGGCGCTGGAAGGCGTCATCTGGCAGGCGGTGATGTTCGGCGCCGCGCTGGTCTTCGAGGCCAAGCTCGCGCCCGAAATCACGATGCTGCGCGATGGGCTCGCCTCATGGGGCATCGCGACCAAGGAAGTGCTGTGGGTCGGCCTCGCGACCTCGATGATCTACGTGGTGTCGGGCGTCGCGCAGTACGCGATGGGCCGGCGCATCGTCGACCGCTATCCCCTGAAGGCGACCTACGTCGTGGCCTCGGCGCTGCAGATCTTCGCCATGATCGCGCTCGCCATGGGCAACGGCTATGTCGCGCTGCTGGGCGCCATCGGCTCGGCGGTGCTGAGCTCGGCGGCAGGCCCGATCGAGAACATCCTGATCGCCCGCTACACGCCCAGCCGCTATCACGGGCTGGGCTTCGGCGCGAAGTTCGTCGTGGCGTTCGGCGCGGGCCCGATCGCGATCCTGGCGATCGCCTGGATCCGCGAGGCGACCGGCAGTCTCGAGCTGTTCTTCCTCGGCCTCGCGGCCACCTCGGTCGTGATCACGCTGGTGGCGCTGCTGCTGCCCGGCAACGACCGCGGTCGAGAAGCGCCGGTGCCGCAGGCGGCGCCGGCCGAATGAGCTTTACTTGCCGCCGCGCGCCGCCTTGTAGGCCGGCCGCGACAGGCAGCGGTCGAGCCAGGCGCCGGCATTGGGGTAGGGGGCGAAGTCGAACTTGATCGGCTTGGCCCAGCTCATCACCGAGGCGAGGTTGAGGTCGGCGACCGTGAAGGTCGAGCCGAGCAGATAGTCGCGACCCTGCAGCGCGCCATTCAGCACGCCGAGCGGCTTGGGCAGCATCTTCTGCGCGTCGGCGACGGCGTCGGGCTTGCGCTTGTCGGGCGGCGTCATGAACATGTCGATCAGGATCGTGAGCAGAGGCTTCTCGACCTCGGTCATGCCCCAGAAGCTCCACTGCCACACCAGCGCCTGGTCCTCGAGGCTCGCCGGCATGAAGCCGTCCTTGTTGTGCTTGGCGGCGAGATAGAGGTTGATCGCCATCGACTCGAAGAGCCTGAACTCCCCGTCGACCATCGCCGGCACCTTGCCGTTGGGATTGATCTTCAGGTAGTCGGCGTTCTTGAGATCCTTCATCTCGATGCCGACATGCTCGAACGGAATGCCGAGCTCGTGCACGATCCAGAGTGCACGGGCGGCGCGCGAGGCCGTCGGGCCGTAAATCTTCACAGTCACTTTCAGTCTCCCCAGACCCAAATCGACAACGACGATAAAGCAGCGCGCGGGTGCGGTAAAACGTTCTATTCCGCGAACCCGTACTCGGCTCCGACATAGCCGTCGCGATGGCCGAAACGCTCCATCATCACGGTCGCGATGTCCTTGTCGCCTGCGGCGATCCAACCGCCGGCGCGTACCGCATAGCGCTGCGAGGAGGCAGCGTGACGCGGCGCCTCGCCGCGTCGAAGGGCACGTGCCGCGGACATCACGAGCTTGCGGAACTCGACGATGCCCACGTCGGTCGGCCCGAGATGCTCCTTCGTGCGGTCCTGGATCGCCCCCTGGCTGTCCTGGATCGCGGCGTCTTGGTCGGAGACGCCGGCGATGCCGGTATAGCTCAGCGTCTTCTGCAGCTCGCGATCGAGCATGTAGTCGTTCTGCATGTTCCTCTTCGGCACATAATGCTCGTCGATCTCGGCATGCAGGCTGAGGCCGGCGGCGTACTTCGTGCGCTCGGCGTTGCTGAGCGGCCGGTCGGGCGTCCAGCTATAGGTGTAGACCCAGCAGGTCGTGTCGTCGATCGGCACCCAGGTCTGGCCGTGATAGACCTCGCCGGGGAAGGCGACCGGCACCAGCGCATGGTTAGGCGCGAGGAACTGAGCGATGCGCCAGTAGATGTCGGTGGTGTCGGTCTTGCGGCCGGCGGCGATCACGAGGCCCGCCTCGTGGCCGTGGATCTTGAACCGCGGCCGCGGATCGTCGGTCACCCAGCGGCTGCGGTCGGCGAGGCCACCTTCCTGGCCGATCGCGGAGGTCTTGCGCAGGATGTCGACGCGGACGGCCTCGTCCTTGGTCGGGATGGCATGCAGGAAGGAGAAGTGCGCGGTGTCGATCGCGCCCTCGAGACTCTGCACCCAGTTGCAGTCCTGCCGCTTCTTCGAGACGTAGCGATGGGCGGCCGGCACAAGCCCGAGCTCGAGCTGCGACAGCTCGGGCATGGTCTCGCGCGGGCCCATGTAGACCCAGATCATGTCGGCCCACTCGCGCGTCGGGTAGGCGAGGAGCTTGATCGTGTCCTTGTACGAAGACTCCGGCGGTGAGGTCGGCAGGTCCACGCAGTTGCCGTCGACGTCGAACTTCCAGCCGTGGAACGCGCAGCGGATGCCGCACTCCTCGTTGCGTCCGAAGTAGAGGTTGGCTCCGCGATGCGGGCAGTGCGGCTCGACGATACCGACGCGGCCGTCGCTGTCGCGGAAGGCGATGAGGTCCTCGCCCAGGATCTTGATCTTCTTGGGCGCACCGTCGCGCTCCGCCAGCTCCTCCGAGAGGAGCGCCGGCATCCAGAAGCGGCGCATCAGGTCGCCCATCGGCGTGCCCGGCCCGGTGTGCGTCAGGAAGACGTTGTCGGCGCGGCTCAGCATCACTCACCCAATCCGTACCGGTTGCCGATATAGCCGCGGGGATGGCCGAAGCGCTCGGTCATCACCGTGGCGAGATCCTTGTCCGGCGCAGCGACCCAGCCGCCCGAGCGCACGGCGTAGCGCGGCGCCAGTGCGGGCTGAGGCGGCGCTTCCCCGGCGGCGAGCCTGCGGGCGGCGCCCATAACCAGCTTGCGGAACTCGACGATGCCGATGTCGGTCGGCCCGAGATGCTCCCGGGTGCGGTCCTGGATCGGGCCTTGGCTGTCCTGGATGGCGGCGTCCTGCTCGCTGACTCCGGTGATGCCGGTGAAGTTCTCCTTCAACTGGACTTCGCGGCTGCGCAGGTAATCGTTGTCCTTGTTGCGCAGGGGCTTGTAGTCGGCGTCGACCTCGGAGTGGACGTTGAAGCCACCGCGGTACTTGGCGCGCTCGGAGTTGCTGAGCGGCCGATCCGGCTGCCAGCAGTAGCTGTAGATCCAGCAGTTCACGTCGTCGACCGGCACCCAGGATTGCCCATAGTAGATCTCGCCGGGGAAGGCGGCCGGCGTATAGGCGTGGTTGGGCATCAGGAACTGCGCGATGCGCCAGTAGAGATCGGGGCCGTCGGTCTTGCGGCCGCCGCCGATGACGAGGCCGGTCTCGTGGCCGAGCACGCTGAACTTCGGCCGCGGGTCGTTCTGTACCCAACGCACGCGATCGTCGGGTCTGGCCTGGTCGCCGAGGGCGGCATTGGCCATCGCCTTGCGTGCGCCTTCTTCGTCCGTCGCCAGAACCTTGTGCAGGAAGGAGAAGTGCGAGGTGTCGATCGCGCCTTCGAGGCTCTGCACCCAGTTGCAGTCCTGCCACTTCTTGGTGACGAAGCGCGAGGCGGCGGGCACCAGCGCCATCTCGAGCTGCGGCAGCTCCGGCATCGCCTCGCGCGGGCCCATATAGACCCAGATCATGTCGCCCCATTCGCGCGTCGGATACGAAAGCAGCTTGATCGTGTCCTTGTACGAAGACTCCGGCGGCGAGGTCGGCAGGTCGACGCAGTTGCCGTCGACGTCGAATTTCCAGCCGTGGAAGGAACAGCGCAGCCCACACTCCTCGTTGCGCCCGTAGTAGAGGTTGGCCCCGCGGTGCGGGCAGTGCGGCTCGACGATGCCGACACGGCCATCGGTGGCACGAAAGGCGAGCAGGTCCTCGCCCATGATGCGGATCTTCTTCTGCGGCCCGTCGCGCTGCGGCAGCTCCTCCGACAGCAGCGCCGGCATCCAGAACCGGCGCAGCAGCTCGCCCATCGGCGTGCCGGGGCCGGCCCGTGTCAGGAATTCGTTGTCCGCCTTGCTGAGCATCCGGACGTTCCTCCAGCGCGCTTCTTCATTTCGTCGCCTTCGCGAGGGCCTGGTCGAGGTCGGCGATGATGTCGGCCACCGTCTCGATACCGATCGACAGGCGCAGCACGTCCGGGCCGGCACCCGCAGCGACACGCTGCTCGTCCGAGAGCTGGCGGTGCGTCGTCGAGGCGGGATGGATGATCAGGCTCTTGGCGTCGCCGATGTTGGCGAGGTGCGAGAAGAGCTCGACGGCGTCGACGACCTTGACGCCCACGTCGTAGCCGCCCTTGACGCCGAAGGTGAAGACCGAGCCCGCGCCCCTGGGTAGGTATTTCTTCGCGAGCCTGTTGTACTTGTTCGACGGCAGGCCGGCGTAATTCACCCATGCCACCGCCGGATGCTTCTCGAGATGCTGCGCCACGGCCAGCGCGTTGGCGCAGTGCCGCTCCATGCGCAAACCCAGGGTCTCGATGCCGAGCATGGTGAGCCAGGCGTTGAACGGCGCCTGGGAGGGGCCGAGATCGCGCAGGCCCACGGCATGGCTGTGGAAGGTGTAGGCCATGTCGCCGAACGTCTCGTAGAAGTTCAGCCCGTGATAGGCGGGTTCGGGGCCGGCGAGGCTCGGGAACTTCCCGCCCTTGCTCCAGTCGAACTTGCCGGAGTCGATCACCGCGCCGCCCATCGAGGTGCCGGTGCCGCTCAGGAACTTGGTGGTCGAGTGCACGACCAGGGTTGCACCGTAGTCGATCGGCTTGCAGAGCCAGGGCGTGGCGAGCGTGTTGTCGACGAGGAGCGGCACGCCCGCATCCTCGGCGATGCGCGCGATCGCCTCGATGTCGGAGATGACGCCCCCGGGATTGGCCAGGCTCTCGATGAAGAAGGCCTTGGTCTGGTCGGTGACGGCGCGCTTGAAATTGTCCGGCTCGTCGGCGTCGACGATCTTGGCCGTCCAGCCGAACTTCGGATAGGTGTTCTTCATCTGCTGCAGCGAACCGCCGTACAGGCGCGAGGCCGCGACGATTTCGGCGCCAGGCGACATCAGTGGGAAGAGGGCGAGCACCTGCGCGGCATGGCCGGACGAGGCGACGGTGCAGCCGCGGCCCCCCTCGAGCGAGGCCAGCCGGGTCTCGAGCGCGGCATTGGTCGGGTTGGTGAGCCGCGAATAGATGAAGCCCACGGTCTGGAGGTTGAAGAGTGCCGCGGCATGGTCGGCGTCCTCGAAGACATAGGCCGTGGTCTGGTAGATCGGCTGGGCGCGCGCGCCGGTCGCCGGGTCGGGGGCGGCACCCGCGTGCACGGAGAGGGTCTCGAAACCGTAGGTCTTGTCGCTCACGGAACTCTCCCGAAATGTCCGGCGATTCGCGGAAATAAAACAAACCGACTTCGCGCCGCTCAGGTTCGCATCAAACCCGTTTCAAGTCATTGAAGGGAAGGGCGATTTCGCCGACCGGACCGCCTTGCGAATGTCCGCCGAAAGCGGACATTACGGAAACCGACTTCGGCACCCACAGCCCCCGTCATGTGCTCGTTGGTCGGGATTGCTTCAAATCTAGATAGGAAGTCATCGGCGTATTCCGACCACACCAGCGCGCGGCCGTCAAACCAGGGAGGCGATGAACTCGACGGCCTCTCGCTCGGAACGGGCGCGCCAGGTGCCGGCGCGATAGAGGCCGATCAGGCCATGCGTCATGCCCCACAGGCGGAAGACGTCGCGCTCGCCGTCCGCGGCGGGGCCGACGGCGGCCAGCGAGACGGCGGTCACCCGCCGGAAGGCGGAACCCAGCGCGTCGGTCGCAGCATAGTACTTCCGCAAGGGCAGCGAGAAGATCAGGTCGTAGAGATGCGGCTCGTCGAAGGCGAAACGCGCATAGGCCCGGACGATCTCCCGCGAGTCCGGCGCCGGCAATTTCTCCAGCGCGGTCGCGAGGCGATCGACTCCCACGGCGGCGACCTCGACCTTGAGGACGTCCAGCGAGGCGAAATGGCGATAGAGGGCGCGGTGGTTGACGCCGATGCGGGCCGCCACGGCACGCAGGGTGAGCGCGTCACGACCGTCTGCGGCCAGCAGGGCGAGAGCCGCCGCCACGGCCGCCGCCTTGGTGTCGCCGTGGTGGAAGGTGTCGC
The DNA here is from genome assembly GCA_964415585.1 of uncultured Reyranella sp. Lineage (GTDB taxonomy): Bacteria > Pseudomonadota > Alphaproteobacteria > Reyranellales > Reyranellaceae > Reyranella. Next base: position 34,672 of record CAYQAY010000045.1, read on the forward strand.
GCTTGGCCTGGCGCGGCACGGACTCAGCTTCGCCGGCGGGAGACGTGCCAGTTGACCATCATCTCGCCGATCTCGATCCCGTCCTCGCCCTTCAGCGACACCACGACCGGGAAACGAACCTTGCCCTCGCTGCGCACGGCCTCGAGCAGCGCGTCGGGCTCGGCTTCGACCCGGGCGTCGGCCGTGACCTGGCCCTTGGCGAGGCCGAAGTAGCGGATCGACGCCTCGGCAGCCACCGGCCGGACCTCGAGCAGCATCGGCGCGAAGGTTCCGGCCATGGCGGCGCCGGACGCGGTCTCGCCCAGCGCGAACAGGGCGGCGGCATGCTGTGTGCCGACATGGTTCAGTCCTTCCGGGCGGAACGGCAGGCGGGCCGAGGCGCGGCCCTTGTCCACCGTGTCGATCTCGACGCCGGCATGGCGGGCGAAGGGCACGCTCTGGCCCATCTGGCTGCGGATCATGTCGTAGAGCATGGGATTTCCTGATGTCTCCATTGGAGACATCTAGACCTCGATGCCGCCTTTGTCCAGTCGATTCCGACCCGCTCAGATCTGCCGGAAGACGATGCAGGCCGGGCTGCCTACCCGCGTCCTGAGCCGGGTCGGCGCCAGCAGGCCGTTGCGCGCGACTCTGTAGGCGACGATCGAATCGCCACCCTGGTTGGCGACATAGAGGAAGCGCTGGGCCGGATCGAAGGCGAAGAAGCGCGGCACGCTTCCCCGGGTCGGAACCCATTGGCGCGGCGCGAGCGTGCCCCTGCCCGGATCGATGCCGAACACGCCGATGCTGTCGTGGCCGCGGTTCGAGAGGTAGACATTGCGGCCCGCGCGATCGACCCAGATCTCGGCACCCGTGCTGTAGCCTGTGAAGCCGGACGGTGTTGACGGCAGGGTCTGGATCGGTGCCAGGGCACCGGTGGTGCGGTTCTGCCGATAGGTCGTGACCGTCGAGTCGAGCTCGTTGATGACATAGGCCAGCGCCTTGGTCGGATGGAAGTCGATGTGGCGCGGCGCCGAAGAGGGGCGCGCGGCGACTCGGCTCGACTCGACCAGGACGCCGCGCCGGCGGTCGAGCCGGTAGGCGATTACGCAGTCCGCGCCCTTGCAGGGCAGGTAGAAGAACTGGCCCTGCGGATCGAGCGGGTTGTGGTGCGGCCGCACGTTCTTCTGCTCGATGCGATGCGGGCCGAGCGGCGCGGCGATCGTCGTCAGGGTCGGGTAGGGGCCGAGGGAGCCGTCGCGGCGGATCGGCAGTGCAGCCAGCGAGTCCGTGCCGTAGTTGGCCACGACCAGGAAGCGGCCGCTCGGGTCGAGGGCGAGGTGGATCGGGTTGTAGCCGCCGGTCGACTGGCGGTTCAGGACAGCGATGTGGCCGGTCGCGGGATCGATCGTGTAGGATGTGGCTTCGCTGCGATCGCCGTGAACCGAATAGAGGCGGGTGCCCGCAGCGTTCAGCGCGAGGAACGACGGGTTCTCCAGGCCGCCGAGATGCTGGACATGCCGCAGGGCGCCGGTGCGCGCGTCGACGCGATAGACGTTGATGCCGTTGCCGCGGCCCTTGCGCTCCGGCGTGGTGTAGCTGCCGACATAGGCCAGGAGTGGACGGATCGGGGATCGGCTCATGCTGCGCTCACGGGTGATTGCCGTACTGGCCTTTGTTGCGGTATGCGATGCCGCGGTTGTCGAACGCCGCGGCAGGGTTCACCGGCGATTTTTGCCCGATTTGATGACGGCATCGAACCCTTGATTGGTCTGGTCATCGGTGGCGCCGCCAAGACATCACTTCTCGAGTTGCTAGTGTCTCTGGGCCGCTGCCGGCCCACCGCCCACCAGAGACAACACAATCGACACGACAACGACAATGCTGCGCATGGATCGCCTGTGCCAGGAGAAACAGTCACATCGGCCGACGAATTGGCGACTCTCTCCCGACACCACCCGGCGCAACGTCCTGGCCGCCTACCCATCCTTCTTGAGGTAGCGAGCGAGGAAGTCGCGCACCAACTCTCTTGATCGTTCGGTTGACGCAGCATCGTAGCGCATAAGCTCGCCAGCTTGGCCGTACCTGTTACTTGCGCTCAGACTATCCCAGGCATGGTGCGCTCCCGGAAGAACGTGAACCTCGACCATGGAGGCTGCCCTGCGACACGAATCCACGTGTGGCCCGTCAAGTTCGCCCGCGATTTCCATCAACGGCGTTTGGGGGCGTGCATGACGGGCGAGGTCATGGCAACGCCCATAGACGCCGACGGCGGCGGCGAAGTTCTCACCTGGCCGCTTCGGTTGATGAATCAGAAAGCTGTTGATGGTGTTTGCGCCAAGCGAAAAGCCAACGACAGCAATCCGCTTGGAATCCACATACGGCTGCGCCGACAGATAGTCCAGGGCGCCGAAAGCATCGCGGGTGATTTCCCGGTAGGCATTGGTCTTGGGACCGACGCCAGCAGTGTGAAGAGAGTTTGCGCACGGGCCCAGGCCACGGGAGCCAAAACTATCGACCGTGATCGTCACGTAACCGATACTCGTCAGGTATTTCGGCCAGTCGTCGCGGACATGCGGTTGCACCCCTCCGCAGGTATGAAGCAAGACGACAGCCGGGAAAGGACCATTGCCGTCAGGCTTCGCCAGAGTTCCTGAGATTTGACGTTGTGGCTCGCTGGAGCCGATGACGTCCGCGTTGGGAAACCGCGCCACCGTCGTTTGACAGGCGCTTGTCAGGGTGGCGATCAAGATCAGGCACGCGGAGCGCGATAGATAGTTGGCCATGGTCGCCAGTCTCCAGCGTAAATCCAGCCTGACATTCCGCATTGAGTCTCTGGAATGAGGCGAAATCTATCACTCTGCCAGATTCCGAGGAAGCCATGGGCAGCCGGCACAGTTTTCTCGGCGCTGCTACGGAATGTGGTTCTTCCCGCCGGCGAGCGAGCGTTAGCCGGCCGTCGCGACAAC
>CAYQAY010000046.1:0-37329 GCA_964415585.1 uncultured Reyranella sp.
TTGGGGGCGCGTCTCGAAGGGTGGGAACCAGTCCCGGTGTTGCCCATCCTTCGAGACGCACCGCTACGCGGTGCTCCTCAGGATGAGGTCATTGTCTCTTTGCTGGCCCCTCTTGATGGCCTGAGGATTGCTTATATGGTGTTTCGACAGGGGGTGGAACGCCGGATGGCGGCCAAGGCATTCGACGAGATGAACTCGGGCGCGGACGGCGCGGTCCGCCCGCCCTATCGCGGCGTCGCCGACTGGCTCGCCCGCACCTCGCCCGAGCGGATCGCGGCGACGCGCCACGAGGTCGACCTCTTCTATCGCCGGCACGGCATCACCTTCGGCGCCTACGGCGCGACCGACGGTGCCGAGACGACGATCCCTTTCGACATCATCCCGCGCGTCATCGCCTGGGACGAGTGGCAGTACCTGCACAAGGGCCTGGCGCAGAGGGTGAAGGCGTTGAACGCCTTCCTGTCCGACGCCTACGGCCAGCGCGAGATCTGCCGGGCCGGGGTCATCCCCGAGGAGCAGCTCCTGATGAACGCCGAGTTCGTGGCCCTGGCGCAGGGCCTCGAGCTGCCGGGCGGCGTGCATGCCCACATCGCGGGCATCGACCTGGTGCGGGTGGGCGAAAAGGACTTCTACGTGCTGGAGGACAATGTCCGCACGCCGTCGGGCGTGTCCTACGTGCTGGAGAACCGCGAAGTGATGATGCGGCTGGCGCCCGAGCTGTTCTCGGCCATGCGCGTGCTGCCGGTGGCCGACTATTCCGAGGAGCTGCTGGCCACCCTGCGCTCGGTCTCCTTCAGCGACGACGTCGAGCCCAACGTCGTGCTGCTGACGCCGGGCCACTACAACAGCGCCTACTTCGAGCACGCCTTCCTGGCCGACGAGATGGGCATCGAGCTGGTCAAGGGCTCCGACCTGTTCGTCGACGAGAGCCGCGTCTTCATGCGCACGCCGCGCGGGCCGCAGCGGGTCGACGTGATCTACCGCCGCGTCGACGACGCCTTCCTCGATCCGCTGGCGATGCGGCCCGACTCCTTCCTCGGCGTCGCGGGCCTCTTGGGCGCGCTGCGCGCCGGCCGCGTCAACATCGTCAATGCGCTGGGCAACGGCGTGGCCGACGACAAGTCGACCTACACCTACGTGCCCGAGATGATCCGCTTCTACCTCGGCGAGGAGCCGATCCTGCAGAACGTGCCGACCTGGCGCTGCGATCGCGCGGACGACTACAAGTACGTGCAGGAGCATCTCTCCGAGATCGTGGTGAAGGAGATCCACGGCGCCGGCGGCAAGGGCATGCTGGTCGGGCCGACCTCGAGCAGGGCCGAGATCGAGGAGTTCCGCGCGATCCTCGCGGCGCGGCCCGACAACTACATCGCCCAGCCGACGCTGGCGCTCTCGACCTGCCCGACCTTCGTGGCCAAGGGCGTGGCGCCGCGCCATGTCGACCTGCGGCCCTACGTGCTGTCGGGACGCAAGATCACCATCATCCCCGGCGGCCTGACCCGCGTCGCCCTGAAGGAGGGCTCGCTGGTCGTCAATTCCAGCCAGGGCGGCGGCACCAAGGACACCTGGGTCCTGGCGCCGGACACCGGTGCGGGTGGGTAGGGGCATGTGCAGCGGTTTTCCCGTCGTCTCGACCGGAGCCGAGCGCAGCGAGGCGCAGCGGAGAGACCTTCTCTCCCCGACAAGCCGCTTTCGGTCGAGAGAAGGTCTCTCCGCTCCGCGCCTTGGGCGCTCCGGTCGAGACGACGGGAGAAGCACGCCGTATGCGATGAGGTCGGCGCCATGCTGAGCAGCACCGCCAAGAACCTCTACTGGATGGGCCGCTACCTGCAGCGGGCCAAGTCGACGGCGCGGCTGATCGAGGCGACGCAGCGCATGGCGCTGCAGTCGCGCGGCGAGGAGGCGGCCGGCGTCGCGGCGATCTTCGGCATGGAGGACGAGTTCCGGCAGAGCCAGCGCCAGGGCGGCCGGCTGGCGAGCCTGATCGACTTCCTGGTGATGGACGAGACCAACCCCTCCTCGATCGTCGCCTCGATCGGCGCGGCGCGGCGCAACGCCCGCGAGGAGCGCAACAACATCACGGTCGACGTCTGGGAGAGCCTGAACGCGCTGTGGCTCGAGCTGAGCGGCCGGCTGCGCGGCGACCGCGCCGTGCTCGACCGCGGCGCGCTGATCGAGTCGGTGAAGAAGCAGGCGGTGATGATCTTCGGCGCCGCCCAGGTCACGCTGCTGCGCGACGAGGCCAACAACTTCCTGCAGCTCGGCGCCTTCCTCGAGCGCGCCGACAACACCGCCGGCATCCTCGACGTGAAGTTCCACCTGCTGCGTCCCGACGGCGATCCGCGTGCCGAGGGCCTCGACTATTTCGCCTGGTCCGAGCTGCTGGCCTGCATCGGCGCGGTGCGCACCTACCGGCGCATCTACCGCAGTTCGCTCGATCCCATGAAGATCGCCGACCTCATGATGCTGCGCCGCGACGTGCCGCGCTCCGTGCATCACTGCCTCTGGCAGGTCGACCTCAACATGGGCGAGCTGGCCGACGCCTACGGCACGCGCGGCGAGGCCGACCGGCTGGCCGGCGAGCTGCACGCGAGGCTGCGCTACGCCCGCATCGACCGGGTGTTCGAGGTCGGGCTGGCGAAGTTCCTCGGCACGCTGCGCGGCGACATCGCGACGCTCAGCGACGAGATCGGCCGCCAGTTCCTGCTGGATTGACCATGCGCTTCTCGGTCCATCACACCACGCGCTTCCAGTTCGACCGGCCGTCGCGTCATTCGATCCACGACGTGCGCCTGACCCCCAAGCCCGCCGCCGGCCAGCGCGTCGTCTCGTGGCGCATCGACGGGCCGGGCAAGCGCTCCGAATGGGTCGACGGCCACGGCAACCAGGTCACGACCTTCTCGGTCGCCCACGAGCACGACAGCGTCGAGATCGTCGTGCAGGGACTCTACGAATACAGCGGCGCCGACCAGTGGCTGCGCTACGCCGACGCGCCGACGCTGCCGCCGCCGTTCTGGCTGCGCAACACGGGCCTCGCGCGCCACGATGCGAGCTTCGATCCGGTGATCGCGGGCCTGGCGGAGCGCGCCGCGCAGGCGCCCGAGCGCGTCGCGGCCCTGCACGAGCTGATGGAGCGCATCTCCCAGCGCATCGCCTACAAGACCGGCGCCTCGACCGTCGACACCACGGCCATCGAGGCGCTGACCCGCGGCGCCGGCGTCGCGCAGGACGAGGCGCACGTCTTCATCGCCTGCTGCCGGCGTCTCGGCGTGCCGGCCCGTTACGTCAGCGGCTATCTGCGCAACGACGACCCCGAGCTGCATGTCGGACGCACCAGCCACTCGTGGGCGGAGGCCTGGGTGCCGGGCCTCGAATGGGTCGGCTTCGATCCGGCCAACCGCATCAGCCCGCGCGGCGACAGCCTGCGCGTCGCCGTCGGCCTCGACTATCGCGACGCCGCCCCGGTGAGCGGCCGCCGGGTCGGCTTCGGCGACGCCACGATGACGGTCGAGGCCGCGGTCCGCCTCGCCGACTGAGGCATAAGCTCGGTACGGCGCGAGCCCAAGAGAATTAGGCCGCCGTCGCCTTGCGGGACACCCCGGCGGCCATTAGGTTCGCGCCCGTTTGCCTCAGGAAAGGAAGCATCGCGTCATGGCTTTCATCGCCGACCGTCTTGGCCGCATCAAGCCGTCTCCCACGAACGCCGCTCAGGGCAAGTTCCTGGAGATGAAAGCGGCAGGCAAGGACGTCATCGGCCTGGCGGCCGGCGAGCCGGACTTCCCCACGCCCGACCACATCAAGGAAGCGGCGATCAAGGCGATCCGCGACAACGACACCAAGTACACGGCCGTCGCCGGCACCCCGGCGCTGCGCCAGGCGATCGTCGCCAAGATGAAGCGCGACCACGGGCTCGACTACAAGCCGTCGCAGACCGTCGTGACGTCGGGCGGCAAGCAGATCATCTTCAACGCCATGCTGGCCACGCTCAACCCGGGCGACGAGGTGATCATCCCGGCGCCGTACTGGGTCTCCTATCCGGAGATGGTGATGTTCGGCGACGGCACGCCGGTCATCGTGAACTGCCCGGAGGCGACCGGCTTCAAGCTGACGCCGGAGGCGCTCGAGCGGGCGATCACGCCCAGGACCAAGTGGCTGATCCTGAACTCGCCCAGCAACCCGACCGGTGCCGCCTACACCAGGGCCGACCTGCGGGCGCTCTGCGACGTGCTGCTGAAGCACCCGCAGGTCTACGTGCTGACCGACGACATGTACGAAAAGCTGGTCTACGACGACTTCGTGTTCGCGACGCCGGCCGAGGTCGAGCCGAAGCTGTACGAGCGGACGCTGACCATGAACGGCGTGTCGAAGGCCTACAACATGACGGGCTGGCGCATCGGCTACGCCGCCGGACCGCAGGACCTGATCAACGCCATGATCACCGTGCAGTCGCAGAGCACGTCGAACGCCAGCTCGATCAGCCAGGCCGCCTCGGTGGCGGCGCTGAACGGTCCGACCGACTTCATCCCCAAGAACGTCGCGGTCTTCAAGCAGCGGCGCGATCTCATCGTGTCGATGCTCAACCAGACCAAGGGACTCAAGTGCCCGCGGCCGGAGGGCGCCTTCTACGTCTACCCGTCGTGCGCCGGCACGATCGGCAAGAAGACGCCCGACGGCAAGACGATCGGGAACGACACCGACTTCGTGAACTACCTGCTCGAGGCGGAAGGCCTCTCGGTCGTACAGGGCTCGGCGTTCGGCCAGGGGCCGGCGTTCCGCATCTCCTACGCGACGGCGACCGACCTTCTCGAAGAGGCCGGCCGCCGCATCCAGCGCGCCTGCGCCGCCCTTACGTAAGGGCTGCTGACCTATTTCATCCCCGCCCGTCGTTTGACTCGGCTGGGCGGGGGTGAAACGATTTTCATGACACGTGGGCTTCGCTCCGTCCGGAACGTTCGGTAGCGCTTACTCTATCCGCGACTTTCGTCCGGAGCTTCTGCGCTTTTCGCGAAGAAGGAGGACGTCGTCATGACCGATCTCGAGACAGGAACCATCACCGGCGGCAGACCAGGCAGCGGCGCGCATCGCGTGGTGGCGCTGTGCGGGCCGTATCTCTCGGGCAAGACCAGCCTGCTCGAGAGCATCCTCTACGCCACGGGGGCCATCGGCCGGCGCGGCTCGACGCGCGCGGGCACCTCGATCGGCGACAGCGCCGCGGAGGCGCGCAAGCGCGGCATGGGCACCGAGATCAACGTCGCGTCCGTCGACTATCTCGGCGACCAGTGGACCTTCCTCGACGTTCCGGGCTCCATCGAATTCCAGCACGATGCCTTCGCGGCGCTCGCGGTGTGCGACGCGGCCGTCCTGGTGTGCGAGCCCTCGCCCGAGCGCGTCGTCGCGCTGACGCCGCTGCTGAAGTACATCGAGGACCGCCACATCCCGCACATCGTCTTCGTCAACAAGATCGATTCGGCCGAGGTCCGCGTGCGCGACATGCTCGCGGCGCTGCAGGCCGTCTCCACGCGCAAGCTCGTGCTGCGCCAGGTCCCGATCCGTCGCTCCGCCGCCGACGGCAGCGAGGAAACGGTCGGCTACGTCGACCTCGTGAGCGAGCGCGCCTATCGCTACAGGACGAGCGGTGCCTCGGACCTGATCGAAATGCCGGCCGAGATCCTGCCGCGCGAGGCCGAGGCGCGCCGCGAGATGCTCGAGACGCTCTCGGAGTTCGACGACACGCTGCTCGAGCAGCTCGTCGAGGACGTGGTTCCCGAGAAGTCGCTGATCTACCGCGACCTGCACGACGAGTTCGGCGCCGACCAGATCGCGCCGGTGCTGCTGGGCGCGGGCGACCGCGAGAACGGCGTGCGGCGCCTTCTGAAGGCGCTGCGCCACGACACACCTTTCGTCGACGTCACGGCCAGGCGTCGCGCGTTGCCGTCCAATGGACCCTCCTCGAACGGGGGGCCGACGGTGGAATGCTTCAAGGTCCTGCACCAGAGCCATGCCGGCAAGCTGTCGCTCTGCCGCGTCTGGTCGGGCACGCTGAACGAGGGCCAGTCGCTCGGCGGCCAGAGGATCGGGACCCTGCTGCGGCCGTTCGGACAGCGGCTCGACAAGATCGCGGAAGCCAGGGCGGGCGAGATCGTGGCACTCGCCAAGGTCGACGCCCTCTCGTCCGGCCAGACGCTAGCCGCCGGCGGAATCTCGGCCTCGGCTGACTTTCCCGCGGCCGATCCGCCGGTCTTCGCGCTGGCGCTCGCCGCCAGGAACCGCAACGACGAGGTCAAGCTCTCGGGGGCGCTGCACAAGATCGTCGAGGAGGATCCGTCGCTGGCCTTCGAGGCGCGCGGCGAGACCCATGAACTGTTGATCAAGGGCCAGGGCGAGATGCATCTCAAGGTCGCGGTCGACAAGCTGGCCGGCCGCTACAACGTCGCGGTCGAGACGGTCGCTCCGCGCGTCGCCTATCGCGAGACGATCCAGGCCGGCGCCCAGCAGCACGCACGCTACAAGCGCCAGACCGGCGGTCACGGCCAGTTCGCCGACATCAAGATCGAGATCAAGCCGCTGCCGCGCGGCTCGGGCTTCCGCTTCGTCGACAGGATCGTGGGCGGCGTCGTGCCGCGCAACTTCATCCCGGCCGTCGAGATGGGCGTGCTCGACTACCTCAAGGAGGGACCGCTGGGGCAGCCGGTGGTCGATCTCGAGGTCACCCTGTTCGACGGGCAGTACCATTCCGTCGACAGCTCCGAGATGTCGTTCAAGATGGCGGCGCGCATCGCCATGAGCGAGGCCATGCCCAAGTGCAAACCGGTGCTGCTCGAGCCGATCCTCAAGGTGACGGTTTTCGGTCCCAGCGAGTCGACGCCCAGGCTGCAGCGCCTCATCTCGGGGCGCCGCGGCCAGCTCCTGGGTTACGACGCCCGCCCGGGCTGGCCGGGATGGGACGAGGTCTCGGCGCTGATGCCGGAGGCCGAGATCGCGGACATGATCGTCGAGATCCGGTCGGTGACGCAGGGCGTCGGCAGCTTCCGCACCGAGTTCGACCATCTGCAGGAGCTGGTCGGCCGCACCGCCGACCGCATCGTCGAGGAAACCAAGAAGCGCGCGGCAGCGTGAGCCCCGGTGCGGTCACAAGGCGGTGAGCCGGCCCGCGCCCGGCTTCCCGCCGTCAGTCTCCCACCCCATACTTCTCCCGTGGAATGGATCCACGGGAGTTATGTTCAATGTTCAACAGACGGTCTCTGATGGCGGGTGGCCTGGCGATGGCTGCCGCTCCGTCACTGACCCGCGTCGCGAATGCCCAGGCTGGGCGCCCGACGCTGGTGTTCGTCGGCCACGAGCTTTGAGGCGGCTGCAAGATCTGGCGTGCCCAGTCCGAGCCTGATTTCCTCAAGTCCGACGCCTTCAAGAAACTCGACTATCAGGTCGTGTATCCCGCCAACGCCGAGCTGGTTCCGGTGGAAGCGAGCTGGCCCGCCCCGGCGCGGCCGATACGCGCGGCTTTCCTCGAGAGCGAGGAGGGCAAGAGCCGGCCGGCGGCGACCCCGCGCTTCATCCTCTGGAAAGATGGCAAGATCGTCCTGACCGTGACCGGCAATGCCGGCTGGAAGGACAAGATGTGGCCGGCGATCCAGGAAGCGACGGCGACCAAGGCCTAGTTTTCGCCGGCGCCGGCTTGCTTCATAGTCCCCTCGTGGAGCGTTCCACGAGGGGGAGAAGCTTTTAATGAACAGGCGGAACCTGCTTTCGAACGGCGCGGCATCGGTCGCTGCTGCGGCGCTGGTGCGCCCGGCGGCCGCACAAGGCGCGAAGCCGATGCTGATCTTCGCCGGTGACGAGACGTCGGAGTCCTGCAAGATCTGGCGCACGCAATGGGAGCCGACGTTCAGGCAGTCGGCGGCGTTCCAGAAGATCGACTACCGGGTCGTCTTTCCCAAGACCCCCGCCCTGCTGCTGAAGCCCGCGAGCTGGCCCGCCGATCTGCGCTGGGTGCTCGACGCCTTCCTGATGAGTCAGGTCGGCGTGGAACAGGGGGCGGAGACGCCGCGCTTCTTCCTGGTGCAGAACGGCCAGATCACCTTCACCGCCGTCGGCAACAACGCCTGGCGGGACGTCATGTTTCCCACACTTTTGGATGTCACCAACACCAAGGCCTAGACCGGAGCATGCCGGACGGGACGACGTCACGGTCCGGTGAGCAGGGTTGATTTGCCCGCGCGCCGAAGCGCGCCCAGATGAAGTCGGGGCGTAAGAGGAGTCGGACGATGCTGATCAAGCGCAAGCGTGGATGGGAACTGCCGGACTCGAAGGCGACCCCCGAAAGCAACTATCTCCAGCGGCGCCACCTCGTGCGTGCGATGGGTCTGGGTGCGGCGACACTGGCGCTGCCCGGGACCCTGCTCGCGCAGGACAAGAACGCCGATCCCTCCGCCAAGCTGTATCCGGCCAAGCGCAACGACCGGTACGGCGTTCCCACCCCGATGACCGCCGAGCGGCTGGCGACGACCTACAACAATTTCTACGAGTTCGGCACCGACAAGAGCATCTGGCGCGACGCCCAGAAGCTCGAGGTGCGGCCCTGGACGATCAAGGTCGGCGGCATGGTCGAGAAGCCCTTCGAGGTCGACATCGACACGCTGCTGACGGCTATGCCGCTCGAGGAGCGCGTCTATCGCCACCGCTGCGTCGAGACCTGGTCGATGATCGTGCCGTGGAGCGGCTTTCCGATCCGCTCTCTGGTGGAGTACTGCAAGCCGCTCGGCAGCGCGAAGTTCATGGTGATGAAGACGCTGAGCAGGCCGTCGGTGATGCGCGAGCAGCGCGATCTCCTGTATCCCTGGCCGTACACCGAGGGCTTGGCGATGGACGAGGCGATGAACGATCTCGCCTTCATGGCGACCGGCCTGTACGGCAAGCCCATTCCCAAGCAGAACGGCGCGCCGCTCCGGCTCGTGGCGCCGTGGAAGTACGGCTTCAAGAACGTGAAGTCGATCGTCAGCATCGACTTCACCGACAAGCGGCCGGTCTCGTTCTGGGAGAAGCTGCAGCCCAGCGAATACGGCTTCTGGGCGAACGTGAACCCCAAGGTCGCCCACCCGCGCTGGAGCCAGGCGACCGAGAAGCCGCTGGGCAGCGACGAGCGCATCCCGACACTCCTTTACAACGGCTACGCCGAGTTCGTGGAGAGCCTCTACGCCGACCGCAAGGCGGAAAAGCTCTTCATGTAAGGCCTCCTTTGCCTTGCCGTGGCGGGCCGCTAAAACGAGGCTCGGGCCGGCAAGGCCGCGGGAGGAAACGTGAAGCTCAATCGTCGTTCGACCCTCGTCGGGGCGGCGGCCCTGACGGCCGGTTCCCTGTCCAAGGGCGCGTTCGCACAGACGTACCCCAGCAAGCCGATCAAGATCGTCGTGCCTTTCGCTGCCGGCAGCGCCACGGACCTCACGGCGCGCGGCCTCGGCGCCAAGCTGCAGGACATCCTCAAGCAGCCGGTGGTGATCGACAACAAGCCGGGCGCCAGCGGCCAGCTCGGCGCATCGGCGGTCGCGACGGCGCCGGCCGACGGCTACACGCTGCTGATGGGCACCAACACGACGAACGCCGCCAACGGCGCGTTGTTCAAGAAGCTGTCCTACGATCCCGACAAGGACTTCGCCCCGATCATGCGCTGCGTCACCGGCGTCAACGCGCTGGTGGTCAACAACGACGTACCGGCGAAGTCGGTCGCGGAGCTGATCGACTATGCCAAGAAGAACCCGGGCAAGCTCAACTACGCCGAGGCCAGCGCCTCGCAGCGTCTGTCGGCCGAGATGTTCGCCAAGCTGGCGGGCGTGAAGATCGAGCGCGTGCCCTACAAGGCGAGCCCGCAGGCGCTGGGCGACGTCGCCGCCGGACAGGTCCAGATCATGTTCCCGGACCTGCCGCAGGCGCTGACGCAGATCGAGGCCGGCCGCGTCCGCGGCCTCGCCACGACGGGTCCCAAGCGCACGACCGTGACCCCGAACCTGCCGGCGATCGCCGAGACCGTTCCGGGCTACACGCTGGTCTACTGGCTGGCGGTGTTCGCGCCGGCTGCGACGCCCAAGGATGTCCAGAAGACCCTCGCCGACGCCATCGCCGAGGCGCTCAAGGATCCCGCGACGGCCAGGGCCATGACGCAGGGCCGCATGGAGATCTCCCCGCTGCCGCTCGATCAGTTCGCCGCCTATGTGAAGAGCGAGACTGACTGGTGGACCAGGGAGATCAAGGCCGCCGGCATCGAGCCGGAGTGAGCGCCATGAGCAAGGTGATCGTCGAGAAGAGCGGGCCGGTGAAGACCGTCTGGATGAACCGGCCCGAGAAGCGCAACGCGCTCGACAGCGAGTTGTTGCGCGAGATGATCGACGCCTTGCGGGCACCGGCCGCGGCCGACGACCGCGTCGTGGTGATCCGCGGCAAGGGCGACGTGTTCTGCGCCGGGCTCGACATGGCCGAACGCCGTGAGACCATCGGCAGCGGAAGCGCAAGCGGCATCGAGGTGATGCTGCGCGCCGTCGAACTCTGCCCCCTTCCCGTGGTCGCCGTCGTGCAGGGCGACGCAATCGCCGGCGGCAACGAACTCGCCCTCCACTGCGACATCGTCGTGGCGAGCCAGAAGGCGCGCTTCGGCATGTCGCTGGCGCAGGTCGGTCTGGCGCCAAACTGGTTTCTCGCCAAGAAGCTGATGGAGGTGCTGGGCCCGGTGACCGCGCGCGAGATGCTGCTGCTCGGCGACCCCCTGCCCTCGACCAAGCTCCATGCGCTGGGCCTCATCGCACGCTGCGCGCCGCCCGACCAGCTCGAGGCGGAGGCCTTGAAGGTCATCGACCGACTCGCGGCCAACGCGCCGCTCTCGCTCAGGGCCATGAAGGCGCTGACGGTGAGGCAGCTCGAGTTCCGCGACGGCATCAAACACGACGATGTCGACGCCTTGGTGCAGGTAGCGATGAAGAGCCAGGACGCGCAGGAAGGCACGAAGGCGCGCCTCGAGAAACGCACTGCCAGGTTCCAGGGCAGGTGACGTGTCGATCAGGCTCCGCCTCGACAAGCCGTGGCGGCCCCTGACTGCCGAGGAAGCCGCCCGACTGCCCGGGCAGCTCGGCGTCTATCAGATCGCGGATGCCGCCGGCGTCATGCTCTACATAGGTCAGGCCGGTGCGCGCTCGACTTTCGGCCTGCGCAGCGAATTGCAGCGCGAGCTCGCCGAGCGCGGCCCGGGCTGCCAGTTCCGCGTCGAGGTGAACATGCAATACCGCTCGCGCTGGTTCGAGCTCCTGATGGTCCATCAGGCCGATCACGGCAGCCTGCCACCCGACAATGCCAGGAACCCGCCGCCCAATCTCGGCCGGCTCAGTCCCGCCTGAAGAGGCCCGCATGGATTTCGAACCGAACTCCGAACAGCAGATGCTGATCGACCAGGTCCGGCGCTACGTGCGGGAAGAGATCATCCCGCTGGAGGCGAAGCTCGATCCGGATGCCTCGGAATTGCCGCCGGAGGATCATAAGCGGCTGGTCGAGAAGACAAAGGCGATGGGCTTGTTCGGTATCGACATCCCCAAGGAGTTCGGCGGACCCGACATCGACATCGTCACGCGCACGCTGCTGGCGATCGAAATGGCGCAGCATCGCGCAGGGCTCTACGTGCCCTGCTACGGCACCTTCGGTGGCGCGGGCCTCGCCCAGATCTTCGAGGCCAACGACGATCAGAAAGAACGCTACCTCTATCCGACGCTGCGCGGCGAAAAGAAGGCGTTCTTCGGCCTGACCGAGCCGTCGGGCGGGAGCGATCCGGCGCGGGCCATCCAGACCAGGGCCGAGCGCAAGGACAATGGCTGGGTGCTGAACGGCGCGAAGATCTTCATCTCCAACGCCGACTGTGCCCAGTACGGCATCGTCTTCGCCCGCACCGACGCCTCGAAGGGCCGCGCCGGCATCACCTGCTTCATCATCGACAGCGACACGCCGGGCTTCCACGTCCGGCGCGTCGTCCATACGCTGCGTTCGTCGCACTATGCGACGGAGCTCGAGTTCAAGGATTGCTGGGTCTCCGATCATCAGGTACTGGGCGAAGTGAACAAGGGCTTCGCCGTCGCCAACGACCGCCTGACGCGCCAGCGCATCCCCTATGCCGCAGGCTGCATTGGCGTCGCCATCGCCGCCAACGAGATGGCCGTCGCGTGGGCCAAGATACGCTCGACCTTCGGCGAGAAGCTCGCCAATCGCCAAGCCGTCCAGTGGATGCTGGTCGACAACGAGATCGACATCCGTACCGCCAGGCACTTCACGCTCGAAGCGGCGGAGCGGGCGCGTCGCGGGCTGCCGTTTCGAACCGAGGCCGCGATCGCCAAGCTGACCGCGTCCGAGGGCGGCGGCCGCGTCGTCGACCGCGCCATGCAGATCCATGGCGGCATGGGCATGACCAAGGACCTGCCGCTCGAGCGCTGGTATCGCGAGATGCGCATCCGTCGCGTCGGCGAGGGACCGAGCGAAGTGCAACGCATGGTGATCGCACGCGAAATCCTGGGCAGCAATCTCCGATGACCAAACCTCTCGAAGGCCTCAAGGTCGTTGAATTCGGTCAGAATCTGGCCGGTCCCTATTGCGGGCAGATCCTCGCCTTCCTCGGTGCCGAGGTCGTGAAAGTCGAGAGACCGGAGGGCGACGACGCTCGCAAGTGGGGGCCTCCCTTCGTCGAGGGCGACGCTACCGGGTTCATCGCTCTCAATCGCGGCAAGAAGTCGATCACCTGCGACCTTGCCGACAAAGCCCAACGCGACGCGTTGGTTGAGCGCATCGGGACAGCGGACGTCTTCGTTCACAATCTGCGAGCGGACGTACCGGCCAAGTTCGGTATCGACGGGCCGGCGCTCATCAAGCGCTTCCCTCGTCTGATCTATGCCGACCTCGGCGCCTTCGGCGCGACCGGACCGTGGAAGGAACGGCCGGGTTACGAGCCCATCATCCAAGCCGTTGCCGGGCTCATTTCGCTGAACGGCGATCCCGGAGGACCGGAGGCCCGTATCGGCGTGTCGATCATCGACCTGTCGACCGGCATGTGGACGGCGATCGGCGTGTTGGCAGCGCTCGCCAAACGCATGGCCACCGGTCGGGGCAGCCTGGTCAACACGTCGCTGTTCGAGAGCGGCCTGATGTGGGCATCGAACCATGTCGCGGGCTGGTCTGTGACGGGCAAGATGCCCCCGCGCCAGGGCACTGGCCATCCCTCGCTTACGCCTTATCAGGCGTTCGAGTGCAGCGACGGTCCGCTGATGATCTGCCCGGGCAACGATCGCCTGTGGCGCAAGTTTGCCGAAGCCCTTGGCCACCCGGAATGGCCCGACGAGCCGCGGTTCCGCACGAATGTCGACCGCATGCAGCAGCGCGACCTGTTGCTCGGCATGATCTCCGACATCATGAAATGCGAGGATCGCGCCCACTGGTCGGCCAAGCTCGATGCGCTGGGCGTGCCCAACGGGCCATTGAACACGGTGCCCCAGGTAATGGAACTTGCGCAGGTCGCGGCGCTGGGCATGTTCGTCCAGCCCTATGCCGGATCAGAAGCCCTGTTCCACGGCCTTCCACTCAGCATCGACGGCGAGCGCCCTGGCGGCACGGACAAGGCGCCGAAGATCGGCGAGCACAACGGTAAGGTCTAGCCGGCGAAGCTCAGGCAGTAATCGCGCACCTGCTGAAGCGGGATGCGTGCGTGGCTTTGCACGATGATGAACTTGCCGCCGGGGTCGGTGCCGTTCGGCAGCTTTACCAACCGCTCGAAATCATCCGCACCCCAGACGCACGATTGTTCGGAGAACAGGTGAACATCCGCCGAATAGCAGGTGTCCCATTCGACGTGATAGTCGTACAGTGTGCCGTCTATCTCGGCAGTACTGGTGTAGAGCGAGTACTCGGTCCAGGGCACGTGCCGGAGCTTGCGCACCTTCCACAGCAAGAGCGATGTCACGGGATCGATGCGCGGGCCGCGCAGCCTCTCCAGGGTCCGGCGAGCTATGTCGCCATGCAGGATGTTCGGCGTCACCGAAAGTCCGTGCGATCTCGGATCGTAGGGCACACCGACAACCTCGGAGGCGTGTTGCCACCACTCGTGATGCTGCTTCGGCTCCCAACGCGAGAGCGCCCGATCGTGCTCGATGAAAGTCCGGGAATCGAAGTCGCCGACGCAGCAGACGTCCGAATCGAGCGTAAGGTACCCGTCAAGGCCCAGAAGCGCAGGCACATGAAGCTTCAAGATCTGTTGCCGGTACCAACCGGTCATCAGATAGAACGGGCTGAAAGCCGGGAAGAATTCATCCTCGCGCCGGACCGAAACCTCGATGCTGGGAAATCTAGGCAGCTCCGTCCGCAGCAGATTTGCGTCTCGGGACGGGGCGATGATCAGAAGTTCGAAGGGTGTGCTGTCGCGCCAATGCTTCGCGAGCGACTCGATCAAGAGGCCGGCACGCTCCAGATCGCCGCGGCGCTTTATGTTGCGCAGGGCGAGGGGAAGAACTCCATGGCGAATCTGGCGAAACATCTATGTACAACCCAACAACCCGATATGGTCAGCAAGTGGAGCTACATCAACGGGTGGAGTATCGGCGGCGGCCTGCCTACCAGCGGCAGATCGCCCCATAGCTATCGGCTTGTGTAGGCAAAAAAAACGCCGGGCACGAGGCCCGGCGAGTCAAACAGGGAGGCTTCACGTCTGGGAGACGTGGGATCATGAGGATCCCGAGTTTCGAACGCGATCAGCCGAAACCTTTCGTGTCGAAGACCTATTCCCAACCTATGCCTCATGGCCAAGATTGGTAGTGGTGAAGTTTTGGACACTGACATGCGACGGACGCATGCCTCTCACCGGATATGCAATCCTGCAAGTCTCGCGCACTCAAAAGCGTGTCTCGGCCACTTTTCTCAGCAGAAAATCGCGGAACACGGCTATCCGCTTGGAGTGACGAAGTTCCTCCGGATAGGTGAAATACACATCCGTCGTGCGGACATTTAGGTCAGGCAACAACATTTCGAGCTTGGTGGACTGCATGGCGAGATAGTCGGGCAGCGATGCGATACCGAGGCCGGATTCGACGGCGCGGAAGATGCCGTAGGTGTTGTTGACCCGGAGCACCACAAGCCGGGGATTGTTGTCGGGATTGCCTTCGTGCAACAGCCAGTTCACGTCCTGCACGGGGGCCCGCGCGTCTTCGCCGAAGATGATGAGTCGGTGCTGATCGAGCTCCTCGATGCTCTTCGGTTTACCGTACTTCTGCACATAGCTGTGCGAGGCATAGA
Source organism: uncultured Reyranella sp. (assembly GCA_964415585.1). Lineage (GTDB taxonomy): Bacteria > Pseudomonadota > Alphaproteobacteria > Reyranellales > Reyranellaceae > Reyranella. The sequence continues at coordinate 15,301 of CAYQAY010000046.1, forward strand.
CGTGGCTGCGCACCGTTAGGAGATGGCGTTGCACAAGGCCGGGCTGCCGCGGCATGACCATCCGTATCGCAACGTCCGCCTCGCGCATGCCGAGATCGAGCTCGTTGTCGGACAGGACAAGGCTGACGTCGATCTCCGGATAGAGAGCGATGAACTCGTGCATCTGTGCCGTCAGCCAGGTCGAGCCGAAGCCCACGGTCGCGTGGATCTTGAGGCGACCTGCCGGCTTGTCCTGGTTGGCACGCAACAAGGCTTCGGCAGTGTTCACCTTCGCTGCCATGTCACGTGCCGTCCGATAGAGTAGCTCGCCCTGCTCGGTCAAAATGAGGCCGCGAGCATGACGATGGAAAAGCATTACGCCGAGCTGCTCTTCCAGCGCGCCAATCTGCCGAGAAATCGCCGACTGGCTGAGCTTCAGCGACTCGCCCGCATGCGTGAAGCTGCCGGCATCGGCCACGGCCTGAAAGATCCGCAGCTTGTCCCAGTCCATCTCCATGCCTCCCCTGCGCCGCCTACTCGGCAGCCTGTGCGAGGCGCGCCTCCTGCAAGGCCAGCCACTTCTCGGCCTCGAGGGCCGCCATACAGCCCGTTCCTGCGGCCGTGACGGCCTGGCGGAAGACTTTGTCCTGCACGTCGCCGGCGGCGTAAACGCCGCCGACATTGGTGGCGGTCGAATCCGGCTTGGTGAGCAGATAGCCCTCGCTGTCCATCTCGAGCTTGCCCTTGAACAGCTCTGTGTTGGGCGAATGGCCGATGGCGACGAAAACGCCGTCGGTCGGAATTTCCTTCTCCACACCCGTCTTGACGTTGCGCAGGCGCGCGCCTTTCACGAGCGGTGCGGGGGTCTTGTCGCCCAGAATCTCCTGAACCGTGTGATCCCACAGTACGGTCACCTTGGGATTCTTGAACAGCCGATCCTGCAGGATCTTCTCGGCCCGGAAGCTGTCACGGCGATGGACGAGGGTCACCTTGGAGGCGTGATGGGTGAGATAGAGCGCCTCCTCAACGGCGGTGTTTCCTCCGCCGACGACAACGACTTCCTTGCCGCGAAAGAAGAAGCCGTCGCAGGTCGCGCAGGCCGATACGCCGCCGCCTCGGAACATTTCCTCGCTTGGCAAGCCAAGCCACTTGGCCGTGGCGCCGGTAGCGACAATGAGCGCATCGGACTCGTATCGGTCTCCTGAATCACCCAAGCACACGAAGGGCCGACGCGTGAGATCGACGTCTACGATGGTATCAAAGAAGAGTTCAGTCCCCACATGTTCAGCCTGCTTCTGCATCTGCTCCATGAGCCACGGCCCCTGGATGACGTCGGCGAATCCGGGATAGTTTTCGACGTCGGTCGTGATCGTGAGCTGGCCGCCTGGCTGGATGCCTTGGACGAGCGTCGGCTTGAGGTTGGCCCGCGCAGCATAGATGGCCGCCGTGTAGCCCGCCGGCCCAGACCCCAGGATCATTACCTTGCTGCGATGAGTTGCTGCCATGTCCGCTCCGCATCCCGCTGACCGCATATCTTGAACATATATGCAAACCTCTTCTTCTTGCACGAGAAGAAGTCGAATTTGGCGCAATTGTTCACAGTCCACCGGCGAGTTCTCGCAACTTTATTGCGTGCGTGGCATGGTTCTGGCATAGACCGCGGCCACGGGAGGAATACGAATGGCTCGCGCAAAGCTCGATCGGATCGACCGGCGCATTCTCAGCGATCTGCAGACAAACGGCCGCATGACCAATGTCGAACTGGCGGAGCGGGCGGGCATATCCGCACCGCCCTGCCTACGGCGGGTCAGGGCACTCGAACGGGCCAGCATCATCAAGGGATATCATGCCGACCTCAGCCCCGAGGCTCTGGGCTACAGCGTCTCGGTCTTTGCGCTGGTAGGGCTGAACAGCCAAGCCGAAGCCGATCTCAAGGCCTTCGAGGAGCTGATTGCCAAGTGGGACGAGGTTCGCGAGTGCCACATGCTGGCCGGCGAGGCCGATTTCCTGCTGAAGATCGTCGCCGAGACATGGGACGAGTACCAGAAGTTCCTAACCACCCGGCTGACGTCGGCTCCCAACGTCAGTCACGTGAAGTCGATGATGGTGTTCCGCACCGCCAAGCAGGTGCCGGGGGTGCCAATCAGCATCGAATAATCGACCAGGAGGACGACACATGGACGGCAGCGCAGCACCGGACGTCACGCTGGAACGACTGCACGAGATCGCCGACGCCTTCGCACGGCGCGACGTCGATGGCATCGTGAACTCCTTCGCCGAGGACGGCGAGTTCCGCAATGCCAAGGGCCCCGACTACTGGGGCCAGAGCTTCAAGGGCAAAGCGGCCATCCGCGGCTACTTCGAGCCGCTGTTCGCCACTACCGGCGATGTGAAATGGCTGCATACCAACGAGTTCATCTGCGGCAACCGGGCGGTCGCCGAATGGCACCGCACCGCCACGCTCCGCACCGGCCAGCGCCAGGAGTGGCTGGGCTGCGATCTCTACACGTTCCGGCGGGGCCTGATCGTGATGAAGGACACCTACATCAAGGTCGTCGTCTGAAAAGGCTTGCGGGAAACGCCGTGTATTGATAGCGTATTAAAAATACACGGTGTTATCACGAAGATGCCGTTGGAGGTCACAAACCATGAAGGACTTCTTCCAGGCGTCCCGCGTATTGCTGCTCGATATGGCGTCGACGCTGCTGTTCCTCGCCGCCTACGTACTGACCGACAACCTCTTCCTCGCGGTCGGACTTGGCATGGCACTGGGCATCGGCCAGATCGGCTGGGACATCCTGCACAAGCGGCCGGTCGAGGCCCTGCAGTGGCTCAGCCTCGTCATCATCCTCTCCTCCGGGGCAGCGACGTTCGCGACCGACAGCCCGCTCTTCGTGATGCTGAAGCCCACCGTCATCTACGTCATCGTCGGCATCGTGATGCTGAAGCGCGGCTGGATGAACCGCTATCTTCCGCCGATCGCCCTCGCCACGGTGCCCGATCTCGGCATTCTGTTCGGCTACATTTGGGCCGCGCTGATGTTCTTCTCCGCTGGGCTGAACATCGTGTTGGCCCTCACCCTCGACACGGCGACGTGGGCTGCGGTGAAATCGGTCTACGCGATCGCGAGCAAGGCTTTGCTGTTCGCCATCCAGTATACCGTCATGAAGACCACGGGCATCCGGCGTGCCAAGGCGATGTTGGCGGCGCCCTCTACTTGAACTGGACGCCCACCACCTCGTAGGAGCGGGCACCGCGCGGCGTCTGGACCTCGACGGTGTCGCCAACTGTCTTGCCGATCAACGCCTTGCCGATCGGCGACGTGACGGAAATTCGGCCCTTGGCCAGGTCGGCCTCGTAGGGGCCGACGATCTGATACTTCACCTTCTCGTCGGTGTCCTCGTCGGCCAAGCGCACGGTGGCGCCGAACTTCACGATCTTGCCCGAAAGCTTCGAGAAATCGATCACCTCGGTGCGCGAGATGATGTCCTCAAGCTCGGCGATGCGACCCTCTATGAACCCCTGCCGCTCGCGCGCGGACGTGTATTCGGCGTTCTCCGAAAGGTCGCCGTGCTCGCGCGCCGCCGCAATCGCCTTGATGATCGCAGGGCGTTCTACGCTCTTTAAGACCTTCAGCTCGTCCTCGAGGCTCTTCAGCCCCTCGGCCGTCATCGGAACCCGTTCCATCTGCAAATCGTCCTTGATGAATCGTACGGCGTCAACGCCGAAGGCGCCCGGAAACGGGTTGCCCTCCCGCGGCGTGCACGCCAGAGCGGCTGATCAGAACGTTGACTTGAAGTAGGATTGCAGCGGCACCGCGTCGAGCGCGCCTTCCTTCAAGGCCGCGATGCCCTCCACCGAGGCCTTCGCGCCGGCGACTGTCGTGTAGTAGGCAATCTTGTGCATCAGGGCGGTCCGCCGCAGCGTGTAGCTGTCGGTCAGCGCGCCCGCCCCGTCGACCGTATTGAAGACGAGGTGGACCTTGCCGTCCTTCATCAGATCGACGATGTGCGGCCGGCCTTCAAGCACCTTGTTGACGCGCTGCGCCTCGACACCGTGCCTGCGCAGGAACTCCGATGTACCGCCGGTGGCCACGACCTTGAATCCGAGGTCGACCAGCCGCTTCACCGGCTTCACCATGGCTTGCTTGTCCTGATCCTTGACCGAGACGAACACCACGCCCTCGACGGGCACCTTGCTGCCGGCACCGAGCTGCGATTTCGCGAAGGCGCGGCCGAAGTTCATGTCGAGGCCCATCACCTCGCCGGTCGAACGCATCTCTGGCCCGAGAATGATGTCGACGCCGGGGAAGCGGGCAAACGGAAACACGGCTTCCTTGACCGCTATGTGCTTGCCCTTGGATTTCTTGATGCCAAGCGACTTCATCGCTTCGCCGGCCATCAGGCGGGCGGCGAACTTGGCGATCGGCTGGCCGGTCGCCTTGGCAACGAACGGCACGGTGCGGCTGGCGCGCGGATTGACCTCGAGCACGTAAACCTCGCCGTCCTTGACCGCGTACTGCACGTTCATCAGGCCGACGACGCCTAGCGCTTTGGCCATCGCCTCGGTCTGGCGCTCGATCTCACCCAGCAGTTTGGAGGGCAACGAATATGGCGGCAGCGAGCAGGCAGAATCGCCAGAATGAATTCCGGCTTCCTCGATATGCTCCATGATGCCGGCAACGAACACGTTGTGATCCCTGTCGGCCAAGGCATCGACGTCGACTTCGATTGCATCGCGCAGGTAGGAGTCGATCAGCACGGGATTGCTACCCGAGACCTTCACGGCATCGCGCATATAGCGCTGCAACGCGGCCAGGTCGTAGACGATCTGCATCGCGCGACCGCCCAGGACGTAGGACGGACGAATAACGACGGGATAGCCGATCTTCTCGGCGACCTCGACTGCCTGCTTCTCCGAGATCGCCGTGCCGTTCTCGGGCTGCCGAAGCTTCAACTCGTGAATGAGCTTCTGGAAGCGGTCACGATCCTCCGCGAGATCGATCGCGTCGGGCGACGTTCCCAAGATCGGGATGCCAGCTGCCTCGAGCGGCTTGGCGAGCTTCAGCGGCGTCTGACCACCGAACTGGACGATCAAGCCCAGCAGCTCGCCGCTGCGGCGCTCCACCTCGACCAGCTCGATCACGTCCTCGGCGGTCAACGGCTCGAAATAGAGACGATCGGCCGTGTCGTAGTCGGTCGATACGGTCTCTGGGTTGCAATTGACCATGATGGTCTCGTAACCGGCCTCGCGCAGCGCGTAGACGGCGTGGACGCAGCAGTAATCGAACTCGATGCCCTGGCCGATGCGGTTCGGACCTCCGCCGAGGATAATGATCTTCCTCCGGTCGGTCGGCTGCGCCTCGCATTCGGCTGGACGCAAGCCGTCGCCTTCGTAGCAGGAGTACAGATAGGGCGTGCGCGACTCGAATTCGGCCGCGCAGGTGTCGATGCGCTTGAAGACTGGCCGCACATCGAGCGCGCGTCGTTTCCTGGCGACCTCGGCCGCGCCCTGCCCAGTCAGCTCGCCGAGTCTCTCGTCAGAGAAGCCCTTCTTCTTCAGATCGAGCAGCGCCTTGGCATCTTTCGGCAGGCCACTCTTGCGCAGATCGGCCTCGACCTTCACCAGTTGCTCGATCTGGCGCAGGAACCATGGCTCGAACTTCGACGCCTGGGCGATCTCCTCGACCGTGAGGCCGTGCCGGAACGCCTGAGCGATCACCAGGATGCGGTCGGGTGTCGGCTTCGAGAGCGCGCCCACGACCGCCGACTTCTCCGGCGCGCCCTTGATCTGGATTTCATTGAGGCCCGTCAGACCCGTTTCCATCGAGCGCAGTGCTTTCTGCAGCGACTCCTGGAAGGTGCGGCCGATCGACATCGCCTCGCCGACGCTCTTCATCGACGTCGTGAGAAGCGCCTCCGCGCCGGGGAACTTTTCGAAGGCGAATCGCGGCATCTTGGTCACGACATAGTCGATCGTCGGCTCGAACGAGGCCGGGGTCTCGCCGGTAATGTCGTTCAATAGCTCGTCGAGCGTGTAGCCGACGGCGAGGCGCGCCGCGACCTTGGCGATCGGAAAACCCGTGGCCTTCGAGGCCAGCGCCGAGGATCGCGAGACACGCGGGTTCATCTCGATCACGACCATACGGCCGGTCTGCGGGTCGACGGCGAACTGCACGTTCGAACCGCCGGTATCGACGCCGATCTCGCGCAGGCACGCGATCGAGGCGTCGCGCATGATCTGGTATTCCTTGTCGGTGAGCGTCAGCGCCGGTGCGACCGTGACAGAGTCGCCCGTGTGGATGCCCATCGGATCGATGTTTTCGATCGAACAGACGATGATGCAGTTGTCCTTGCGGTCGCGGACGACCTCCATCTCGTACTCTTTCCAGCCGAGCACGGATTCCTCGACCAGCACCTCGCCGACCGGCGAAGCATCGACACCGCCCTGCACGATCTCGAAGTATTCGTCGCGATTGTAGGCGATGCCGCCGCCGGTACCGCCCAGCGTGAAGGACGGACGGATGATGGCCGGCAGGCCGACATGATCCAGCGCCTTCGCCGCTTCCTCGCGATTGTGCACCACCTCGCTCTTCGGCGACTCGAGACCAATCTTGGTCATGGCGTCGCGGAACAGCAGGCGGTCCTCGGCCTTGTCGATCGCCTCGGCATTGGCGCCGATCAGCTCGACGCCCAGCTTCTTCAGCCGGCCGTCGCGATGCAGCGCCATCGCCGTATTGAGCGCCGTCTGACCACCCATCGTGGGCAGCACGGCGTCCGGCTTCTCCTTCTCGATGATCCTGGCGACCATGTCCGGCGTGATCGGCTCGACATAGGTGGCGTCTGCCAGACCGGGATCGGTCATGATCGTCGCCGGATTGGAATTCACCAGGATGACGCGATAGCCCTCGTCCTTCAGCGCCTTGCAGGCCTGAACGCCGGAATAGTCGAATTCGCAGGCCTGGCCGATGACGATCGGGCCGGCGCCGATGACGAGGATGCTCTTGATGTCGGTGCGCTTGGGCATAGTGACTCTACTTGCCCTTGCTCTTGTCGATCATCTCTACGAAACGGTCGAAGAGATAGTGACTGTCGGTCGGGCCGGGCGAAGCCTCGGGATGGTACTGGACGGAGAAGGCCGGCCTGTCGGTACAGCGCAGGCCTTCGTTGATGCCGTCGAACAGCGAGACGTGCGTCACCTCGGTGTTTTTCGGCAGCGATTCGGGGATCACGCAGAAGCCGTGGTTCTGTGAAGTGATCTCCACCTTGCCCGTCGTCAGGTCCTTGACCGGCTGGTTGGCGCCGCGATGGCCGCGCTCCATCTTGCGGGTCTTTCCGCCGAGCGTCAGGGCGAGGATCTGGTGACCGAGGCAGATGCCGAACAGCGGCACCTTCTTGTCGAGCACGACCTGGATCGCGGGCGACGCATAGACCGCTGTGGCTGCCGGATCGCCCGGACCGTTGGAAAGGAAAACGCCATCAGGTTTATGCCGCAGAATGTCCTCGGCCGTGGCCGTCGCCGGCACCACCGTCACCTTGCAGCCGGCGCTGGCGAGGCAGCGCAGGATGTTGCGCTTGGCACCGTAGTCCACGGCAACGACATGGTACTTGGGCTTGGCGAGCTTGCCGTAGCCCCTGCCCAGCGCCCACTTGGTCTCGTCCCAGTTGTAGGTCTGCTTGGTCGTGACCTCGATGGCGAGGTCCATGCCGTCGAGGCCTGGCCAATCCCGCGCGATCTTCACCATCTTCGGGATGTCGAACTTGCCCTCCGGCGCATGGACGACGACGCCGTTCGGTGCTCCGCCGTCGCGGATGCGCCGGGTGATGGCGCGCGTATCGACGTCGCAGACGCCGGGCAAATCGTGGCTCTTCAGCCAGTCGTCGAACGGCTTCACCGACCGCCAATTCGCAGGCTCCGTGATGTCGCCGCGCAGCACCACGCCGCGCGCCGCCGGGGTGATCGCCTCGATGTCCTCGAGGTTCGTGCCGACGTTGCCGATGTGCGGAAAGGTGAAGGTGATGATCTGGCCGGCGTAGGACAGATCAGTGACGATCTCCTGGTAGCCGGTCATCGAGGTGTTGAAGCAGACCTCGCCGACGGCGTGGCCTGCGGCCCCGACGCCCTTGCCCCAGAAGACCGTGCCATCGGCCAGCACGAGCGCGGCCGTGGCCCAACGCGGCGCGGCGTTCTCGGCGCCGGCGGTCTTTTGTGACGTCATACTGCTATTCCGTTCGTTCGGCCCGTGGCCTCGCCCGAGGAGGCGGCCTGCGAACCGCGCGGGTTGTAACGAAGCGGTCGCACAGGGTCAAGGCGCGGTTCGCAGCCAATTCACAAGTTATTTCAATAGCTTATTTGCTTTGCCAACAGCGCTCTGGGCGATTAGTTTCCGCCTCTTCGGTGGTTGGGACACATTCGATGCTTCGCGACAAATTGAACGATGCACTGAAGGATGCCATGCGCGCCCGCGACACAGCGGCCGTAGGGGCGATTCGCCTGATCCTGGCCAAACTCAAGGAAGTCGATATCGCCGCCCGTACCGAAGCCAGTCGCGAGGGCGTGGCCGACGACCGCATCCTTTCGATGCTGCAGGGGATGATCAAGCAACGCAACGAATCGGTCGCCCTCTACGAAAAGGGCAACCGCGCCGACCTGGCCAACAAGGAAAAGGCTGAGATCGCTGTCATCGAGCGCTTCCTGCCACAGCAGATGGACGATGCTGCGGTCGATGCCGCCGTGCGCGAGGCGATCGTCGCGGCCAGCGCCAAGTCGGTCAAGGACATGGGCGGCGTCATGGCGGCGCTGAAGGGCAAGTACGCAGGCCAGATGGACTTCGCCAAGGCGTCCGCCGCGGTCAAGAAAGCGCTGAGCGGCTGATATTCCCCGCTATCCCCCGTCGCCTCTCTGGCGCCGCGGGGTTTGTACCGCCATCCTAAGGAATGGCCTTCCCCCCAGGCTTCCTCGACGAACTGCGCGCGCGCCTCAGCATCTCCGACATCGTCGGCCGTAAGGTGTCTCTCAAGCGTCGGTCGGGCAGCGAGTATGCCGGCCTCTGCCCGTTCCACAACGAAAAGACGCCGTCGTTCACAGTGAACGACAAAAAGGGATTCTTCTACTGCTTCGGGTGCCACGAGAAAGGCAGCGCCATCGACTTCGTCATGAAGACCGAGGGCCTCGCCTTTCCCGAGGCCGTCGAGAAGCTCGCGCGCGAGGTCAACCTGCCCGTACCGCGCGCCACACCGGGCGAGCGCGAGCGCGTAGAGCGTGCGTCGAGCTTGCAGCAGGTCGTCGAACTCGCCGCGCAGTGGTTCCAGAAGCAACTGCGCCTGCCGGTCGGCCGGCAAGGTCTGGACTATCTGCGCGGCCGCGGCCTCAGTGACGAGAGGATCGACGATTTTCGCCTGGGCTTTGCCCCCGACTCGCGCGACGGTCTGATCGCGGCCTTGAAGCGCGAGAACGTACCGATCGAGAAGATCGTCGAAGGCGGCCTGGCCATTCAGCCCGAGGACGGGCGCGAGCCTTACGACCGTTTCCGCGGGCGCGTGATGTTCGTGATCAACGATCGGCGCGGCCGCGCCATCGCGTTCGGCGGACGCGTCATGGGCGCAGGCGAGCCCAAGTATCTCAACTCGCCGGAAACCCCGCTCTTCCACAAGGGCGCCAATCTTTACTGCCTCGATCGCGCCCGCCAGGCTGTGACGAAGGGCCAGCCTGTCATCGTGGCCGAAGGCTATATGGATGTGATCGCGCTGCACGGTGCGGGCTTCACCGGCGCGGTGGCCCCGCTTGGAACGGCACTGACCGAGGGCCAGCTCTCCGAACTCTGGAAGCTCGCGGACGAACCCTATCTCTGTTTCGACGGCGACAATGCCGGCCGCCGCGCCGCCGCACGAGGCGCAGAACGCGCGCTGCCGCTGCTGCGCGCGGGGAAGAGCCTGCGGTTCCTCGCCCTGCCGGCAGGCGAGGATCCCGACAGCCTGATCCGAACGCGCGGGCCGGATGCCATTCGCCGAGTGCTCGAGCTGGCGCGTCCCCTGTCCGATGTGGTCTGGGACATGGAGACGGAAGGCAAATCAATCGACACGCCCGAACGGCGGGCCAGCCTTCAACGCAGCGTCGAGCAGCGGGTGGCCGAGATCGCGGACCCAGTCGTACGCGACTACTATCGCACCGAAATGCGCAGCCGGCTCAATCGCTTGCGCCGTCCCGAAGGCTCCGCATGGCAACCCGGAAGCCGTCGGCCGTTCCGCGGCCCGAGAGACCCGGAGCCGGCACCCTTCGCCGCGGGCGCCGCCGCCCGCCGCGCGGGAGCTGACCTTGACAGCTCCCGTCAGGAGCGGGCGCTGCTAGGGGCGCTGATCGAGCGACCGGCGCTGCTCCACATTCTGGCCGAGGACTTGGCCGCTCTGCCCATCGCCAACCCGGAGCTCGCCCGGCTGCGCAGCGGCCTTCTGGACGCACTTTCCCTGGTGCCGTTGGGGGTCGATCCAGCCGCAGACGATGCCGCCGGGGATGCCCCTCTTGAAGCCCGGCTGATCGAGGAGCACTTACAGCGGACGGGGCTGGGGCGCTTGGCGGCTTCGGCCCAAGCCAAGGCCAGGAAGGCCTTCCGGGACGATCCGGCCGACGCTGAAGGCTGGGTCGGCCAATGGCGGCGGGCGGCCCGGCACATGATGCAGCTAACGGCCGACCCGGAAGAGCTGAAGCGGGCCGAGGAGGCCCTCGCCGAGGACATGAGTGAGGAGAATTTGCGGCGGCTTCAGGCAGTTCTCGACCGGATGCGTCGGGAAAGCGCAGAGTCCGGCGCTGGATAGCTGTCCTGCGCTGCAAATGGCCCTTGCCCCCTATCGCCGCTTGCACTTAAGCCCCATATAGTAGAAGGGTAGTTTTGCGGGGCCGCCCTTCCCGCCTCCCCTTCTCGCAGCCAAAAGAACGGCCCCTCGGCCGTCGTACCTGTTTGTCGCACCAAGGATTGTGTAATGGCGACCAAGACCGCAACAGTAGCGCAGCCCGAAGCCACCGATGCCCGTGAAGAGGGTCCCGACGCCCCCCTTCTCGACACGCTCGGGGCCGAGCTCAAGAAGCTCGTGCAGAAAGGCAAGGAGCGGGGCTACGTCACCTACGATGAACTGAACGCCGCCTTGCCCCCCGACGAAGTGTCCTCCGAGCAGATCGAGGACACGATGGCCATGCTGTCCGAGGCTGGCGTCAACGTCGTGGAGGCCGAGGAGCAGGAAGAAAGCCCGAGCGCGACTCCGGCCGAGCCGGCCAAGACCGCCGTGGTCGCCGCCGAGGCGACCGGCGAGGACGAAGAACTCGGTCGGACCGACGATCCCGTACGCATGTATTTGCGAGAAATGGGAAGCGTCGAACTGCTGAGCCGCGAAGGCGAGATCGAAATCGCCAAGCGCATCGAGGCCGGCCAGGACAAGATGATCGGCGGCATCTGCGAGAGCCCGATGACGATCACTGCGCTGCTGCACTGGCGCGATGCGATCAACGAGGGCCGCATCCTGCTGCGTGACGTGATCGACCTCGAAGCGACCCAGGGCGGCGGCGCTCCAGGCGAGGGCAAGGGCGTCATGGCCACTCCTCCGGCCGCCCCACCGATGCCGCGTCCGGCGATGCCGAAGCTGGTTCGTCCGGCGCCACCGGTGGTGAATGGCGAAGGTGGCGAGGCCACCAGCACTGAAGGTGGCGAAGAGGACGATGAGAACGCGCTGTCGCTATCGGCTCTCGAGGAGAAGCTGAAGCCGGAAGTGCTGCGCACGCTCACCAAGATCTACAAGGTCTACGTCGAGATGTCGAAGGTGCAGAACCGGCGCCTGTCGACGCTCAGCCGCGGCCAGAAGCCCAGCGCAGAGTTCGAGAAGAGCTACGAGAAGCACCGCAAGAAGATCGTCGAACTGGTGCGCACGGTGCACATCAATGCCGCCCGCATCGAGCAGCTCAAACTCTCGCTGTACGACCTCAACCGCAAGCTGATGATGCTCGAGGGCAAGCTGCTGCGGCAGGCCGAGACATTCCGCATACCGCGGCAGGATTTCCTCGACAACTATCTGACGCACGAGATCGACCCCAACTGGCTCGACAAGGTCGGCAAGCTCTCGGGCAAGGGCTGGAAAGATTTCGCCAAGAAGCGCGGCGCCGAGATCGAGAAGATCCGGGCCGAGATCAAGGAAATCTCGGATCACGCTGGTGCGCCGATATTCGAGTTCCGTCGCATGTGCAAGACCGTGCAGGACGGCGAGCGCGAGATGATGCGCGCGAAGAAGGAGATGATCGAGGCCAATCTGCGCCTCGTTATCTCGATCGCCAAGAAGTACACGAACCGCGGCCTGCAGTTCCTGGATCTCATCCAGGAAGGCAACATCGGTCTCATGAAGGCAGTCGACAAGTTCGAGTACCGCCGCGGCTACAAGTTCTCCACCTACGCCACCTGGTGGATACGGCAGGCCATTACTCGCTCGATCGCCGACCAGGCGCGCACCATCCGCATCCCGGTGCACATGATCGAGACCATCAACAAGCTGGTCCGCACCAGCCGCCAGATGCTGCACGAGATCGGCCGCGAGCCGCAGCCCGAGGAGCTGGCCGAGAAACTTGGCATGCCGCTCGAGAAGGTGCGAAAGGTGCTGAAGATCGCGAAGGAGCCGATCAGCCTCGAAACGCCGATCGGCGACGAGGAGGATTCGCATCTCGGCGACTTCATCGAGGACAAGAACGCCGTGATCCCGCTCGAGGCGGCGATCCAGGGCAACCTGCGCGAGAGCACGACGCGCGTGCTGGCGACGCTGACGCCGCGTGAGGAGCGCGTGTTGCGCATGCGCTTTGGCATCGGCATGAACACCGACCACACGCTGGAGGAGGTCGGCCAGCAGTTCTCGGTAACCCGCGAGCGCATCCGGCAGATAGAGGCGAAAGCGCTGCGCAAGCTGAAGCATCCCAGCCGCTCGCGCATGCTGCGGTCGTTCCTCGACCAAGGCTGAGCGACGGACAGAACCAGGATGGAAAGCCGGGCCATGTCCCCGGCTTTTCTTTTGCCTATTCGCGGTCGGCGATCCGCACGAGCGAAGGCAGGAGGCCGCTCACCGTCAGGTGGAGCAGTCGGACCTCCTCGATGACCGCGGAGAGGTTCTCCTGAACGGCGGCGCAATGACGAAGAGCTTCGCTGCGCGCGTCGTCCAGACCCGGATCGATGGCATAGGGATGCCCGAGCGCGCGTCCACACTCCGACAAAACTCCCAACAGCGCTGTGGGTGCGTCAGGTCTGTCGGCCGGGTGCATGAAATCACGGGCGGCGTGTTCGATCCGTTCCAAGGCCGTGACAAGACCATCCACTTCCATGGGCGTCTCCATAGGTCGGCACCGTACTCGTGATCGCCGGAATGCTGGCACTCTGCCCGGGGGATTTCAACCCAGCCGCAGGAGGGGCACAGCGGCCGCCGCCAGCACCACAGCAGCAATGCGGAGACGAGTGAACGGTTCCTTGAGCCAGAGCACGGCGATCAGCACGGCGAAGATCGCGCTGGTATCCCGCAACGCGGCGGCCGGCGCGACCGGGGCATGGCTCCACACCCACAGGATCAGGAGATAAGAGGCCATCGACGCGATAGCGACCGGCAGCGCCAACCTCCACTGGCTACTGACTTGCCGCCACGGCGGACCGGAACGCCGCTGCCGCCAGGACATGGCGAGCGCGTTGGTGACCGACACGATGAAGCCGTAGGCCCAGGGAGATCCCGACGCGCGCACTCCTTGGGCGTCGCACATGATGTATGCGGCCGTGCCTAGGCCGGCCAACAGTGTCCAACCCATGGCTGCACGCGCCACGCCAAGGCTCCGTCCGGCATCCCACGCGAGCAGTGCCAGAGCCGAGGCGACCACGACCACTCCGAGCAGCCCGCCGGGACCGAGCTGCTCACCTATCAGCAGCGCCGCAAACGGCACGACGAGAAGCACGGCCACCGATCGAGTTACGGGATAGACGATTCCAAATCCGCCCAGCTCGTAGGCGCGCAGCAGCGCCGATATCGTCACGACATTCAGGAAGGTGGAGGCCGCTATCCATCCCCATGCTGCGGGATGCGGCAGGCCAGACCAGAACAGCACCGGCACCGCCAGCACCGCCCCCAGCAGCATCTGCGCCGTCATCGCCTGCGCCGGGTTCCGGCTCGCCTTGATCGCGGCGTTCCAGCCCGCGTGCAAGACGGCGCTCGCCAGAGCTGCGGCGACATCCATCGGACTCATGGCAGGCTTGAAGCGATCACGACGCAGTAGCGGACGGGCTTGGTCGTGCGGTTGTGGAAGGTCACTGGCCGATCGAGAACCATCGCTAGGCAATCGCCAGTTCGCAGTTCATGCAGATCGTCACCCAGCGCGACTTCGACGACGCCCTGCAGCACCCATATCTGCTGGTGCGTCACACGCGGCCGCGCAGCCGTTTCGTAGGCCACCCGTGCACCAGCCGGGAAGACCACCTCGACGATCTGAATTGGCGACGGAAAGCCGCCCGGAGACACATTGCGGCGCAGATATCCCGAGGCCGGGTCGCGCCATTCCACCTGATCTGCACGACGCGACACGGGAACCGGATGCGCCACCGGCTCGTCGAACAGGGTTGCCAGAGAGACGCCGAGCCCGGTCGCCAGTCTCTCGAGCACGACGGCCGTCGCGCTGCTTTCGCCGCGTTCGACGAGCGAGATCATGGAGCGGCTGACGCCGCTGGCTTCGGCCAGCGCTTCGAGCGTCAGGCTTCGCTCGACCCGCAGACGTTTGACTTGGGCGGCAATGCGGCCGTTGATGCCGATGGTCATGGGGTTAGTCCTCATACTGGAATTTAAATCCAATATACAGGATTTCACTTCGAGCCCCATCCACCATCGTGCCTGGGTTAAGAACTGGAGGCAAAATTGAGCGGGCTGGAGTTGCGATGACGGACATCGTCGAGGAGTTGCGCGCCCAATGCAGGGCCGACCATGGACCGCATGACGCCGCGTCGGCGCAGGACGTCCGTTGGCGGGCCGCTGCCGAGATCGAACGCCTCCGGCGGGCATCGACAGTCTGGCAGCCCATCGAGACGGCCCCCAAGGACGAAGGCCTCCTCCTCCTGTTTTGCCCGGGTCTCTCCGGCCAGGTGGCGGACGAGATCGTGATCGGAATCTGGCGGTTCGACGCCAACCGCCGCTCCTTGGGCTATTGGGTCAGCGATGTCGGCGTGCTCGATCCGGGCTTCGCCGAAACGGGTCCGTGGATCGAGTATTCGGAACTGCATCCGAAACTGTGGGCGCGATTGCCACGGCCCTCGGTCGCCGGCAGGTAGGCAACAAAAAAGGCGGCCACGAAGGGCCGCCTTTTCGTCGAAGTAAACGGCGTTACATGCGCGGAGGCAGCGGAACGCGCGCGTCGGTCAGCGCCTTCTCAAGTACCGGAATGCCGTTGGCCGGACGACCCGCATTGCACTCCGCCATCGCCTCGGGGACGGGCCCCTGTGCCGGAACGCCAGTGCTGGTCTTGCGCCAAGCGTCCATCAATTTCTTGCAGTACGCCGCCTGATCATAGCTCGCCGCCATCTGGGCCATGATCGCGATCTCGACGCGACGGTTCTGCGGCTCGCGGACGTTCGGACCGGTTTGTACGAGCAGGCCCTGCTCGCCACGGCCGACTACGGCGATGGCGGTCGCGGGAACCCCTTCCTTGACCAGCGCATCCTTGACGGCGTTGGCGCGACGCAGCGATAGCGCCATGTTGTACTGCTCCGAGCCCGACGTATCGGTATGGCCGGTCGCCGTGATGCGCGCGCCGCCCTTCGACTTGTAGGCCGTGGCGGCTTGGCTGACGACGTTCGACGCCTGGGTGTTCAGCTTGGCGCTGTCCCAATCGAAGAACACCATGAAGCTCTGCGGAGCCGGCGGCGGTGGCGGCGGCGCCGTGGCCGGCGCGGGCTCGTCGCACGCGCTGATCATGAAAGCCGCAGCAGCGACTGCAAAGAATTTCTTGAGCATAGCCCCTCTCCCCTGGTTATCGAAGCCTTCCTATCTTGCGCCGCTCATTGCTCTTGGGCAATGCAAAAAAATTTGCATAGTCACCCAGACTTAGCGCTGCCGCTCGGCGTGCCCGTTCCCGACGCGTTCGCACGTCGCCCGGAGTGTAGTCATGCGGCCAACTTGTAAAGCTCGGCCACGTTGTCGTGCAAAATACGCTTGCGGAGATCAGCCGTCAGATGGCTGGTCTGCTCGGCAATGACGTCCTGGCTCCAAGGCCATGTTGAGTCACTGTGCGGGAAATCGTTCGCCCACATGAGCTGATGGGCCCCGAGACGGTCGGCGAACTGGAAGGCCGTCCAATCGTCCTGGAAAGTCAAGGCGATGTGATCGCGAAAATACTCCGAAGGCAACCGGGCCAGTTCCCTGCCCTTCAGCCAGTAGCGATGACGCTTGTAGGCGTGATCCATCCGATACATGAAGTGCGGCGCCCACCCGGCATCGGCCTCCACACAGACCACGCGGAGTTTCGGGTGCCGCTCGAACACACCGCTGAACACCAGCATGCCCATGATGTCCTGGCAGCCGCGGATGATCGAGAGGAACCCGTTGATCTTGGGGCCGCGCGGTTTGGCGAGCGAATTGTCACCGGACGACGTCAGGATATGCCAGGAGAGAGGCAGGTCGAGCGCGACCGCTGCTTCCCAGAACGGATCATAGATTGGATCGTCGTAGTCCTTCTCGCCGGGGTTACCCGGCATCATCACGCCACGGAAGCCCATTGCCTTGATACGCTCGAGATCGGCCATTCCCTCTGGGACGGTGCGCATTGCGGTCTGGCCGACGCCGACCAAGCGATCCGGAGCATGCGAGCAGTATGACTGGAGCCACCGGTTGTAGGCGTCGAAGCATGCCTTCTTGTAGTCGAAGTCAGGATGGTTGCAGATCAGCATGCCGACCGTAGGATAGATGATCTCGGCGGCGACGCCGTCCCTGTCCTGGTCGGCGAGCCTGGTCGCCGGATCCCAGCCGCCTCGATGAAGGTCCTCGAACCTGGCGCCGCCGATCCGTATGTCCTTCGGTGCGACGCCTGCCGCAGCGATCAGCCCCATGGGCACGGGCGACTTCATGCCGTCGACGACGTAGAGGTCGCCCGTGCCGTCCTCGTGCACGACATGTGGCGCACGCTCCCGGTAGACCGGATCGATGTGATCGCGATAGCACCCAGGCGGTTCGGTGATGTGCGAATCTGCGGAAATCGGTCGCCAGTCCATGCCGATCCTCCATCCTTCGTTGCGAAATGGTAGGCAGACGACGGAAAGCACGACAAGTGCCAGTGCTGCGCCAGTTCCGGCGGGCGGCAGCGGTTGAACCGCCCCCTGCCCTATGGCATACCCCCGCCGCGCGCTGCCGTAGCTCAGTGGTAGAGCACCCCCTTGGTAAGGGGGAGGTCGACAGTTCAATCCTGTCCGGCAGCACCAGCGCTCCCTTGACCTCAGAGGAAAGCGGGCGCTTTCTCGCAGGGTGTGGAAAGCAAACTGGGATGGCGCAAAGCACGAAATTTACATGGCTGGGGGTTGGCGCATTCGCCGTCTTGGTGATCGCCGCCGTGATCGTGCTTGGACTGCCGGACCGCCAGGTCGGTAGCGCCCAGAACAAATCCGAGATCAGCGGCCCCTTGATCTCGCGCGGATATACCGACGCGCCAGCGGGCACTGCAGTCATCGCAGGCGATCCGGGCGTCGGCGGATCGGTCCTCGTCGATCTTCGCATCAAGACTGGCCAGATCGTCAAGCGCGACGAAATCATCGCGGTTCTAAACAACTACGCGATCGCGGATGTCGAGGTGCGCCGGATGGAAGCCGCGATCGCCAAGGCTCGGCAGCAGCGCGAGGCGATGATTTCGGGCTACCGGAAGGCCGAAATCGCCCAGCAGGAAGTGTCCGTGAAGTCGGCTTCCGAAGAAAGCCGGCTCAAGGATCTCGAACTCTCGCGGTCGAGCTTGCCGCCCGACCAGAAGCAGCTTCAGTCGGCGATCTCCCAGCAGGCGCTGGAACGCGAGCAAGCCAAGCTCAAGTTCCAGACGGAGCTTCTGGCGGCCGATCTGGCGCAAGCCGAGGCAGACATCGTCATCAACACCGCAAAGCTCGACGAAGCGAAGCTGGAACGCGAGCAGGCGTTGGTTCGGTCGCCGCTCGACGGCGTCGTCGTCGACATCTACACGCGCCAGGGCGAGCGCGTATCTGGACGGGGCATCGCCAAGATCGTCGATTTGGATCAGATCCGCATCTTCGCCGACGTCGATGAACTACACCTGCGAAACCTCAAACCTGGCGGCAAGGTGGAGTTCACTTTCCAGGGCAGCCGCACTGTCCACGTCGGATCAATCGTGCGCACACCGATGACGGTGAAACGCACCAAGCGCTCAGAAGCCGACTTTGGCGACACGAACGTACGCCTGGTAGAAGTTGAGATTCGACCCGACGATCCCAAGGGGATTCCTCAGATGCTTGGCCGCGAGGCGCGCGTTATCTTCCAGTAGAAGGGCGCATCCCGGACCTTGAACGTACTAGCTCGTAGCCGATCACGAGTGCGAGTACCGCCAAGCCAATCAGCCGTGCCGCCACCAGACCGCCGACCCAATCGTCTATGATGTCAGGGAAGGTAAGCGCGACACCTGCCAGCCCACAGATCACTCGGTTGCCAATGCCAACCGGCCGCCAGAGATGGCCCTGCGCGGCGATCGCCAGCGCGACAATGCCACCGGCAGCACCGAGCGTGACCCACGGGACCCAGCCCCAAGACATACCCTTCGGCGTCTCGAGCAGAAGACCAATGCCGATCGGATCTAGCACAAAAATGAATGGCACCAGGAACGCGGGTAACGCGTACTTCCAGCTCTGCAGGGTCGTCACGTAGGGATCGGCGCGCGTCAGCGTCGCGGCAGCGAACGGCGCCAATGCGGTCGGCGGCGACACTTCGGAAAGCACGGCGTAGTAAAAGATGAACATGTGTGCGGCGTAGTCTGGGATCCCAAGCTTGATCAGCGCCGGCGCGGCGATGACGGCACACATGATGTAGGACGCCGTAACCGGCACGGCGAGGCCTACGACCCAGACGATCAGGGCGGTGTAGAGCGCAGTCCAGAAGACCGAGCCGCCGGCAAGGTCAATCACGATCGACGAGAACTTGAGCGCGAGGCCGGTCTTGGTGATCACGCCGACGATGATGCCCGCGCAGGCGCAGGTCGCGGCGACGCCAAGCGCCTGGATCGAGCCATCGGCGAGCGCACGGAACAGCCGGCCTGGCCAGAGGGCGGTGTCGGTGCGCAGGTAGCTCACCGCAATCGCAAGCAGGATCGACCAGAACACCGCATATGTTGCCGAGAAGCCCCATATCATGAGGACGACGACGGAGATCAGCGACGAGAAATGAAAACCATAGCGGGTGAGCAGCTGGCTCATCGTCATGTCGACCTCGGGGTCGACAGCGCGCAGCCCGTACTTGCGCGAGTCGATCTCGGTCATCACCAGCAGGCCGAAGTAGTAGAGGCAGGTGGGGATGAGCGCCATGCGCACGATGTCGAGGTACGACATCTTGAGATATTCGGCGATCAGGAAGGCCGCGGCGCCCAGCACCGGAGGCGACAGGATCGCGCCGAGGCCGCCCGCTGCGAGTAGGCCGCCGGCGGCGGTCTTGCCGTAGCCCGCCTCCTTCATGATCGGCCAGGCCACCGTGCCGATCGTTACCGTCGTGGCGACGCCCGAGCCCGAGGGTCCGCCCAGCAGGAACGACGACAGGACGACGGCGCGGCCAGCGGCGTTGGGCTGCCCCTTCATCGCGCGCAGCGAGAAGTCGATGAAGAAGCGGCCCGCGCCCGAGGCCTGAAGGATGGCGCCGAAGATCGTGAACAGGACGATCAGCGTCGCCGAGACGTCGATCGCCGACCCGAAGATGCCGTTCAGGGTCATGTACTCTTCCGCGATCATGTCGGACAGCGGATAGCCCTTGTGGGTCCAGGGCGCCGGCAGGTAGTTGCCCCACAGCGCATAGGCGAAGAAGACCGTCGACAGGATCGGCATGATCCAGCCGGTCGCGCGGCGTGTCGTCTCCAGAACCAACAGGATGAGAATGCCGCCGACGATCAGGTCCATCATCGTCGGCGAGACATAGCGATCGAGGAAGTCGTCGGATGCCGAGAGGTCTGTCCAGGTGCCGCCTGTCATCATGTACCAGATGACGCCGATCGTGAGGAGCGCGCCCACGATGTCCCACGGCGCGATCCGATTGCGCCAGCTCTTCACGGCGGGGAACAACAGAAACACGAGGGAGAGCGCGAAGGCGACATGGATCTCACGCAACGACTGCGTGTCGACCGTCGAAGCGGCGGCGTAGAGATGGAAGATCGTCATCAGGAATGCGATCAGTGTGAGAAATTTGCCCCACCAGCCGGCGAACCTGTGGACGCTGCCTTCCTCTTGCTCGATCAGCTCCTCGACCTTGCGTCGTTCCTCGTCGCTCAAAAGCTCGGTCTGGACCGTCATCGTTCATCCCACCCCAAATGGAAACGGGGCCCCGCATCCGGGGCCCCGCCTGTCTTCTTGTCCGTTACGACAGCTTGATGCCCTTTTCGGCGAAGAACTTCATGGCGCCGGGATGGAACGGCACCGAGGAGTTCGCCTCCTTCTGGTTCTCCGGCAGCATGTCGGCTGACGCCTTGTGCGTAGCCACCAAGTCGGCGTGGTTCTCCCAGAGCGTCTTGATGATCGTGTAGGCCTGATCGTCCTTCATCGTGGCCGGCACGACGAGGATGTTCCAGATCGCGATGACCGGAACGGCCGCGTCCTGGTTGGGGTAGGCCTTTGCCTTGATCTCGCTCGCCGCGAAGACCGGACCGTACTTCTTGTTGAGCGCCGGCACGAGCTCGGCGGTCGGGACCAGCTTGATCTTGATGCCTTGCGTGGCCGCGAGATCGGTTATCGCCGCGACCGGCGGGCCGCCGTTGAAGAAGTAGCCGTCGAGCTTGCCGTCCTTCATGGCATTGGTGCTCTCGGCGGGTGACAGGCGCTCGCGCTTGATATCGCTGAGCTTGAGGCCAAGTTCGTCGATGATGCGCAGTGCCATCACCTCGGAGCCGCTGACCGGCGCGCTGGTCGAGATGCGCTTGCCCTTGATGTCGGACAGCTTGTTGATGCCCGTGCCTTCCATGGTCACGAAATGCACGAGGTTCGGGTAGACGACCGCGAGCGTGCGCGATTCGACCGGCTTGTCCTTGAACTTGTCGAGGCCCTTGATGGCGTCATAGGCAGTATCGCACTGCGTCAGCGCCATGCCGGCCTTGCCGTCGCGGATCATGTGCATGTTCGCGACCGATCCCGCCGTCGCCTCAGCCGTGACCGCGTAGCCCGGAAGCTTCTTGGTCAGGATGTTCGCCATGGCGCCGCCCAGCGGATAGTAGACGGCACCGGTCGTGCCCGTGGCGATCGAGAACTGGTTCTGGGCCATGGCCGGCAGCGAAAAGCCACCGAGGCCGAGAGCTCCGGCTGCCGAGCCCACAGCGATGAATTGACGTCGATTCACAGTTTTCCTCCGTACGATTGTCGATTGTCCCACTCCCCAGGAGGCGCGGAACAAACCACGCCTGCCGAAACGAGGCAACACGCACAAACGGCGGACTTGCGGAACATTGTTCCACCCGCCGGAGCCGCATTGAGCACGCCGGTCGGGTGTTCGTGGCTACCTTCAACTATCGCCATGAGCCCACAAGACCTGAGCCGCAAAGGCAACCGATGCCGCGGCCACCGTCGAGAATACCGGTGCCTCCGCCAGTCTAACTCGAGACAGCAAGCTGCTGAGCAATCCTCGCCGGCACGCCTAGGCCGCTCCCTGGGTGCCGGTCAATCCTCGCTCAGCCTCACCAACCGCTGAGGGAGTTGGCTACCCTGATCCTTGTGGCGGTTGCGCAGAATCAGTTGAGCGGAGTCGTTGACAATCTGCGGGGTGATCGGATCGTACCCGGCCTAGGGCCAATCTACATTCAGGATTCCCACGGCGGTGAATGTGTGATTCA
>CAYQAY010000047.1:0-37215 GCA_964415585.1 uncultured Reyranella sp.
AAGACCAAGCTCCTCGGCCGCACCGGCGTCTCCGTCTCCGAACTCTGCTTCGGCACCATGTCCTTCGGCGGCGACGCCGACGAGCCCACTTCGGCCGCGATGTACAAGGCGGTCCGCGACGCGGGCATCAACTTCTTCGACACCGCCGACGAGTACGGCAAGGGCAAGTCCGAGGAGATCCTCGGCCGCCTGATGAAGGGCCACCGCGACGAGCTGGTGGTCGCCACCAAGGTCAACAGCCAGCAGGGCCCCGACGTCAACGCCCGCGGCACCTCGCGCCGCCACGTCGTGCGCGCCGTCGACAACTGCCTGAAGCGCCTGCAGACCGACCGCGTCGACGTGCTGTTCCTGCACCGTTACGACGCCCTGACGCCGATCGAGGAGTCGATGCGCGGCCTCGAGGACGTGGTGCGCGCTGGCAAGGTGATCTACCCGGCGGTCAGCAACTGGTCGGCGTGGCAGACCCAGCGTGCGCTCGACGTCCAGGAGCGCAACGACTGGGCGCGCCTGCAGGTCATCCAGCCGATGTACAACCTGGTGAAGCGCCAGGCCGAGGTCGAGATCCTGCCGATGGCCGAGGCCAACGGCGTCGGCGTCATCCCCTACAGCCCGGCCGCCGCGGGGCTCCTGTCGGGCAAGTATTTCGGCCAGGCCACCGGTCGCCTGAAGACCAACAAGATGTACGAGGCACGCTACGGCGAGGCATGGGCGTTCGAGACCGCCGAGAAGTACGTCGCGCTCTGCAAGTCCAGGGGCCTGCATCCCGTCAGCACGGCGATCGCCTGGGTGGCGACCCATCCGGCGGTGACGGCGCCGATCATCGGTGCGCGCAACCTCGACCAGCTCAAGGATTCGCTGGCTGCGGTCGATGTCGAGATGACGCCGGCGCTGCGCCGCGAGATCGCCGATCTCTCGCGCACGCCGCCGCCGGCGACCGACCGGCTGGAAGAGCAGAAGCCGCCGAGTGCGTAGAGGCTAGAGAGAAGGCCGCCGCAACGCGGCGGAGCGCCAGCGCAGTCAGGGATCGGCGATGACCGGCGCCTCGCTGCCGCAATGGCTGCAGGCGGGGCTCGCGATGGCGCGCAGGCCGCGGCAGCGCGGACAGACGCCGAGATCGAACTTCGAGAGCTGCAGGGGCGGTGCCCCCTGCGTCGCAGGGGCGGCGAAGAGATCGCGCAGGGTGTCGCGCCAGTTCATGGAGTCGGCCTGTCGCAGACGTCGATCCATTCCGCGCCGACCAGCTCGGCCATGCGCTGTGGCGCGATGCGTAGCGCGGCGTTGGTCGAGCCGGCTGCCGGTACGACTTCGGCAAAGGCCTTGAGCGAGACGTCGCAATAGATCGGGAGCGGGGCAGGCAGGCCGAACGGGCAGACGCCGCCCACCGGATGGCCGGTCGCGGCCACGACCTCGTCGGCCGACAGCATGCGCGGCTTGCCGCCCAGCACGTCCTTGATCTTTCGGTTGTTCAACCGAGCGTCGCCCGCCGTCACGATCAGCAGCGTGCGATCCCTGATGCGCAGCGACAGCGTCTTGGCGATCTGCGCCGGCTCCACGCCATGGCCGCGCGCCGCCATCTCGACGGTCGCAGTGCTGGCCTGCAGCTCGACAATGGCGATGTCGGGCGCGTGGGTTTCGAGGAACGAGCGGACGGACTCGACGGTCATACGGCAACCTTTTAGCGTCGCGGTCCGATAGGGGTAAAGGGAAGGACGCCGCCATGCCGGTCATCGACGCCCAGGTCCACTGCTACGAGCGCAACCACCCGGGGCGCCCGTGGGCCGCCGTCCTCGCCGGACCGCCGGAAGTGACCGGTCCCGACATGATCAAGGCGATGGACGAGGTCGGCGTCGACGGCGCGCTGCTGGTGTCGGTCTATACGATGTATCGCTGGGACGAGAGCTATGCGGTCGGCGTACAGAAGGCCTATCCCGGCCGCTTCGGCGTCATCAAGCCGGTCAACGCCAACGACCCCAAGGTCGCCGAGATCATCACCGACTGGGCGAAGCAGGACGGCACCGTCGCCTGCCGCATCATGTTCACGCCCGAAATCTCGACCGACGCGGCCGATCCCGGCATCAACCGTGTGCTCTCTACCGCGGGCAGGAACGACCTGCCGGTCAACCTGATGGCGCGGGGACGGCTCGAACAGGTGGCCGCGCTCGCCAGGCGCAACCCCGACACGACACTCGTCATCGACCATCTCGGCCTCGAGCAGCCCTTCGTGCCGCCGGCGCCAAAGGAGCCGTGGAAGGAGCTGCCCAAGCTGCTGGCGCTCGCCGAGTGCCCCAACGTGATGGTGAAGATCACCGGTGCCTGCACACTCAGCCACGAGAGCTTCCCCTACCGGGACATCCGCGAGCCGCTCGGCCGCATCTTCGACGCGTTCACGCTCGACCGCTGCATGTGGGGCACCGACTGGACGCGTGCCGTGAACCTCATCACCTACAAGGACGGCGTCGACTCCTTCAGGGCGAAGGACTGGCTTGGCGACTCCGACCGCGCCAGGCTGATGGGCGGCTCGCTCGAGAAGATCTACGGCTGGTCGCCGAAGAAGTGACCGCGCCTACAGTGCCTTGAGGGCGTCCTGCACCTCGTCGACGTGGCCGGCGACCTTGACCTTGCGCCAGATCCTGCGGATGACGCCGTCCTTGTCGATCAGGAAGGTCGCGCGGTCGATGCCCATGTACTTGCGGCCGTAGAGGCTCTTCTCGATCCAGGTCCCGTACTTTTCGCAGACCTTGCCGTCTTCGTCGGAGACCAGCGGGAAGTTGAGGTCGTACTTGGCCTTGAACTTGTCGTGCCGCGCCACGCTGTCCCTGGACACGCCGATCACCTGGGCCTTCAGCTTCTTGAAAGCAGCCGCACCGTCGCGGAAGCCGCAGGCCTCGGTCGTGCAACCCGGCGTGTCGTCCTTGGGATAGAAATAGAGCACCACCGGCCTGCCGCGCAGGTCCGAGAGCTTGAGCTTGCCGCCGCCGTCGGTGGCGGCGCTGAAATCGGGAGCCTTCTTGCCTTCGGCGACGCTCATTTCTCTCTCCTCGGATGCCAGCCGGCGGCGCGCGCCGGCTCCTCGACGATACGCTCGTATATAGCACGCACGGCTTTGGCTTGGCCCTCGATGCGGCGCCGGAGATCTGCGAAATCCTGCGCGCCCTCGATTGCCGAAATCAGGCGCTGCTGTCCTTCGGGCGCCCTGGTCTCGTCGAAGGCCGCCTCGTCCGAGTTCAGGGTGAGGCGAAGCAGGCTCTGCACGTCGGAGAGCAAGGTGCGCGTCTCGCAGAGGCGCTCGACGTCGCCCCGCTCGATCAGGCCGGCGGCTGCCATGCGACGCAGCATCTCCGCGGGATGGGGGTCGAGGATGTCGGGCCGCGTCGCCGCGTGCCGCAGCGCCAGGTACTGGGCCACGAAGTCGATGTCGAACAGGCCGCCGGGCAGGTGCTTGAAGTCCCAGGCGCTCTTGGGCGGTGCGTGCCGGGCGATACGGTCGCGCATGTCGGCCACGTCGCGCACCAGCGCCTCGCCGTCGCGCGGCCGGCAAAGCGTCGATTTCACCGTGTCGGCAAGGCGGTCGACCAGCCCGGCCGGACCGTGGATCACGCGCATGCGGGTGAGCGCCATGTGCTCCCAGGTCCAGGCCGACTGCGCGTGATAGGTCTCGAAGCCTTCCAGCGAGTTGGCGAGCGGCCCGGCGCGGCCCGAGGGCCTGAGCCGCATATCGACCTCGTAGAGCGCGCCTTCGTTGGTGTGGGCGGTGAGCGCCGTCACGATCTTCTGGCTGAGCCGTGTGTAGTACTGGATGGGCGAGAGCGGCTGCGGGCCGTCCGAGGCCTCCATGTCGGGCGGGATGTCGTAGACGAAGATCAGGTCGAGGTCGGAGGTCGCCGACATCTCGCGGCTGCCGAGCTTGCCGAGGCCCAGCACCGCGAGCCGCTGGCCGCGGAAGCCGCCATGGGTATCGGCGAAGCGCTGCTCGACTCGGTCGCAGAGCGCGGAGATGGTCGCCGCGGCGATATCGGAGTAGGCGAGGCCCGCCTGAGCCGGTCGGACGATGCGCTTGATCTGCTGGACGCCCACCTGGAAACGCCGGTCGTTGGCCCAGCGGCGTGCGAGGTCGAGGATGTCCTGCTCATGGTCGACCTCGGCGAGGTTGGCGGCGAGCTCCGCCGCCATCTCCGCCGTACCCGGCAGGGGCCGGTAGAAGTCCGGCGACAGCACCGAATCGAGAAGCAGCGTGCGGCGCGCGAGGTGCGCGGCGAGGCCCGGCGCGCTGCCCATGATCGTCGCCAGCAGCTCGAGCAACGCGGGGTTGGCCTTGAACAGGGAGAAGAGCTGCACGCCGGCCGGCAGGTTGCCGAGAAAGAGGTCGAAGTTCAGTAGGGCCTGGTCGGGCGAGGCCGTGGCACCCAGCTCCTTCAGGAGGCCGGGCATCAGCTCGGTGAGCAGCTCGCGGGCGCGGGCGGTCGCGGTCGAGCGGTAGCGGCCATGATGCCAGCGCCGTACGATGCCCGCGGCGGCCGACACGTCGCGGAAGCCGAGCGCTCTGAGCGTCTCCAACGTGCCGGGATCGTCGTCGGTGCCGGTGAACACGAGGTTGCCGCCGGGGCCGGCAAGGCTCGGCGCCTCCTCGAACAGGCGGGCATAGTGGCTCTCGACGAGACGCAGCGTCTCCAGCAGCGCGATCTGGAACGCCATCGAGTTGCCGTAGCCCAGAAAGGTCGCCACGGCGGCGACGCCCGCCTCGTCGGCCGGCAGCGAATGGGTCTGGCGGTCGTCGATCATCTGCAGGCGATGCTCGACCTTGCGCAGGAAAGCGTAGGCCTCGATCAGCTCCTCGGCGGCCCTGGGTGCGACGTGGCCGGCGGCGGCGAGCGCCCGCAGCGTCTCGCAGGTCCCTCGCAGCCTGAGCGAGGGGTTGCGGCCGCCGAAGATGAGCTGCTGGGTCTGCGCGAAAAACTCGATCTCGCGAATGCCGCCGCGGCCGAGCTTCACGTTGTGGCCCAGCACCTTCACCGTGCCGCCACCGCGATGGGCGTCGATCTGACGCTTGATCGAGTGGATGTCGTGGATCGCTGCGAAGTCGAGATGTTTTCGCCAGATGTAAGGCGTCATGTCATGGAGGAAGGCGGCGCCGACCGCGCGGTTGCCGGCGACCGGATGCGCCTTGATCATCGCCGCCCGCTCCCAGTTCTGGCCGACACTCTCGTAGTAGAGCTCGGCCGCCTGGACGGACATGGCGAGCGGCGTGGAGCCGGGGTCGGGGCGCAGGCGGAGATCGGTGCGGAAAATGTAGCCGTCGGCCGAGGCCTCCGACATGAGCTGCACCAGGGTCCGCGCCACGCGTACGAAGTGGCGCGAAAGCTGCTCGTTGCCGGCGAGCGCCGGCGCGTCGCGATCGTACAGCAGGATCAGATCGATATCGCTCGAGTAGTTGAGCTCGCCGGCGCCGAGCTTGCCCATGCCCAGCACGGTGAAGGCGGCGGCGTCCGGCTTGCCGTCGATCGCGAGCTGCCCGTCGCGGGCGAGCTGCAGCAGGATCGAGTCGGTCAACGCAGTGAGACAACCCGAGGCGAAGGCGCTCAGCCGTTCGGTGATGCGCTCGAGCGGCCAGACGCCTGCAATATCGGCGACGGCGACGGCGAGGGCCACCCGGCGCTTCAGGCGACGCAATGACGTGGCGACCTCGGCCGGGGCCGCGCCCGTCCGCGCCGCGGCAAGACAGTCGTCGAGCTCGGCGATCAGTCCGGCGACGACTGTGTCGGGACCGTGACGCCATAGATCGGTCATAAAAGCGGTGTTCTGTAGGGCTGTTTCCGTCAGGTACGGGCTGTTGCCGAACAGAGCGTCGAGCAGCGCGACGCTCTGGGCATCGTCGGGCCGTGCGGCGCGTTCGTCCCAGCGAGTCCAGGCGACGGCTTGCCGCGCGGCGTCGTGCGGGCGCGGCAGCTGGGCGGTCGAGAGCCAAGACATTCAATACGTCGACGGGTAAATTGACATCATCCGGCGGCACGCTCGCCCAAGCGCGTCGTCATCGTCAAGAAGCGGAAAGTAAGGCCTTTGGTCCGGCGAACCTATCGGGTGTGTAAGCGCGTAGCCACGATCGCGGTGCTGACGGTCAGCGCCATCGTCGTCGTCGCCGCCCTCCGCCTGATGGCAGGTCCGGTCAATCTCGACTTCCTGAAGCCACGCCTGGTCGCGCTGATCGACGTGCCGGGCAACGACATCCATCCGGATTTCGATCATATCTCCTTCGAGTGGAGCAGCCTCAGCCGTCCGATGCGGCTCGCGTTCACGGGGCTACGTTTCACCAACGCCAATGGCCAGACGCTGGCGACGGCGCCAATGGCGGCGCTGACCTTCGATCCTCGCGGCATCTTTCAGGGCAAGTTCCTGCCGACTTCGATCGTGGTCGAGCAGCCGGTGATCGAGGCCGACATCGCGCGCGAGGGTGGCATCTTCAAGCGCGTCTTCACCTCGCGCGAAGGGGGTGCGCAAGGCGAGGCCATCTCGATCCTGGTCGATCAGCTCCTTGCAGAGCCGAACTACGACTCGCTGCTCGGGCAGCTCGACTCGGTGCTGGTCGAGAAGGCCAGGATCACGGTGCGCGACCTCAAGACGGACCTGAGCTGGACGGCGCCGTCGGCCCGCGTGCGCCTCAAGCGCGACGCTGCGGGCGTGGCGATCGACGCCAACGCGCGGTTCACCGGCTATCTGGACAACCCGGTCGATGTCTCGCTCTCCGGCATCTACACGCGCGACCGCAGCCGCGTCTCGGTCGAGGCCAGGATCGACGGCCTCAAGCCGATGGCCTTCGCCGACCTCTCGCCGGACGTCGCGCTGCTGCGCGGCGTCGATATCACACTGTCGGGCCGCATGCAGGTCGAAGCGACGGGTGACGGCGACATCAGGTCAGTCGCGGTCGACATCACCGGCGGCAACGGCCGCATCACCCTTCCGGGCGTTCTGCAGGCCACTCATACGGTCAAGGCAGTGAGCGCGCGTTTCGCGATCGATGCCATCGCTCACAGCGCCGCCATAGACCATTTCGCGCTCGATTTCGGCGCGACGCGGATTTCCGTGTCCGGCTCAGGCGCCCGCACGGACGACCGGCGCACCTTCGCGGGGCGGGCCGACATCCGGCAGATTCCGGTCGATCGGCTGGGCGACTATTGGCCGCTCGAGTTCGCGGTGGGCGGCCGGCAATGGGCACTCGGCAACCTCACCAAGGGCATGATCGACGTCGGTGCCGAGTTCGCGCTGAGCGCTCCGGTCGACGATCTCGCGGCAATGAAGGTCGACCGGCTGGTCGGCCTGATCGACTACGGCGGCATGATGGTGCGCTACATGCCGAACATGCCGGAACTGCAGGACGTCTCCGGCAATGCCCGCTACGAGAACGGCAACCTGCGCTTCGAGAACATCAGCGGCGGTGCGGTCGGCCTCAAGGTGGCGGGCGGCTCCATCGAGCTGACCGAGCTCGACAAGCCGCCACCGCAGATGGCCAGCCTGCGGCTGCCGATCAGTGGATCGGCGCAGGACGTGATCCGGTTCCTGGCGCGGCCGAAGCTGGGCCTGCCCAGGGACGTGCTCTACGACCACCGCCGATTGGGCGGCACGGTCGCCGTGGATCTCGAGCTCCGCTTTCCCCTGATCAACGCGCTCACCGTCGCCGAGCTCGAGATCAAGGCGGACGCCCAGCTCAGCAACCTCTCGCTGAAGGATGTGGTGGGCGGCGTCGACTTGACCGATGCGACGGCGCGCGTGAAGTACGGCGGCTCCGAGCTGGCCGTGACCGGGCAGGGCAAGCTCGACGGCGCGATGGTCGACATCGGCTGGCGCGAGATGTTCGGCCAGAAGCCGACGTTCCGCCGGCGCTACGAGCTGAAGGGCACGGTCCCCGCCGGCATCGTCGAGAAGGCAGGCTTTCCGTCTGTCGAGCCCTACGTCACCGGCCCGGTGGGCATGACGCTGCAGTACCAGGTGGCGACAAACGGCACGGGCGAGGTCATCGGCAAGTTCGACCTCAAGCAGGCCAAGCTCTCGGTGCTCCCCGTCGCCTTCGTCAAGGAGGCGGGCGTCGACGGGCAGGCGCAAATGACGATGAAGCTCGCCGCCGGCGGCAAGCTCACGACGATCGACTTCGACGGGCGTGGCGGCGGCCTGCAAACCAGGGGGCAGGTCCGCTTCTCGGGTGACAATGCGGTGCAGCAGATCAGCCTGCAGCAGGTGAAGCTCGGCCGGACCGACATCTCGGTCGACTGGCGACGCAATCCGGGCGGCATCGAGCTCGCCGTGAAGGGCACCGCCTTCGAGCTCGCACGGCTGCATGACATGCTGAAGGCGCGCGACGATGTGGCGGCGCGCGAACCTAGGGGGGCGGCGTCGGTCTCGCGCGCGAGCACCAGGGCCACGGTGCAGATCCAGAACGTTCTGGTGAAGCGTGGTACGCTGGGCTACCTCAACGGCAGATTGGAGATGACGGGCGACCGCCTCGCGTCGGCCGATCTCTCGATCGGCGCCGGCAAGGGATCGACTTTCCGGGTCACGCCGGCCAGCGGCGGCCGCAGTCTCTTCTTCTACGTCGCGGATTTCGGCCAAGCGTTGCGCGACGCCGGATGGCTCGATGGCCTGGTCAATGGCTATCTGCACATCGAAGGGAAGTTCAACGATACCTGGGCCGACCCGCCGCTCAGCGGCTGGCTCAAGATGGGCCCGTATCGCCTGCAGCGGGTGACGCCACGCCAGGACATCGGCACGCTCAACTCGGCGATCGACGGTCTGAACAGCGCCGGCAATGCGCTGCAGCAGTTCGACAGCCTGACGGCCGATCTCGTGAAGGCGGGCGACAAGATCCAGGTCCGCAACGGCCGTACCAGCGGCCAGTCGATCGGACTCACCACGCAGGGCACGATCGACCTCGGCCAGGATACGGCATCGTTGAACGGCGTCGTCGTACCGGCCTTCGCGCTGAACAATCTCCTCTCGAACGTGCCGCTGCTGGGCCCGCTGCTGACCGGCGGAAAGGACGGTGGCCTGTTCGCCATCTCCTACCAGCTCCACGGCCCGTTCGACGACCTGAAGACCGACGTGAACATGATGTCGGCGGTGACACCCGGCGCGTTGCGCGACCTCTTCAACACGCCGGCGGGCGGCGCTCCCTCGACGGCGACAACGCCACCCTCAGGTGCGCAGGAGATGCAGCGGGCTCCTTGAGGCTCAGGCGGCGCGAATCAGGACGTGCCGCTTTCGGCCGGCCGAAAGCTTCAGAGCCCCCGACGGATCGAGGTCGGCTTCGCCGACCGTCACGGCATCACCGGCGATCGGCTTGTCGTTCAGCCGCGCGCCGCCGCCCTTGATGAGCTTGCGCGCTTCATTGCGGCTCTCGGCAAGGCCCGCCTCATGCAGAAGCTCGAAGGCAGGGATCCCCGCCTTCAGCCGCGCCCGCGGCACATTGACGGTCGGCAGGGTGTCGGCCTTGGCACCTTCCTCGAAGGTGCGGCGCGCGGTGTCGGCGGCGGTGTCGGCGGCCTGCTTGCCGTGTGCGAGCGTCGTCACCTCGGTGGCGAGGATCTTCTTGGCCTCGTTGACCTCCTGGCCCTTCAGCGCCTCGAGCCTCGCGACCTCCGACAGCGGCAGGTCGGTGAAGAGCTTGAGGAAGCGGCCGACGTCGGCGTCCTCGGTGTTGCGCCAGTATTGCCAGAAGTCGTAAGGCGAGAGGCGGTCGGGGTTCAGCCACACCGCGCCCGCCGCGGTCTTGCCCATCTTGGCGCCCGAGGCTGTGGCGAGCAGCGGCGAGGTGAGGGCGAACAGTTCCGCACCCGCCATGCGGCGACCGAGATCGGCGCCCATGATGATGTTGCCCCACTGATCCGAGCCGCCCATCTGCACGATGCAGCCGTGGCGCCTGTGCAGTTCCACGAAATCGTAGGACTGAAGGATCATGTAGTTGAACTCGAGGAAGGTGAGCGGCTGGTCGCGCTCGAGCCGTAGCTTCACCGAGTCCATGGTCAGCATGCGGTTGACCGAGAAGTGCCGGCCGACATCGCGCAGCAGGGGGATGTAGAGCAGCCCGTCGAGCCAGTCTGCGTTGTTCGCCATGACCGCATCCTTGGGTCCGTCGCCGAAGGTGAGGTAGTTGGCGAAACTCTTCCTGATGCTCGCCATGTTGGCATCGATCTGCTGCGACGTCAGAAGCTGGCGCGTCTCGTCGCGACCTGACGGATCGCCGACCTTGGTCGTGCCGCCGCCCATCAGCGCGATCGGCTTGTGGCCGCTCTTCTGCCACCAGCGCAGCAGCATGATCTGCAGCAGATGGCCGACGTGCAGCGAGTCGGCGGTGCAATCGAAGCCGATATAGGCGGTGCGGGTGCCGGAGCCGAGCAACTCGTCCAGGCGCACGGCATCGCTGCACTGATGCACCATGCCGCGCTCGTGTACGATCCGCATGAAATCCGATCTGAAAACCGACATCTCTCCGCCCGGCGTTTGCTCGCCAATTGTCCCGGAAGGGGCGGCGGGTGTAACACATTCCCCAAATGGCTTCATCTCCCCTGCGGGCCCTCGGCCTGATGAGTGGCACCTCCGTAGACGGCGTCGACGTGGCGATGATCGAGACCGATGGCGAGCGGATCGCCTCGTTCGGGCCGGCGCTGACCGTGCCCTATGCCGACGAGGTGCGGCGCACGATCCGCGCCGCGTTCGGCGCGGAGCAGGAATCGGATGCCACGCGCGCTGCCGAGCGGGCGGTGACCGAGGCGCATGTCGCGGCCGTGAGGCGCTGGTCCGGCGAGCGTGACGTCGCGTTGTCGAGCGTCGACCTCGTAGGCTTCCACGGCCAGACGATCACGCACCGGCCGGAGCGACGCTTCACCTGGCAGATCGGCGACGGCGCCGCGCTTGCCAGGGCGATCGGCGTGCGGGTCGTGAACGACCTCCGCGGCGCCGACGTCGCGGCGGGCGGGCAGGGCGCGCCGCTGGTGCCGGTCTACCATGCAGCGCTCGCCGCCGATCTGCCGCGACCGCTCGCCGTGGTGAACGTGGGCGGCGTGGGCAACGTCACCTGGATCGGCCCGGCTTCGGTCGAAGAGGGCGATTCGCTGCTCGCGTTCGACACCGGTCCAGGCAACGGGCCGATCGACGACTGGTGCGCGCGTCGCGCCGGGCAGCGTTACGACAAGGACGGCGTACTGGCGGCCTCCGGCAGCGTCGACCACAACCGACTCGAACGCTTCAGCGAACATCGCTACTTCGCGAAGGCGCCCCCGAAATCGCTCGACCGCGCCGACTTCAACGATCACTGGGTCGATGGCCTCGGTGTCGCCGACGGGGTGGCGACGCTGACGCGCGGCACGGCTCGGGCGATCGCGCTGGCGTCGCGTCATTTCCCGCAGCCCGTGGTCCAGTGGGTGATCTGCGGCGGCGGCGCGCGCAATCCGACCCTGCTGCGCGCGATCGCCGAGGAGACGCAGGGCAGGGTCGTGACGGCCGACGATCTCGGTTGGGACGGCGATGCGCTGGAAGCCCAGGCTTTCGCGTTTCTGGCGGTTCGCTCGCTGCGAGGACTGCCGCTCACTTTTCCCGGAACCACCGGCGCGCCGAGGCCGATGACGGGTGGGCGACTCAGCGAGCCGTGCTGAGCCTTACGGCTCCTTGTTGCTCGTCGCGCGGCCCGGCGGATTGAGCAGGCATTTGGCGACATAGCGGTCGACATCGACCGCCAGCTTGTCGAGCGAGTCGTGGAAGAAGTGGTTGGCGCCTTTCACGGTCCTGGATTCGACCGTGATGCCTTTCTGGAGTGACAGCCGCGCGACCAGCTTCTGGATGTCGGCGAGCGGCACGACCTCGTCCTTTTCCGCGCCGACGATCAGGCCGGAGGAGGGGCAGGGGGCGAGGAAGGCGAAGTCGTAGGAGTTGGCCGGCGGAGCCACCGA
This sequence comes from uncultured Reyranella sp., assembly GCA_964415585.1. GTDB lineage: Bacteria > Pseudomonadota > Alphaproteobacteria > Reyranellales > Reyranellaceae > Reyranella. Next base: position 11,928 of record CAYQAY010000047.1, read on the forward strand.
GACGAAGCAGTCGATCTCCGGGCGGCGCATCAGGAGCTGCATGCCGATCCAGGCACCGAACGAATAGCCCGCGATCCAGCACGATTTCGCGTCGGCGTTCATGCTCTGAAGCCAATCGAGCGCGGCGGCCGCATCGGAGAGTTCGCCCATGCCATTGTCGAAGCGGCCCTGGCTGCGGCCGACGCCGCGGGTGTTGAAGCGCAGGACGGAGAAGCCGCGGTTCACGAACACATGGAAGAGCGAGAACACCACCTTGTGGTTCATCGTTCCGCCATACTGCGGGTGCGGGTGGAGGATCAGCGCGATGGGCGCACGTTCTTCCTTGCTCTGGTGATAGCGGCCCTCGAGGCGACCCTCGGGGCCGGTGAACATCACGTCAGGCATGGAAACTCCGGTTCTTCACCCTTTGCGACCTCCGGTCCTAGCCGATCTGGGCGTGCATTCGGGGGGATTTTTCATACTTGACCAACTTACTCGGATTAATTAAATCCGAGAAACCCAGTTGGTTTTTGTCCAGACCCCCGATGGTGGCGCTGGCATATCGTAGTAACGCCTTGGTTTTCAAGACCTTTGGGCGTTCAGGTTGAAGGGCCGGCGATCCGGCCGTGAGGAGGATGCTGTGAAGCTCAGCACCAAGGGACGTTACGCCGTGATGGCGATGGTCGACCTGGCCCGGCATGCGCAGGCCAAGCCGGTTTCGCTGTCGGACATTGCGACCCGGCAGGAAATCTCCCTGTCGTACCTCGAGCAGCTCTTCGCCCGCCTGCGCCGCGCCGGCCTGGTGAAGAGCGTTCGCGGTCCGGGCGGCGGTTACCGCCTGGCGCGCAGTTCGGCGGAAACCCGCGTTTCCGAGATCATCCTGGCCGTCGACGAGCCGATCAGCGCGACGCGCTGCACCGAGATGGGCGCCACCGGCTGCCGAGCCGACCGCAGCAAGTGCCTGACGCACGACCTGTGGGAGGAGCTCGGCAACCAGATTCACATGTTCCTGAGCTCGGTCACCCTGATGGACGTGCTGGAGCGCCGGCTCGCTACGCGGCTCATCGAGGCACCGCCGGCCGCCGCCAACTCCGACTCGATGGCTGCCGCCAGCTAGGTCGATCGCGATGCTCGCGCCCGTGTACCTGGATCACAACGCCACCAGCCCTCTGCGCCCATCGGCATTCGATGCCATGGCGGAGGCGTTGCGGGCGGGTGGAAATCCATCATCCGTACACAAGGTTGGACGGGCCGCGCGTGTTGCCGTTGACCGGGCGCGCCGCCAGGTCGCCGACCTGGTGGGCGCCCTACCGGCCGAGGTGATTTTCACGTCCGGCGGCACCGAGGCCAACAACATGGCTTTGCGCGGCGCCGGTCGCCGACGGCTGCTGATTTCGGCCGTTGAGCACGAGAGCGTGCGCAATGCGGTACCAGGCGCCACGGCCATTCCTGTCGATGCCCGGGGCGTCGTCGAACTGGGTGCGCTGGAGGCGGCGCTCGGCGCGTCGTCGGAGCCGGCACTGGTCTCGGTGATGCTGGCCAACAACGAAACCGGCGTGGTGCAGCCGATCGCCGACGTGGTCAGGCTGGCGCGCGCAGCCGGAGCGCTGGTCCACTGCGACGCGGTTCAGGCCGCCGGCAAGATGCCGCTCAGCCTCCATGGTCTCGGGGTCGACTATCTCAGCCTCGCCGCCCACAAGCTGGGCGGCCCGACCGGCGTGGGCGCTCTGGTGGTTCGCGCCGGAGCGCCGCTGGCCGCCGACCGCAAGGGCGGAGCACAGGAGGCCAACCGCAGGGCCGGCACGGAGAACGTCGCCGGCATCGCGGGCTTTGGCGCCGCCGCCACGGAGGCGCTGGGGGGCCGCGACCTGCGATCCCTGCGCGACAGGCTCGAACTTGCGCTTGTCCAGATTGCGCCCGGCGCGCGCGTCTTCGGTTCGGGCGCCAAGCGTCTGGACAACACGACATTCATTTCCATGCCGGGCGTTTCGGCGGAAACCCAGGTGATGGCGTTCGATCTGGCCGGCGTCTGCATCAGCGCCGGCTCGGCCTGTTCGTCGGGTAAGGTGCATCGGTCGGCCGTGCTGGCCGCCATGGCCGTGCCAGCGGCGGAGGCGGCCAGCGCCGTAAGGATCAGTTTGGGCTGGAACACCGAATCGGCCGATGTCGAACGCTTGATCGCGGCATGGCGCGATCTATATATCCGAGTATCCAAGTCGGATAACTCGCGGGCCAATTCCCAGGCTAGGGCAGCGTAGGAGTTTCAAGGGGTTAGCATGACAGCCATTACCCAAATCCGGCGCAACGACCAGCCGATCTACCTGGACTACCAGGCGACCACGCCGATGGACCCGCGGGTCCTGGAGGCGATGATGCCGTACTTCACCTACAAGTTCGGCAATCCCGGCTCGCGCAGCCACGCCTATGGCTGGGAAGCCGAGGAGGGCGTCGAGAAGGCGCGCGGTCAGGTGGCGAAGCTGATCGGGGCGGACGAGAAGGAAGTGATCTTCACGTCAGGTGCCACCGAGTCCAACAACCTCGCCATCCGTGGCGTCGCCGAGTTCTACAAGGACCGCAAGAACCACATCATCACCACGATGACCGAGCACAAGTGCGTGCTCGACACCTGCCGTCATCTCGAGCAGCAGGGCTTCGAGGTGACCTACCTGCCGGTCCAGAAGAACGGGCTGCTCGACCTCGACGTGCTGCGCGCGGCGATCACCGACAAGACGGTGCTCGTGTCGGTGATGGCGGTAAACAACGAGATCGGCGTCATCCAGCCGCTGGCCGAGATCGGCAAGATCTGCCGCGAGAAGAAGGTGTTCTTCCACACCGACGCCGCACAGGCCGCCGGCAAGATCCCGCTCGACGTCGAGGCGATGAACATCGACCTGATGAGCCTCTCGGGCCACAAGATCTACGGGCCCAAGGGCATCGGCGCGCTCTACGTCCGCCGCAAGCCGCGCGTGCGTCTCGTCCCGATGATCGTGGGCGGCGGCCAGGAGCGTGGTTTCCGCTCCGGTACGCTGCCGACGCCGCTCTGCGTCGGTCTGGGCGAGGCGGCCGAGATCTGCATGAAGGAGATGGACGGCGAGGCCAGGCGGTTGAAGAAGCTGCAGGACCGCATGCTGAAGGGTCTGCAGTCCAAACTGACGGATCTCGTGATCAACGGCGACCTCGAGCATCGCATCCCCGGGAACCTCAACATCAGCTTCGCCTATGTCGAAGGCGAGTCGCTGATGATGGGCATCAAGGGCCTGTCGGTTTCATCCGGCTCGGCCTGTACCTCGGCCTCGCTGGAGCCCAGCTACGTGCTGCGCGCGCTCGGCGTCGAGGAGGACATGGCGCACACGTCGCTGCGCATCGGCCTGGGCCGCTTCACGACGGAGCAGGAGGTGGACACGGCGGTCGACGAGCTGGTCCGGCACGTGACGAAACTGCGTGAGATGAGCCCACTCTGGGAGATGGCCCAGGAGGGAATCGACATCAAGTCCATCGAATGGGCTGCCCACTGACGAACGTCATTCGAGTTTGAGGAGTGTATCATGGCCTACAGCGAGAAACTGATCGATCACTACGAGAATCCGCGCAACATCGGGTCGCTCGACAAGAGCTCCGAAGACGTCGGCACCGGCCTGGTCGGCGCACCGGCCTGCGGCGACGTCATGAAGCTGCAGATCAAGGTCGGTCCTGACGGGCTGATCGAGGACGCCAAGTTCAAGACCTTCGGCTGCGGCTCTGCCATCGCCTCGAGCTCGCTCGTCACCGAGTGGGTCAAGGGCAAGACGGTCGACGAGGCGGAGACGATCAAGAACACCGACATCGCCAGGCATCTCGCCTTGCCGCCGGTGAAGATCCACTGCTCGGTGCTGGCCGAGGACGCGATCAAGGCGGCGATCGCCGACTATCGCGCCAAGGTGGCGAAGAAGGACGAGCCCAGGGAAGCCGCCGAGTAGTTTCCGGAGCAGAGTATCATGAGCACGACCACCGATACGGCGAAGCCCGCCCCGCCCGCCGCGCCGCGGCCCCGCCGTCCGCGGCCGCAGGTGATGACGGTGACGCCCCTTGCCGCCGAGCGCGTGAAGGCGCTGATCGACGGCCGCGGCAAGCCGACCGCCGGCGTCCGTATCGGCGTGCGTACCAAGGGCTGCTCGGGCCTCAGCTACACGCTGGAGTTCGCCGACAAGCACGAGCCGATGGACGAGGTGGTCGAGGCCGGCGGCATCAAGCTGCTGATCGATCCGAAGGCCTCGCTGTTCCTGATCGGCACCGAGATGGACTACGAGGAAGAGAAGCTGAAGTCGGGCTTCGTGTTCAGGAACCCGAACGAGAAGGGCCGCTGCGGCTGCGGCGAATCCTTCCACGTCTGAGTCTTAGATCATGGATCATTTCGCGCGGCTGGGACTGCCGGCGGCGCTCGATATCGAGGCCGCGGCGCTCGACAAGGCCTACTTCGCCCTGCAACGCCAGTGGCATCCCGATCGTTTCGTCACCAAGCCGGCCGAGGAACGCGCCCGGGCGTCGGCCGAGGCGGCGGCGCTCAACGACGCCTACCGAACGCTCAAGGACCCGCTCTCCCGCGCCGTCTATCTCGCGACCTTGCAGGGCGTGAAACTACCGGACGACGGCAAGACCATCGATGACCCGGACCTGCTCACGGAGGTCATGGACGCCCGTGAGGAACTGCACGAGGCGAGCAGCGTCGGCGAGGTCGATGCGCTGGCGAAGTTCGCGCGTGAGGACCTGGAGAAGGGGCTCTTGGACCTGCGGAGTTTATTCTTGGCAAACGACCGGGCCGCCATCAAAAAGGCGCTCCTTCGTCTGCGCTATCTCGACAAGTTCGCCGAGGAGGCGCGTGCGCGACGCATGAGGCTGGAGCGGTCGAAGTAATGACCTTGCTGGAGATCCACGAGCCGGGCGAAACGCCCTTGCCGCATGCCGGCGAGGGCTCGCTCGCGGTCGGTATCGATCTCGGCACGACCAACTCCGTGGTCGCGATCGCACGCGAAGGCAAGCCGGCCGCGCTGCATGACGAGACCGGCAAGGCGTTGGTGCCGTCCGTGGTGGCCTATCCGACGGCCGGCGGCGTACTGGTCGGCGAGGAGGCGCGCCTGCTCACGGCGACCGAGCCGAAGAACGTCGTCTCCTCGATCAAGCGGTTGATGGGCCGCGGTACGGCGGATCTGCACGCCGTCGCCGGCGTGCTGCCCTACGAGATCGAAGCGGGCACCGGCCAGACCGACATGGTGAAGTTGCGCATCGGCGGCAGGCCGCGCTCGCCCGTCGAGATCTCGGCCGAGATCCTGAAGGCGCTGCGGCTGCGCGCCGAAGAGGCGCTGGAGAAGCCGGTCGAGCGCGCCGTGATCACCGTGCCGGCCTATTTCGACGATGCGGCGCGCACCGCGACTCGCGATGCGGCGCGCGTGGCGGGCCTCGAGGTGTTGCGGCTGGTCAACGAGCCGACGGCGGCGGCGCTGGCTTACGGCTTGGACAAGGGCTCCGAGGGCCTCTACGCGGTCTACGATCTGGGCGGCGGCACGTTCGACTTCTCCTTGCTGCGACTGGATAAGGGCGTCTTCCAGGTCCTGGCGACCGGCGGCGACACCGCGCTGGGCGGCGACGATTTCGACCGTGCCATCGCCGAGCGGTTGTTGGCCGAGCGCAAGAAAGACGGCATCGCCGACCGGGTCGACGAGACCGCCGTCAAGGCCGCGCTGGCGCTGGCGCGGGTGATGAAGGAACAGCTCTCGGACCGCGACCAGACCTCGGGCCGGCTGGAGATCGCGGGCATCCCGTCGTTCCACAAGTTGGAGAAGGAGGCGTTCGAGGCGATGATCGCCGGTGCCGTGGCGCGCACCGTGGAAATCTCGCGCCATGTGCTGGCCGATGCCGGCATCGAGGCCGACCAGATCCAGGGCGTGGTGCTCGTCGGAGGTTCGACGCGCGTGCCGCTGGTGCGCGCCGAAGTGGCAGCGATGATCGGCAAGCCGCCCTTGACGGACATCGATCCCGACGAGGTCGTGGCACTGGGTGCGGCCCTTCAGGCCGAGGCGCTGACGGGCGGTGGCGACACGCTGCTGCTCGACGTGACGCCGCTGTCGCTCGGCCTGGAGACGATGGGCGGCATCGTCGAGAAGGTCGTTCCGCGCAATACGCCGATTCCGGTCCAGCTCGCGCAGGATTTCACCACCTATCAGGACGGCCAGAGTGCCATGGTGATCCATGTCGTCCAGGGCGAGCGCGAGATGGTCGCGGACTGCCGCAGCCTCGCCCGCTTCGAGCTTTCCGGCATCCCGCCGATGACGGCCGGCGCCGCGCGCATCCGCGTGAGCTTTGCGATCGACGCCGACGGCCTGCTGACCGTTTCGGCCGAGGAGCGCACGACCGGTGTTGCTCAGCGGGTCGAGGTGAAGCCGTCCTACGGCCTCAGCCACGAGGACATGGCCGACATGCTCTACGACAGCATGGACAATGCCGAGGCCGACATGACCATGCGCCTGCTCACCGAGGCGAGGGTCGAGGCGCGGCGCAGCGTGTTGGCGCTCGATGCGGCGCTGGACAGGGACGGCGGCCTGCTGCTGGCCGATGAGCGCGCCGGCATCGATGCGGCGAAGGCGCGCCTGGAGGCGGCGACGGCCGGCGACAGCCGCGACGAAATAAACTCGGCTGCCGAGGCGCTCGAGGAGCTGGTGAAGCCGTTCGCCGAGCGGCGAATGGATCGCGGCATCCGCGAGGCGCTGTCGGGCATGTCGGTCGGCGAACTCGAGACCCGGGTGGGCGAATAGAGGACGTTCAGAGAGACTGCGATGCCAAAGATGACGTTCATCCTGAAGGACGGGTCGCGCAAGGAGGTGGACGCGCCGCTCGGCCTTTCCGTGCTCGAGATCGCCCACCGCAATCACATCGACATCGAGGGTGCCTGCGAGGGATCGCTCGCCTGCTCGACCTGCCACGTCGTGGTCGAGAAAGAGTGGTTCGAGAAGCTGGCGCCGGCCAGCGACGACGAGGAGGACATGCTCGACCTCGCCTTCGGCCTGACCCATACCTCGCGGCTGGGCTGTCAGATCCTGATGAGCGAGGCGCTCGACGGGCTGGTGGTGAAGCTGCCGGCGGCGACCCGCAACATGATGGTGGACAAGTAGGGGGGGCGATGTCGAAGAAGCTGCGCTGGACCGACATACAGGACATCGCCATCGAGCTCGAGGAGCGGCACCCCGACGTCGACAACGTGAACCTGCGGTTCACCGATTTGCACCGCTGGGTGATGGAACTTCCGGACTTCGAGGACGACCCGAACCGGTCCAACGAGAAGATCCTGGAAGCCATCCAGGCAGCCTGGATCGAGGAACGCGACTAGCCTTTCGTCCGCCCCACCGACGCTGCCCGGACGCCGCAATTTGGACGAGAATATGGGCGACAAAGGCGGTCGGAGGGGAAATTCATGATCGCGACGAGGGTGCGTCAACTGCTGCTGCCGATCGTGCTGGCAGCGGGGCTTGGCGCCTGTGCATCGAACGCCGTCCAGCCTGGTATCATCAGCACGAGTGCGGGCCCGCCGGGTGTGTCTCAGGGCTCCATTGCCGGTCCGGCGGCCAACGCCACGGCTCTCGGCAGCGGTCGCGTCGTCTCCGTCCGCGAGATCGCCATGCAAGGCGGTTCCCCTGCGAACTATCGCGGCGGCGGTGGCGGCGTGATGACCGGCGGCATGCTTGGTGCGGCGGGCGGCATGACGGCGGGCGCTCTCATCAGCCAGAGCGTCGGCGGCAGCATCGTCGGCCTCGTTCTCGGAGCTGTCGCGGGCGGCATCGCCGGTGCCATCTATGACGGACAGCAGGGTGCAGGGCGCGGCATCGAGGTCGTGGTCCAGCGCGACGACGGCCAGAACGTGACCATCGCGCAGCGCGACGACGGGGATGTTCAGCTCGGCGACAGGGTGCAGATCGTCCAGGATCAGCGTGGCGTGGCCCGTGCCGTGCGGGACGTTGCACGTAACCCCGACTGATGGCCTGCGTTTTCTCTGGTCGATAGCGAACGAAAGGTGCGCGTCCCGATGTCCGGCAAATTGCTCGTTGGCCTTGTGGTTCCCGTTCTTCTCGCCGGCGGCGTCGGCGCCTGCACCGGCAGCAGCGGCGCAGTGCAGCCGGGCGTGGTCAACACCTCGTCGTCGGGTTCGACCTATCGCGGCGAGACCGGCCGGGTCGTGTCGATCCGGGAGGTCAACGTGCGCGGCAGCCGCGGCTCGGGCATGAACGACGGCACCATGATCGGCGGCGGAGTAGGTGCCGTGGGTGGTGCGATCGCCGGCGGCGCCATCACCAACTCGGTGGGCGGCGCCGTGGTCGGCGGTCTCTTGGGTGCGGTTGCAGGCGGCGTTGCCGGCACCGCGATCGACCAGAACTCCGGACGCCGCGGCATCGAGGTGACTCTTCAGCGGGACAACGGCCAGCGCGTCACCGTCGCGCAGGCCGATGACGGCGACATCCAGATGGGTGACCGCGCGATGATCGTCTACGACCGCAACGGCGTCGCCAAGGTGGTACGCGACACCGGCTACCGCCGCGACTAAGCGTCTGGCGGGGCCACGCCGCGAGGCCTATATAGGCCGCGAAATGGCCAGAAATACCCTCGGTCTGGACAAGGCGCCCGGCGACACCCGTGTGGTGGTCGCGATGTCGGGTGGCGTCGATTCGTCGGTGACGGCAGCGCTGCTCAAGGAGCAGGGCTACGACGTGGTGGGCGTCACCCTGCAGCTCTACGATCACGGCGTGGCCGTCGGGAAGGCGGGCGCCTGCTGCGCCGGTCAGGATATCCGGGACGCGCGTGAGGTCGCCGAGCGGCTCGCCATGCCGCACTACGTGCTCGACTACGAGAGCCGCTTCCGTGCGGAGGTGATGGAGTCTTTTGCCGACGCCTATGCGCGCGGCGAAACGCCGGTGCCCTGCATCGCCTGCAATCGCACCGTTAAGTTCCGCGATCTGCTGCGGACCGCGCGCGAACTCGGCGCCGAGGCGCTGGCGACCGGCCACTATGTGCGCCGAGTGATGGGCGAGTCGGGTCCGGAACTGCATCGCGGTGCCGACCCGGCGCGCGACCAAAGCTATTTCCTGTTCGGCACGACGGCCGAGCAGCTCGACTTCCTGCGCTTTCCCCTCGGCGACCTGCCCAAGAGCGAGACGCGTGCGCTGGCCGAGCGCTTCGACCTCGCCGTCGCCGACAAGCCCGACAGCCAGGACATCTGCTTCGTGCCCAACGGCGACTACGCCTCGGTCGTGCAGAAGCTCCGGCCCGAAGCGATGGAGCCCGGCGAGATCGTCGACCTCGCCGGCGCGGTCGTCGGCCGCCACGAGGGCATCGTGCGCTTCACCGTCGGACAGCGCCGCGGCCTCGCGCTCGGCGAGCGCGCGGGCACGGACAATGAGCCGCTCTATGTCGTGAAGCTCGAACCCGAGGCCCGTCGCGTGGTCGTCGGCCCACGCAGTGCGCTCGGCCGCAATGAGATCGCCCTCCACGACCTGAACTGGATAGGACCGCACGTGTCGGGTCCGTTGCCGGTGCAGGTGCGCGTGCGGTCCAGCCAGGCGCTGCGGGCGGCAGATATCGAGCTTGCAGGCGATGGCGCCACGATACGCTTCGCCGAGCCCGAGATCGGCGTGTCGCCCGGACAGGCCTGTGTGGTCTACGATCGCACGACGGGAAGCCGCGTCCTGGGCGGGGGCTTCATCCGGCGATTTCCATGATGAAGCTCGACCATCTCAACTTTCCGGTGGGCGACCTCGCAAGGTCGCGCGCGTGGTGGGTCGAGACGTTGGGCCTCACGGTCGAGTTCGAGGTCGCCGACACGCGCACGGTGGCGCTGAATGACGGCGAGGGCTTCGCGATCTTCCTGCAGGAGAAGCCCGGCGCGGCGCCGGGTGGCGTGGCGCTGTGGTTTCAGGTCGAAGACACCGATGCGACCCATGCCACATGGACGGCGCGCGGTGTCCGCTTCGCTCATGAGCCGCGAAAGAACTTCTGGGGCTATGGCGCCGAGCTGCACGATCCCGACGGCTACATTGTCCGCCTGTGGGATCGGCGATCGATGGCGGAAAAATAGGGTTTCTTGACAGCGCTCGTCCCTGCCGCATAAAAGCGCGCACGCGCGCCAGCGCGCGCTGCATGGCTGGGTAGCTCAGCTGGTTAGAGCACGGCACTCATAATGCCGGGGTCGGCGGTTCAAGTCCGCCCCCAGCTACCAATTTCGGCCCCCGGTTGCGTGCCCCCAAGAGAGGCACGGCCGGGGGTCTTTCATTTGCCCGGGGGCTGCGCCAGTTTAGGACCATGGCCAACGGACACACGCACCAGACCGACGTCGTCATCGTGGGCGCGGGGCCGGTCGGCCTCTTCACCGTGTTCGAGTGCGGCATGGTCAAGCTGCATTGCCACGTAGTCGACGCACTCGACGATGTCGGCGGCCAGTGCACGGCGCTCTATCCGGAGAAGCCGATCTACGACATTCCGGGCTTCCCGCGGGTAGAGGCCGCCGAGCTGATCGTGCGGTTGAAGGCGCAGGCCGCGGCCTTCCGTCCGACCTACCATCTTGGCCAGCAGGTCCAGGCGCTGGAGCCGCTGACCGGCGGCTTCTGGCGCGTCACGACCTCGACTGGGACCGTGATCCAGGCGCATGCCGTGATCGTCGCTGCAGGTGTCGGCGCCTTCGGCCCCAACCGGCCGCCGCTCGCGGGCATCGAGGCCTATGAAGGCAAGAGCGTCTTCTACTACGTGACGCAGCGCGAGACCTTCCGCGGCAAGCGGATCGTCATCGCTGGCGGCGGCGATACCGCGGTCGACTGGGCACTGTCTCTCGCCGAGGTGGCGGCGCGCGTGTCGGTGATCCATCGCCGTGACCGTTTTCGGGCTGCACCCGACAGCGAGGGCAAGCTCAAGGCGCTGGCCAAGGCAGGCAAGGTCGATCTCGTCGTGCCGTACCAGCTCCACGGCCTCGAAGGCGACGACGGCCAGCTCAGCGCGGTGACTGTGGCGACGCTCGAGGGCTCGACGCGCCGGATCGAGGCCGACGTGTTGCTGCCGTTCTTCGGCCTCTCGATGTCGCTCGGGCCGATTGCCGAGTGGGGCCTCGCTCTGGAGCGCAACCAGCTCGAGGTCGATCCTTCCACGGCGGCGACCAGCAAGAAGGGTATCTTCGGCGTAGGCGACGTGGTCACCTATCCCGGCAAGCTGAAGTTGATCCTCACCGGCTTCGCAGAGGCAGCCATCGCTGCGCGCTCGGCCTATGCGCTGATCCATCCCGAGACGCCGCTGCACTTCGAATATTCGACGACGTCGGGCGTGCCGGACGCTTGATCTCAGCTCACCGGACGCGACTGAGGCAGGCGATCCTTCTTACTGTACACCGGAGGTGCGAGCTGTTCGGCGGTGCGGCGGGCCCAGTCGCGCTGGCTCACCGTCTCGAGCCGCTTGCGCTGGCCCTCGACCAGGCCCGCGGTCGCGGCCTCGATGTCGATCGTCAGCACCTTGCCGTCCTTCACGACCTGCTGGCCGTCGACATAGACGTGACGGATGGCGCGGTCGCCCGCCGAGTAGATCAGGCTGCGCACCGGCTCGTGCGCCGGCTGCATGTAGGGATGACTCATGTCGACCAGGGAGAAGTCGGCCTTGCAACCCGGCGCCAGCCGGCCGAGGTCGGGCCGTCGCAGCATCCTGGCGCCGCCAACGGTCGCCGCCTCGAAGGCGTGCCGCGTCGTGCCCATCTTGTAGTTCATGGTGAAGACGCGGGCGAGGTAGCAGACCAGCCGGATCTCATCGAGCATGTTGTGCGGGAAGGTGTCGGTACCTATGCCGACGGTGATGCCCGCATTCATGTAGCGGCCGATCGAGTTCATCACCATGCCGCGCCGCGCGAACACGGTGGGGCAGTGGGCGACCGATGCGCCCGAATCGCGTAGCCGTTCGAAGTCGTTGGCATGCGGATAGTGGATCTGCGGATGGTCGTTGAGGAAGATGCCGTGGCCGATGATGAGGTCGGGGCCCAGCACACCGATCGAGTCGAGCCATTCGACGGGCGTCTTGCCGTGGCGGTGCACCATCTCGTGGAACTCGACGACGGCCTGGCAGGCATGGGTCTGCATCGGCAGGCCCCGGCGCTTGGCTTCCTGCAGAGCCTCCCTGAAGAAGCCCTCGCGGCAGGTGTCGATCTGCGCCGGTCCGACCATGCCGGTGACGCGGCCGCTGGGATGCCTGGCCGCCTCGTCGAGCGTCTTCATGGAGTTCTCGAAGGCCTTCTCGCCGGCCTTCTCGTCCCAGGCATACTCGACCGTGTAGCCGTTCTTGGTGAACCACACGCCCTGGCGCATCATCGGGCAGACGACGGCGCGAATTCCCGTCGAGGCGAGATCCTCGACCCAGCCGTCGCGCGCCATCGAGAGGTCGGTGACCGTCGTGACGCCGCTCTTCAGCAGTTCCGACACAGCGACCTTGGAGGAGGGACCGGCATCCTCGGGATTGAGCCCGAACACTGTCAGGTACTCGTAGAGCGAGCTCTGCCCCAGCTTGTCGCTGCCATACTCCTCGGTGAGGCCCTTGTTGGCCGGCTCCGAGAAGGGATGGCTGTGGACGTTGACCAGGCCGGGGATCGCCATGAACCCCTTTCCCTTGATCGTGTGGTCCACGGGGCCGGTGTAGCCCGGTCCGACATGAACGATCTCGTTGCCTTTGAACACGAGATCGGCGCTCTCGAGATAGACGTGGCGCCCCTCGGCCTCGTCCCATGCGACCAGGTGGTCGAGGCCGGCGATCATGGTCGTCTTCATGGACGTTTCGCTCCGCGTATCCTCGTGATCGGTGGGCGATATGGCGGCGCCATTGTTCCGATACGTGCCCTTCTTCGGGTAAGAACACTGGCCGACGCTGCGACGCTCGACAAGCGCCCGACGGGTGGCATGATCGCTGCAAGTGGCGCCGGGGAGGGTTGAAAATGTCGACTGGCAAACTGACCGAGCAGGCAAGAGGCGTCTTCATCATCGCGGCGACGCCATTCACGGATGATGGCGCGCTCGACCTGCAGAGCGTCGACACGCTGACCGACTTTTATTTGGGCTGCGGCGTACATGGATTCACCCTGCTCGGCATGATGGGCGAGGCGCACAAGCTCACCGCCGAGGAGTCGATGCAGGTGGTGAGCCGCGTGATCGGCCGCGCACAGGGCCGCCAGGTGATCGTGGGCGTGAGCCATGCCGGCCTCGAGAACGTCCGCCGCCTCTCGCACGAGGCGATGATCGCGGGCGCCGCCGGCGTGATGGTCGCGCCGCCGCCCGGCCTCAAGGGCGACGACGGCGTCTACAACTACTATGCGCAGGTCTGCACGGCGCTCGGTCCGGACATTCCGCTGGTCTACCAGGACTACCCGCAGACGACCGGCGTCTATCTTTCGCCCACCGTCTTCGAGCGCATGGTCGACGACTTCAAGCAGCTCGTGATGCTGAAGCACGAGGATGCACCGGGCCTCGCCAAGCTGACGCGGGTGCGCGAGGGCGAGAAGAAGCCCGGCCGCCGCCGCGTGTCGATCCTGGTGGGTAACGGCGGCATCTACTATCCGCAGGAGATGCGGCGCGGCGCCGACGGCGCCATGACCGGCTTCGCCTGGCCCGAGATGCTCACCGAGGTCTATGAACTCTTTGCCAAGGGCCGGCCTGAGGAGGCCGAGGACCTGTTCGACATCTACCTGCCGCTGGTGCGCCACGAGGTTCAGCCGGCTGTGGGCCTGGCGCTGCGCAAGGAAGTGCTGTTCCGCCGCGGCGCGATCAAGAGCCCAAGGCAGCGCGCCCCCGGCTCGTCGCTGACCGCGGCCGACAAGACTGAGCTCGACGGGCTGATCGCGCGGCTGGAGCGGCGGTTGGCCGCTGCGGGTCGTGGCCGCAAGGCAGCGGAGTAGGGCGGATGGCCGAGTTCGACCTCGTTGTACGCAACGCCAAGATCGTCACCGCCGACCGCCAGACCGAAGGCGACATCGCCGTGAAGGGCGGCCTGGTCGTCGAGATCGGGCCGGAGATCAAAGGGAAGGGCAGCCGCGAGATCGACGCCGGCGGCAAGTTCGTGCTGCCGGGCGGCATCGACAGCCACTGCCATATCGAACAGAAGTCGGGCTTCGGCATCATGTGCGCCGACGACTTCTATTCGGGCACCGTGTCGGCCGCCTTCGGCGGCACCACGACCGTGATCCCCTTCGCCGCCCAGCATCGCGGCATGTCGCTGCGCCAGGTTGTGAAGGACTATCACGAGGCCGCGACGCCCAAGGCGGTGATCGACTACGCCTTCCACCTGATCGTCACCGACCCCACGCCGCAGGCGCTGGGGCAGGAGCTGCCGGCGCTGATCAAGGACGGCTACACCTCGTTCAAGATCTACATGACCTACGACGCCATGAAGGTAAGCGACTACCAGATGCTCGACATCCTGGCGCTGGCCCGTCGCGACGGCGCGCTGGTCATGGTGCATGCCGAGAACCACGACATGATCCAGTGGCTGGCGCATCATCTGGTCGACCAGGGCCACGGCGCGCCTAAGTTCCATGCGATCGCCCATGCCCGCATCGCCGAGGCGGAGGCGACCAACCGCGCGATCTCGCTGTCGCGGCTGGTCGATGCGCCGCTGCTGCTGGTGCACATGTCGGAGGTCGAGGCGCTGGAGACGCTGCGCCAGGCGCAGAAGAAGGGCCTCAAGATCTTCGGCGAGACCTGTCCGCAGTACATCGCGCTCACGGCCGACGACATGGACAAGCCCGGCGTCGAGGGCGCCATGTGGTGCTGCAGTCCGCCACCGCGCGACTCCGAAGCGCAGGAGGCGGTGTGGGCCGCGCTGAAGGACGGCACCCTGCAGACCTTCTCGTCCGACCACGCGCCCTACCAGTTCAACGAGAAGGGCAAGATCCCGAAGGGCGACAAGACGACCTTCAAGGAGATGGCCAACGGCGTGCCGGGGCTGGAGATCCGCCTGCCGATGCTGTTCTCGGAGGGCGTCCAGAAGGGCCGCATCACCCTGCAGCAGTTCGTGGCGCTGACCTCGACCAACCACGCCAAGCTCTACGGCCTCTACCCGAAGAAGGGCACGATCGCCGTCGGCTCCGACGCCGACCTCGCGATCTGGGACGCCGACAAGGACGTGACGATCCGCTGGAAGGACCTGCACGACAATGTCGGCTACACGCCCTACGAGGGGAGGCAGATCAAGGGCTGGCCGATCACCGTCGTGAGCCGCGGCCGCGTGGTCGTCGAGGACGGCAAGCTCAACGCCGAGCGCGGCTCGGGCCGGTTCCTGCCCTGCGCCTCGCCCGATTCCGCCAAGCCGCTCGGCCAGACCGCGCCCGAGCTGCAGTCGATGACCCGCTTCGGCCTGAAGCCGCTATTCTAAGCCGCTGTTCCAGAGGAGAGAGGCCCGTGTCCCGCCGCCTGAAAGTGTCGTCCGCCCAGCTCGGGCCCATCCATCGCGCCGACAGCCGCGCCAGCGTGGTCAAGCGCATGGTCGAGATGCTGAAGGAAGCCGACAGCCGCGGCTCCAGGTTCGTGGTCTTCCCCGAGCTCGCGCTCACGACCTTCTTCCCACGCTACTGGATGGAGGACCCGAACGAGGTCGAGAAGTACTTCGAGAACCAGATGCCGAGCCCGGAGACGGCGCCGCTGTTCGAGCTGGCGCGCGCGAGGGGCATCGGCTTCTACCTGGGCTACGCCGAGCGCACGGAGGAGGGCGGCACGCCGCACCACTTCAACACCTCTATCCTCGTCGGGCCGGACGGACGGCTGGTCGGCAAGTACCGCAAGGTCCACCTGCCGGGCCACGACGACCATCGCCCCAACGTGCCGTACCAGCATCTCGAGAAGAAGTACTTCGAGGTCGGCGATCTCGGCTTCAACGTCTGGAGGATGTTCAAGGAGAACGTGATCGTCGGCCAGTGCATCTGCAACGACCGGCGCTGGCCCGAGACCTTCCGCGTCATGAGCCTGAAGGGCGCCGAGATGGTGGTGCTGGGCTACAACACGCCGAGCGACAACGTCTACGCGCCGCACGAGCCGCCGTATCTCCGCGTGTTCCACCACATGCTCTCGCTGCAGGCCGCAGCCTACCAGAACGGCATCTGGGTCGTGGCGACGGCCAAGGCCGGCAAGGAAGACGGCTTCTGGCTGCACGGCGGCTCGGTGATCGTGGCGCCGACCGGCGAGGTCGTGGCCAAGGGCACCACCGAGGAGGACGAGGTCATCTCCTACGACTGCGACCTGGCGCTCGGCGAATACATCCGCAACACCACCTTCAACTTCGCCAAGCACCGGCGGCCGGAGCACTACAAGCTCATCGCCGAGCGCGCAGGCGTCAAACTGGAGCCGAGCAACTGACATGCAGTACGCCGTTTCCGACGTCAACCATCACGACCGCTACAAGATCCTGACCGCCTTCGTGCTGCCGCGCCCGATCGCCTGGGTGACGACGCTGGGTCCCAGCGGCATCGTCAATGCCGCACCCTTCAGCTTCTTCAACGTCTTCGCCGAGGACCCGCCGCTCTGCATGTTCGCGATCAACAAGCGGCCGGACGGGCGGATCAAGGACACCTGGACCAACATCGAGCGGACCGGCCGGTTCGTGGTCAACCTGACCGACGAGCCGCTGGCCCGCGCGATGCACGACTCGAGCGGCGACTTCCCGCCGAGCGTCGGCGAGGCCGACTATCTCGGCCTCAAGCTCGCGCCCTCGGTCGACATCGAGGTGCCGCGGCTGGCCGACGCGCCGTGGTCGATGGAGTGCAGGACCTGGCAGGTCATCAACGTGAAGGACGACCGCCAGCTCGTGATCGGCGAGGGCCTGCGCTTCCACATCCGCGACGAGCTGTGGGACCCCAAGGCGATGCGCGTCCACATGGACAGATACCACCCGGTCGGCCGCATGTTCGCCGACCGCTACTGCCGCACCGACGACCGCATGGAGTTCCCCGCGGCGCCTGTCGTCAAGCCGAAGGCGGCGGAGTAGCTACGCCCAGGCCAGCCGCGAGCGGCCGATCGCCATCGAGACGGCGGCCTGCGACGGCTCGACCACCGGCAGGCCGACATGGCGCTGCAGGCGGTCGCGGTAACGCGCCATGCCGGCGCAGCCCATGACCAGCACGTCGGCGCCGTCCTCGTCGCGCAGCTCGGCGGCGACCTCGGCCATGCGGCTGAAGGTGCGCGTCTCGTCGCTGAGCTCGACGACGCCGAGCCCGATCGCGCGGTCGCCCGCCATGCGGTCGGTGAGGCCCATCTGCCCGACATAGCGCAGGTGGCGCGGAATGGACTTGCGCAGGATCGAGATCACGCCGAAGCGCTGGCCGAGCGTCAGCGCGGTGAGGATGCCGCACTCGGCGATGCCGAGGACCGGCTTGGTCGTGAGTTCGCGCGCGGCATGCAGGCCGGGATCGGAGTAGCAGGCGATCACGAAGGCCGAGCAGTCGTTGTCGCGCTTCTTCACCATCGCGCCGACCAGCGGCACGACCTGCTCGGCGTGCGCCTGGCTCTCGATGCCCGGCGGGCCGTCCTTCAGCGTGACGCATTCGATCGCCGGGCCGCCCGTGATGCGCAACGGCTCCATCGCGGCGTCGATGCCCCGGGTGACGGCTTCGGTCGAGTTGGGATTGATGACGAGGATGCGGTCGGAACTGGTGTCGGGCATGGGCTCGAACATGGCCTCTAAATTGCTATTCAACAATGGCTGATCTAACGTCGTGGCCTGGGGATTCATCGGGAAGGACCACATCATGAAACGCCGTTTCACTGCGCTCGCCATCGCAGCGCTGATCGCCGCCGGGCCGGCACTCGCCCAGGACAAGAAGCCGCCGCTGCGCACCGGCGTCGACGGCACCTTCGCGCCGCACGCCATGCCCAAGCTGGGCGGCGGCACCGAGGGCTTCCAGATCGACGTCTTCACCGAGGTCGCCAGGCGCATGGGTCGCGAGATCACCATCGACTCGGTGAGCTTCTCGACCCTGATCCCCGGCATGCAGGCCGGCCGCTACGACTTCATCGCCGCGCCGACCACGGTGACCAAGGAGCGCGCCGAGAACATGCTGTTCACCGCGGGCTATCTCTGGACCGCGTTCCAGTTCGGCATCAAGAAGGGCAGCGCGCCGATCAAGGGCTGGGCCGACCTCAAGGGCAAGTCCGTCGCCGTCAACAAGGGCACGCCCTACGAGACGCTCGCCAAGAAGATGGGCGAGGAGCACGGCTTCGCCGTCCAGGTCTACGACACCCAGCCCGATGCCGTGCAGGCCGTGCTCTCGGGCCGCGCCTACGCGACGCTCGGCGGCAACACCGTGATCGTCTACGCGGCGTCCAAGAACCCGCAGTTCGTCGCCGACCTCGAGCTCAAGGAGACGCGCGCGCACTGGGCGGCGCCCGTGCCCAAGGACAATCCGAAGCTTCGCGCCGAACTGCAGGACGCGCTCGACTGCATGAAGAAGGACGGCACGATGGCCAGGTTCTACGAGAAGTGGTTCAACAAGAAGCCCGAGCCCGACGATCTCGCCGTCGTGGTGACGCCGGGCTACGGCGTGCCGGGCATGCCGGGCTACGACCCGACGCCGCACGAACTGAAGTGTGGCGGCTGATCCGAGGCGATGACGCAAAAGCACATCGTCGAGGCGCGCGGCATCCACAAGCATTTCGGCCCCCTTCACGTGCTGAAGGGGGTCGACCTCGAGGTGGACGAGCGCGAGCTGGTCTTCGTCATCGGCCCGTCGGGCTCGGGCAAGTCGACCCTGCTGCGCTGCCTCAACCGGCTGGAGGAGCCGTCCTCCGGCTCGGTGGTCGTGGACGGCATCGACATGCTGAGCCCGAAGACCGACATCAACCATGCCCGCCAGCGCATCGGCATGGTGTTCCAGTCCTTCAACCTCTATCCGCACATGACGGCGCTGGGCAACGTGACCCTGGCGCTGCGCAAGGTGGCGGGCAAGTCGCGCGCCGAGGCCGATGCGCTGGGCCGCGCCGCGCTCGAAAGAGTGGGCCTCGCGGACCGTGCCGGCCACACGCCGGGGCAGCTCTCGGGCGGCCAGCAGCAGCGCGTGGCGATCGCGCGCTCGATCGCGCTGGAGCCGCGCGTCATGCTGTTCGACGAACCGACCAGCGCGCTCGACCCGGAGCTGGTGGGCTCGGTGCTCGAGGTCATGCGCTCGCTGCGCGAGAGCGGCATGACCATGATCGTGGTCAGCCACGAGATGGGCTTTGCGAGAAACGCCGCCGACCGCGTGGTCTTCATGGACGACGGGCTGATCGTCGAGCAGGGGCCGCCGGCCGCGATCTTCGAGAGCCCCGCCCACGAGCGCACCCGCGCCTTCATCGGCCAGATCCAGCGGCACTAGGCACGATGCGAGATGGCCAACGACCTCACCCTGAGGAGGCCGCGGAGCGGCCGTCTCGAAGGGTGGATACAGCACCAGTGATGCCATCCTTCGAGACGCGCGCTGCGCGCGCTCCTCAGGATGAGGCCTGCTGTGTGACGCGATGAGTCGCTGGGACAAGTTCGTCGACACCTTCTTCAACGCGAAGGTGATGGAGAAGTACCTGCCGGACATCCTGTCCGGCGTGGTGGTGACCATCGAACTGGCGCTGCTGATCGTGGTCACCGGCCTCGCGGCGGGCTTGGCGCTCGCTCTCCTGCGCGCGCTCGCCATCCGGCCGCTCAACTGGCTGATCATATTCATCGTCGATCTCTTCCGTTCCCTGCCGCCGCTCGTCGTCATCGTCCTGATCTATTTCGGCCTGCCCTATGCCGGGCCCGCACCCTCGGGTTTCGTCTCGACCTGGCTCTCTCTGGCGCTGGTCCTCATGGCCTTCTCCGAGGAGATCTTCTGGGCCGGCATCACCTCGATCCCCAGGGGCCAGTGGGAGGCCTCGCGCTCGACCGGGCTCTCCTTCGCCCAGACCCTGTTCAACGTCGTTCTGCCGCAGGCCTTCCGCCTCACCATCCCGCCGCTCACCAACCGCACCATCGCCATCACCAAGGGCACCGCGCTCGGCACCGTCGTGGCCGTCACCGAGATCCTGGGGCAGGCGAGCTCGGCGATGTCCAACTCCTACAATCCCTCGCCGCTGATGATGGGCGCGGCGGCCTACATCGTTCTCTTCCTCCCCGTCGTCGTCGCCGCACGCTGGATCGAGACCAAATTTGCGTGGAAGCGATGATCGAGACCTTCTTCAATCTCGACATCATGAAGGCCGCCTGGCCGATCGTGCTGTCGGGCCTCGGGAACACGATCCTCCTGTCGCTGATCGTGGTGCCCCTGGGCCTGCTGGGCGGCCTGATCCTGGCGCTGCTCGCCACCGTCAAACATCCCCTGGTGCGCTGGCCGCTGATGGCCTGGGTCGACTTCTTCCGCGCCTTTCCGCCGCTCGTGCTGCTCGTCCTCCTCTTCGCCGGCCTGCCCTTCGCCGGGCTGGAGCTGGGCGGCTTCGCCTGCGTGGCGATCGCCTTCTTCCTCAACACCGGCTCGTACTACGGCGAAATCTTCCGCGCCGGCATCGAGTCGGTGCCCGCCGGCCAGGTCGAGGCGGCGCGCTCCACCGGCCTCAGCCGCCTGCAGGCCATGCGCTGGGTCGTGCTGCCCCAGGCCGTGCGCAACGTGCTGCCCGATCTCCTCTCCAACACGCTCGAGGTGGTGAAGCTCACCTCGCTGGGTTCCGTGGTCGCCGTCCCCGAGCTGCTCTACGAGGCGCGGCAGGCCCAGAGCGTCACCTACAACCCCACCCCGATCGTCATGGCCGCGGTGATCTACTTCCTGATCCTCTGGCCGCTGGTCCGGCTCCTGAGCCGCCTCGAGAACCGGGCGCTGGCGGGACGGCGTTAGGCTCATCTGGACCGCGCGCGTCCCGCGCGCTCTCGATCATGAGCGAGCCGGAGGCTCGCGGTCCGGAAGACCTCGTGTCGCACGAAAGGCGAAAAATAAAAATTCCGGAACGCGTTCGCCTTCGGACCGGGAAGCGCACCGCAACCCGTTGATCTTCCGAACCTATCTCGCTTCGACCGCTCGCACCTCCTGTCGCCTGGACAGCGACATTTCAGAATTCCGGATCAGCGCTTCGCCGCGACGCAGTCCCGGTAGGTCACGGCCTTGGTCGGCCCTTCCTCGACGAAGGCCGTGTCGCCCTTGCTCCAGAAAACCAGGCTCTCGCTCGAATCGGCGTAGCGGATGCCCGAGCCCGACAACGTCTGCGGCAGGCTGAACCTGCGGCCGTCGCTCAACTGCAGCAGCACGCGCCCGCCGGGGATCGGCCGCCCGTCCGGCCCGACGCGCGACGTGCCGTCGTAGTAGTCGGCGACCATCGTATTGTTCTGCTGGCACTGATAGCGGACCGTCGAGATCGGCGCGTCGGGCGCGGGCGCCTGGAGCGGCGGACCGGAGGTGCAGGCGGCGAGGAGGGCGAGCGTGCCGGCAAGGATGGCGACCTCCACGAATCGCGGAGGTCGGATGTCCGGCGCTTCGCCCCGCAACGCCTTGATTCCAGTGACGGAAGAGGCGTTGGTCGGGGACACTTCGTGCGCGGCAGAAGCGTGCATTTTCGGACTCCGTATATTCAATGCCGGAAGATGAATGACGCTGTCGCGTGGAATACGTTCCGGCAGGAATGCACATAGGAAATAGCCGATAGAATGTCAAGGCACGGCATCAGAATGTATATTCTGAGCGTGACGGGGGCACGTGATGGCTAGAAGACGTTCTAGGAAAAGTGAAAGCGCGCTTGGCTTTGCCATCTTGGTAGCGCTGGGTTTAGGCGTTCTCGGTTCTCTCTCGGCTGAGACTTGGGGCTCGATAGGCACGCTGGCCCTGCTCGTCGTGGGATTCATCGTTGTCGTTATTGTCCTGAAGGCCGTGCTTAGTGCTTCAGGTCGTTCTTTGGACGGGTTCTTCTCATCTCTGGCGTTGCGAGGGCCAAAACGTAGACTGGAAGAGAAGACGCAAGCGGCTGTCCAAAAGCACATGTTGTCGCTTGTTCGCCGTCGTCGACAACTCGTCCAACGTGACGCTTATGGCCATTCCGCCATCGAGCCTTGGCTCAAGGAGATCGCTCATTTCGTGAGCACGCAAATCCGTCCAGAACTGGACGAAAAGGAAAAGACAGCCCTCTCGAAATTCTCCTCAGAGATTGCCTATTTTGTTGAGAGAGAGGTGGTCGCGAATGAAAGCGACATCATGAAGGGTTTGGCCTTTGCGGAGAGTATGAGCCCACGGGAATACGAGCATTTCTGCGCCGACCTCTTGCGAGAGGCCGGTTGGGAGGCTCGTGTCACCACAGGTTCGCGTGACTTCGGCGTCGATGTAGTGGCGGAGAAGGGCGGCCATCGCCTGGTGCTGCAATGTAAGATGTATTCTAAGGCGGTCGGCCTAAAGGCAGTGCAAGAGGTTGCTACAGGCAGAACATATGAAGCCGCAACCAGTGCCGCCGTTGTCTCGAACCAGCGATACACCCCCGCAGCTAGTCAGATGGCTTCGTCGAGCGGCGTGTTATTGCTTCATCATGACGATCTGCGACGGGTCGATGATCTACTGAAGATACCTGCTAAACTCGAAAGTCGATGAGCCGGCCCTGCGTATGATCAGCAGAACAAAGACCACATTGGCGCATTGCCCAAAGTGCAATGGCGATCGAGAGGCAGATGTTGTTGCTGAGCATTCGGAAACATTTAACTCCGAAGCATACGACGCTAACACGCTCTATCGCATTCTGAAGTGTCGTGGCTGCGGGCACACACATTTCCAGACGGTCTCCACGAACTCGGAAGACGTTGACCAAGGCTATGACGAGGCAACGGGCGAGCCTGTCGAGGAGTATGTGGAGACGATCCGGTACTTTCCTTCTATCAGTAAACGCCCTCGACCTGACTGGGCGAGCGGCCATGCATCATACAGTCCAATCATGGAACATCTTCTTGATGAAGCCTATGGGGCGCTGAACGCTAACTTGCCAATCGTAGCCGCAATCGCCTTGCGTACCGTCTTCGACGCGGCCACTGAGGCGCTGGGCATCGACACTGAGCTTTCATTTAAGAAAAAGCTCGAACAACTCGTAATTCAAGGCAACATTAGTAGCACCCAAAGGGATGCCCTTGACGCGCTGACGAATGCGGGTAGCGCCGCTGCTCATCGTGGATGGCAGCCTACCGAATCGGAACTCGATACGATGTTCTCGATAATGGAGAGCTTTATTTACCAAGCGTTCGTTTTGAGCTTGGAGCAGAAGGAACTGGCGAAGCGCGCAGCCGTACTCAGGCAGGGAACGCCGAAGCGACGTATTGGCTAGATCGCTTAGCAGCGAGAGCGAACCTTATCGAATAGAGGGGCGATCTTTCTCTACTTGCTTCGCTTAGCTCGCGTACGAGCGGGCTTCTGTGTCCGCGATCTTCGTTCTTGGATTTTCTCCTGCTCGTCATAATAGCCCTCAACAAACCCGCTTCCGATGAAGCGCTGGGAGATGGTCGCTACGTTCTCTGAAATTCCAAGTTCACTCAATGCGGCCGTGATTAGTCCTGCAAGGTCCGCCCGAACCTCATTGGTAAATCGAAATGTACGTTTTCTGCCTTTCCAAACGGCATCGCGAAAGCCGGTGTTGCGACCAACCAATCTTGAAGCATGAAACCACCAATATGTGGCCGTCCGCAGACCGTTTGTTAGCCGGTCTCTGTGGGCTGTCGGAAGCCAATTCGCCTCGTCGGTTAGCAACCAGACAAGGCATGCAAATGCATCGTGTACTGTCCGACTATAGTGAAGGGTGTGCGCATTGGTGAACGAGCTAGCTAGCTCGCCATCGGTATAGTTGCCAAACGCATCATGCCTCCAAGCTACTCCCTCGCCACATAGTGGAGTACTGCCATCGACGGTGTCGGGGCTGTCATATGAAAAGAAGTGGAGCGAATCCCTATAGCTCAGTTTCAAGAGATCATCGAACACGTCGCTCAACCCGTCGTCGAAACCTCTTATGGTGAGCTGCGGCGCATATACAGCAAGGACGCTGGCGTTGGTGCGGCAACATTCAAGCAGGCCAGGCCATTTTCGAAGATACTCGTGTAGGCGATCCGGACGTGTCAGCTGGCAGTACTTCTGCTCCATACCCTCATGCATCCAGTCGAGCTGCAGGGCCGTCCATGCGATGTTGACTCCTCGCTCCTTGCCACGCTCGTATGGACCGAAGGGTAAGGGGAATATCCATCTGTGACCAACATTCAGGTCTGGATCTCGCAGCTCTCCCTCTTTGAATTCGACAACATCAAGCCACCACTCATCCGTAACGATGGGCGGTGTCACACCTCGCCTCATCAGGAATTCACGTGCAACAATTAGAGGGCTTTCTTCGGGTCGCAGTCTTCGAAGCAACTGCTGCACGACGCTGTCAATGCTGTCGGCAGAACTTACAGCGTAGGCATCTGCAAGCGGTGGCGAGTGCTTGAGGATTTCCTCCTGGCTCGTTCCGTGCCAGATCGGCAAGACGAGCTCGCGGCCTTCGTGCATTTCGCGCGCGACCAAGCCATTAAGCTCGCGTTGGGTCCATCGCTTTCGAAAGAACGCTGGACTTAGGACGACGATGCCAAATCGTGAGTTCGACAGTCCTCGATCAATCGCCTGTCTGAGACTATCGCCCACGCGCAACGAAAACTCATCATACCAGACCTCGATATGATGCGCTCGCAGTGCTTCAGCGAGAGGACGAACAAAGTCATCTTTGTCCTCGCTCGCATGGCAAATAAAGACGTCGTAGAGCAAGAGATCCGGCGTTAGTTCAAGCTTATTAGCTTATCCATTTGGAGGGCTTCCGCCAGTCAGTACGAGATGAATTCAAAGGCTGATAGACAGGTTGCGGCAAGTATACCTTGACCATAGCCTCCCCTGATCGCGCCGTAGAGCGCTGGGAGGAAGCAACAATGCGTTCACTGATCCGCGCCGCCGCGGCAAGCCTGCTCGCGTTCGGCATCGCGCACTCCGCCGTCGCGCAGACCAACTGGCCCGAGAAGCCCGTCAAGCTCGTGGTCGGCTTCACCGCCGGCAGCGCCACCGACGTCACGGCGCGCATGTTCGCGCAGAAGTTCTCCGAGGCGTGGGGCCAGCCCGTCGTCGTCGAGAACGTCACCGGCAACTCGGGCGCGATCGGCGTCGACCGCGTCGCCAAGGCGGCGCCCGACGGCTACACGCTGATGTGGTCTGGCAACGCCGCCATCACCATCCTGCCCTCGATGCAGGCGCTGCCCTTCGATCCACTGAAGGACCTGACCACGATCTCGACCTCGCTGGTGATGCCCTCGGTGTTCGTGG